>NZ_CP079818.1:1200000-1800000 GCF_019334725.1 Neisseria perflava | reverse complement strand
AAACAGCCAAGGGTCAATTGGGGCTGCAATGGTGGATTTGAATGTTTTCCACGCTGATGTGTTATTCATGGTGAACCTCCGGCTGTGAGGCAGGGCTTGTCGGCGTCAGTCCGTAGGCAGATTGGAAAATGCTGGTAATAGGCTGATGTTTATCAGTTTTTTCAGTTTTGGCCGAATCTGTTTCAAGGCCGTCTGAAAACTGTTGCGGCTTGACGTGAAGCATATAAAAATCAGTCATTTCACGGGCCAATGGCGCGGCATACGCACCCCAGCCGCCGTTTTCCAAAATAACGGCAATGGCGATTTCAGGTTTTTCCAATGGCGCAAACGAGATAAACCATGCGTGGTCGCGGTGTTGTTCGCGCAGGGCTGCGGCATTGTAGCGGCCGCCCTGTTTGATTTGTACGACTTGGGCCGTACCGGTTTTACCGCCCATTGTGTAAGCGAGTCCGCCACCGATACGGTGTGCCGTACCGCCCGGTTTCAATACCTTCTCCATTGCGCGTTTGACGTATTCGAAGTTGTCGGTTTTAAACGGAATTTGACGTTCGGGATTAGGATTGATGCGGGTAATTTTACGCGCACCGAAATCCAATATTTCTTTGACCAAATGCGGCTGATGAACGACACCGTTATTGGCCAGAGAGGCTGTCGCATGTGCCATTTGCAAAGGCGTGTAGGCATTGTAGCCTTGGCCGATACTGACGGAAACCATCTCGCCGGCACGCCATTCTTTGGCAGTCGGGTCGGAAGATTTGGCAAAGCGTTTGGCTTTCCATTCGCGGCTGGGCAAAACGCCTACATATTCACTAGGCAGGTCAATACCGGTTTTTTGGCCGAAACCGAATTGCGCCAGATACGGAGAGGCTTTGTCGATACCCATTTCGTAACCCAAGCGATAGAAGAAGGTATCTGAGGATACTTGAATGGCCTTGCTCAAGTTGGCCGAGCCGTGACCGCTGCGGACAGAGTCGCGGAAAATATGGCGGCTGCCGGGTATGCTCCATGCGCCGGGGGCGGGGACGATGGTGTTTTGAGTGATTTTGCCGCTTTCCAACAAAGCCATGCCCATAAAGGGTTTGAATGTAGAGCCCGGCGGATAAAGGCCTTGGGTAACGCGGTTGATCAAAGGCTTTTTCCAATCGTCATTCAGCATTTTCCAAGTATCGCTGTCGATGCCGTCAATAAAGAGGTTGGGATCGAAAGATGGTTTGGAAACAAATGCCAAAACAGTACCGTCTTGCGGATTAATGGCCACCAATGCGCCACGGCGGTCGCCCAAGATGCGGTCGGCTTCCTGTTGCATACGGATATCCATGCCTAGGCGCAAGGTTTGCCCCATTTTGGACGGAACATTTTTTAATACGCGGACGATATTGCCGTAAGCGTCTTTTTCGACTTCCTGATAGCCTGGGATGCCATGAAGCTGGTGTTCGTAATATTTTTCCAGGCCTGATTTGCCGATATGCGTGCTGCCGCGGTAGAGGGCGGTCAGGCCTTCTTCTTCCAGCATTTCTTTGTCTTTATCGCTAATACGGCCGATATAGCCTAAGAAATGGGAAGTCAGCTTGCCGTAAGGATATTCGCGGAATGTGCGTGAATTGACCTCTACGCCTTTGAATTCGCGCAGATGCACGGATAAACGCGCAGCCTCTTCATCGGTCAGCCTGAGCTTGAGCGGGATGTTTTCAAATTTTCGATAGCTTTCGCGGTATTTTTTGAAGCGTTTTAAATCTGTCGGCGTAATATCGACGTATTTTCTCAATGCTTCAATGACATCTTCCATCTTGCCTTCGATGCGGCTGGGAATAACTTCAAGCGAAAAGACAGGATAGTTTTTGGCCAAAGGAACGCCGTTGATATCGACGATTTCGCCGCGTACGGGCGGCGTTGGAATCAGGGTGATGCGGTTGCTCGATGCCTGACCGGAAAACTCATTGTGTTGAGTCACTTGTAAGTAAAAGAACCGCGCCAGCAAGATGGAAAAGAAGATGACAATCAGGATAAAAGCAACGAGCAGGCGCAATAGGGCGTCGGCTTGTGCTGCCTGAGCGGAAGGTTTTTTGGTATGTTGACCACCGGGAAGACGGCGTGGAAGAATCGGTTTCATCTTTTCAGTGCGCGCGGTAAATACGGGTCACAATCAGCATCAGCTGGCTGAGTATCGGCCAAAGCAATGCGCCGACAAATGGGGCAACAAAGCCTTGCAAAGTGATGACCTGATGATTGAGGAACAGACGGGCAGCAGTTAAAACGGCCTGATTGAGCAACAACGCAGCCAAGACAGCGGCCAATTGCATAATGTGGCCGTACAGCATGATTTGGCGGCGTCGGTTTAAGATGAAATAAGTCATCACGACGTAAGACAGGGCGTGCAAACCCAAAGTCGCGGCGGTTGCGGCATCGACAATCAGACCGATGGCAAAAGCTAGTCCCATGCCTGCGCGTTGCGGTTGATGCAATGTCCAATACAGCAACATCAGTGCCGTCATTTCAGGCAGCCAGAAGAATCCGTCAAAGGAAAACGGCATAAAGTCCAGTATCATCATCACGATGAGACTGGCCGCCATGATGTGCAGCGGTACTGCACGGTAAGAATCGTCAAAATCGTTCATGAAATCAGCGTGGGGAAGAAGGGGCGGAAGAAAGTACCAAGACAAAACGGCTGCTGCGTAAAGCGGCTAAAGGCGTCAGTTGCGTATCGTAATAAGGCGTTCCCGATGCGCGGACAACCTTGCTGACGGTTGCAACGGGAATCCCCGCCGGATAAGTACCGTCCAAGCCGGAAGTCAGTAGAATATCGCCGGGTTTCAAGTCTGAGCCGGTTGGAAAATAGCGCAAATCCAAACCGTTGCCATTGCCGTATGCCAAATTGCGTTCGCCGGTGCGACTGACGGCTATGGGGACAATGCTTTGTCCGCCTGAAATCAGCCCAATTTCCGCACTTTGTGTGTGAACTTGTGTCAACAGGCCGATCAAACCGCTTTGATCGATGACCGCATCGCCAACTTTCAAACCATCTTGGCCGCCCTTGCCGATAATCAGTCTTTCGGAAAGCGGATCTTTGCCATTGGAAATGACTTCCGCACCGATAACGTTGTGAATGCCTTTTTGTTGCAAACCGTACAGTTTTTTTAATTCGCGCAATTCATCAGTATTGACTTTATCTCGCTGCAAATCAATTTTCAGACGGCCATTTTCTTCCAGAAGTTGGCGGTTTTGTTCCAAGAGCTCGGATTTGGACTGGGAGAGGTCGGCAAAATATTGATAAAGTTGAACAGGTTGATTTGCCAGCCATTGAACAGGATAGAGCATGGGCATTACTGCAGCACGTACAGGCTGCATCAATGAAAAGCGGTAATCTGCCACCATCAGGCCGGCAGCCAGAGCGATATAAACGACAAAACGAGGCAACAGCTTAGAGCCTTTTGCCTCGTCAAAGCGCAAAGAAGAGCGTTCCATAACCATCTACCTTATGGGTTTTCCGTGAATACGGTATCCCATTTGCCGATATAGTCCAAAGCCTTACCGGCACCATAGGCAACGCAGTTCAGAGGTTGGTCGGCAATACCGACGGGCAGGCCGGTTGCGTCGGCCAAGACAGTATCGATACCGTGCAGAAGCGCACCGCCGCCGGTCAGCATAATACCGCGGTCGGCGATGTCGCCGGCCAATTCAGGCGGAGCCTGTTCCAAAGCTAGACGAACGGCACGGATGATTTGATTTACCGTTTCACTCAATGCTTCACGGATTTCATCTGAAGTAACTGCCAAGGATTTAGGCGTACCTTCGGCCAGATCGCGGCCTTTAATGCGCATGGCTGTTTCGGTTTCAAAGCCCGAGGCAGAGCCGATTTGTTTCTTCAATTCTTCGGCTGTAGCTTCGCCAATCAAGACACCGCGATGGCGGCGCAGGTAATGGATGATACTTTTATCGAATTCATCGCCGGCTGCGCGGACAGAAGCAGAATAGGCCATGCCGCCCAGTGAAAGAATACCGATTTCAGTCGTACCGCCGCCAATATCGACAATCATCGAACCTGCCGCATCTTCAATCGGCAAGCCCGCGCCCAAAGCGGCGGCCATCGGTTCTTCAATCAAATGCACGCTTGCCGCGCCGGCGGCAAACGCCGAATCCAAAATTGCTTTACGTTCCACTTGGGTAGAGCCGCCAGGAACACAGATAACCACGCGAGGCGGAACCAAAGACCGTCCTTCGGTGGCTTTTTTAATCAACATCCCCAGCATACGCTCGGTGATCACAAAGTCTGCAATCACACCGTCCCTCATCGGGCGGACAATTTCGATATTGCGCGGCGCACGACCCTGCATCTTTTTGGCTTCCGTGCCCACTGCCATAATTTTACTTTTATTGCCTGCGCCGGATTGAATCGCAACCATGGACGGCTCATCCAAAACAATCCCTTTGCCGCGTACAAAAATCAGCGTGTTGGCCGTGCCCAAATCGATGGCAATATCATTGGAGAGGAAACGAGATAAAAGACGAAACATTAGGATTCCTGAAATTCCGGCCCAGTCCGGATGCTTTAAGCAGTATTTAAAATAAGAAAAACAGGTACACGGTTTTAGACGGATAAATGCGCCCTTAAAAGGCCGTCTGAATCAAAACACCATGCCAACCTGTTTGGTTTTCGGTTATAATTCTTCGCTTCATAGAAGACGAAATGCAATGATACCCCAAACCCAAGAGGCATTGCTATCAGACAAGGATTTTTTATGGCTTTAAGCTTAAATGATGTGGAAAAAATCGCAAAACTCTCGCGCCTCACTTTAACGGACGAAGAAAAAAACAAAACGCTTGCCGAGTTGAACGATATTTTCGCCATGGTTGAAAACATGCAAAGCGTCAATACCGACGGTATCGAACCCATGGCGCATCCGCACGAAGCCGCTTTACGCCTGCGCGAAGATAAAGTGACTGAAACCGATCATGCTGCCGAATATCAGGCTGTTGCCCCCGAAGTGCGCAACCGCCTGTATATTGTTCCTCAAGTAATTGAAGAATAAGGTTTCATACGGCCTTTGCTTATCGGCAAGCCCCTATTGCAAGGCCGTCTGAAAGGATTTTTTGTTCAGACGGCCCGATTTATTGATTTAAACGGATGTTTTCAATATCTGTTTTGAAAGCAAAAACTGTTTTATAGAAAGTACGGCACAATGACCGCTTACACGCTCAAACAAGCCAGCAGCCTGCTGCAATCCAAACAAATTTCCGCAGTCGAATTGGCGACCGAATATTTGGCCGCTATTGCTGCGAAAAACCCTACCATCAACGGCTACGTTACCATCGATCAAGATAAGACCCTTGCTGAAGCTAAAGCAGCCGATGCGCGTATCGCGGCCGGTAATGCAACAGCTTTGACCGGTGTGCCGGTTGCTTACAAAGATATTTTCTGCCAAACAGGTTGGCGCAGTGCATGCAGCTCCAAAATGTTGGATAACTTCGTTTCTCCTTATACTGCTACTGTGGTGCAAAACCTGTTGGATGCCGGCATGGTTACTCTTGGCCGTACCAATATGGACGAATTTGCCATGGGTTCGACCAATGAGACTTCGTTCTACGGCGCAACCAAAAACCCATGGAATCTTGAACATGTTCCCGGCGGTTCGTCAGGCGGTTCGGCTGCCGTGATTGCGGCGCGTTTGGCACCGGTTGCGTTGGGTTCGGATACCGGCGGTTCTATCCGTCAGCCTGCATCGCATTGCGGTATTACCGGCATCAAGCCGACTTACGGTACGGTTTCACGTTTCGGTATGGTTGCCTATGCTTCCAGCTTCGACCAAGCCGGCCCTATGGCGCAAACAGCCGAAGACTGCGCGATTTTGTTGAACGCTATGGCCAGCTTTGACGAGCGCGATTCCACCAGTTTGGAGCGCGACAAAGAAGACTACACCCGTGATTTGGACAAGCCGCTCAAAGGTTTGAAAATCGGTTTGCCTAAAGAATATTTTGGCGAAGGCGCAGATGCCGATGTTCAGACGGCCTTGCAAAGCGTTATTGATTTGCTCAAAGTACAAGGAGCGGAGACTGTTGAAGTTTCCCTGCCGCAAACATCATTGTCGATTCCTGCTTATTACGTTCTTGCCTCTGCTGAAGCAAGTACCAACTTGTCCCGTTTTGATGGCGTACGTTATGGCCACCGTGCGGTGCAATTTGGCGATTTGGAAGAAATGTACAGCAACACCCGTGCCGAAGGTTTTGGCAGCGAGGTCAAACGCCGTATCATGATCGGTACTTATGTATTGAGCCATGGTTACTACGATGCGTACTATTTGAAAGCGCAAAAACTGCGCCGTCTGGTTGCCAATGATTTTCAGACGGCCTTTGGTCAATGTGATTTCATTTTGGCGCCGACTGCGCCGACTGCCGCGCCAAAACTCGGCAGCGACATTCACGACCCTGTGCAAATGTACTTATCCGATATTTACACCATCGCCGTGAACCTTGCCGGTTTGCCTGCACTGACTCTGCCTGCCGGTTTCAGCGCAAACGGCCTGCCGATTGGTGTGCAATTTATCGGCAACTATTTCTCCGAGGCTAAAATTTTGGGTGCCGCACATCAAGTTCAGCTGAACAGCGATTGGCACACTAAAGCGCCGGAATAATGTTTTAGGGCCTTGATGATTCAAGGCCGTCTGAAAATAAACCATATAAAAGCGCCTGAATGTATTGAGGTGCTGCATATTGTAGATATTTAAAAACATGACAGCCACCGACTTCATTCAAATCATTGGGACAGCCGCGTTTGCCATTTCCGGCTATTTGGTCGGCTACAACAAGCGGTTGGATGTACTCGGTGTCGTCATTACTGCGTTACTGACGGCTGTCGGCGGCGGCATGATACGCGATGGCTTGGTCGGCCGGATTCCGCAAGTGTTTTTGCAAACCGATGCGCTGATAGTTGTATTTGCCACGCTTGCCATCGCATGGTTGATAAGGGTGCAACGTTATCGCAGCACCTATTTGGCTGCTGCTTTTATTATTGCCGATGCCATCGGTTTGGCAGCGTTCAGCATTACCGGCGCACAAATCGGTATGACCTTGCAGCTCAATTTGTTCGGCGTTATTTCTTTGGCTTTTGTGACTGCCGTTGGTGGCGGTATTGCGCGCGATATTTTGGTCAATGATGTGCCGATGATTTTGCGCACCGACCTTTACGGCAGTGTAGCCATTTTGATTGGCGGGCTGATTTATCTGTTCGGGCATTTGGGCTGGATTAATATTTTTACGTTAAACCTGCTCTTTGCCGGCGGATTGTTGTTTCGCCTGACTGCATACCGTTTCCATTGGCAACTGCCCGGTTTCCAACGCCGCAGGAAATAAACTTATCTTATCAGACGGCCTATTATGTTTTTTATTCAGGCCGTCTGAAAAACGAATCACTCATTTAACCGATTAACTTTTTTTCGACAGAAAGACCCTTATGACTTGGGAAACCGTAATCGGACTGGAAATCCACGTCCAACTCAACACCCAATCCAAAATCTTCAGCGGCGCATCCACTGCATTCGGTGCCGAGCCTAATGCCCACGCCAGCGTGGTTGAGTGTGCGTTGCCGGGCGTATTGCCGGTAATGAACCGCGAAGTCGTCGAAAAAGCCATCAAACTCGGTTTGGCTTTGGATGCGAAAATCAATCAGAAAAACGTGTTCGACCGTAAAAACTATTTTTATCCTGATTTGCCAAAAGGCTATCAAATCAGCCAGTTGAATTTGCCGATTGTAGAACACGGCAAACTGGAAATCGTAGTGGGCGATGAGGTTAAAACCATCAATGTTACCCGTGCGCACATGGAAGAAGATGCGGGTAAATCCGTGCACGAGGGTTTAAACGGTGCCACCGGTATTGACTTGAACCGTGCCGGTACGCCTTTATTGGAAGTTGTCTCCGAGCCTGAAATGCGTTCCGCAGCCGAAGCCGTGGCATACGCTAAAGCGTTACACGGTTTGGTAACTTGGCTGGATATTTGCGATGGCAATATGGCGGAAGGCTCGTTCCGCGTTGATGCCAACGTATCTGTCCGTCCGAAAGGTCAGGCAGAGTTCGGTACACGCCGTGAAATCAAAAACCTCAACTCTTTCCGCTTCTTGGAACAAGCCATCAATTATGAAGTGGAAGCGCAAATTGAAATCTTGGAAGACGGCGGTAAAGTACAGCAGGCAACCATGCTGTTTGACCCTGAAAAAGGCGAAACCCGTGTGATGCGTTTGAAAGAAGATGCACATGATTACCGCTATTTCCCAGATCCGGATTTGCTTCCGGTCATTATTTCAGACGGCCAATTGCAAAAAGCCAAAGAGCAAATGCCAGAGTTGCCGCATGAAATGGCGGCGCGTTTTGTTGTCGATTACGGCGTGTCTGACTATGATGCGCGCCTGTTAACTGCCAGCCGCGCTCAAGCCGCCTATTTTGAAGAAGCAGCCAAAGCCTGCGGCCAAGGTAAATTAACGGCGAACTGGATGAACGGCGAGCTTGCTGCTACTTTGAACAAAGAAGGTTTGGAATTAGCTGGAAGCCCGATTACGGCTCCACGCCTTGCCGAGTTGGTTGCTAAAGTTGCAGACGGAACATTAAGTAGCAAATTGGCGAAAAAAGCTTTTGAAGCAATGTGGGCCGAGCCTGAAGCAGGTATTGCCGAAATCATCGAAAAACATGGCTTGCAACAAATTACCGACACTGGAGCAATTGAAGCGATGGTGGATGAAGTGTTGGCAAATAATGCGAAAGCCATTGAGCAATTCCGTTCCGGCAATGAAAAAGCCTTGAATGCGATTGTCGGCCAAGTGATGAAAGCAAGTAAAGGCAAGGCCAATCCTGCTCAAGTTCAAGAGTTGATTAAAGCCAAATTAGCTTGATAGATAGGACAGGCCGTCTGAAAAATAGGTCTTATTTTTCAGACGGCCTTTATTTTTGATTCTAAAATTATTCTAAATACCATGACACATACTATTACCTTATCAGATCAAATAACATTTACGGCAAACGATGATGAAACCGTTCTTGCTGCTGCGACCCGTCAGAATTTAAATCTGCCCCATTCTTGTAAAAGTGGCGCCTGCGGACAATGTAAGGCCGAGTTGATGAGTGGTGAATTTGAAATGGGCGATCATATTGATAAAGCCATCAGCGAAGAAGAAAAAGCGCAGGGCAAAGTGCTATTGTGCTGTACTACTGCGAAGAGCGACCTGAAAATCAATGTGCAGGGGTTTAATCCGAATGCTTTGCCAGTGCGCACTTTGCCTGTACGTATCGAAACGATTGAAATCAAACATGATGTTGCTTTGTTGAGATTGGCTTTGCCTAAAGCCCCATCGTTTGCATTTTATGCAGGGCAGTATATTGACTTGTTGCTTCCGGGTAATATTAGTCGCAGTTATTCAATCGCCAATTCACCTGACCAAGAAGGCGTTTTGGAGTTGCATATTCGGAAACGAGAAAATGGCGTATGTTCGGAAATGATTTTTGGTGCAGAGCCTAAAATCAAAGAAAAAGGCATTGTCCGCATTAAAGGCCCATTGGGTACGTTTACTTTGCAAAAGGACAGCGATAGACCGATTGTTTTGTTGGCAACGGGTACAGGTTACGCACCTATCCACAGCATCTTGCTTGATTTGATTCATCAGAATAGCGAACGTCAGGTTCATTTTTACTGGGGAGCACGTCAGCAGGAGGATTTGTACGCATTGGAAGAAGCAGAAGCATTAATAGGCCGTCTGAAAAATGCGAAATTCTTGCCTGTTCTTTCTAAGCCTGATTCTGAATGGAAAGGGGAGAGTGGATATGTGCAAAACGTTGCAGCACAAAATTATCCTGATTTGAGCCAATATGAAGTTTATGCTTGCGGGTCACCAGCCATGACGGAGAATGCGCAAAGTTTGCTGACTCAAAATTGCGCTTTACCGGAAGATGCCTTCTTCTGTGATGCTTTTTCACCGGCATAGTGATGTGTATACAGGATTTATATGTTTGAATGCAGCTGTTAAGAGTAAAATTTGACGGCAATCTATTTGAAGAGGAGAGTGTGTTTTTACACACTCTTTTTTCTATGTGGAAGTTATTGCATGGATGTTTATGTCTTGAAGAGATAACTATTTTGTTATCAAAAATTGAATTTATAATTTATCATAAAGAAAAAGGCCGTCTGAATATTTTAGACGGCCTTTGTTTTGAAGCAAGTATTAGCTACCAATCAGTTTCAAACGTTGACCAGGGGTCACCGTACGTGTATTGCGGTTCCAACGGCGGATATCATTAATATCAACATTGAAACGGTTGGCGATGGTGTTCAAAGTATCGCCTTTGCGTACAGTGTAGGAAACGTTTTGAATCGGGTTGCTGCGGACTTTTGCCGGAGCAGCTGTAACGCGGAGGATTTGGCCTTTTTTGATATTGTTACCTTTGATGTTGTTGGCAATAATCAAATCGGCTACGCTCAAGTTGTAACGTTTGGAGATGTTAAACAACGTATCGCCATCTTCCACGCGGTGTATACCTGCTGCAAGTGCTGCAGTTTGTGTGTTTTGTTGGCCATTTACACGGGCAAGACGCGCATTGATGCGTTGTTGTTGTTTAGCGGTATTGGCTGCGATACGTTCTGTACGAGCGTTTTCAGCGGTGACAACAGTTTGAACTTGTTTGGTTTCAGGAGTCGCTTCAGCAACAGTCGCTGCAGGTTCCTCTGCAGGTCGGCTTTGTACCAAAGCCATCAGGTCATCATGCTCTTCTTGAACCGGCGCAGCAGCAACAGATTCAACTGCTGGAGAAGGGGCTACATCGTTTGCGGCAACAGTCGGTGCAGTCAAGTCGGCAGGGATAGCCGCTTTGGGTGCTTCTGCAACATTTGTGGTAGCAGGCTCAATAGCAGTATGGACCATGGCTACAACTGGGGCGGTCATTTCTATACTTGCAACTTGAGGCTGCTCTTTGGTTTCTGTTACCGCTACGGAAGTAACGTTTTCAGTTTTGCTGTGTGCAATAAAGTCAACCGGTTTAGTGGACTGAGGAACAACAGGTGCAACAATATTGGTCACGGTAGTTTGAGCGACTTTAACCGGTTCTACTGCGTTGGAAGCAATAATCGGAGACATGGCCGGCATATTGGATTGGTAAGTATCCGGCGTATTGTCTTTGTCAATAAAGTTAATAATGTCTTGGCTTTGGATAGCTGAGTTTTTAGCCACTAAAATGCTGCGGCCTTCAGAAATGGCGCTACCGCTCAGGCCATTGAGGCGTTTGAGTTCGGCTACGCTCATACCGGTATCGTTAGCAATGGCGTTAAGCTTTTTGTTGCCCAAAGAAGTATAAATATCCCAAGACATTAGGGTATCTGGATTGGCATTGCGGTAGTTCTTTTCAAATGCGGAAACCGCAGAAACCGGCAATAACAGGCGACGGTTGTTTTTAGGGATGAATACTGGAGCATTGAAACCTGGGTTGAGTGCCAACAGTTCGCTTTCGCTGATGTTTGCAAAACGAGCAATTGTGCTGTTATCAATAGGTTTGTCGATGCTGACAGATTTGAAATACGGCTGATTGCTGATTTCGCTGATATTCATACCGAAGGTTTGCGGATTGGCAACGATATTGCGGACGGCCAAAAGTTTGGGAACGTAGTTGCGTGTTTCGTTCGGCATACGCAGGTTTTCGTATGTCGGCTCCAAACCTTGCGCACGGGCACGGTTTACGGCGCGACCAACATTACCTTCGCCCCAGTTGTAAGCAGCAAGGGCCAAAGACCAGTCACCGAACATACCGTGCAGGTATTGCAGATAGTTCAGCGCGGCATCAGTAGCGGCGTAAACGTCGTGACGACCGTCATACAAAGGCGTTTTTTCCAAGCCGAAGTGGCGGCCGGTAGCCGGCATAAATTGCCACAGGCCGGATGCGCCGACGTGTGATTTGGCTTTGGTTAAAAATGCGCTTTCAATGAAAGGCAACAAAGCGATTTCAGCAGGCATATTGCGCTTTTTAACTTCATTGGCAATATGGTACATATAAGGTTTGCTGCGGGAGATGGTGCGGTCGAAATATGCACTGTTTGCAGCAAATTTGTTTTCATGGCGGCGAACCAGTTCTGTGTTGACTTCGTTAATGCGGAAGTCTTTACGTAATGATGCCCACAAGCTACCAGAGCCGAAGGTTTGTGTTTTGGCTTGGTCGAGCAGGGAAGAGTTGAGGCGCATCATTGCCATGCCGACTTGGTTGGGCGTAGCGTTTTGCGCGTAGGCTGTGGCGGAAACTGCCGACAGGCTTGAAACGGTCAGAACGATGGTTTTTAGTTTTGCCATAGTAAATAGAGTTATCAAATATATAATAAAATTTTGTCCTTTCGATGGTATCGTTTCAGCATTCAAACGTCAAGTCGGGCAGGGAATTTGCGTGTATGATGTGGTCGTGGTGTTAAAATTCTGTCACACAAGTCGGGATGCATAGGAGAGCATTTAATGGAAACTTTTTTTATGCAAACGCCAATGGGGCAATATCTTGCTCAAAAAGAGGCGGATTTTTTCAGACGGCATTTGCAATATTTGAATAGGCAAGTGGCGGTTCAATTGGACGGTGTATGGCAGAGGCCGTCTGAAAATATGATTGTGGTACCGCGCGATGTGCTGATGGATGCTGAAATGTTGGCATTTGAAACGCATTCCGTGGATGTATTATTGATGCCCCATCTTTTGGAAATTTCATCTGCCGATTTGGTGTTGCAAGAGGCATTTAGGATATTAAAACCCGAGGGCAGGTTGATTTTAACGGGGTTTAACCTTAAATCTTTGTGGGGGTTGAGCTCGTGGTTTGATGGTAAAAGACTGCCTATGAAATCTCAATGCTTGGCTCTGGCTGAGTTGAAACGAAAAACTGCCGCTATTGGTTTTGAAATGGAATATGGGCAGTTTATGGATTATCTGCCTGCTGTGAATTCATCATCTGCTTTGAAGTTTTGGCAGTTTATGGAAAAGGCAGGGGATAGGTGGTGGCCGCAGTGTGCGGCGGTGTATGGTGTGGTTTTAACGAAACATTTGATTGGTGTCCATCCTTTGCCTGAATTGGAATCTGCATTCGATGGCAATACGGTTGCTTTAAGTACGGCACGTTTGGCCGAATAGTTTTCAGACGGCCTATATATAATGATGAATTTGGAGAATAATGATGCCTGAATTACCTGAGGTAGAAACGACTTTACGCGGAATCGCGCCGCATATTGATGGCAAAAAGATAGAAAAAGTCATTATTCGCCAGTTTAAATTGAGATGGCCTATCCATCCGAACTTGGCGCAAATTTTGGCCGGGCGCAAAGTTTTGGCATGCAACCGGCGTGCGAAGTATTTGATTGTTACTTTTGAAACGGGTATTTTACTTATGCATTTGGGTATGTCCGGCAGTTTGCGGATTTTTACCGCCGATGATGAGCGCATCGCCACGCCGGATAAACATGATCATTTAGATTTTGTATTTGATGACGGTACCGTATTGCGTTATCACGATCCGCGTAAATTTGGTGCGGTATTGTGGTATGAGGGTATTGCCGAGCATCATCCGCTGTTGGAAAAGTTGGGACCGGAGCCGCTCTCGGATGATTTTGATGCAAATTACCTGTATCAGAAATTGAAAACCCAAAAGCGTGCAGTCAAATTAGCGCTGATGGATAATGCAGTGGTGGTTGGTGTCGGTAATATTTATGCGAATGAAAGTCTGTTTAAGGCAGGTATTTCGCCATTGCGTCCGGCGAATAAGCTGACCAAGAAAGAATGCGCATTATTGGTGGAAACCGTTAAAGCGGTTCTGCTGAGGGCGATTGAAACGGGCGGCAGTACACTGCGAGACTTCGTTAATAGCGATGGAAAAAGCGGCTACTTTCAGCAGGAATATACGGTCTATGGCCGCCACAATGAGCCTTGTGTCCAATGTGGCGGGTTGATTTTTAAAGAAACTTTGGGGCAGCGTGGAACATTTTATTGTCCAAATTGCCAGAAATAGTTTCAGACGGCCTTAAATGTCAGAGGCCGTCTGAACATAATGAACACAATACAGAAGAAATTTTATGTCTAAACAAAAAGCTCCTTTTTTTAAACGTCTGAGCCGACTTTGCCGTTTGGCAGCTTGGTTATTCAGAACCGGCCGGGATTTGCGTGCCATTGATGGCAACAATGCAGAGGAACGCAATCATGCTGTGGTTGTTTTGGGAAAAGGTGCGTTGGATGCTTTGGATATCGAATTGGAAATCGGCGTACCGCCTCAAGGAAATGTGAGTGGTACTTTGGTGGTGGCCAACCATGTGTCTTGGTTGGATATTTTTGCCATGAGCGCCGTTTATCCGAGCAGTTTTATTGCGAAACAGGAAATCAGCGGTTGGCCGGTTTTGGGGAAAATGGGTAAAAATGCCGGCACGGTGTTTATCAATCGCAATTCCCGCCGTGATGTCGAGCCGATTAATCAGGCGATTTGTGCAGCATTGAAAGCAGGGCAGAATGTCAGCTTCTTCCCTGAGGCGCGTACTTCTTCCGGCTTGGGTATTTTGCCGTTTAAAGCTGCCCTGTTCCAATCGGCTATTGATGCGAAAGCGCCGATTCAGGCGGTAACTTTGCGATATTATGATGACGAAGGACAACGGACGGATCTGCCATCCTATGCGGAGGTAAACCTGCTTCAATCTTTATGGCGCATTGTTTCTATGAAGAAAATCTGTATCCGCTTGGATTTCTCGCCTCAGTACAAACCGACAGATATGCCTGATAAAGACCGCTATGCTTTGAAGGATATTGCGGAAACAGCCATCGGCGAAATTGTGGCTTCGGATTCTCCCGTTCAGCCCTTACCTAAAAAATAATTTCAGTCAGGTACTTGTTTTATTTCAGATGGCCTTCATTTAGAGGAATAGCTGTTCTCGATTTAATTGAGTTGATAGTTTGATGTAATTAATATTATTTGAACTATAAATTATACAAATCGATAGGCCTGCATTAAAATGCAAGCATTGATTCATTTCTCAAACCCGAATTTTTAAGGAGCTTAAAAATGGCTTTGCAAGATCGTACCGGTCAAAAAGTACCTTCCGTAGTATTCCGCACTCGCGTTGGCGACACTTGGAAAGATGTTTCTACTGATGATTTGTTCAAAGGCAAAAAAGTAGTCGTGTTCTCTCTGCCTGGCGCATTTACTCCAACTTGCTCTTCTTCTCACCTGCCACGCTACAACGAATTGTTTGGCGCGTTCAAAGAAAACGGTGTTGACGCAATCTACTGCGTATCTGTAAACGACACTTTCGTAATGAACGCTTGGGCTGCTGAAGAAGAAGCTGACAACATCTACATGATTCCTGATGGTAATGGTGAATTCACTGAAGGCATGGGCATGTTGGTTGGCAAAGAAGACTTGGGCTTCGGCAAACGCTCTTGGCGTTACTCCATGCTGGTTAACGACGGCGTGATTGAAAAAATGTTTATCGAACCTGAAGAGCCAGGCGATCCTTTCAAAGTGTCTGACGCTGACACTATGTTGAAATACATTGCTCCTGACTGGAAAGCTCAAGAGTCTGTTGCCATCTTCACCAAACCTGGCTGCCAATTCTGTGCTAAAGCTAAAAAAGCTCTGCAAGACAAAGGCTTGTCTTACGAAGAAATCGTATTGGGCAAAGATGCAACTGTTACTTCCGTACGCGCTATTACCGGCAAGATGACTGCTCCTCAAGTATTCATCGGCGGTAAATACATCGGTGGCAGCGAAGACTTGGAAGCTTACTTGGCTAAAAACTAATTGCCTGTATGCTTAAGACGGCTTGAAAAGGCCGTCTGAAAGACCCAAATATAGAGTTATTCAGACGACGTTTGCAAATCGGCGTTCTGAATAACTCTATATTTACAAGTAGAATTTGAGATTATTGTTTTAAATCGATATTTAGATATTGGCTATTGATTTTTAAATTTTGATAGTTTATGAAGTTTAGGCCGTCTGAAAACGGATAACCTGATGGCAATATCGGTTTGGATATAGACAGTAAGGATAAAATATGAAAAAAATTCAAGCAGATGTGGTAGTACTGGGTGGCGGTACAGCCGGTATGGGCGCATTTCGCAATGCTCGACTTCATACAGATAATGTTTACCTGATTGAAAACAATGTATTCGGAACAACTTGTGCGCGTGTCGGCTGTATGCCGTCCAAATTGCTGATTGCAGCTGCGGAAGCGCGCCATCATGCTCTGCATACCGATCCGTTTGGCGTGCATTTGGATAAAGACAGCGTAACGGTAAACGGCGAAGAAGTCATGCACCGCGTGAAGTCCGAACGCGACCGTTTTGTTGGTTTTGTAGTCAGTGATGTAGAAGAGTGGCCTGCCGACAAGCGTATTATGGGTACGGCAAAATTTGTTGACGAACACACCGTCCAAATCGATGACCACACTCAAATCACTGCAAAAAGTTTTGTGATTGCTACCGGTTCGCGCCCTGTGATTTTCCCTCAGTGGGAAGTTTTGGGCGATCGCTTGATTGTGAACGATGATGTTTTCTCTTGGGATACCCTGCCTAAGAGTGTGGCCGTATTCGGTCCTGGTGTAATCGGCTTAGAGTTGGGTCAGGCTTTGCACCGTTTGGGCGTAAAAGTTGAAATTTTTGGCGTAGCAGGCGCTATTGGCGGTATTTCCGACCCTGTTGTCGCTGAAGAAGCCAAAACCGTTTTTGGTGAAGAGTTGACCTTGCATTTGGATGCCAAAACCGAAGTCAAATTGGACGCAGAAGGCAATGTTGAAGTTCATTGGGAACAAGATGGCGAAAAAGGTATATTCCATGCCGAATATGCTTTGGCTGCCGCCGGTCGCCGTCCGAACGTGGACAATATCGGTTTGGAAAACCTGAATATCGAAAAAGATGCACGTGGCGTGCCTGTTGCCGATCCGCTGACCATGCAAACCAGCATTCCGCACATCTTTATCGCAGGCGATGCATCCAACCAACTGCCTCTGCTGCATGAAGCTTCTGACCAAGGCAAAATTGCCGGTCACAATGCCGCTATTTTCCCGAATATTGAGGGCGGTTTGCGCCGTAGCGTAATCGGCGTGGTATTTACCAGTCCGCAAATTGCCACTATCGGTTTGAAATACGCGCAAGTTGCGGAGAAATATCAGCCTGATGAGTTTGTCATCGGTGAAGTTTCCTTCCGAAACCAAGGCCGCAGCCGCGTTATGTTGGTAAACAAAGGCCATATGCGTTTGTATGCTGAGAAAGCGACCGGCCGTTTCATTGGTGCGGAAATTGTCGGCCCTGCTGCCGAACATTTGGCACACTTGATGGCTTGGGCGCATCAAATGAAGATGACGATTCCGCAAATGTTGGATATGCCGTTCTACCATCCGGTTATCGAAGAAGGTCTGCGCACTGCATTGCGTGATGCCGATGCAAAACTGAAACAGGCTTGATTATTTGATGGAATAAAGGCCGTCTGAAACTCGTAGTAAGGTTTCAGACGGCCTTTTTTATGCTTTGAAGCTGTTAAATCAATTCTAAATCCGGACCGGCATTTTGCGCACGACGGCTTCGTAATTGAATGTCTAAGCGCAAATCATGAGCGGAGTCGGCATTTTTAATGGCGTCTTGATAACTGATATCGCCGTTTTCATACAAATCATACAAGGCTTGGTCAAAAGTGATCATGCCCATGCCGGTTGATTTTTTCATCATTTCTTTGATGTTGTGGACTTCGCCTTTTTGAATCAAGTCGGCAATAATTGGCGAATTGAGCAAAACTTCGACCGCCGCCACACGACCCCGTCCGCTTTCACGGGGAATCAGTCGTTGTGAAATAAAGGCTTGCAGGTTGAGCGATAAGTCGGTCAGCAACTGGGTACGGCGCTCTTCGGGGAAGAAGTTGATGATGCGGTCGAGCGCTTGGTTGGTACTGTTGGCGTGCAGTGTTGCCATACACAAATGGCCGGTTTCTGCGAAGGAAATGGCGTAGTCCATGGTCTCGCGGTCGCGGATTTCACCAATCAGGATAACATCCGGCGCTTGGCGCAGGGTATTTTTCAATGCAATCGGCCAATTTTCTGTATCTACACCGATTTCACGTTGGGTGATGATGCAGTTTTTGTGTTGGTGGATAAACTCAATCGGGTCTTCGATGGTAATAATGTGGTCGAAGCTGTTTTCGTTTCGATAGTCGATAAGGGAGGCGAGGGAAGTGGACTTGCCCGAACCTGTACCGCCGACAAAAATAATCAGGCCGCGTTTTCTGAGGGCAATGTCTTTCAGAATAGGGGGTAGATTGAGCGTTTCAAATTTCGGGATATTGCTGGTAATGGAACGGAATACCAAAGCAGTTGCACCGCGTTGAACCATTGCATTAACACGGAAGCGGCTGGTATCGGGCAGGCTGATGGCGAAGTTGCATTCGTTGGTGGAAGAAAATTCTTCGATTTGTTTGGAAGACATAATCGAAAAAGCGATTTCCATACATTTTTCAGCACTCAGCGGCTCATCAGTCAGTCGCATGATTTTGCCGTCCACTTTCATGGCCGGTGGGAAATTGGTGGTAATGAAAAGGTCGGAGCCTTTGTATTTGTTCATATGGCGTAGCCAAGCGAACAATTCTTCTTTTGCATCCGGAGTATTTTCGTTAAACATAAGAATTTAGGTATTTAAAATATAGTTATTTTATCTATGGTAATTATAACAGATGCAATCATTATTTGCTGATTGCTAGCTGGAGCATCAATCTGTTTTAAATTGGGTGTCGTTCTGGGAATATAGCAGATTTTTCAGTATCCCTGTGATTTTAAATTCTGCTGTTATAATGTTGCCCGATTAGTGAATGGAAAGGTAACGAGATGTCAGTACAAACAATTGCCGTGGTCGGCGCAATGGAACAGGAAATCGAGCTTTTGCGTGAAAGCATGACCAATGTCAAGCATGTGTCCTTCGGTAAATTCTCGGCGTATGAAGGTGAATTGGCCGGAAAACGTATGGTATTGGTTTTGAGCGGTATCGGTAAAGTCAATGCGGCGGTTTCGACTTCTTGGGTCATTCATCAGTTTGCACCGGATTGCGTCATCAATACCGGCAGTGCAGGCGGTTTGGGCAAGGGCCTGAAGGTCGGTGATGTGGTCATCGGCGAAACTGTGGCGCATCATGATGTTGACGTAACGGCTTTTGGTTATGTTTGGGGACAAGTACCGCAACTTCCTGCCGTGTTTGCATCGGATTCAAACTTGATTCGCCAAGCAGAAAAGGCGGCGCAAGTGTTTGACGGAGCGGCTGTCACGCAAGGCCTGATTGTCAGTGGCGACCGTTTTGTGCACAGCAGCGAAGGTGTCGCGGAAATCCGCAGCCATTTCCCAGAAGTAAAAGCAGTGGAAATGGAAGCTGCGGCGATTGCGCAGACTTGTTACCAGTTGGAAGTGCCGTTTGTAATTATTCGCGCCGTCTCCGATTCGGCAGATGAGAAAGCGGACATCAGCTTTGAAGAGTTTTTGAAAACGGCGGCTGTCAGCTCGGCGAAGATGGTGACCGAGATTGTCAAATCGCTATAAAATCATGCAGAAACGTTGAATTTCCGTTAGAATACGGAACGATTCAACCTTATTCTAAGGCCGTCTGAAAACCGAATCCCTGTTTTTTCAGACGGCCTTTCCGACTTTAATTGCATTTATCTTAATAACAATATGAAAAACATACGGAATTTCTCCATTATTGCCCACATCGACCACGGTAAATCGACGCTTGCCGACCGTTTTATCCAATACTGCGGCGGTTTGGATTTGCGCGAAATGAGTACGCAGGTGCTCGACTCCATGGACATCGAAAAAGAGCGCGGCATTACCATCAAAGCGCAAACCGCCGCGCTCAACTATAAAGCACGCGACGGGCAGGTGTATCAGCTTAACCTAATTGATACGCCGGGACACGTCGACTTTTCTTACGAAGTATCCCGTTCGCTCTCTGCCTGCGAAGGCGCGCTTTTGGTCGTTGACGCGTCACAAGGCGTGGAAGCGCAAACCGTGGCGAACTGCTATACCGCGATTGATTTGGGCGTGGAAGTCGTGCCTGTTTTGAACAAAATCGACCTGCCTGCCGCCGACCCCGAGCGCGTGGAACAGGAAATCGAAGACATCATCGGCATTGATGCCGTTGGCGCGGTACAGTGTTCTGCCAAAAGCGGCATTGGTGTGGAAGATGTTTTGGAAGAAATCGTTGCCAAAATCCCTGCGCCGACCGGTGATGAAAATGCGCCGTTGCAAGCGGTTATTGTTGATTCATGGTTTGACAACTACGTTGGCGTGGTCATGCTGATTCGTGTGAAAAACGGCACCATCAAGCTGAAAGACAAAGTACGCTTTATGAGCACCAAGGCGGAAACTCAGGTCGAGCAGTTGGGCGTATTCACACCGAAATCGGTTCAAAAACAAGAACTCAAAGCCGGCGAAGTGGGTTTTCTGATTACCGGCGTAAAAGAATTGGGACAGGCGAAAGTCGGCGATACGGTGACTTTGGTTGCCAACCCTGCCTCTGAGCCGTTGCCCGGCTTCCAAGAAGTACAAAGCCAAGTATTTGCCGGTCTCTATCCTGTGGAAAGCCACGACTACGAAGCCTTGCGCGACGCTTTGGAAAAATTGCAACTGAACGATGCTTCACTGAAATTCGAACCTGAAGTTTCTCAGGCATTGGGCTTCGGCTTCCGTTGCGGCTTCTTAGGCCTGCTACACTTGGAAATCGTACAGGAACGTTTGGAACGCGAGTTCGACATGGACTTGATTACCACTGCGCCGACGGTGGTTTACGAAGTCGTTTTGAAGAGCGGCGAAAAAATCGAAGTCGAAAACCCATCTAAACTGCCCGACATCGGCAGCATCGAAACCATTCTCGAGCCGATTATTACCGCGACCATTCTTGTGCCGCAGGAGTATGTCGGCAACGTCATGACTTTGTGTAACCAAAAGCGCGGCGTGCAGGTCAATATGCAGTACATGGGCCGTCAAGTCATGTTGACTTACGATTTGCCGATGAACGAAGTCGTAATGGACTTCTTCGACAAGCTTAAATCGACTTCGCGCGGCTATGCTTCGTTGGACTACCATTTCAAAGAGTTCCAGCCGTCTGATTTGATTAAGCTCGACATCATGGTCAATGGCGAAAAAGTCGATGCCCTGAGCCTGATTGTGCACCGTCAAAGCGCGGTTCACCGTGGTCGTGAGTTGGCGTCAAAAATGCGCGAGCTGATTCCGCGCCAGATGTTCGACATCGCCGTCCAAGCCGCCATCGGCAGCCAGATTATCGCCCGCGAAAACGTCAAAGCCCTGCGTAAAAACGTTTTGGCGAAATGTTACGGCGGCGATATTACGCGTAAGAAAAAACTTCTCGAAAAACAAAAAGCAGGCAAACGCCGCATGAAACAAGTGGGCAACGTGGAAATCCCGCAAAGCGCATTCTTGGCGATTCTGCAAGTGAGTGATAAATAATGAGTATAAATCTGACTTTAGGCGCAATCGTTGTGCTGCTGGCCGGTTTGGTTCTTAACTTCAAAAGCAGCAAAGAGCGTCAGGAAAACGGCGAATGGAGCTCCGGCCTGCAATGGAGTTACCTCCTGTGCATGGTTGGTGTATTCGGCATTTTGTCTGAATTTATGAGCTTTACCGCCGTATTGCTGGTGTTTGTCGTGTTTACCGGTATTGTTTGGGCAATCCATAAAGGCCATCTGAAAAAAAGCGAGACCGGCGAAGACAATGCGCATTTTACCGACTACATGGGCGGCTTTTTTCCCATCATCTTGGTTATCTTTGTGTTGCGCAGCTTTATTGCCGAGCCGTTCCAAATTCCGTCCAGCTCCATGCGTCCGGGCTTGGTCAAAGGCGATTTTATCTTGGTGAACAAATTCTCTTACGGTATCCGCCTGCCGATTTTGAATAAGGTCATTATCCCTGTCGGCAACATTGCACGAGGCGATGTTGTGGTGTTCAATTACCCACTTCAGCCAGAGATGAATTACATCAAACGTATCGTCGGTATTCCGGGCGACGTTGTGGAATACCGTGATAAGGTTTTGACTGTTAACGGAGAAATTATTTCCGAAAAACCAAACGGTAATTATCAATACGCAGATGATACCGATCCGTCTATGATTCATACGCTTGAGCGTTTTCAGACGGCCTTGAACGGCAAAAACTTTGATGTGGTCAAGGAGGCCGGTCAGCCTTCCGTATCTATTGCTGTATTGAACAAATATACTTCCGAAGTGATGCCTGAAAGCAATTACTCGCTTGAAACAAGCGGTTTGGAAAATTGCGAATACGCAGAAGACGGCAATGGCTTTATCTGTAAAGTCCCAGAAGGCCGTTATTTCGCAATGGGCGACAACCGCGACAACAGCGCCGATTCCCGTTACTGGGGATTTGTCGATGATAAACTGATTGTCGGTAAAGCCTTCTTTGTTTGGATGAACTTTGGCGAACTCAGCCGTATCGGTACCAGTATCCAATAAGCAATAAACAGATTAAAAGGCCGTCTGAAATTTTTCAGACGGCCTTTTTTGTATCTATTTTTTGTCTTTTAACGAACCCAAATAAATTGCCAATAAAGTCAAAGTGGCGCCACACCATTGGACGGCGTTAATCGGTTTATTCAGCCAGAAATAATCGATTAACATGGCGGCGACTGGTTCGGAGAGAAGCAAGAGGCCGGTCAGCGATAAGGATAAAAGCGGGATGGCGTAAGCAATCAATGCCCAAGCGAAGCATTGCATAACGATGCCGTAGATGGAGACTAGAATCACATCGTTTAAAGTTTTGGGGTAGAGATGGGCGGCATCGAATAGTAGAGATGGGATGACCAGCGCCATTGCACCGCCGAAGCTTAAAATCATCATGAGCGGAAACAAACCGACTTTTTCCTGCTCATGGGTTTTGCGTACGAAAACCATAGACAGGGTCAGCATGGCACCGGATACTACGCCGCTGACAAATCCCCATGCGGCATTGTCGTTATGACCGAACTCCGGGCTGCCGATCAAGGCTACGCCTATGGTGGCCAATATCAAACTTAAAATTTGTAAGGTACTTAGGCGTTCCGAATAAAAGAAGAAGCCGATGGCGGCTAAAAAGAAAATCTGCAGGCTGTTGAGCAAGGTGGAAATGCCGGGGCCTACGGCGTGAATGCTTTCGTGCCAAAGGGCGAGGTCGAATGCGAGGAAAACGCCGGATAAGATTGCGTAGCCAACCGTTTTTCTTTTCGTGGGCATTTTTTGTCTGAAAAAACGCCCGAGCAGGAAGAATATGGGGGCGGCAATCAGCAAACGCCAGAATGCGATGGCGTAAGAGCCGACATCGACAAATTTGACGATCAAACTGCCCAAGCCGAAGACGACGCAGCCGACGACCAATAGGGATGCTGCATAATTTCCCGAACGTGTCTCCATCGGCTTCTCCATCAATCAAATGAAGACGATTATTCCATAAAAGATGGATGAGGCGCTAATGATAAATAGTGGTAAGCCAAGATAAAGGTTTATGATGAAAGGCCGTCTGAAAGCTGTTTCAGACGGCCTTTTGATGATTTTTTGGCTTGATTTAGTATGGTTGTAGTATAAAATCGTTTTACGCCGTGTTTTCAGACGGCCTGATCAGTTTTGGTTTTGAGAAAAGGATATTGGAAATGGCAAACCCTATTCGTGCGTTTCTGGATTATGTGCCGTCGGTTGATGAGTCTTGTTTTATAGATGAGACTTCGGTTGTGATTGGCGAAGTGTCGCTGGCGGAAGATGTATCCGTTTGGCCTTATGCCGTATTGCGTGGCGATGTGAACAGCATTTCTATCGGCAAGCGCAGCAATGTGCAGGACGGCAGCGTTTTGCATGTGTCGCATAAGAATGCGGCGAAGCCTGACGGTTCACCTTTGATTATCGGCGATGATGTGACGATTGGGCATAAGGTCATGCTGCATGGCTGCCGAATTGGGAATCGTGTGTTGGTGGGCATGGGCTCGATTATTTTGGATGATACGGTTGTCGAAGATGATGTGATGATAGGCGCGGGCAGTTTGGTGCCTCCGCGCAAACGTTTGGAAAGCGGTTTTTTATACGTTGGCTCGCCTGTGAAACAAGTGCGTCCGCTGACGGATGAGGAAAAGGAATTTTTGACGTATTCGTCCGCGCATTATGTCCGCCTGTCCGGCCAGCATAAAATTTCAAAATAAGGAAAACCAATACAATGAACGCAATTTATCTGGCTTCGGGCAGTCCGCGCCGTCGTGAGATTTTGGAGAATTTGGGTTTCACGGTACGCCGCCTTCCTGTGGATATTGATGAAACCCCTAAAGAAGGCGAAGCAGCAGTAGAGTATGTGCGCCGTATGGCCTGTGAGAAAAATCAGGCGGCGGTGGCGCAATGGTTTGCTGCTCATAATCAAGAACCTGAGTTTGCTGTATTGACGGCGGATACGACGGTGGCGGATGGTGCGGTTATTTTAGGTAAACCGGAATCCGAGGCGGATGCGGTCGATATGCTGGAACGTTTATCCGGACGGACGCATCAAGTGTTGACGGCTGTGTGCGTTTATTGGCAAGGCGTATGCCATGATGTGGTGCAGACGAGCGAAGTGCGCTTTAAAACGTTGACGGCTGAGGAGATTGCAGCCTATGTTGCCAGCGGCGAGCCGATGGATAAAGCCGGTGCGTATGGGATTCAGGGCTTGGGCGGCGTATTTGTCGAGCATTTGCAGGGCAGTTTTACGGGCGTGATGGGTTTGCCGGTTTATGAGACTGCTCAGCTACTGAAATCTTTGGGTTTGGAAGCGCCGCCGTTTGCTTAAAATTAGGCAAATGCCGTCTGAAAGCGTGCCGACAAAAACGCCTGTTTCAGTTACAATACTGCCTTAAACAGCTTGCTTGAAGAAAGATATGAAAGAACATAAGGCCCGGAAACGCTTCGGGCAGAATTTTTTGCAGGATACACGGATTATTAGCGATATTGTCAACGCGGTCAGACCGCAGCCCGATGATATCGTGATTGAAATCGGCCCGGGCTTGGCCGCCATTACCGAGCCTTTGGCGAAAAAACTCAACTGCCTGCATGTTTGCGAAATCGACCGCGACATCGTACGCCGTCTGAAAACCTTGCTGTTTGCAGATAAATTGGTGATACACGAAGGCGATGTATTGCAGTTTGATTTCAACAGCATTGAAGGCAAGAAAAAAATTGTCGGCAACCTGCCATACAATATTTCCACGCCGCTTTTGTTCCGATTGAGCGAAGTGGCAGACGATGTGATCGATATGCACTTTATGCTGCAAAAAGAAGTGGTCGAACGCATGGTGGCGCAGCCGAAAACCAATGACTATGGCCGTCTGGGCGTGATGCTGCAATATTTCTTCGATATGGAAATGTTGATTGAAGTACCGCCCGAGTCCTTTGATCCTGCGCCGAAGGTTGACTCGGCCGTCGTGCGCATGATTCCGGTGAAACACCGCATCGGTAAAGCGGAAGATTTTGAACATTTTGCCAAACTGGTGAAACTGGCTTTCCATCAACGCCGCAAAACCATACGCAATAATTTGAAGGAACTTGCCGGCGATGATGATTTGCAGGCAGTCGGCATCAATCCGCAAGACAGGGCAGAACACATTGCCGCCGAGAAATATGTGGAATTGAGCAATTATCTGGTTCAAAAGGCCGTCTGAAACAGTGATGGCAATTTTTAAGCAACCTCCTATTCAATGGGGGTTTCTGGGTGATTCATATTTGTGGTGCGAGTTGGTGCAGTATTTTTCCAGTAAGGATATGCCGTCTAAGCAGCACCGTTTTGAAGCGGCAATTATCGGCGCAGTTTGGATATTGACCGGGCATCGTCTCGATAGGGAAGAGCAATTTAAAGTCAATCGGTACAATCAAGGCGAAATCTCCGGTGGCATAGTCAGTTGCCGCTTTTAGCTGGAAACGGCCATTCCTTTGCTTTGGCAGCGGCAAGCGCAACTCAAGCCCCGAAAATTTTGGCAGTTTGGAAAGAAATAATGATTAAATTCAAAAATGTACACAAACATTTTAAAGATTTGCACGTTATCAACGGCGTGAATCTGGAAGTTAAACAAGGCGAAGTGGTCGTTGTATGCGGCCCTTCAGGCAGTGGCAAATCTACGCTGATTCGTACGGTAAACCAACTCGAGCGCATTGAAAGCGGCGAGATTTGGGTGGACGGCATCAATGTTGCCGATCCGAAAACCGATTTGAACGAGGTGCGTGAAGAAGTGGGCTTTGTGTTCCAAGGCTTCAATCTGTATCCGCATTTGACTGTCTTGGAGAACATTATTCTTTCTCCGATGAAAGTAAAAAACCAAAGCCGTGAAGAGGCGGAAAAGAAAGCAATGGAGCTTTTGGAACGCGTCGGCTTGGCGCATAAAAAAGACGCGCTGCCCGGCCAGCTTTCCGGCGGTCAGCAGCAGCGTGTGGCGATTGCACGCGGTTTGGCGATGGAGCCGCGCGTGATGTTGTTTGACGAGCCGACTTCTGCGCTTGACCCTGAAATGGTCGGCGAAGTATTAAAAGTGATGAAAGACTTGGCGGAAAGCGGTATGACCATGATGTGCGTAACCCATGAAATGGGTTTTGCGCGCGAAGTCGCCGACCGTGTGATTTTTGTCGATAAAGGCCAGATTCTGGAAGATGAAACGCCGGAAGAGTTTTTTACCAATCCGAAACACGAGCGTGCCAAACAATTCCTGCAACAGGTGATGACACATTAAACTTAGGCCGTCTGAAATTTCAGACGGCATGATCGGTTTGAATGATTTTGAAAGTTGAAAATAATGTATTTTGTTGACCGTACTGCTGTCGTGCTGAAGCCGACCGCCCGTTTTTTGGAATGGTTGAAATCCTCCGATGAGAATATGCCCGATTTGACCGTCGAGCAACTGCGTACCAACTGCTCCGTATTCTTGGTGCCGCAATTTGACGAACCCGAATCCGTCATTTCCTATTTTGACGAACGCTACCAGCAGATTTTTGAAGCCGAATTGGCAGGCTGGGACATCGATAAAAGCAAATGGCCGCAAGACATGAGCCTGAAGGCTTTTTGGGAATTTTTCGATACCGAAATCCACGATATGGTTTTGGATATGGAAGAGGCGGAATTGAACATTACGCCTGTTTTCGACAATATGATGTAAAGCCGTGCGAAGTTTTCAGACGGCCTTAAAGCCCTCGCGTTCTTTGAAAATTCTGATTGTCTTCTTACACCTTTCGGCTTTGGCCTTATGCCTTGCCGAGTTTTACGGCTGGATGATGTGGCTGGGTTTGGCGGCGTTGGCCGGCAGTTTTGCCTATGCTTGGCACAGCGTTAATTTTCAGACTCGAAATGCGGTCAGAAAAATCATCATTGACCGCCAATACCGTGCGACAGTTTACTTGAATGGCGAAAAAGAGGGTAGAAGCGCGGTTTTGCAAGACAGCAGTATGTTGACGGTTTACGCTTTGTTTGTGCAATGGAATGTTGATGGAAAAATGGTCAAACACTGCATCTTGCCCGATATGGCCGACCGCGATGCCTACCGCCGTCTGAAAGTATGGGCACGCTGGTGTCGGGAAAAAGAAGACAAAGCAGAACTTGCGGCAGATATGGATTAAACGGCTGTTTCAGACGGCCTTTTGAAGCGATAAATACAATGAAAACATTACAAGACTGGCTTTCTCATTTGGAGACTGCCCATAGTTCCGGCCTTATCGATATGGGCTTGGAACGTGTGGGAGAAGTGAAAAAACGCATGAATTTGGTGCCGCAATGTCCTGTCGTCGTGGTGGCGGGTACCAATGGTAAGGGTTCCGTATGTGCCTATTTGTCGCATATTTATAAAGAAGCCGGTTTTAAAGTCGGTACGCTGACCAGTCCTCATCTTCTGCGTTACAACGAACGAATCGCCATCAACACTCAACCGGTTTCAGATGAATTGATTGTTTCCTCATTTGAGCGTATCGAAGCGGCGCGCGGCGAAATTTCGCTGACGTATTTTGAGTTTAATGCTTTGGCGGCCATCGATATTTTCATGCATGAAAATGTGGACGTAATGATTTTAGAAGTCGGTTTGGGTGGACGATTAGATGCTGTGAATGTATTTGACGGCGACTGCTCGGTCGTTACCAGCGTGGATTTGGACCATCAGGCATTTTTGGGCGATACTGTCGAGCAGGTCGGTTTTGAAAAAGCCGGAGTGTTCCGTAGCGGTAAACCAGCCGTGTGCGGTCAGAATCCTGCACCTGAATCATTGGTTAAACACGCAGAAGAAATTGGCGCAAAACTGTTGATGGTTCAGCGAGATTTTGATTTTGCGTCAATGGAAAGCGTACAGTGGAATTACCGCTTCCATCCGCAATCTTCAGACGGCCAAAGCCGTAACCGCAATTCCTTGCCGTTTCCTGCTTTACGCGGTGCCTATCAGTTGTCTAATGCCGCGTGTGCATTGACGGTGTTGGAGTGTTTGAACGAACAATTGCCGGTTGATATCGGCGCAATTAAACGTGGTTTGCTGTTGGTGGAGAATCCTGGACGTTTCCAAGTTTTGCCCGGCCGTCCGCTGGTGGTTTTGGATGTCGGCCACAATCCGCACGCTGCCCGTGCTTTGCGCCGCAGCCTGATTAACCTTGCCTTTGCCCAAAAACGTACCGCCGTATTCAGTATGTTGTCCGATAAAGATATTGATGGCGTGCTGGAAATCGTTAAAGACCAGTTTGACGAGTGGAATATCGCGCCTTTAGATGTGCCGCGTGGCATGACGGTAGAGGCTTTGCAGGATAAACTGGCTGAACACGGCATCGACAATGTAAATGTTTTTGAAACTGTCGCTGCGGCCTATCGCGCTGCTTTGGCTAAAGCAACCGAAAATGATAGAATCGTTGTTTTCGGCTCATTCCATACTGTTGCCGATGTAATGGCTGTTTTGAAAGAACACTAACGAGGAAATTATCATGTCCGACAATAAACAAAAAGAAACTCCAAACGGATACGATTTAGACGGTTACGAACGACTCAAACGTCGCAACCGCCGTCGCTTGGTCTTGGCCTCCGGCTTGGTGGTGGCATCGGGTATGCTGTTCGGTCTGGCGCTGACTTCCGGCGACGATAAAAATTCACCGTTTAAAGAAGCGCCTGTCGGTCAGAGCCAAGCCAAAACGGCTGACGAGCCGAGCAAGGCGGTTGTTTTAGAGCCTAATAAAGAGGATGTCGCTGCTGCTGAAGAGGCTGCCCGCCATGCGGATGCCGAAGCACCAAATAAACCGCAAAATGCAGGCGACGAAGAAGACAATGCGCCGGTTGAAGTATTGAAGCCAAACCGCGAATCTGCTCCCGAAGATGTTGGCGAGCCGTTGGTTTTGATCAACGATACTTTAGATGACGGCAATATCAAAGGCTTGGAAGAGTCCGAACGTATTCAACGTGCCGAGGCTGCCAAACGTGAAGCTGCAGAGCGCCGAGCCGAAGAACGCCGCCAACGTCAGGCTGAACAACGTGCTGCTGCGGCCCGTAAAACACAAGCCCAACAGGAAACAGCAGAGAAAGAAAACGCATTGGCAGCTAAAAAACGCGTACTTCAAGCGCGTGCTGAAAAAGCAGAGCGTGAAGCCGCTGCAGAACGCAATAAATTGGCACAATTGGAAAAAGCAGAGAAAGCCATTGCCGAGCGTAAATCTGCCAAAAACAGCAAAGACAGCGTAAAAGACAAGGCCGAACCTGCTAAGAAAGCAGAAGCCAAAGTTGAAAAACCAAAAAATGAAAAAGCTAAACCAGAAACGGCCAAAGCAGAAAAAGCCGATAAGGTAAAAACTGCCGAGAAGCCGTCTGAAAAAGCCAAGCCTAAAGCTGAAAAAGAAACAGCAGAAGCCAAGCCTGCGAAAAAAGCTGCCATTCAGGCTGGTTATGCTGAAAAAGAACGTGCGCAAAGCCTGCAACGTAAAATGAAAGCCGCAGGTATCGACTCGACCATTACTGAAGTGATGACCGATAAAGGTAAGGTGTATCGCGTGAAATCAGCCAGTTATAAAAATGCACGCGATGCCGAGCGCGATTTGAACAAATTGCGTGTACATGGCATTGCCGGTCAGGTGACCAGTGAGTAATTTGCCTGTTGCCGATTTGTTGGCTGCCGCCGTCATCGTCATCTGCATCATTATCTCGTTGACACGGGGTATTATTGCCGAAGCAGGGGCGATGGTGGCGTGGGTGGTATCGTTTATTGCCGCCAGAACGCTTGCCATGCCGTTTGCCGATGTGGTCTTTAAATCGGTTGAGCCGCATTCTTTGGCGGTTGCCATGGGTTTTGCCGCTGTGTTTTTTCTGGCATGGCTGTTGCAGAAACTGGCACGATCGCTGTTGAGCAGTTTGATGTCTGCCGTTGGTTTGGGAAGCATCAACCGTTTGCTTGGCGGCGTATTCGGTGCAGTGAAAGGTGTGATTTTGGTGACACTGGCAGTGATGGTTTTTTCACACACTGATTTGCCGAAAACGGAAGAGTGGCAAAGTTCGCACACAATTCCGTATTTTGAATCACTTGCCGATGCTGCAATGCCTTATCTGCCTGGAAAAGATACCGCAATGTCCCATCTTTCGGGTAAAGCGGCTGAAGTTGAAGAATTGGATGATTAAGTTTGACGGATTCAGACGGCCTATGGGTCGTCTGAATCCGTTTTTATTTGCGTAAATTTAGCATCATATTGTCAACAATTTGAGCAAACTCATCTAAATTATTTTATAATGACGGCTTACCCATTTAATCTTCAAACTCGGAGAAGCACGATATGTGTGGTGTATTAGGTTTGGTTAGTCATGAGCCAGTCAATCAGATGTTGTATGATGGTTTGCAGATGTTGCAACACCGTGGTCAGGACGCAGCAGGTATTGTTACTGCCGAAGGCAATATATTTCATATGCACAAGGGCAAAGGCATGGTGCGCGAAGTGTTCCGTACCCGTAATATGCGCGACTTGGTCGGTAATGCAGGCATTGCACATGTCCGCTATCCGACTGCAGGCAATGCGGGCAGCAGCGCAGAAGCCCAGCCGTTTTATGTCAGCTCCCCATTCGGCATTGTTTTGGCACACAATGGTAATCTGACTAATACCGAAGAGCTCTATGAAAACGTATGCAACAAACACCTGCGCCACGTTAATACCAGCTCCGATTCCGAAGTATTACTCAATGTATTCGCGCACGAATTACGCCGCGAAGTCTCTAAAAATATAGCCCCTTACCAACTCACTATCGACAATATTTTCAACGCCGTTTCCGAAGTACACCGTTTGGTACGCGGCGCATACGGCGTAGTAGCCATGATTGCAGGATACGGCATGCTGGCTTTCCGGGATCCTTTCGGTATCCGTCCGTTGGTTTTGGGTTCGCAAATTGACGAATCCGGCAAAAAATCTTATGCCGTTGCCTCCGAATCCGTTGCCTTTAATGCACTTGCCTATGATTTGGAACGCGATATCCAGCCGGGCGAAGCCGTATTTATTGGTTTTGACGGCACGATTATTTCCCGTCAATGCAGCGATAAAGCCAAATTAAGCCCTTGCCTTTTTGAATATGTTTATTTTGCCCGCCCGGACTCCGTCATCGATGGCGTTTCCGTTTATCAGTCCCGTATGGATATGGGCGTATCTTTGGCAGAAAAAATCAAACGCGAGCTGCCTGTCGATGATATTGATGTCGTGATGCCTATTCCCGATACCAGCCGGCCCAGCGCGATGGAGCTTGCCGTCCATCTCGAAAAACCTTACCGCGAAGGTCTGATTAAAAACCGCTACATCGGCCGCACCTTTATTATGCCCGGTCAAGCAACACGCAAAAAATCAGTGCGCCAAAAACTCAGCCCGATGGAAACCGAGTTTAACGGCAAAAGCGTTTTGTTGGTGGATGATTCCATCGTGCGCGGTACGACCAGCCGTGAAATCGTTGAAATGGTACGCGCGGCAGGTGCACGCAAAGTCTACATTGCTTCTGCAGCTCCCGAAGTGCGCTATCCAAATGTGTACGGTATCGATATGCCGACCCGTAAAGAACTGATTGCAAACGGCCGCAGCGCAGCAGAAATCGCAGCCGAGATTGGCGCGGATGGCATCGTCTTCCAAAACTTAGAAGACTTGGAAGCAGTAGTCAAAGCACTCAATCCAAAAATCGAATCCTTTGATTCTTCATGTTTCAACGGTGTTTATCAAACCGGCGATATCGATGAAGTGTATCTAAACCGTCTCTCTACCGAAAAATCAGGTTGTGGCGGCTTGAAAGTTCATCCAAGCAAAATGGAACACAGCATCAGTATCAGCGATAGCGATGATGATGAATAAAGTAAATTGACTTACAATAAAGGCCGTCTGAAAATTAATGTTCAGACGGCCTTTAATTATGTTATAGACACATCATGAGTACCGAAACCAAAAATTACATCACACCTACCGGTTGGCAGGCACTGAAAGACGAACTTTATCATCTGGTCAACAAAGAGCGCCCGGAAATCGTCCAAATCGTTAACTGGGCAGCAAGCAATGGCGACCGCAGCGAAAATGGCGATTATCTTTACGGCAAACGCCGTATGCGCGAAATCGACCGCCGTATCCGCTTCCTAACTAAACGCTTGGAAGCTGCTGTCGTTGTCGACCCTGAAGCGCGTGAAGCCACGGACCAGATTTTTTTCAGCGCCACCGTTGGCTTATTGCGCGGAGATGGTCGTGAACAAACCGTCAAAATTGTCGGCGTAGATGAAATTGATACCGCTAAAAACAAAATCTCATGGATTTCCCCTTTGGCACGCAGCCTGATTAAAGCACGCGAAGGGAATGAAGTTGTCTTGGATACACCGGAAGGACGCGAGATTATAGAGATTCTCTCAGTGGAATATATTAAGATTGACTGATTACGCGTGAATAAAGCAAGTGAAGCTATAAAAGGCCGTCTGAAAAATATACTTTCAGACGGCCTTTTATTGATTGTATCTACGTTTTTAAGATTTTCCGGCTTTATCTCCGATTTTGCTTTCTTTGCCTTGAATCAGGTTTTGAATATTGCTTTTATGGCGGTACAACACCAATGCTGCAATGAATACGGTTGCCCATGCCCAAGAGGCGTGTGGCATCATGAAGAAGGCGAAGATTGGGGCACAGACGGTGGCGACCAGTGCGGCGAGGGAGGATACTTTGAAACCGAATGCCATGACCAGCCAAATCAAGGTGCAGAGCAGGGCGGTTGCGGGGGAGAGGGCGAGTAAGACACCTAATGCGGTGGCCACGCCTTTGCCGCCTTTAAAATTGAAAAATATTGGCCACATATGACCGACCAATGCGGCGATGGCGACCAGGGCTATCGTTGCATCAGACAAATTTAAAGCATCTTGCAGACAGCGTGCCAAGATGACGGCAACCAAGCCTTTTACTGCATCGCCGAGCAGGGTCAGTGCGGCCGCTTTTTTCTTACCGCTGCGCAAGACGTTGGTGGCGCCGGGGTTGCCGGAGCCGTAAGTGCGCGGATCGTCCATGCCGTAATATTTTGATACGATGACGGCAAAAGACAGGGAGCCGATAAGATAGGCGGCAATAATGGCGAGTACATTGAACATTTTGGGTGCTTTACTTAAAATGGGAATGGTTATTCTATCAAAAAAACGGACAGGCAAATGGATAAAATCTTTTTGTACGGCATGAAGGCCGATACTTTAATCGGCGTATATGATTGGGAACGCGAGCGTAAACAGACTTTGATTTTGGATTTGGAAATCAGTGTCCCCGAGCGTACCGGCACGAGCGACGATATCGGAGACACCATCCATTATGGTGAAGTATGCGAAGTTGTACGCCGCAGCCTTGCCGAACAGGATTTTTTACTGCTGGAAACTTTGGCGGAACATATCGCCCAATTGATTTTAAATGATTTTGGTGCGGCCAAAGTGCGCGTCCGTATTGTGAAACCGGGTATCTTGCTCGATGTGGCGCAGGTCGGTATTGAGATTGAACGTACTCGGGAATAGGGCTTATCTATGCCGTCTGAAAAAGGATTTCAGACGGCCTTTAATATTTAATAATTTGGAAATGAGGTAAAAAATGGATTTGAAAGAAACTAAATTAAGCAGCGAGCCAATCTACGAAGGTTCTTTTGTTACCATCAGCCGCGATCGGGTTCGCCTACCCAACGGCAATGAAAGCCAACGAGTTGTGATCCGCCATCCGGGTGCTGCGTGTGTGTTGGCGGAAACGGAAGACGGCAAAGTTGTTTTGGTGCGCCAATGGCGTTATGCCGCCGATCAGGCGACGTTGGAATTGCCGGCGGGTAAATTGGATGTGGCGGACGAAGATCCTGCCGAATGCGCTTTGCGTGAGTTGGCAGAAGAAACGCCATATGTCGCCGACAGTGTCAAACTGTTGTACTCCTTTTATACTGCAGTTGGTTTTTGTGATGAGAAAATGTATCTCTACCAAGCGCAAGGCGTGCGTTTGGGTAGCGAATTGAGCAATGATGAAGATGAAATTACTGAAACCGTCCTGATGAGCAAGGACGAGGTGCGCAATGCATTGGTAAACGATGAAATCAAAGATGGTAAGACTTTGATTGGTTTGCAGTATTGGTTGACTCAGAATTGATATGTTAAGTAGAAAATCCTTGATGGATTTCTGAATACTTGAGCCTGATATTTAGATAATAAAGGTTTCATACAAACAAGGCCGTCTGAAAAAGCTTTCAGACGGCCTTGTTTTATTGTGTAGCCGGATTTTAGCCTAATAAAGCCGGTGCAAACCGTGTGATCGTATCGCGTAAAACGATGAGTTTGCCGTGGAAGAAGTGGGACGAACCGGCAATGGTTACAACCGGCAGGCCTTGTGGTTCTGCCCATGTCAGGGCTTTGTTGATTTCGACGACTTCGTCTTCCGCGCCATGGATCATCAATGTTTTGGCGACATCAGGAACATCGGATGGTTCCGGGCGGTCGGTGTAGTGATGGACGGCGGCGCCCATCAGCAACAGCAAATCAGGCGTGCGTGCTTGTGCGGCAAAGGTGGAAACGTAGCCGCCGAATGAGAAACCTGCCAGGACGAATTGCGGCGCGTCAGGATGTTGCACGCGGGCGTAGTCGATAACGGCAATGCAGTCTTGCGTTTCGCCGCGGCCGTAGTCGTGTTCGCCTTCACTATTGCCTACGCCGCGCAAATTGGGCAGGTAGCAATGGAAGCCGAGTTGGCTGAGGGCTTTGGCAGCGGTTTGGATGACTTTGTTGGTGTTGGTGCCGCCTTGCAGGGGATTGGGGTGGTTGATGACGGCAACGCCGCGGGCGGAGTCTTGTGCGCTTGGCAGGTAGATGGTTTCCAGCAAACCGGCCGGGCCGGGAATTTGAATGATATCGGGTTTGAGCATGGGTGTGTCCTTGTTTGTTTTTTCAGACGGTCTGAAGCGGTTTACAGATAAAAATTCTTGCCGTTGTTTTGATTATTGGCTTTCAAATCAGCAAGCATCCGTTTGAAGTCCAAGCCGTATTTTTCGCTTAATTTTTCGGCGCGTTTTTTTAAGTTGTCGAGATTTTGTTCTTTAGGGCTGCTTTGGAATGCCATGACCGCTACGTTGCCGTGGCTTTCTGCAGGCAGCTCGAGTACGCGGCCGTCAAAGACGTTGAGCAGGCGTTCGACAAAGCGTTGGTAACGCTGATCGCCGCTCCACCAGTTGGTCACAAATACACCGTCGGGGGAGAGGGCGTTGCGGCAGTCTTGGAAGAAGGGTTCTTCCACCAAAGCATCGATAATCTGTTCGCCGTCAAAACCATCTACCAAAATTACATCGGTATTGTGGCGGAACACTTTAATATATTCCGCGCCATCCGCCTCGATAATTTCAAAATGTTCGCCTTCGTGCGGCAATTCAAACAGGCTGCGCGCCACGGCGATGACTTGCGGATTGATGTCCACGGCGGTTTGCTTGGTATCGGGCAGATAGCTGTCTATCCAACGGGCAAACGAGCCGCCGCCCAAGCCGATTTGGGTGATGTGTTTGGGCGGGGTTTCTGCAAACAGCAGCCAACCCATCATGGCGCGGCTGTACGACAACACCAGCTCGGACGGATGATCGACATTCATGGAGCTTTGAATGGTGTCGCTGCCCAAGTGCAGGGAACGGATATTGCCTTCTTCGGAAATGCCGACTTCGGGCAGATGGGATTTGGCTGGGCGCAGGCGGCGGTAAGGATGGCGGGGCGGCATGGGCAAAGACGGAAAGATGTAGAAGGCGTTATTTTAACAGAAACCATGATGTTTTGCGCTGGATCGGTTTTCAGACGGCCTTTTTGCGTGTTGGATGGAAAGATAAGACGTGTATTTAATTTTCTTTAAAATCATTGGTTTTTATAATTTCGTGAGTAACTTTGTTTTAAAATGCTTGCCAAGATGGGAACTTGTCGGCATAATGCCGACTTCCTTGCCGGTATAGCTCAGTTGGTAGAGCACCTGACTTGTAATCAGGGGGTCCCGAGTTCGACTCTTGGTGCCGGCACCAGTTAAAGACTGATGGTGCTGTAAGGCATTTCAGTAAGCCGGTATAGCTCAGTTGGTAGAGCACCTGACTTGTAATCAGGGGGTCCCGAGTTCGACTCTTGGTGCCGGCACCAATTAAAAGCCCGATTGTGAAAGCAGTCGGGCTTTTTGCTTGTGCTTTGATATTTTAAAAGCAGACCTTATAATACCGCGTTTCCATTTATAACAAAGGGCTGCCCACCGGGCAGAACACACAACACCATGATTACCGTAAACACTTTGCAAAAAATGAAAGCAGAGGGCGAGAAAATCGCCATGCTGACCGCTTATGAATCCAGCTTTGCCGCGCTGATGGACAATGCCGGCGTAGATGTATTGCTGGTCGGCGATTCTTTGGGCATGGCGGTGCAAGGTCGTCAGTCCACTTTGCCGGTGAGCTTGCAGGATATGTGCTACCACACTGAATGCGTGGCTCGCGGCACTCAAAATGCCATGATTGTCAGCGACTTGCCGTTTGGTGCGTATCAGCAGAGCAAAGAGCAGGCATTTGCGGCGGCGGCCGAATTGATGGCGGCTGGCGCGCATATGGTCAAACTCGAAGGCGGCGTCTGGATGGCGGAGACCACTGAATTTCTGCAAATGCGCGGCATTCCTGTTTGCGCGCACATCGGCCTGACCCCGCAATCCGTGTTTGCATTCGGCGGCTATAAAGTTCAAGGCCGCGGCGACAAGGCGGAAGCGTTGCTCAACGACGCTAAAGCACATGATGCGGCAGGTGCGGCAATCGTATTGATGGAATGCGTTCCTGCAGAGTTGGCGAAAAAAGTAACCGAGACAGTTTCTTGCCCAACCATCGGTATTGGCGCAGGCGTGGATTGCGACGGTCAGGTTTTGGTGATGCACGATATGCTCGGCATTTTCCCCGGTAAAACCGCCAAATTCGTGAAAAACTTTATGCAGGGTAAAGACAGCGTTCAAGCTGCGGTCAAAGCCTATGTGGATGAAGTCAAAGCAAAAACGTTCCCGTCTGTCGAACATACGTTTGCCGGATAAAATAAAAACCAGGCCGTCTGAAACTTATTTCAGACGGCCTTTTTAATGAATAAAAGCGTATAATCGGCGCGTGATTTCCGTTGATGAAACAGCGGAAAAGATAAAGGATTTTTCAAACCATGCAAATCATTCATACGATTAAAGAATTGCGCGAGTGGCGCAAAACTGCCGGAAAAGTGGCATTTGTACCGACTATGGGCAATCTGCACGAAGGCCATCTTGCGCTGGTGCGCGAAGCGAAAAAACGTGCCGATAACGTTGTGGTCAGTATTTTTGTCAACCGCCTGCAATTCGGACAAGGCGAAGATTTCGACAAATATCCGCGCACTTTGCAGCAAGATGCCGACAAATTGGCAGGTGAGGGCGTTGCCGTCGTATTTGCGCCTGATGAAAAAGAGCTGTATCCGAATGTGGAACAACGTTTCAATGTCGAGCCTCCACACCTGCAAAACGAATTGTGCGGCAAATTCCGTCCGGGCCATTTCCGCGGCGTTGCGACCGTTGTGACTAAGTTGTTCAACATTGTTCAACCTGATACCGCCTGTTTCGGCAAAAAAGACTATCAGCAGCTGGCGATTATCAAAGGCTTTGTCGAAGACTTGAATTTCAATATCGAAATCGTTCCGGTCGACACCGGCCGCGCTTCAGACGGCCTGGCACTTTCCAGCCGCAACCAATATTTGAGCGAAGCAGAGCGCGCAGAAGCGCCCCGCCTCTATCAAGAGTTGCAAAACATTGCCGCCGCCTTGAAAAACGGCAATCTAGATTACGCCCAGCTCGAGGCTGAATGTATCCGCCGTTTGACCGATGCCGGCTGGGTGGTTGATTACGTTGAAATCCGCCATGCACACAGCTTGGCAGTGGCTCATGTCGGCGATAAAGAATTGGTGGTGCTTGCCGCCGCCCGTTTGGGTACCACGCGCCTGATTGATAATTTGGAAGTGGCTTTGGCTTAAAACCAAGCTGCTGGTAAAGGCCGTCTGAAACCTGTTTTTCAGACGGCCTTTTGTTACAATAACGCTTTTGCGTTTCTAAGGCTTTTCCATGTCTAAACCCACTGTTTCCCCGATGATGCAGCAGTATCTCGCCATCAAATCGCAACACGCCGACAAGCTGGTGTTTTACCGCATGGGCGACTTTTACGAGTTGTTTTTGGATGACGCGGTGGAAGCGGCGAAGCTGTTGGACATCACCCTGACCACGCGCGGGCAGATGGACGGCGTGCCGATTAAGATGGCGGGCGTGCCGTTTCACGCGGCGGAGCAGTATCTGGCGCGGCTGGTGAAGATGGGCAAAAGTGTGGCGGTGTGCGAGCAGGTGGGCGAAGTCGGCGCGGGCAAAGGGCCGGTGGAGCGCAAAGTCGTACGCATCGTTACGCCCGGCACGCTGACCGACGCGGCGTTTCTGGAAGACAAGGAAACCAACCGCATTGTGGCGGTGAACGCAGACAAGAAAAACGTTGCCATCGCATGGGCTTCTTTGCAAAGCGGCGAATTCAAAACCAAGCTGACGACAGCGGACAAACTCGCCGACGAGCTGGCGCGTTTGCAGGCGGCGGAAATCCTGTTGCCTGAAGGTAAAAGTCTGCCTGACGGTTTTCAGACGACCTCCGCCAACATCACGCGCCTGAATTCATGGCAGTTTGCCGCCGACGCGGGCGCGAAATTGTTGACTGAATACTTCGGCTGCCAAGACCTGCACGGTTTCGGTTTGGACGGCAAAGAACACGAAGCCGCCGTCGGTGCGGCGGGCGCGCTGTTGAACTACATCCGCCTGACGCAAAACCTGATGCCGCAACACTTAGACGGCATTTCGCTCGAAACCGACAGCCAATATATCGGCATGGACGCCGCCACGCGCCGCAATCTCGAAATCACGCAAACCCTCTCCGGCAAAAAATCGCCGACCCTGTTTTCCATACTCGACGGCTGCGCCACCCACATGGGCAGCCGCCTCTTGGCACTCTGGCTGCACCACCCCTTACGCAGTCGCGCCCACATCCGCGCCCGCCAAGAAGCCGTTGCCGCGTTGGGTTCGCAATACGAAACCCTGCAAGGCCGTCTGAAAAACATCGCGGACATCGAACGCATCGCCGCCCGTATCGCCGTGGGCAACGCCCGCCCGCGCGACCTCGCCGCCCTGCGCGACAGCCTGTTTGCCCTGTCCGAAATCGAATTGTCCGCCGAGGGCAGCAGTCTCTTAGAAACCCTCAAAGCCGTTTTCCCCGAAACCCTGCCCGTCGCCGAAACCCTCAAAGCCGCCGTAATGCCCGAACCCGCCGTCTGGCTCAAAGACGGTGGCGTCATCAACCAAGGCTATTCGGCAGAACTGGACGAACTGCGCCATATCCAAAACCACGGCGATGAATTCCTGCTTGAGCTTGAAGCGCGCGAACGCGAACGCACCGGCCTCTCCACCCTCAAAGTCGAGTTCAACCGCGTCCACGGCTTCTACATCGAGCTTTCCAAAGTCCAAGCCGAACAAGCGCCTGCCGACTACCAACGCCGTCAGACATTGAAAAACGCCGAACGCTTCATCACCCCCGAACTCAAAACCTTTGAAGACAAAGTCCTGACCGCGCAAGAGCAGGCATTGGCACTGGAAAAACGCCTGTTTGAAGCCCTGCTGAAAGAGGTTCAGACGGCCTTGCCGCAGCTTCAAAAAGCAGCCAAGGCCGCGGCTGCTCTCGACGTACTTTCTACGTTTGCCGCGATTGCGGCCGAACGCGGCTTTGTCTGTCCCGAGTTTGCCGACTATCCGGTCATTCATATCGAAAACGGCCGCCATCCCGTCGTCGAGCAACAAGTGCGCCACTTCACTGCCAACCACACCCGCCTCGACCACAAACACCGCCTCATGCTCCTGACCGGCCCCAATATGGGCGGTAAATCCACCTACATGCGCCAAGTTGCCCACATCGTCCTCATGGCGCACACCGGCAGCTTCGTCCCCGCCGATGCCGCCCAAATCGGGCACATCGACCAAATCTTTACCCGTATCGGCGCATCGGATGACTTAGCTTCCAACCGCTCCACCTTCATGGTCGAAATGAGCGAAACTGCCTACATCCTCCACCACGCCACCGAGCAATCCCTCGTCATTATGGACGAAGTCGGACGCGGCACTTCGACTTTTGACGGCCTCGCCCTTGCGCAAGCCATTGCCGAACATTTGCTGCAAAAAAACAAATCCTTCAGCCTCTTCGCCACCCACTATTTCGAGCTGACCAAACTGCCCGAAGCCCACGCAACGGCGGTCAACATGCACCTCTCCGCGCTCGAACAGGGACAAGACATCGTCTTCCTCCACCACATCGAACCCGGCCCCGCCAGCAAAAGCTACGGTATCGCCGTCGCCAAACTCGCAGGCCTGCCCAACCGCGCTTTGAAAGCGGCCCAAAAGCATTTAAACGATTTGGAAAACCAAGCCGCCGCCAACCGTCCGCAGTTGGATATTTTCAGCGCCATGCCGTCTGAAAATGAGGTTGAAGAGGAAGGGAAAGAACAAGAAGTTGAGCCTGTCGATAATTTGCAGACCAATGAATTGGCTGAAGCTTTGGCGCAGATTCAGCCCGACAACCTCACACCGCGCGAAGCCTTGGATGCCTTATATCGCTTGAAAGATATCTGCAATAAGGCGTCGTAAATAGCTCAAAGGCCGTCTGAAACAGGGGAATATATTAATGAGTTTTACTGACATTACCGTGGTTGGTATTACCGGCGCAGATTCTTATACCGAGGGCACGATGTATGCCATTGTCCGTAGTTGTGCCGAATTGCCCGGCAGCCGTGGATTGCTGATCAGCCCGAGCTGTCCGCAAGGTTTGCCGGAGAATATCCGACATCAGCCTTGCCGGAAATTCGGTTATCTGGAATACAATCTGTTTGTTTTGTACCAACTGATGTATTACATCGATACTGATTATTGTTTGATTGTTCAAAATGACGGTTGGGTGTTGAACGGTCAAAACTGGCAGGATACTTATCGGGAATATGACTATATCGGCGCACCTCTGCCGATTTTGTTGGAAACCGAAGCCGACGGGCAGTTTTTCCTGAAGGGAACCGACCAATATTTGGCCAAACAACATCTGATTCAGACTTCTTCGAATTTTGACGAGCCGCAGAACGGCGGTTTTAGCCTGCGCAGCAGACGGCTTTTAACCATGCCGCGACAACTGGGTTTAAATGTAGAAATCCGACCGCCTTTGCCGCCGAAAGACGAAAAAATTGCCGATATGGAATGGCTGGTACGGCTGCACCACGAAGATATGTTTTTGACGGCGCAACACCGTTATAGATTGCAGGACTTGGGTTTGAAATTCGCGCCTCCGAATATTGCTACGCAATTTTCTTCAGAAGTACCGTTTATCAATCAAATGAGGAATGTCCCTTTAGAGCGCGTCTTTGGGGCGCACTGGATGGGCAATGTGGTCTTGACCGGCTGCAACCGTGTCCGTTTTGCCCAATTAAATGGTGATAAATTGGAAACATACTCCCGTTTTTTTAGAAATTTGGGTTATGAATGGGAATAAATTAAGGCCGTCTGAAAGTTCAGACGGCCTTTTTTAATGGCTGTTAATGCTGATGGGCATGGCGTGCAGCCGCGCGTTTGGTACCGACAGGCACAATCAGCGTTGCGTAAGTATTGTCTTTCTGACATACGCTTTTATCGCCGTAATCGGTCTCGTTCACGACTTTGATTTTCCACAAACCGTCAATCAGAGTAATCACATTGACCACGCCGTTTTTATCGGTTTTGCCGGAGAAGCCTTGAGGCTCGCGGTGGTCATGGGTTGATTCCAAGTCCATTTCGGCCAAAGTGTCCGAGCTGGCGGTAACGGTGGCTTTAACCAAAGGCTCGCCTTTGTACAGGACTTTGACCGGCAAAATACCGCCGGCTTTGACTTCGTTAGGATTTTTCAGCGGAACCAGTTCCAGCTCTTGGCCGATAGGGCGGGTCAACACAGCTTCATCAACTGCGCCGTTGCCCACTTGGACAAAGCTCTTGCCGAACATTTGCGATTGTTCGCAATAGGTTGAACCGGCCAGCTGTTTCAAGGTTTGCTGTTTCCAGCCGTCTTGGTTTTTCGACCAGAAAGTCGGTTTGTAGGTTGCGCTGACCCAGTAGGAGCCTTCAGGCAAAGCGGCTTTGGAAACGTATTGATAGTTTTCGCCTTTATTTACCAAATCAACGGTTTTCTTTGAGCTGCCGGTCAATTGCAGCGGTTTGAAAATATGCACGCGGTCGTCGGCGATTTTTTCGACATTGGGGAAGTCATGGCTGTAACCCAAATCCGCATGCAGGATTTGGCCGGCAGGCTGATGTGTCGGTGCGGCCACCCAAACATCGTGCGCCTGCGCCACTGCGCCCAATCCCAGCAATCCTAAAAGCATCCATTGTTTCATAGTTTCTACACTCCATTTTGTTGTTGAATGAAAGGCCTTGTATTTTGGCGAGTAGAAACATTACTCTTATTTGCATTTTTTGTAAATAATAAGGATTATATTTTTTTAATTATAAATAATTATTTATATTGGATTTTCAGACGGCCTGACGTATTGGGCAATGCTGTTTGCAACGTATGTTTATCCTGTATAAATAGCTGCTTTAATCTTTATCTGATTGATGTATATGAAATTTATTGTAATGTGTATTTGAGTGGGCATTTTTTCCCGATTTCCGCCCGGATTGTATATAACCAAAACTGATAAACGCGAAAGCAAACATTATTTCCAGTTTGCATCCAATCCCGATAAAGTGCTCCCATATTTTTAACAGGAGCCGACCATGAATATCCGTACGCTTTCTTTTGCCGCTTTGACCGCCGCACTGGCTTTGAGCGCGTGCTCGCCAAAAACCGAACAATCCGCCGACAATGCTTCTCAAGCTGCCGGAGGTAAGGGGGGCGAAGTCAAATTGCTGAATGTCTCCTACGATGTCGCCCGTGATTTTTATAAAGAATATAATCCGTTATTTGTCAAAGAGTTTGCTGCAAAAAACGGCGGACAGTCGGTTGAAGTCCAACAGTCGCACGGCGGCTCCAGCAAGCAGGCTTTGGCTGTCGCCAATGGTTTGGCTGCCGATGTGGTGACCATGAACCAGACTTCCGATATCGAGCTTTTGGTGAAAAAAGGTTTGGTCAAAGCCGATTGGAACACACGCTTGCCGGACAATGCCGTGCCTTATACCAGCAACGTTGTTTTCTTGGTACGCAAAGGCAATCCGAAACACATTCAGGACTGGGGCGATTTGGCCAAAGACGGCGTGCAAATCGTTTTGGCCAACCCGAAAACCACCGGCAACGGCCGCTATGCCTTTTTGGGTGCGTACGGTTATGGTTTGAAAGTCAATAACGGCGATGAAGGTAAAACCAAAGATTTTGTGGCCGCATTGCTGAAAAACACGCCTGTGTTTGAAAACGGCGGCCGCGCGGCAACAACGACCTTTAGCCAACGCAATATCGGCGATGTCTTGGTTACCTTTGAAAATGAGGCCAACTATGTCAGCAAAAAGCTGACCCAAGACCAGTTTGAAATTGTCTATCCAAGCTACACCATTCTTTCCGAAGCGCCGGTTGCCGTCGTGGACAGCGTAGTCGATAAAAAAGGCACACGCGCCGTTGCCGAAGCCTATCTGCAAAACCTCTGGAGCGAACCGGCCCAAGAGTTGGCCGCCAATCTTTATCTGCGTCCGCGCAATGCCGAAGTATTGGCGAAACACAAAGCCGATTTCCCCGATATTGAAACTTTCAATCCGAATGAGAAATTTGGCCCGTGGGAAGAAATCATGAAAAAATTCTTTGCCGATGGTGGATTGTTTGACCAGCTTTCCAGTAAAAAATAAGGCTTAAACATAGAGGCCGTCTGAAATTTCAGACGGCCTTTTGTTACAATAAGCCTTTTTCTTATCCACCTTTTCCCATGTCCCAACGCAAAATCATCCATATCGATATGGACGCATTCTACGCTTCGGTAGAACTGCGCGAGCAGCCGCACCTGAAAGGGCTGCCGGTCGTTGTGGCGTGGGACGGTACGCGGTCGGTCATTTGTGCCGCTTCTTATGAAGCGCGCAAATTCGGTTTGCACTCGGCCATGTCGGTGGCAACGGCGAAAAGGCTGTGTCCGCAGGCGGTGTTTGTGCCGCCGCATTTTGATTTGTACCGCCAAGTGTCGGCTCAGATTCATGCCGTGTTTCGGCGTTATACCGATTTGATCGAGCCTTTGTCTTTGGACGAGGCTTATTTGGATGTTACCCGAAATTTTGAAAATATCCCATACGCCAGCGAGGTAGCCAAACGCATTCGTGCTGAAATTTTTGAAGAAACCGGTTTGACAGCCTCCGCAGGCATCGCGCCCAATAAGTTTTTGGCCAAAATCGCATCCGACTGGCGCAAGCCGAACGGGCAATTTGTGCTACCGCCGCAAAAAATCATGGTGTTTTTGGAGAGCCTGCCGTTGGGTAAAATTCCCGGTGTCGGCAAAGTCACGCTGAAAAAGATGAATGCCCTTGGTATGCAGACCGCCGGCGATTTACGCCGTTTTGAGCGCGGCGAACTTTTAAACCATTTCGGCCGCTACGGCTACCGCCTTTACGATTTGGCACGCGGTATCGACGAGCGGCCGGTCAAAGCCGAACGCGAACGCCTGCAAATCTCAACCGAAATCACCTTGCCCGAAGATTTGTCTTTGGAACAGGCTTCAAGCCATTTGCCGCACCTTGCCGAAGACCTCTGGCGGCAAATCGAACGCAAAAACGTCGAAGCCAAAGGCGTTACCCTCAAACTCAAAACCCACGATTTCCGCATTATCACGCGTTCGCTGACGTATTCTTCCGTCCTTCCCGACAGCGCCTCTCTGCTTCAGGCGGCGCATACTTTGCTGCAACGCATACCGCCGCAACGAGAAGACGCCTTCCGCCTGATCGGTATCGGCGTGAGCCATTTGCTGCCGAAAAACCAGCAGCAGACACTTTGGTTATAAAGAAATAGAAAAGCATTCTTTCCGTTTGAAGATAGGGCGCAGGACAATATCGTTCCATAACCATATCGGCAGCTGTTTCAACAGGCCGTCTGAAAATTATTAGGAACAACCAGCCATGTCTTTATTCCGTCCCCAATTCTGGAAAATCCCCGAAATCAGCGATGCCGAACGCCGCCGCCTACCTGAATTGGCTACTGCTTTGGAGCGCCGTTTGCAAGACATTGCCGCGCGCTATCCGCAAGCCGTGTTCGCATCCAGCCTTGCGGTTGAAGATATGGTCATTACCGATGCCGTGTGCCGTCTGAAACTGCCCATCCGCATCATCACGCTCAATACAGGCAAACTCAATCCCGAAACCGCCGTGCTGATTGCCGAAACCAATGCGCGTTATCAAACCGAATTGGAAGTGTTTTATCCCAACCGACAAACCGCCGATGAATTTGAAGCGGAATTCGGCACGACCGCGATGTACGACAGTGTCGAGTTGCGCCGCCGTTGCTGCCATATACGCAAAATCGAACCGCTCAACCGCGCTTTACATAACGCCCCCGCATGGCTGACCGGACAACGCCGCAGCCAGTCCGAAACACGCAGCGAATTGAATTTTGAAGAGCTGGATACGGGTCGCAACATCGCCAAATTCAATCCTATTTTTGATTGGGAAGAGCAGGATGTTTGGGCATATGCACACGAGCACCAAGTTCCGCTCAATGCACTGTATCATCAGGGCTATCCCAGTATTGGGTGCGAACCCTGCACGCGTCCGGTCAAGTTGGGCGAAAATATCCGCGCCGGACGATGGTGGTGGGAAAGCAAAGACAGTAAGGAATGCGGTTTGCACAAATAATCAAAGGCCGTCTGAAAATGTTTCAGACGGCCTTTTTGACGATTTAACAAAATGATTTATCAAGAATTTGTTTTTCGTTCAACAAAAGTGGAAAGTAGGGCGGTATTGATGTCCCATTTCCAAATGCCTCGTTCCGAGCCGTCCATACCGCGCAGGAAGAGGTAGCGGATGGCGATTTTGGGCAACGGCTTGCCACGCAGGGCATAGTAGCGCGCAATGGCAACGGCGTAGATCAGGGCTTGCAGGTAGTAGTGATGATGCGCCACGGCTTCGTTCATCGCCTGTTGCGTGTAGGCGCTTGCATCGTTGCCCAAATGGTTGGATTTGTAGTCGATTAAAACGACATTGCCGTCTGAATCTTGGCAAACCATATCGATGAAGCCGTTCAAATAGCCTTGCAAATCATGGAAATCAAGCAGTTGCGCGGCTTGGACGCATTCGGGTGGCAGGTTTGCTTCGCTTGAGGCAAACCAACGGCGCAAGTCGTCCAGTTTGAAATCGTCCATGTACAGGGTGAACCCCATTTCGGGCAGGCGTCGGGTCGGTGGAATCTGCGACAGGCTCTCACCGATTAAAGGCGTCAGGCGGCAGATGTCGAGCATGGCGCTTACCGTCGGCAGCCATTTGTCTTCAAAGCTGTGGCGTTGTAAAACTTCGGCAATCATTTCGGATTGGCTCTCGGCAGAGGCGGCGAAGTCGAGTTTTTCCAACATTTCATGCAAACATACGCCGGCATTGGTGCCGCGGGGGAAATGATGGATATCGAGGCCGTCTGAAAGCGAGGACGGCAGGTTTTCAGACGGCATGGCACGGTCTGCGCTTTCTGCCGGGTCGATGGCAGGTTGCAAAGGTTCGTGTTGTTCGTCGGTTGACTTGGTGTGCCTGCTCAAACCGGTAAAGCTGGTGTGGCGGATAAAGTCAAAATCGCGGCGTTTGATGCCATGTGCGCTAAAAGCTTGGTCTTGCTGTCGGCTGTATTGATAGACGGTTTCCAGCGGGGCTTCTTCCGTGAATGTAAACTCTGTATTTTCCGGCGCGTTTTTGATAAAGCGTTGCCAGTTGGTTTTAAGCATTTCTACAACGTCTGTCGCGCTTTTATAGCTTTGGCTGACGCTTTCGCGGCCGGCATCCGGCAAACCTTCGAGCAGATAGGCAAAAGGATTGTTGGGCGTACAGTTTTTGTTGGCGGCGGCGTAGATGTTGAGCTGTTCTTCGGCGCGGGTAAGGGCGACATAAAGCAGGCGTAAATCTTCTGCCGTCTTTTCGTCGGCAAGGTGGCTGAGTTCTGCTTCCGAGGTTTGCGATTTGGCCAGCAGCTCGGTTTCGTGGTTTTCGGTATGCAGGATTTTCCAGTTTTCTTTGGAATTGTCTTTGGTATCCCACGCGAAGGGGCAGTAAACCAAAGGATATTGCAAACCTTTTGACGCGTGCATGGTAACGATTTTGACCAGTTTTTCGTCGCTTTCAAGACGGATGGTTTGCGCGTCTGACGGGAAATGGCCGCTGCGCGCACGGCTGATTTGCTCGTTTAACCATTTATGCAGGGCGGCAGGGTTGCGGCTTTGGCTGTCTTCTTCGGCCAACAGCTCCAAAATTTGGTAGTAATTGGTCAGGCTGCGCTCGTTGCCGCCTTTGAGCAGGCGTGTTTCAATATCATGTAGGACGGCAAACTGCTGCACGGCGGCAAAAATGCCACCTTTCCGCCATTTTTCCATGGCCTCGGCAGACGACTCCAGCCATTTCAGCAGCTGATGTTCGTTGTGGTTGAGTTCGTAAATCTCTTTGGCGGTATAGCCGAACAAAACGCCGGTCAAGACAAAGCGCAGCCAGTCGGTTTGCCTTGGGTTGAGCCAAAAGCCGATCAGCGCGGACAGCGAGTCGGCCTCGGCAGAATCGAAAACGGACTGGCGTGACAGCAACACGCTTTGGATACGGCGCTGTTTCAGTTTTCCGGCAATCATCGCCGCTTCGTTGTTGGTACGGACCAAAACGGCAATATCGCCGGATTCCAATGCGCGACCTTTGAAATTCAGACGGCCTTCGGCCGCTTCATTGAGCGCAAAGGCAATTTCATCGGCGCAATATTCGGCGGCTCGGCTGCGCAAAATCTCTTTGCCGGTTTGGTCGTCCGTATTGATCCAGCGCACTTGGATAGCAGGGCAGTGTGGCGACAGCCGGCTTTCGGCGCGGCTGGCGGAGACCTCGCTGTAATCGATGTTTTCCAATACAAAGGGGTGTTTTTTTTGTTTGAACAAAGCGCTGATGCCGTTGATCAGCTTGGCATGGCTGCGGTAGTTGACGGCGAGGGTGTAATGCCTGTCCGCATCTTGCGCGGCTTGCAGATAGGCATAAATGTCCGCACCGCGAAAGCTGTAAATCGCCTGCTTGGGGTCGCCAACGAGAAACAGCGGGCAGCCTTGTTCGATAAAGATTTGGCGGAAAATTTCGTACTGCAACGGGTCGGTATCTTGGAATTCGTCAATCAGCGCGATTTCCCAGTTTGCCGCCGCCGCTTTTGCCAATGCGTTGCCGTGTTCATTGGTGGTCAATGCCTGATGGACATCCAGCAGCAAATCATCAAACACGCGCTCGCGGCGTGATTTTTTTTGTTCGGCAATGGATTGGTTGATGTAGGAAAGTAGGTCGAGTTGCAGGCAGATGAAGACTGCTTCTTCCGCGCTTTTCATTGCCTGCAAATCACGGCCCAGATTGGCTAAGACTTGCAGCTGAATAATTTCCGGCGTATCAGCATCGGCTTTATATTCTTTTTTCAGTTTGCTGTTGAGTGTATCGATACTGAAGAGGCTTAATTTTCCTAGCGTTTGTTTGCTCAGGCGGGGCAGACGGTTGGATTCGGCGTTTGTTTTTAAATCGGTAAAAACATTTTCAAAGGTATTTCTTTTGTAGGTCTGGCCGTTAAGTTTGGGAAAGATTGCCCAAAATGCTTTTTCCAAGTCTTCCAACTGATCGCAAACTTTTTGCCATGTTTCTTGAAGGTTGGCTTGAGCTTCTTTCAAATTGCCTTCAGGCCGTCTGAATTTCAGATAGGGGCGTCCGGTGTAGCTTTTGATTTCGGCAAGCATTTCTTCAGGCGTGCATTTTCGGTCAAAAACCAATTGTGCCAATGTGGCATTGGTTGCCACTTTCTGCCGCCAAAAGTCTTGCGCAGGAATCAGCAGCCTCTCACGCGAGTCGTCCGACAGCTCGACATCCAAAGGTGCGCCGCACAAAAACGCGTAATCGCGCAAGACGCGCTGACAGAAGCCGTGGATGGTGTAAATCGATGCGTTGTCAAACTGGCTCAGCGCGGCTTTGAGGCGGAGAATCAGGCGATGGCAACTTTCTTGTCCGTCTTGCTCACCTAAAGCCAAAGGAATCAAACGATTGAGAAAGTCATCAGGAGATTTTTTCTCTTTTTCGTAATATTTGTTCAGGCCGTCTGAAATATGTTCCGGCTTGCCGCCCAAGGTTTGAATTTCGTTCAAAACCTGCAACACTTCGTCCAAACGCGCGCGCAAACGGGTTTTCAGTTCTGCCGTCGCCGCTTTGGTAAAGGTAACGACCAGAATTTTCTCGATGTCTTTTTTTTCTAAAACAATCAGTCGGGTAAAGAGCGCGGCAATGCCGTAGGTTTTACCCGTACCGGCGGAAGCTTCGATGAGGTTGGTGCCGTCGATGGAAAGTGTGAGCGCGTCAAAAGGAAGGGCGGAAGACATGGTTGGAACGGAATAATATTAGCGAGGCATTATCATAACAGAGATAGTGTGTTGTTTTGCATTGATGATAAAAATGCCGTCTGAAAACTTTCTGTTTTCAGACGGCATGTCTTAATGGCTATTAAATGGCTTCAATAGCGCATCTTAGTAGCGCAAACGGCGTCTGGCGTAGCTTGGTTGGCGAGGACGGTAGGTATAACGGTTCGCCGCAGGAGCTTTACTGTCGTCATAGTAGTACGCAACATTATTACCGTTGATGGTCGTATTGTTGACGCTCAAACCGGTTGGAGAGCCGGTAGTAATAACAACATTGTCGCTTTGGATGGTGTTTGCCGTATTGGTTACGTTGGCTTCGTTTTTACCTTTGGCGTTGATGCCGCCGTTTGGTTTGCCTGAAGCGTAGCTGCCGTTGACATTGACGGTCAGATTTTTTTCGTTAACGCTGCTGATTGCGCCGGAAGTATTGACTTTTTTGCCTTCTACTTCAACGGAGTTGTTGGATACCAGGTTGGTACCATGCAGGTTGACGTCACCGTTGTTGGCATTGATTTTAATATCGTTGCCGGCCGCTACATTCGCGCCTGTGGCGGTAGAAGAAGCGTTATCGGTTTTGTTGACGCCGACAGAGCCATTGACGTGAGGAACAGCAACACCGGTTTCAACATTGATTGTCGCACCAGCGCCGATACCGACATTAACGGCTGTACCTTGGTTGGAGGCAGTATTGGCTGACTCGGTGAAGGTTACGCCGTTGCCTGCGGTAATGTTGACGTTGTTGTTGGCAGTAATGTTGGATGCAATTTCAGCAGAGTCTTTGGCGTTGATGACAACATTAGTAGCATTCATATCGCCTTTGACGGCGGTAGATTCTTTTTTGTTTTCGTCAGAGTAGTTGACGTTCAGGTTGGCATTCACATCAACGTTTGAACCGTCTTTGGTGTATGCGCCGATAGTCAAAGAAGCGCCGCCTTGTTTGCTGCTGCTGTTGCTGGTGTTGTGGGCGGCAGTGTTGTGGTATGAACCTGCATCAATGTTGATCGCACCGGTAGCATCGTATTTTGTACCTTCATCAGACACTTTGTCATTTGCCAAAACGATGGCATTGCCTGCGTTGATGGTGGTTACGGTTGCAGTGGATTCATTGTGGGTCGAAGAGTTGCCTTGACCTTGTGCAGTGATTTCACCGCCGATGCCTTTGTTGGTGCTGATGCCGGCAGAAACGACTAAACCGCCGCCGTTTTGTTTCACATCGGATTTTGCACCGCTGTGTGCTGCTGCATGGGTAACGTTTTTGGCAGCTTCCACCACATTGCCGGTTGCATTAATCACGGTACCTTCTTGATTAATATTGCCGTTTGCAGTGATGGTGGTATTGCCGCCGGTGTTGATGTTGGATACATGAGATGTATTCGTTACGGTAGTTGCATCTGTTTTTGTGCTGGTAATGCCGACAGATACGCCGATGCCTGCAACGTTATTTTTTTCGTATGCAGTAGCAGATACGCCCAAATCGGTTACGCGGCCGGATTCGGTCACAGTGTTGCTGCCTTTGGATGCAACAATATTGACGTTATTGGCTGCAGAAATGTTGACGGATTCTTCGCCGTTGATTTGGCTGCCGCTGACGGTAACGTTTGAGTTGGAAGACAACTGGGTGTTTTTACCGGTCAAAATGCTGCCGTTCAGGCCGACAGAGTGGGTGTCGGTGTGGGTATCGGTGAATTTGATACCGGCTTTGGCAGTCACGCTGCCGTTTTCTTTATTGGTTTCGGTGCCAGAGTAGCCTTTGATGGAATACTCGTTGACCTGTTTGTTTTCTACCGCTTTGGCAGCATCAATGGTCAAATCGCCTGCGGAAGACAGTTGCAGTTTTTGTGCCGCAAACAATGCAGAGCCGATCACATTGATGTCTTTGTTTGAAACAACGGTCAGGTCGGCATTGGAAACCAGGGTAGAACCGGTTATTTTTTCAATGCTGCTGTTGCTGCTGGTTTTAGAGGTCGTGATATTGAAAATCGTACCTTTACGCGCGCTTTGTGCGGAAGTATCGGTGCTGGTGGCGTTTTTAATATCAACATTGCCTGCTTTGGAGCTGACGAATGTACCGGCTTGGCCTTCAACGGTACTGCCGTAAACGTTAACGCCGTTTTTTGCACCCAAGACTACGTTTGAGTTGGCAGTAATGCTGCTGCCGTGCAGGTTTTCGGTACGGTTGTTTTGAACTTGGCTTTCACCACCGAACAGGCCGCCCCAGTATTTTTTCTGGTCGTCGAGGCTGTTGGTGTTGATGGTGGTTTGAGTACCCAAGTTGATGTTGTTGACATCGGTAACGACATTGCCGTTTGCCGCAATGCTTGCTCCGTAAGTGCTCAAATCGCCTTCGGAAATCAAACCGATATCACCGGCTGCGGAGATTTTGGTTTGATGGGCGGTAGAGTTTTTGGAAGATTTTGTAGCGATACCGGTTTTCAGGGCAGCAGTTTCATTTTTGAAGCTGACATAAGTCGAGCTGCTGTCGGTTTCGCTGTTGCTGCTCAATACGATGCCTTGTTGGGCGGCAATGCGTGCATCAGCAGCCGAGTTCAGTTCGGTCGCGTCCAGTTGGACTTTGCCGGTGGTGGCAATATTGACAGAACCGGCATTGATTTTGGTTTGATGCAGGCTTTCGTCAGTAGAGGAGCTCAGGTTGTTGTTGTACCAAAGGCCTTTGCTTTGAGTGTGGTCGGATTCTGTATGGTTGGTTGTTTTTACCGCGTTAGAATTGATGTTGCCTGTGGCAGATGCAGTCAGTGCCCCAGCATTGATGTTGGCCGCGCTCAGGTTGAGGCTGCCGCTATTGTTCAAAGTCAATGACTCGGATGCATTGATATTGCTGGCGGTAAAGGTTTCCGTTTTGCTGCGGTCCGAACGGAAGTGCTGAACATTTTGTGCTTCTTTGCCGCTGGAAGATTTATTGGCGGAATGGCTGGTAACCGTGCCTTTGATGTCGGTATCACGGGCAAACAATTCCATTTGTGCGCCGGTCAGATTGGCAGACTGGATGCTCAGGTTGCCTTTGCTGTCGATATTCAGATAGCGGGTACCGGTAATGGTGGCATTTTGAATGTTTTGTTTGGCGCGTTTGTCGGTCGCGTGGATGCGGATGGTGCCGGCACGCATACTGCCGAAGATATGACCGTCAAGCACCGGCGCATTTGAAGCAGCGTCCAATGCTTCGATTTGTGCGGTTTTATAGTCGAAGTTGCTTTTGCCTGAAGAAACATTGATGGCGTCGGCGGCATTAACGTTGGCTGATTTGCCGACTACAACTTGCGGCGCGAGCAGGTCAACCACACGGTTGCCGCTCAAATTGCCGTTTACTTGCAGTTGTTTGCCATTGTCGCTGATATTGAAAGATTTCAACGCGCCGTCTGAAACAGTTGGCGTACCGACAACCAAGGATGCGCGGTTGGCATTCAGGATGCTGCCGCCGTTGTGGGTAATGCCGTTAGGGTTTGCCAAAACATAGTCTGCGGCAATACCGAAGATCTCTTGCTGACCTAAGATCAGAGAAGGGTTTTTGCTGACCACTTCGTTCAAGATCACAGATGCGGCCTGACCTTGGAAGTTTTTGTTGGCAGACAGGTTCCCGGCCAGTTGGGATTTACCGGCAGACAGGGCGTTATTCAAAACGGCGCCGTGTTGGGAAACGTTGTACTTGTTATATTGGTTGTGAGAAAGACCTTGGGCCGTCGGTGCGGCAATGTTGACGATGTCAACATTGTGTTGCTGCTGTACCGAAGTTTGGCCGATGGCTTCGATATTGGCCGCTACCGCTGCATTTCCCAGGAATGCAAAGCACACGGCGACAGTTACTTTGCCAGAAGCTGAGAGCTTAGGCTGATATAAAGTGTCGATTTTCATGGATTTTAATCCTTATTTATCGTGATGGAGATTGAATCAGAAATCCCATATCGGGTATGAGATTTCTGTTGAGGAAATTTTGAATGTATTAACATTGTTATAAAATTTTTTACAATAATACCACCAGTACGGCCTTGTGTGCACTATTTCAAATGCAAATATAAACCGCCCATCTTATTGATATTAATGAAAAATTAATAATGTTAAGATGGGCGGTTTATATATTGGATAAAAGGATATATATTTACATAACTTTAAAATGGAATGCGCAAAGAAACGGTCACATGATCCTGTATTTCACTGTTTGATTGGTTGGGCATGCGCGCAAAACCTTTGCCATAGTCGGCAGAAAGTTGCCATTTATCCGCCTTGCCCAAATTCAAACCTGCAACCACACCCATGGCGCGTTGCGAACCTTCGTTATTGTTTTTGGCAACGCCGATGTCTGCACCCAGATAAGGCTCGATATAGATGCCGTGAGGCGTATTGCGGCGGAAATAAACGGTATTGCTTAACAGGACTGCGCTGTTTGCGCTCAAAGAAGTTGAACGGAAACCGCGTACATTTTGATGACCGACGACGTCCATTTCTTTGGTGGCAAACAAATCATGAGGGCTATATTGGGCATCGATTTGGTGATGGTTGCGCACGATCCATTTACCCAATGGGCGGTTTTGAATCAAATTGCTTTGCAAGGATACAGAGGTATAGCGCTTGTCGAACGGCGTATGTTCGGTATTTTTCGCAAACCCTTGTTCCACGCCGATATTGTTGAGCCAAATACCGTTTGGCAGGATGGTTGTATGCGACAGGCCGACTTGTGCCGAATAGATTTCCGGGCTTTGCAGTTCCAGTTTGCTGTCGGCAAATTTTGCAGTCTGTTTCACATAATCGATGCCGGCATAGGCGGAGGTAATGTGTTTTTGACTGCGTGAAAATACGCGGTCCGCTTTGATTCCTGCCGCTTTGGATTTGGAGCGGTAGGCATAGCGCGTTACGCTGGGCGTTAAGATGCTTTGCGATTGCGACGCGGCGGCGTAAGTGCTGAATGTCCATGCGCCATAAGGTACTTGGTAGAACATACTGCCGCCGCGACTGTAATGGCTGTCGTGATTGTTTAGATTGGTATAGCCGTTTAGATAAAGGGAGTCGCTCAATCCCAACGGGCTGCCGATATTCAGGCTGCCGCGAAGTGTCGTGGTATTGGGTTTGCTGCCTTTATTGTCGATGGTGACGCTGCCGCCCCAATGTTTTTGGGCATCGTTGTTGAGTTGGATGGAGGCGGTGCCGTCATCATGCGGATAAACATCGATGCTGACGTTGTTGCCGGCAACATGGTTTGCCTGTTCAATACCTTGGTCGAGGTATTGGATGTTTAGAGGTTTGCCTTGATGATCGGGGAAGAGGGTATCGACGTTGACTGTACGGGAGCCGCCGGTAATCTCACGGATTTTGCCTTCGATGACTGCCAATTTCAGGACGCGTTCAGACGTGGTTTCAAATTTGATTTGCGTATGCGGATAGCCTTGAGCGATATACTCGGCAACGATGTCCCGGTTCAGTTGGTTGATGTTGTTTTGATTGATGCATTTGGGTAACTTGGCTTCAATCTTTTGGGAATCGATAAGGGTAATGCCGGAAAGCTCGATACCGGTGTAATCCAAGCATTCGGTATTGTTTTCAGACGGCACCTCTTGTGCAACCGTGTCGTTATCTTGTTTTTTCTGTAAATCCCATGCCGACTGCTCGCGTTTTTGGATTTCGACCGAATGAATCTGATCGAGGTTGTCGCGGAAGTCTTTGTTGAATTGGTTGGGTACGTTTTTATCGATTTGATCAAGCGGATTCGGCGTATTGGCCGCATAGGCGTTCAGCGCGGAGAGAATCAATACGGGCAGGGGAAGAAGGCGGGATTTATACATGGTGTCGTAATTTTATAGGGATAATAATTGGGTTTATTTTATCGAAAATAGCTGCTTGGGGCGTATCAGTTTTTATCGTTGTCTGTAATCAGGGTTTATTAAGCAACGATGGGATAAATTTCTATGATAATACCATAAAATATTAAGGGAATTTAAATAACAAAAACCTGCCTTTGAAAAGGCAGGTTTTTTTCAGACGGCCTTTGAGCCGTTAAAGATTTTGCAAACGTTCGACAGAAGGTGCGTAGTAGTAAGCACCTGATACGGCTTTAGACAAATGTTTCAGCAGTAAGTCGGTTTTGCCGTCAGATTCGCCGAACATATTGAGCAGTTGAACTTCAATATTGTGCAGCGTGTTGCAATAGGAAGTGAACATCAAACCATGTTCGCCGCTGAGTTTGCCGAAGGGTAGGCTGCGGCGGACAATTTTCAGGCCAACGCCGTTTTCTTTAACATTGACGCGGCCGAGATGGGAATCTGGCAGGCGCACGTCTTTGCTGAATTCGTCATTGGTTTCTTTGCTGCGGCCAACGCTGGCTTCTTGTTCGGCAGTGGGAACGGCATCCCATTTTTTCAAATCGTGCAGGTATTTTTGCAGCAAAACATAGCTGCCGCCGGCATCAGGCTTGCCTTCGGGAATAATGGCGACATTGCGCACATTGTCATCGCCCTGCGGATTTTCCGTACCGTCGACAAAACCGTCCAAGCCGCGGTCTTCATACAGGCGCAGGCCGTGTTCTTCAGTGGCTACGCGGATGCTGTCGCCGAATGCGCTGAAAACAGATTGGGCCAAGGCGTAGGCGGCTTTTTGCTCGGTGGCTTGAATGTGGATATAGAGGTCGTGTTGGGTGGAGGGTGCGAGGCCGTTGCCCAATTCTGGGAAAGGTTTGATTTCGCTGCCTTCGTCAGTATGGCCGAACGATTGCCATGCGCGGCTGCCAAAGGCAATGGTCAAACCCAAAATATCATTCGGAAAACGGGTTTTCAGTTTAGCCAGAGCCTCCAAAGAAAGACGGCAGGCAGATTTGATGTCTTCATTGCGGCCGTCTGAAATGTCTGCTTCGATAAAAATACCGGCTTGTGCGTGATCAGGAATAATGGCTGATTGGGGATGGCTCATGATGATTCCTTTCAAAATATTATGGGTTTTTACGCGGGGGATTATACACTGAAAGTTTCAGACGGCCTAAAATCTGCCTTTTGATTTTTTAGGGCGGAAAGGCATGTTTGGCAAGATGTTTTTTGTGAGCGTCATTCTGTTGCAAGTGTTTACATTCGGGCTCGGGCGTTCGCTGCAATGGTTGTTTGCGCCTTGGATTGGCAAAGTCGGCAGACGTTGGCTGATGGGTATTTCCTATTTCATTACAAACGGCTTGTTGGTCGGTTTGCTGCTGGAGTTGGGACATATAATATTCCGCGCGATGGCGTTTTGGATGGTGATCTTGCTGTTTGTGATGTATGCCGCGCTGGCGACATTTATCCTGTATCTTTTGCTGCGCCGTTTTATGGCACGCCAACTGCTGTCACGAAGCCTGCGGCTGTTTGCGCCTTTGTTTGTGGCCGGTTTGCTCGGTTTTGGGATGTATAACGCCTATACGCCTGTTGTTCGCCATCAGACTGTATTCATCAATAAGAAAATGGATAAGCCGCTGCGTATCGGCGTGGCCAGCGATTTGCACTTGGGGATTTTGTTTGGCGCGCGTCAATTGGACAAGCTAACGGACATCATGAAGCGGGAAAAAGTCGACATGGTGTTGCTGCCGGGGGATTTGATGGACGATACCGTTGATGCCTACCTTAAAGAAAACATGAAACCGCATTTGCAGAAGCTGACTGCGCCGATGGGCGTTTATGCCACTTTGGGCAATCATGACTGGTTCCGCGATCAGAAGCGTATCAAACATGAATTGGAAGCGGCAGGTTTGACGGTTTTGGCCAATCAGGTTCTGGAAGTGAATGGTGTGTTGCTGGTAGGGCGGAGCGATGATTTGGATCGCAAGCGTCCCAGTGCGGAGCAGCTTTTGGAAGGTCAAAATACCCAATTACCGGTTTTATTGATGGATCACCGTCCTACTTCAATCGAAACCCATGCCCGGCTGCCGATTGATGTGCAGGTCTCCGGCCATGTCCACAACGGCCAAGTTGCACCTGCCAACCTTATCGTCCGTACGCTTTATCGTCTTGCTTACGGTTATGAGGCGATCGGCAACGGCCATTTTTTCACCACTTCGGGCTACGGCTTCTGGGGCATTCCCCTTCGTTTGGGTTCGCAATCAGAAGTGTGGGTTATCGACATCAAGTCAAAGCATTGAAATAGAAATATAAACTTCAGGCCGTCTGAATTTTAGACGGCCTTTTTTATGAAAATTGGGAAAAAATATTAAAATTGGATTATAATCAATGTAAAAAATCAGCCACCGGTATGAGTGGCATCATAACTAGGGAACTCACTATGGGCATTATCAGTCTTGCACTTATTTTCGTATCAATCGCCGCCGTCTTATTGTATTTCAAACAACAGTTGAAAGACCGCAAAAAAGACTGTCGCGAATCCTTTGTCTCTTTGCGCATTGCGCTTGACTGCCGACATCAGGCCGTCCGTCATGTATTGGATGCATACAGCAAACACCTGCAAGAGCAGGGCATTGCATCGGATCGAAACGTTCAGCAGATGTGTGCCGAAGTCGAAACCGCATTGGCGCAAACTGCCAAAACATTTTCCGAATCCAAGATCAAACATCTGTGCGAAGCCGAAACAGCATTGAATCATGCGCTGAAAAAATTGCAAACTGCCGTCAAAGGCCTTTTGAAACAGTATCCTGATGAGAAATTGGCCGGTTTGATGGAAATGCTGGATGCAGCAGAGGCGGAAGTTGCATCGGCACGCCGCACTTACAACCGCAGAGCCGGAAGCTACAACCATCATTTAAACAAGCTGCCCAACCGCCTTGTCGCCAAGCCATTAGGTTTTGACAGGCAGGCAAGATTGGTTCATTTTACGGAAAACCAAACGCAACGCATGAGCAGCAATATGTTGGCTTAAAAAAATAAGCAGTTTGCTGAATAAGCGATAAACAAAAGGCCGTCTGAAATATTAATTTCAGACGGCCTTTTATGTGCTGTTAATGAAAAACACTTAGGCCTTGGCCAATTTATTGAGCAAAGCGGATCAGGCTGTCGGCAAGCTTATCGGCTGCAGTTTCATAACCTTGTGCAGAGAAGTGGACGCCGTCTTTGGCTGCCAAGCCTTGAGCCATCCAGTTTTTCATGCTGCATGCCCCGCCCATCGCATCCTGCCAAGACCAGAACATGATTTTTTCGTCATGGGCAACGCGTTGCTGCATTTGTTGTACTTCGCTGAGTAAGACTGGACGGTTGCCGCAGCTGCCGTAGGCAGTTTTCAAAGATTCCGGAGCGCCGAGGATCAGGATACCTGCGTTAGGCAGGGTGTTTTTGATTTGACGGATGTAATTGCGCCATGTCCGCTCGGTAGAGGAAATATCGAGGTTGCCGGAAAAGGCTTCATTGGTACCGTAGGCAAGGATGATTAAATCGGCTTTGGTTTGTGCCAAATCTTCCCACATACCGGGCCGCCATTTTGACCATTGGGATAACTGCGCGCCGTTGATGCCCATGGCGGAAACGGTTACGCCGCGTCCGGGGCGTTCGATATTAATGAAACCGATTTGCCAAGGCATGCTGCTGCTGAGGGTCATCGGCAGGGAAGCATTGGTACGCAGCAGTTGCCAACCGTTTTGTGTGGCAGGGATTTCGCGGCCGTTGACGGTCAGGGTTTGCTCTGACCAAACCGGTTTGCCGAAAATGGAGATTTGTTGCATATCCATGCTGCCGTCGGCTGCGCTTAAGGTAATGCTGCCGCCATCGGCGCGTGCTTCAATACCGCCGAAAGAAAAATCGCTGTGTGATTTGCGGCTGCTGATGGTGTTCCAACCGCTGCCGCTGTAACGGACGGTTGCCATGCGCTGGCCTTTGACGGTGTTGGGGTAAACCCAACCGATGCCGCCGTTGCCCCATTGTTGTTGCAAACGGCGACGCAGGCGGTCGGTGAAATAGTCGCCGGCGGTGTGGGAGTCGCCAACTTGGATGATGCGAAACTTGCCGTCTGAAGTATTGTTGAGCTGTTGCAGTTTATTCAGCCAGGCAGGGCGGTTGGAGCCGTAGTTGCTTAACAGGCCGTCATTGGTTGCGCAGGCGGTAATAGGGAGTGCGAGAAGTGTGAGGAGTAAGGTTTTATTAAATTTCATGGTTGTGTATCGTGTGTAAAATTAATTTTTTCCATAATTTTTTCGGCCAATAGTTTTTGGCCTTCTGCGGAAAAGTGAATGCCGTCCTTGCTGCGGTAACGGATGATTTTTCCATCTACTTTGACAGAGTCGGCATATTCTTCTGCGCCATTGCTCAACAGTTTGTCAGTCGGCAGCCAAATGGCTTGAGGCGACACCGTACCCGACAGGATTTTGTCGAGGTAGCGCATCTGTTCGTTGAGCTTGGCTTTTTTCATGTAAGGAATGCCCAGCCAAATGACTTGGACATCATGTGTGGAGGCTGCATCAAGAATACGGCGGACGCGGTTGAGGTATTCTGCCTCCCATTCGGGGGAGGCGAATTTCAGGTATTTTTTACCCATCGGGAAATCCCAAGGGTCGTTGGGGCCTAAGAATACAACCAAAACGCGGATATCGGGTTCTTTTTGCAAAGTTTGTTCGATGGTTTTCGGCCAGTCGAAGAAATTGGGGTAGGACAAACCGGTACTTTGTTTGCTGAGGTTGACCGATTGTACGCCATATTCTTGCTTGAGGTGTTTTTGTACGAAAGGTGCAACGCCCTGCATCAGTGAGTCGCCGGCAAAGAAAACTTTGTTGCCTTTTTTCAACACGACCTGTGTTGCCGACTGATCAGCCTGATTGCTTGGCTCGCTGGCTGCGGTATCTGTATTGTTAGCCGCATCGGAAGCAGCAGAGTCTTTTTGATTGTCGGATACTTCAATGTTTTCCGTATTTTCAGACGACCTTGTTGTTTCAATGCCAGAGTCTTCCGAAGCCAAAGTGTCTTCTGCTTCCAGCGAAGCTTTCAGGCCGTCTGAAAATTCGTAGGCTTTTTGTTGCCAATCCGCACCGATACGCCACCAAGCGTATTCGGATAAAGGCTCAAGCGGACTGTTTTCATGATAGGTTTGCTGCCAATAGGCATTGATGGAGTTTTGGGCAAACCACGTCAGCGCAACCGCACTGAGCAGAATCGAAACAAACAGGGAGATAAAGCGTTTCATGTTCTGCTCCTTAGAAGTTGGCGTAAATAAAGCCGGGAATACCGGACGGGGCGAAGACGATAATCAGGGCGAGGATCAGCGTGATGGGGATAAACCACAGCCATGCAGGCAGTTTGTCCAAGCCTTTTACCGATGCTTCAAATAAGCGAAGCAAATACGGGTACAGCAAAAGCATCATCGCAAATGCACCCAGCAACATGAGGTCGGTCGGCAGAGGCGCGTTCCAACCTTTGTCATTGGCAAATAATGCGCTGAACAGCATTTCCGTATCGGCAAGCGTTGCGCTGTTGAACACGACAAAAGCGAAACAAACGAAATGGAAAGTAAACAGCCAGGCAAGCGGTTTGCCGATTTTCAGACGGCCTAAGGCATTGCGGCCGACGATTTTATCGCCGCAGTTAAGGAATACTAAAGCCGCACCGTGCAGCGCGCCCCAAATTAAAAAGCTCCAGCCATAGCCATGCCAAATGCCGGAAAGCAACATAGCAATCATCAGATTGAGCTGGGTGCGGCCGAAGCCTTTTTTGCTGCCGCCCAAAGGGATATAGATATAGTCGCGAATCCAAGTGGACAGGCTGATATGCCATCTGTCCCAGAAGTCGCGGATGTTGATGGCGCGAAGCGGCGCGGCAAAGTTTTTCGGCAGTTGGAAGCCGAGCAGCATGGCCAAGCCGATGACCAAATCTGAGTAGCCGGAAAAGTCGAAAAAGAGTTGGAAGGTGTAGCCATAAATCGCAGACAGAACGCCCCAGCCGTCGAACTGAGCCGGATTTTCAAAAACAGGCGATACCCAACCTTCCGCTAATACGCCGGCAAGCCACCACTTTTTGGCAATGCCCAACATAATCAGGCCAACCGCCAAAGCCGGATAAATCAGCTGGCGTGCCTGTTTGGTGCGGATTTGCACCAATGCGCCTGCTTGTTCGCCATCTATGCTTTTAAAAGCGGCTGCACGGATAATCGGGCCGGATGTGATGGTGGGGAAGAAGCTCAGATGCAGTAGGAGCTCGTGCCATTCAAAACGCTCTCCCTTAGGCTCACGGTAGCAATACACCAAGTAAGCCAGCGATTGGAAAGTGTAATAAGACAAGCCCAGAGGCAAAAGGATGTCGATGACGGCGCTTTGTCCTGTATATTGCTGAATAATCGGGCGGAAAAAGTCGAAGTATTTGAAGAAACACAAAACAGTCAATGCCGCCAAAATACCGCAACCCAGCCAAAATTTGCGGATATGCTCGTTTTCAGAAAACATCAGCACGCTGACCAGGTAAACCACAGACGAGTAAACCAAAATCAGCGCGGCAAAGATGGGGTCGATACGGTAAAGCCAGCCCAGTCCGGCAACCAAAAGTAAAACGTTTTGAACTTGCGGCAAACGTGCAAATGCCCAGTACAGCGGCAAAAATACGATAAAGAATACCGCAAACTCAATAGACAACAACGGCATGACAATTCCTTGATGTGTTTAAACTTTCAAACTTTTCGATTGATTGTTATTTTTTGGCGTTAAGTTTGGCGCGGACGACTTCGACTACCGCAGGTAAAATCGAAATCACGATGATTGCCGCCATGACTAAGCCCAGATTGTTTTTGACGACGGGGATATTGGCGAAGAAGTAGCCTGCATAGGAAAACGACAATACCCACAACACCGCGCCGATAATGTTGTAACGGATAAACGTCGCGTAGTGCATATCGCCCATACCGGCGACAAATGGCGCAAACGTCCGCACAATCGGCACAAAGCGGGCAATGATGATGGTTTTGCCGCCGTGTTTTTCATAAAACGCATGGGTTTTTTCCAAATATGAACGACGGAAAATTTTGGAATCCGGGTTGGCAAACAGTTTTTGTCCAAAATACTTGCCAATCATAAAGTTGGCCGCATCGCCTAAAATGGCGGCCGCTAAGAGCAGCAATACCATGACGTGGATGTTCATGCCGCCGATGGCCGCAATACCGCCGGCAGCAAACAGCAGCGAGTCGCCGGGTAAAAATGGCGTTACAACCAAACCGGTTTCGCAGAAAATCACAACAAACAAAATCACGTAAATCCACGGGCCGTATTGGGCGGAGAGGTGGACAAGGTGTTGGTCGATATGGAGGATGAAATCAATAAGGGTAGAAATCACTAAGGTTCCCCAAATAAAAAGGCCGTCTGAAAAAGAACAGACAAATGTTTCGGCGAGAAGTTCGACATTGTAAAACCAAAGCGGAATAAAACCAATGCCGTAAGCGCGTCAAGATATGTTTAGAAGTGCAGATATGTTGCAGGTATAGGCTTCAGACGGCCTTTATCCTTGATGATGAACGGCAAAACAACGTAAAATAAAGCCGATTTCAACCTAACCGGTGCGCCTTTGTGAACCAGCTCATCTTCGATTTTGCCAGCCATGATTATCCCGGCTTCGACAAATTTCTGGGAACAGAAAATGCCGAGCTGGTGTATGTGTTGCAGCACAAACATGGGCAATTTATCTATGTGTGGGGCGAAGAGGGCGCAGGCAAAAGTCATCTCTTGCGGGCGTGGGTTGCACAGGCGCTCGATGCCGGACGAAATGCTATTTATATTGATGCCGCCGCCACGCCGCTGACAGAAGCCGCGTTGGATGCGGAATATCTCGCCATTGACCAAATCGAAAAGCTTAACAATGAAGAACAGGCTTTACTGTTTGCCATCTTCAACCGCTTCCGCAACAGCAGCAAAGGCTTTTTGCTTTTGAGTTCCGAATATACGCCGCAGCAACTCGTTATCCGCGAAGACTTGCGCACACGCATGGCGTATTGTTTGGTTTACGAAGTCAAACCGCTGAGCGACCGGGAAAAAATCGATGCGCTCGTCAGCATGGCGGCCGCCCGCCAGGTAACCATCGATCCGGAAATCTTCGAATACCTGCTGAACCATTGGCGGCGTGATATGGACAGTCTGATGCAAATGCTCGATACCCTCGACAACTACGCCGTCATGATGGGCAAGCGCATTACTTTGCCGCTTTTGCGCCAGCTTTTAAAACAACAGGAAACCCAATGAAAAACCTTGCCATTTTCGACCTCGACAATACCTTGATCAATACCGATTCGGATCACTCCTGGCCGCAATACCTGATTAAAAAAGGCATAGTCGATGCGGCTGAAACCGAGGCGCAAAATGAAAAGTTCTACCAAGACTATCAAAACGGTTGTCTTGATATTGATGCCTTCCTCAAATTCCATCTCGCGCCTTTAGCCCGTTTCAGCAAGGAAGAATTGGCTGATTTTCATCGCGAGTTTATGGCCGAATATATTGTTCCGCATATTTCTCCGATGCAGCGTATGTTGGTGCAAAGCCATCAAATGGCGGGCGACGAAATGTTGGTTATTTCTTCGACCAACGAATTCATCATTACCCCAATCTGCCATCTTTTCGGTATTCACAATGTTATTGGCACACAGCTTGAAACCGGCGAAGACGGCCGATATACCGGCAACTATGTCGGTACGCCCAGTCTGAAAGAAGGCAAAATTACCCGATTGAACCAATGGCTTGCTGAGCGCGGCGAGACCTTTGAAAGCTACGGTAAGGTTTATTTTTACAGCGACTCCAAAAACGATTTGCCGTTGCTTCGTATCGTGGACGAACCTGTCGCCGTCAATCCGGATGCCGAGCTGGAAAAAGAAGCCAAAGCAAAAGGTTGGCCGATTTTGAATTTCAAATAACGACGAATCAGGCCGTCTGAAATATTTAACCTAACCACAACCCTAATAAGGACTAAAACATGAAAACGCCTAAACTCCTCGCCTCAGCCCTGTTGTTTGCTGCTGTATTCGGTACCGCACAAGCCGCCGATACCGAAACCCTGGAAGCCATGAAAGTGCAAAACGGCAGCGTTAAAACCGTTTTGATGGATGTTTTCACAACTCCTGCCGGCAATGTTGACCGCGTGAATATCATTCAATCCAGCGGCAATCCTGAAATGGACGAACGCGCAGTGAAAAGCGTTTCCAAATATCCTTATCCGAAACGCAAAACCGCATCTAAATATCAACACACCGTTACTTTTGAAACCAATGTCGAAGTAATCAACAACTGATTCGGACGCGAGGCCGTCTGAAAAACAGAAGGCGTTTTGATTGGGAAACTCCCTGTCAAAACGCCGTTTTATTCTTTAAATAAGTATAACCAAAATTGCCGTAAAACCACACGTTCCGGTGCTATACTGAAACAAATAAACCGCTTCATCACACATCATGTTTCCCCGTCCAGTTACCATTACTTCCTACAATATGCACAAAGGTATGTCTGCGCTCAACCGCAAAGTGCAGGTCAACCGCATGGCTGACGCGCTGGGTGCATTGGGTTCGGATGTTTTGTTTTTACAAGAAGTCCAAGGACAACATCTCAACAGAAGCCGCCGTACCGACTTTCCCGATGCGCCGCATTACGACATCATCGGCGACAGCCTTGATTATCATCGCAGCTACGGCAAAAATGCCGTCTATCCGAAACGCCACCACGGCAACGCCATTCTCAGCCGCCTGCCGCTGAAAATGGAAAACAACCTCAACATCAGCGTCAACAAACTCGAACAGCGCGGCCTGTTGCATTGCGAAGTCGTGCCTGAAGGTTGGGAAGATCCGCTGGTGTGTTTGTGCGTCCACCTCAACCTGCGCGAGCCTGACCGCCTTAAACAATACCGCGCCATCAGCGACTATGTCGACCGCCATATCAACCCTGACAGCCCCTTGATTATTGCCGGCGATTTCAATGACTGGCGGCAGAAATCAGCGCGTGAGCTGGGCAGGGCATTAGATTTGAACGAAGTATTCGTCGATAATACAGGTAAACGCCCCAAAACCTTCCCTTCGCGCCTGCCTATCCTCAGCCTCGACCGCATTTACACGCGCAATCTTGATGTCATCGATTCTGAAATCCACAACAGTAAAGACTGGCAGCATTTGTCAGATCATCTGCCATTGAGTGTAACGGTTAGGCCGCATCGTAAAATGAATATGAAATCAGATAGAAAAATGTAAGGCTAAAATTTTTTAAAGCACTATTTGGAATGTATCGAAAGAAAAAGTTTTTCGCTCAGATAGTTGAGATAAAACAGGCCGTCTGAAAAGTTTCAGACGGCCTGTTTAAGTTTATAAAAAAGCGCAAACCTTTTTATATCAAAAGTTTGCGCTTTAAATCTGGTGGAGGCGGGGGGAATCGTACTTTGAGATTAACTCATTGATTTAAATATAATCATGTTCTTGTTTACGGTAAAAGTTACCCCAAAAGTTACCCCAAAACTTTAAGGTAGGGGCATTTTTTTGGCACTATTTACCCCTTGTCAGATTGCCAGTTTAAGCTGTTTGGGTGGCAGGGGCAAAAATATTTTGCGGCATTTCTGCCAAGCTGTAAACATGGTTGAATTGTAACACTGGAAATTATCCGCGCTTGTGGGGTGTTCTCTGCTTTCTTCTTCCAGTCGTCCGATATTGTCTCTCGGGCGGCTTTTGTTTGTATCGGCTCTGTCAGTCATGCGCCCAAACAAAAAAAGCGTATATATACAAAAAAACGCAAAAATCGTTTGTTACCTTGTTACCAATGGCTGAAAGCCTTGCCAGTCATGGCTTACATGGTAACAAAACACATATTTTAACCTTGTTACCATTTGTTACCGCTCCTATTTTTTAAGCGTAACCATTTGAATATAAAAGGGTAACAAGTGGTAACAAATCGGTAACAAGTAAATTTATGTTCATTTGTTACCGTTTTTTCTGTGTTTTTATATTTATATTCATATAGTTATAAGTGTTAAATTTTGTGGTAACAAAGGTAACAAGTGATTTTGCCTCGCGCATATGGTTTTATCTTTTCGCGTGTCTTGGTCTTCTTTCCTTTTTATGGGCTCCAAAAATTCAAGGGCTGCTTTTCTCGCGCGCGCGCGTATTGGTGTCGAAATTATTTATCCCTCGTCTGTCTTTGTTGGTCATAGCGTAAATAGGCTAAAATCGCGCTGTAAGCGCGTTTCTTTGTTTTGGTAGGGTAGGTATAGGGAAAGGGTCAAACAGTCCTAATTTTTGAGATTTAGGGGCTTCCTGTTAATTTTATGCTTTCTTGGTTGGTCTGCCTGAATGTTTAGACGTAAAAAAGCCCGCCTGTGTTGATCCCGGCGGGCTTGGTTAGGATTTTGGAATTAACCCCATGTAAATGATTAGTCGTCCAGTTCTATATTTGTAGCTAAAACATGAAACCAGCCGTTACCTTTCCGCTGGTGTTGGTAGCCTCTGTTTTTGTGGTTATATTTCAACAATCCATTATCTGCTAATACGCGGCAAACTTTCGCTTCATCGAAACTTTGGGCGATTTCATCGGCAAAGACACGGCGGATTACCCACAATTCCAATTTTTCCCCCTCCTGTTTCCTATATCCTGCATGGTCTTTATTGGTGCTTTTATCGCTCCATTCCATAAACCGCGTGCCTAATGCGTGCTGGGCGATAAAATCCTCTGCCTGCTCAATGATTCGGCGGTCTTCGTGTTTTCCTGCTCCGTTGGCTTCCAGCCATTCATCAAAGCATTTTTTCACGCCTGCCATGCCTACACCTACGGGCAAGCCGGTAACAGGGGCGGCAAGTTCCAAAGCGGAGGCGGCGATAGCAAAGCGTTTTGCTACTCTTCGCGCCTGCCCTGATAATTCGGGAATGGTTGCCATAAATGCGGCCATGCGCTCCGTTGCCTGCTGTTTGGCTTGTTCTAGGTTGTCTAAAAGCTGTCGGATAAATAGTCTTCCTGCCGTTCCGTGATATTTTTCTGCTGATTGGGCGATATGCTCACTCAACAATGCGCCATCTTCAAATCCGTGCAATGTGTCATAAATGCCGTATTGCGCGGCGGCTCTGATACTAGGCAGGCGGGCGGCTTGTCCTGCGTTCCAATCGCCCTTATGGTGCTTCAAGATGGAATCGGGGGTCTTTTCGCCGGTGGAAAACATCATCACTTTCCAGCGGCTTAAAGCGCGGTTTCCGCCTTGTTTTGCGCCTTGCACTTTGTTGATACCGTTCATAACGCTATAAACAGTATCGCCGATAACGTGCGGGCTTGCCTGTCCTATTTCGTCCAACACCAGCAAGCCATCATTGCGGGCGGCGGCTGTGTTGGAAAAGCCTATTTTCGTACCGCTCCAAGACAACAGGCTTCCTGATGGTTTGCCCCATACGCTCAAGGCTACTTTTGCGGCTGTGGTTTTGCCGTCTGAAGAATCGCCCATCAAGTGGAAGCCCCCCGATTCTTCGTTTAATAGGGAAAGCAACGGGGCGGCAAATGAAGCTCCCAAAGCAAGGCACAAACGGCTATTTCCTACTGCATATCGGGCTATGTTTTGTTGCCAGTCGGTAAGCTCTCCGTTTGGCTGATATGCCTTTGCTTGGCTGGTGTCGCCGTTGTAGATAATGGCGGGGTCTTTGTCGGTCGCTGTGATGGTTTCCCCACTGGGCATAATGTAGCTGTCTTCGTGCCAGCCTGCGCGGTCGGTAATGGTAAAGGCCGCCGGGCTTCCCTCTTTCTGCAAATAGTCTGCTAGTCTTTCCCTTTTTGCCCGCCCGCTCATGATGACTAGGCCGAAATTCTGCAAACGCTGCCAGCCTTGGACTGTGCCGATTTCTGCTTGTGGTATGGCGGCGGTCTTTTGTTGGCGTGTGATTTTGTCTTTAAACTTGATAATCCGATAATACGCGCCGTCATTGTCTTGCCCTGTGCCAATGATGTCGATAGGGTCGGAAAGCAATAGCGGCTCTGCTTCGATAATATCGCCGTCTTTATCGGTTCTAACGTTTACCCACCATACGCCCCGATTGTCGATTTCAAAGTGAGGGCGCGGGCGGAATGGCTCGATATTCTCAAGGTTGTAGTCGTTGGGGCTTTCCTGCTTCGCTGTTTCGGTATTTTTCATGCTGTCTGTCCTCCGAAATGATTGTCTGATTGCTTTTTCTCGTTCAGTTCGTCCAGTGCGTCATAGCCCGGCGTTTTGCTTTGCCATATGCTCGCCTTGATTCCCTGCTTAATGGCTCGCATTGCCAAGTCATAAGCAGCTCTGTAACCAACGGGGCGGGGCGTGTCGTTATCGGCAATAATCGCAATTTCTTTTATACCGTTCAAAAACTGAAAATTTGCCATGCTGTTTGCGCTCAAGGCCGCGTATAAGCCCCAATCGTAAGCCTTGTACAATTCACGGGCGGCAAGGGCGGTTTCTATTCCCTCTGCAATGACAAGACGGCCATTTTCAGGAATCGGGAACAAGTGGACGGCTTGCCCTGAAATGCTGCCTTGCTTACGGTTTCGCATTTTCTTGGCCGGTAATGCTTCGCCTGTTACAGGGTCTTTGATTGCCAGTTTCTGATAGCGCGGGGCGTGTAGTCCGTCCTCCCCGCATGGCTTGTCATAGCTAGGCTGTAAATAGGTTAGGTGTAAGCCTTGTAGCTCTTCGTCCATATCGCGGATAGCGCAAACCATACAGGGGAAACGGCCAAGCAAAAGCGGCTTATCTTCGACTGTTGTCCAATAGTCTTTTTCAGGTAGGAAACGGACGTTTTCGGGTAAATGCGCCATCTCCAAACCGCGTGATCTCAAATACTGGATAACAGGGGAATCGGGGCGGATAGGTTCTGTGCTTCTCCACAATGCGGCCAGTTTCTCGATTTGGTCTTTTTCGGGGCGTGGCTGCGCTTGTGGGCGTTTGGGCGGTATCGGCAAAGGGTTTGCATTGTCCATGTCTAAAATGCCAGCAACCTGCTTTAAGGCCGTCTGAAAATCACACCCGAAAAAGTGCATTACCAAGCCGAAACCATCACCCGCGCCGTTGTTGTAATGGTTGCAAATGAATGTGCCGTTTCCGTCCTTGTCGTCATATCTGAAACGGTCTTTCCCTCCACACGCGGGGCAGGGCTGGTGTTTGTTTTTCAGGTATCGCTGGTCTATGCCTAATGCCGCGTGTATTTCCGGCCAGCGGTATTGCGCGGCTGCTCTGATTTCTTTGCATGTCGGTTTCATTTTCCTACCTCCTCGAATCTGTCCATAGATTCGCGGGCTATGGCTGATACGGTATGAATCGCCTCTTTTTGGCTTGCTCCGTCATTCACAATCAGCAAGATAGTGCTTACAACGTCCGCCGCTGCGATTGCCTTTTCTTTGCTGTTTAGTTGGTTTGCCAGTTTCTCCGTGATGGTTTTCATTGCTCTGCCTCCTCTGATACTGGCTCTAAAACAATTCCTGCTGTTGGGTCGGTTTCCCATATTGCGGGCGTTTCTTGCTCTAGTTGCTCCGTGTCAGCGTGGGCGGGCTGGTTACAGGCTCGGACTACCAAAGCCAAAAGCAACACCCAAAACACCAGCAAGGCGCGGTTAAGATACCGGCGGAAACGGTCGGATTTATTGGTCTGTTTCATGGTTTTATCCTTTGCTCTGCCTCCAGTGTTTCAAAACATGAACCTAATAAAATCAATTAGTTATGAAAACACTAGGGCGAAGTTTGCCCTATGCCGTCTGAAATAGGCGGCATAAAGGCGGGTAAATTTCAGGGAATAGGTGGGCTTAATCTGCTTTGGTTACGCTGTAAACAGCCCATTCTTTCAGGTCGTCTGAAAGCTCCAGCAGGGCGGAAACCTGATTTACAGATTCCGTAAAGCTGTAACCAAACACCAGCGCCAGCAGGTCAAAACCGCTGCCGCCTTTGGGGGTGCATTGGTTACAGATGTAGCCGCCGCCGTCTGAATCGTCAGGGCGCGGGATGGGGTCGGTTTTGAATATATCCCTCAAGCTCGGATGACAAATCGAAAGATTCCAAGTTTTCCGCATGGGGGACTAGGGTTTGAATGACTGTGGCAAGGCGTGCCGTGCTTCTGATCGCACTTATGGGGGTGTTGTGGACGGGATGGGCGGCCATGTTGTCGCAAATGGTGTCGATAATTGCGCCCGTATTGGCGATAAATTCGCCGCCGTAGTACAGCGCGTCCATAATGCGGTTTGCCAGCTCTAAGGGGATGGTTACCGTTTGGGCTTGATTTTGAATGGTTTGGATTTGGGTAGAAGTGCAAGATTGCATTTGAAATGCTCCTAGTTAAATTGAGATTTGAGAAATGCCCGAAATAAGGGGGCGGTGCTCTCTCCTGTAACTAGTCAGGCGTGGACGTTGCCGTTACCACACACCGCCATAAACTTTGATATGCCGTCCAAAGCCTGTGAATAGGCTTCAAACGCCATAAGAGAAAATGGCGATAAAAAATCAGCGTTTACCCTGCTGATTTGGGCTAGTTAATTTAAGAGAGAAACTTAATTCTGCTTCTCAAAGCTCAATCTGTCAAATGGTTTTTTACGGGGTTAGATGGCGTTATGCTTACTCTTTCCCGACACCAGCAAAGAAAACCGCCCGCGTTTCACGGTCGCCCCGAATTGGTTTTGCACTTCTTCCATCACGGTTATGATTTCATGCCCCGCTCTGCGAAGTTCCATAATGCGTGAGTTATAGCCAAGTATGCCCATCTGTGCCAGCTCCCATGATGTAACGCTCCCTTTTCTCAATCGGGCTAAAATGCGCTCTCTTTGGCTTGGCGTTTTGGGCTTGTTATTGATACAATCAAGTTTCATAATCTACTCTTCTTTCTACCGTCTGAATGTCCGTTCAGGCGGTCTTATTTTTTAAAAATCAGGTCTTGAGTTACAATCGCGCGCGCGGGCGCGTACTGTTACGAAAACTCCTGTTCTCCTTTCATTAGCTTGCCTGTTCTGTAAGCCATTTCTTCACTTCTCCTGCTACATAAAAGCGGCTGCGCGTGCCTGTGATTTGGCGTGATTGCGGGAATTGTCCTGCTGCCTCCAGTCGTCTGATTTGGCTGCTACTCAAGCGAGTGATTCCGCGCCGTCCTTTTGCTTGGCTTGTCTCAAGTTCTGCAATAGTTAATTGCGCGGTATCAGGTAAGCAGTCGATATTGATAATGTGCATTTATTGCCTCCGGTTGGTTAATCACGCCTGCGTGTTGCTGGCGTTTCGATAGGCATAAATATAGCCGCCTCAATGGGCGGCTTTCGAGAGAGAAAAAAATGAGAAAAAACTCTCTTTTAATTTCAAAATTTACTTAGGTTATTTTTGTTTCTTTTTCATATGTAATTGATACATATCTATAAAATCATCTTCAAATTCTATTACCTCATTTATTTCTTTGCATTTAATATCATATCTATGCATGAAAGGGTTTGCCACTGCTTCCAATAATAGGATAGCTTTTGGTAATACGCTGTCTTTGATTGTGGACTTATCGGGAAACCATTCTTCCCCTGTTTTTGGGTTGATAACGGTTTCTGTACCATCGCCAAAGAGTAAGAATAACAGTTCTTCATGCGTGAAGTGTTGGCCGGTGTATACCTCCCAAATCAGCAAATCTAGGCATGGCAATACTCTGAAACGGTTTAGGCTTTCTATTTCTGAATCACTAAATGTTCTTGTCATGTCGTATTTTTTGCTTATATGGATATGGCCGCCGTAAAGTTGAAATGCTCTGTATTGCCTTAAGAAATACTCAAACATTTCTTTCAGCTCATCATCGGTATGTTCTTGGAAATTAATCAGCACCGGCGTGAAACAATTATATGCCCCTGCTTTTTTTTCATATCTGAATTGGCCTAGTTTGGGTAATTGAATCCCTACGGTAGAAATTTCATCAATAGGCATTTTTTCCCCGTCAGAATCGACAATATCAGCCCCGTGTTTTGCCAGCAATCCATTAAAGCAAGAGAAAAAGGAAGAATCGGGGAATGTTTTCTCATCGGGGAATGTTTTCTCTAAGTCTTCAAATGGTATTTTGTACATATCATCAGAAATTAGATTCTTGCCTAATGGAATCCCTCTAGAATCTCTTGGAATATCAGTATTACCCAAAAACAATGATTGCCAAGAGTTTATACAATCATTGCAGATGTCATAACCTAAATCTGGATTACGGTCATATTTTAAATTCTCATTGTAGTGGTAAATTTTATGTTCAAAAGCGATTGCCCAATCTTCCCGCCCCCATTGGTAGGTCTCTTCATACTTGGAAATATCAAACCATTTAGGACAATAATCATGAGTATTCATTTTTAGCTTTGTTTCCGGTATCAGGCAATCGCCTCAATTCCCTTGTTCTTGACGATAGTAAGCAGCTTCAAAGCCGCGCCGCTCGGCTTTTTAATACCCCGCTCCCATTCGGAAACTTGGTTTTTACCAATGTTCAGATACATGGCAAAAGCGGCTTGTGATAATGCTTCGCGCTCTCTGATTGCCTTGATGTCTTCGCCGCTCAATGGTTTGATTTCGGTCAGGCATGATTTGTCAAAATCGCGCATGGTTTTTTTGTCGATAATGCCAATGTCGTGCAATCCCTGCATGGTTTCATGTATTGCTGCAAAAATCTCGCTTTTGTATTTCATGGCTGTATCTCCGTGAAAGTGCCGTTTGATTTGGCTTGTTCTATGTCGGTTTCCGTCATTGCCAAGATGATGGCGGCGGCTTTCTTTAATTCTGCAAGTTCTTTGTCCGTGATGTTTTCGCGGTCGTTCTTGGCAAAGGCAGTCATGAAAAACGCCCGTTCCCCACGTCTGAAAAATATCAGACTACGATAACCGCCGCTTCTGCCTTGTCCTTGCCTTGCTATGCGTTGCTTGATAACGCCGCCGCCTAAATCTGCGTCTATCACTCCTTTATCTGCCCGCTCTACCGCTTCTATCAGCTCGGAATCGCTGATTTTGTGCTTCTTGGCAAATTTCGTTATCCACTGGTTTCTAAATATCCGCATGGTTTTCTTTCGTAATGCTTAAGATGATAGTTTATTCTGCCGTTTCCTGCAATATGCCTGAATGTGCTTTCAATTCATCAAGATAATCAGCCCATTTTTGAACCATATCGGCGCGCTGTTCTAAATATTCCGCATGGTTATAGGCTGCCCTTGTCGTGTTGGGGTCTTTGTGGGCTAGTTGTCGCTCTACCCAATCGGCGTTATAGCCCATCTCATTCAATATCGTGCTGGCTGTATGCCTAAAGCCGTGCTGTGTGGTTTCTTCCAAGAATCCCAGACGGTCTAATGCTTTTCGTATTGCTCCCTCGCTCAAGGGCTGTTTTTTGCTGGTGTTACAAAATACATATTCATAATGCCCGGTTACTGGTTTCAAGCCGTCCAGTATTGCTAAGGCTTGGCGGCTCAAGGGGACAATATGGTCTATCTTGTTCTTCATGTTTACGCCGTCTTTATAGTATTGCTGCTCCTCCCAATCAATTTCACACCAGCGCAATAAACGTAATTCGGAAGGGCGGGCAAATACATAAGGGGAAAGCTGTAATAGGGCGCGTGTTTGCGGAAAGCCAGCGTAACCGTCAAAAGCTCGTAACATCTCGCCTATCCTTTGCGGGTCTTTAATGAAGCGGTAATGTTTCTGTTCCACCTTTGCCAGCTCTCCCCGCAATTCGGCGGCGGGATTGAATAGGCTCAAGCGAAGTTTCACGGCATATTTGAAAACTTGGTTTACTACGTCATAAATTTTTTGTGCCGTGTCATATTTCCCCGCCGATTCCAGCCTCTGTAACAGTCCTAAAACCTCAAGCGGCATGATTTCGTCTATTTTGCGTGTTGCAAGGTCAGGGAAAATATGAAGCTCAAGGCTGCGGATAACTCTTTGTGCATGGTCGGGCTTCCATTTATTCGGCTTTGCTACTTGGTCGCTGTGCCATTTGCGCGCAATAGCCTCAAATGTGTTTTTTAGCTGCTCTGCCTGCCTCTGTGCTTTGTCTTGCTGGTGTAGCTTAGGGTCTATCCCTTTTGCTATTAGCCCGCGTAATTCTTCTCGTTTTTCTCTTGCTTCTTTTAAGCTGATTTCAGGATAGACACCCAATCGCATTTCATCGCGTTTGTTGTCGCTTGGCCGGTAGTAACGAAAACGCCAGTATTTGCCGTTTCCCCTTGCTTGAAGATATAACCCTCCGCCGTCTGATAATTGATTCGGCGGTTGTAGTTTTTTGCATTGGCTATCTGTAAGCGGTAGCGTCTGTTTAGGCATTTTTAATCCAGTTTGGGGTAACTTTTAAAAACTCATTAAGCTATTGTTAATAATTGGTTTTGTGGACTTTTGGGGTAACTTGTTTAAAAAAACAGGGCTAATTTGCCCACTTTTCGGGCTTGTTTTTTGGGTAATTCCTGAAAAGTTACCCCAAAAGTTACCCTATAAATTGCGAAAACTCAAGCATACGCCAGCATATTCAAGGTAATAAAAAAGCCTTGAAACCGTTATGGCTCAAGGCTTTATGCGTATTACAGGATACTGCTGAAAATTGGGTATGGTGGAGGCGGGGGGAATCGAACCCCCGTCCGAAAGTCCTCTACAGAGCGTTCTACATACTTAGTTGTGTCTATTTAGAATCTCGTCCCCATCATGCCGACCAACAGGCCTTCAGAGAACCAGTTACCTTAAATCTCGTTTCCTGCCAAGTAACCCGACAGAAAACCAGTCAATGTAGAATGACGTTGCGGTAGCTTGCGCTACACAGCCCATTGACCAACTGCTGCAACGGCAGGCCTTAAGCGGCCAGTGCGTAAGTTTCGTCGTTTGCGACTATTTTGATTCAGTGTTTAACGGGAAATCTGAGACCCCGGTATGCCCGCATCTGCTTTGCAACCCCCGTCGAAACCAAGATCGCCCCCAGATAGGAAGGGTTGATTATACGCATGTCGGCGGGCTTTGCCAAGTTGCTGTTTGATTAAAAAGGCCGTCTGAACAGCGGTTTGCTTTTTCAGATGGCCTCTTTGTTTAGGTTTATTGACGGTAGTTTTGCAAGAAGCGTTCGAGTTTGCCCATGGCCTCTTCAATTTGATGAACGGGCGGCAGGGTAACGATACGGAAGTGGTCGGGGCGTATCCAGTTGAAGCCTGTGCCTTGGACGAACAGGACTTTTTCACGTACGAGCAAATCGTAGATGAATTTCATGTCGTCGTGGATGCTGTACATTTCGGTATCGATTTTGGGGAACATATACAATGCGCCCATGGGTTTGACGCAGGATACGCCGGGAATCTGGTTGACCAGTTCCCATGCTTTGTTGCGTTGCTCGAGCAGGCGGCCGCCGGGGAGGAGGAATTCGTTGATGCTTTGGTATCCGCCCAAGGCCGTCTGAATGGCATGTTGCATGGGCGTGGTGGCACAAAGGCGCATAGACGAGAGCATGTCCAAGCCTTCGATATAGCCTTTTGCATGATGTTTCGGGCCGTTGAGTATCATCCAGCCTTGACGGAACCCGGCAACGCGGTAGGCTTTTGAGAGGCCGTTAAATGTCACGGTCAGGAGGTCGGGGGCGAGCGCGGCGATATGGTAGTGTACTGCGTCGTCGTAGAGGATTTTGTCGTAAATTTCGTCGGCAAAAATAATCAGGCCGTGTTTGCGTGCCAATTCGGCGATTTCGAGCAGGATTTCTTTGCTGTACACCGCGCCGGTAGGGTTGTTGGGGTTGATGACGACGATGGCTTTGGTTTTAGGCGTAATTTTGGCTTCCATGTCGGCCAGGTTGGGGAACCAGTCGTTTTCTTCGTCGCATAGATAATGGCGGACGGTGCCGCCTGCCAGTGTTGCGGCGGCGGTCCACAAAGGATAGTCCGGTGCGGGAATCAGGATTTCGTCGCCGTCGTTGAGCAGCGCCTGCATGGACATGGTAATCAATTCGGAGACGCCGTTGCCAATGTAAACGTCGTTGACGGTAACATCGAGCAGCCCTTTGGTTTGGTAGTAGTGGACGATGGCTTTGCGTGCGGAGTAAAGGCCTTTGGAGTCGCAATAGCCTTGAGAAGTGGGCAGGTTACGGATGACGTCAACCAAGATTTCGTCAGGCGCTTCAAAGCCGAACGGAGCCGGATTGCCGATATTGAGCTTGAGAATTTTGTTGCCTTCTTCTTCCAGTTGCAGGGCTTTTTTGTGAACCGGGCCGCGGATGTCGTAGCAAACGTGATCCAGTTTGGATGATTTGGGGAATTTCTCCATGATGTGTGTTCCGTAAAATTGTTAACAATGGGATAAATGTACTCTTTTTGCGGGTAAATTAAAAGGGCTTCAGACGGCCAAGGCTTACTTATTGCGCGCTTCGGCACGGCGAACCGTCACGCTTTTACCGCCTATGCCCCAGTTGTCCATATCGATTTCGTCGATGACGACAACGGTCGTCTCAGGGTTTTTATTGAGAACGCGTGAGAGTAATTCGGTAACGCCGCGGATCAATTCGGCTTTTTGCTCCGCGCTCGGGGCTTCGCTGCCGCCGGTTACTTTAATGTTGACGTAGGGCATGGTTTCCTCCTTTGAAAATAATGTTTATATGTTATCTTATTTTTATCAGGCCGTCTGAAATTTAATTGCAGGATTTTTCATTGCCCATGCCTGCTTTTACAAAGAATTAAGTTTTTTGGAATGGATTGTTTTTACAATGCGGTTTTATTTTGGATGGATATCATCATGAACCGTTTTCTCCAAACTTTGATTGTGGCCGCTCCGATGGTGATTGCCGCACCTTATGTGGCGGCGGAAACGCATCCGGCGCAAAAGCAGATGCAGCAGAACATTGATTCTGTGTTGAAAATCGCACGCAATACGTCTTTGACAGAGGCGCAACGCGTGAAACAGGTTGAGCAGTATGCCAACCGTTATCTGGATTATGAGCGTATTTCGGCTTTAGCGGTCGGCGCGCCATGGCGTGAATTTTCTGCCAAACAGAAAACCGATTTTATCCGTGCATTCAAAGACATGGTCATTGCGATGTACTCGCATTCCGCGTTAATTGGCGCGGCGGATGCAAATGTGCGCCTGTTGCCGAAGATGACGGCAAACGGCAATAAGTTTGACGTTTTCTCAGAAATTCAAACCAAAAAAGGCACGAAGTATGAGGTGGCTTACCAACTTTACCAAAGCGGCGGTGTGTATAAGATTTACAACATCCGCGTGGACGGTACCAGCTTGGTAACGGTATACCGCAACCAATTTGGCGAGCTGATTAAGAGCAAAGGCATTGACGGTACGATTGCCACTGTCGAAGCCAAGGGCTTGAAGAAACAATAAGGCAGATTGATAAAAGGCCGTCTGAAACTTGTTTCAGACGGCCTTTTTGTATTACGGGCTGATTAGGCGCGTTTGCGGAATTCGCCGGTACGGGTATCGATTTCGATTTTGTCGCCGTTTTCGATGTAAGACATCACTTGGATTTCAGTGCCGCCGACCAGACGTGCGGTTTTCATCACTTTGCCGGAAGTATCGCCTTTAACGGCAGGCTCGGTGTATTCAACTTCGCGAACGATGATGGTAGGCAATTCTACGGAGATTGGGTTGCCTTCGTAGAAAGTGACTTCGCATTGGTCTTCCATGCCGTCAACGATGAATTTCAACGCGTCGCCGATGTTGTCGGCTTCGATTTCGTATTGGTTGAACTCTTCGTCCATGAAGACGTACATTGGGTCGGCAAAGTAGCTGTAAGTACAGTTTTTGCGGGACAGGATTACGACGTCGAATTTGTCGTCGGCTTTGTAAATGGTTTCAGTAGCGGCACCGGTCAGCAGGTTTTTCAGTTTCATGCTGACTTTGGCGGAAGAGCGGCCGCCTTTGATGTATTCGGTTTTTTGAACGACCATAGGATCGTTGCCGACCATGAATACGTTGCCGGCGCGCAGTTCTTGTGCTGTTTTCATTGTGGTTTTCCAATCAAATCGGTTGTAATAAAACGCGCTATTTTAGCGTATTTTTTTGTGCTTTGAAATAAAGGCGGCAAGTTTTTCGACGGCACTTTTTTGGGCAAAAAGTCCGTCCCGCCATTTTGCCGCGCTTTGGCGCCATTCGTTTTGATGTGCCGTCAGGGTTTGCCATGCCTGCAGGCGTTGGTTGTCGCTGAGTGCTTTACCGTTGTTGAGTTCGTCGGAAAGGAGGCGGTGTGCCGTGGCGACAACATCCGGATAAACTTGATGCGCTTTGTCCCAAAAAGCGTGCAGCTTGTCGAGATGGATATTTTCTTCTTGCAGATAGATGTGCCAAAAGAAAGGTTTTCCGGCGAGCTGGGCGCGAACAAAGCTGTCTTCGCCGCGTATGACGGCGCCGTCGGCAAGGTTGAGCAGTTTGTCAAAATCCTGTTGGGCAACGAAAGGGATTTTGATCAGGGTAATGTGTTCGCTCTGATACACATCGCCGTCTTCAAGCAGGGCGTTTTGCGGTACTAGGCCGCTGTTTTTCAGGCTGGCGATGATTTGTGTACCTGCAAGCAGCAAGGTAATGGGTTGGCCGGCCTGTTGCCACATGGTCAGCCATTTTGCCCAAATATCGCTTTGATAGCCGAAAAGCAGCCATTCGGGCGCGTTTTTTGCGGGAAGTTTGAGTTGTCGGCGTAAGGTTTCCGTATCAAAGCGGGCAAATTCGGCGTAATCACGTTCGCGCAGCAGGCCGCCGCTTTTTTCGCTGAAACCCATAAACCAAAAGTATTTCTGTATGCCGCCGGCTTGGAGCGAGGGCATTAAGTGCAGCCTCTCGTTGCTGTCTTCTGCGCTGAGGTATTCCCAGTTGAGCCAAAGCGGTTGATGTTGGCGAATGATGGTTTGAACGTTGTCGGGCAGTTCGCAGGCGAAGGTTTCGATGACGATGTCTGGGGTAGGGGCTGTATCGGTATCTTCGGCATGGTCGGCTTGCCAGGCGTGAATGCCGATGCCTTGATGGATATTGGGAATCGAGGCCAAATCAGGGCAGATTGCCTGAAGGGACGGGAAATCGTCTGTCCATAAATGCACTTGCCAGCCGAGTTCCCGTTGCAAAACACGCGCTAGCCGCCATGAAACGCCGATGTCGCCGAAGTTGTCGATGACATTGCAGAAAATCCAGCAGGTATAAGGTGAGGTGGTGTTCATGGAAAAATATGCCCAAGGCCGTCTGAAAACATCAGAATGCGCCGAAATAGTGGAATAAATAAACAATCAGCAAAACAATCGGGATAAACATCCAAATGCTTTGCCGTTTCAATTCGGGCTCTTGTTTGAGGTGGTGTTTGATGACGTCAAAGAGGACGAATTTAAATAGGAACGTGGCTTCGCAGGCAAGGATGATGCCGTTGATGAGGTGTTGCGTTTTGTCTTCGGGCGGGTTGAGGGCAAACCACAAAAGGGTGGCGAGCGGAATCAGGCAGACGACGAGCCAGCGCAGAAGGATGGGTTTGGACATGGTGTGCGTGCAAGAAATAAAAAGGGCATTATACCCTGTCGTCTTTCAGACAAGTGCAAATCAGGCTATCATTCGTTTTATTTGAAGCGAACATTTATCCCTATGCAAACCCAAGCCATCATCCGCCATATCGTTCAATGGCTCAAAGATTACGCCGAGCAGGCGCGTGCTAAAGGTTTTGTCGTCGGCGTATCCGGCGGCATCGATTCTGCCGTGGTTTCCACACTTGCCGCGCAAACCGGTTTGTCGGTTTTGTTGTTGGAAATGCCGATTCGTCAGAAATCCGACCAAGTAAACCGCGCGCAAGAACACATGGGCCGTCTGAAACAGCGTTATCCGAATGTAAAAGCGCAAAGCGTTGATTTGACTCCGGCGTTCGATACGTTTGCCGATACCGTTGACGTCAGCGAAACCGAATTTTCCAATAAACAGCTGGCACTGGCCAATGCACGCAGCCGCCTTCGCATGACGACGCTGTATTATTACGGCCAGTTGCATGGTTTGTTGGTGGCGGGGACGGGCAACAAAATTGAAGATTTCGGCGTCGGTTTCTTCACCAAATACGGCGACGGCGGCGTGGACATCAGCCCGATTGCCGATTTGACCAAAACTCAGGTGTACGCGTTGGCAGCCGAGTTGGATGTATCGGAGGATATTCAAAAAGCCGTACCGACGGACGGACTTTGGGATACCGAGCGTACCGATGAAGAACAAATGGGCGCATCTTATCCCGAACTCGAATGGGCGATGAGTGTGTACGACAGCCACAAGCCTGAAGATTTTGAAGGCAGACAGCGCGAAGTTTTGGCAATCTATACCCGATTGCACAAAGCCATGCAGCACAAAGTCAATCCGATTCCGGTTTGCAAGATTCCGGAAGAGCTGTTTTAAATTTGAACATCAAAAGGCCGTCTGAAAACGCTGGATTAAGGTTTTCAGACGGCCTTTTATATTTTATTTCAATAAGAATTAGGAATATGCTTGAAAAACAGCATCATCAGATACCAAAACAGCGTAGCGGCCGCCGCGCCCAGCAATACCCACGCGCTGATTTTGGCGATTTCCCGAATGGTGCGCTTTTGTTTGCGGCTGAACAAACGGTTCACAATCAATGCCGCTATGGCGCAAAAGAAAAAAAATCGTAAAAGCCTGCCTATCATTCCACATTCTCCTAAAAATATTGCCTTTAATCAGGGCAGGCCGTCTGAAGCCTCATGCACAAAACAAAAACGAAACGTTATAATACCCCTTTTGCCGCTTCACTTGGAAATTACAAATGACAACAAATGCCTCAGTGGGCATTGTAACGCCCCAGAAAATCCCGTTTGACACACCGCTTGCTCTGGAAAACGGCAAAACCTTACCCCGTTTCGACCTAATGATTGAAACCTATGGCACACTCAATGCCGACAAAAGCAACGCCGTTCTTATCTGCCACGCCCTGTCAGGCAATCATCACGTTGCCGGCAAGCACAGTGCGGAGGATAAATACGCCGGTTGGTGGGACAATATGGTCGGCCCCGGCAAACCTATTGATACCGACCGCTTTTTCGTTATCGGTTTGAACAACTTGGGCGGCTGCGACGGCAGTACCGGCCCTTTATCCGAAAATCCTGAAACCGGCCGCGAATATGGCGCGGATTTTCCGGTTGTAACCGTCAAAGACTGGGTGAAGTCGCAATCCATGCTTGCCGATTATCTCGGCATTCAAAAATGGGCGGCCATTGTTGGCGGCAGCTTGGGCGGTATGCAGGCATTGCAATGGACGATTTCTTTGCCTGAACGCGTTGCTCATGCGCTCGTTATCGCTTCTGCACCTAAACTTTCCACTCAAAACATCGCGTTTAACGATGTTGCCCGTCAGGCCATTTTGACCGATCCCGATTTCCATGAAGGCAATTACCGCAGCCATCATACCGTTCCTTCACGCGGTTTGCGTATTGCGCGCATGATGGGGCACATCACCTATCTTGCCGAAGACGGCTTGGGTCAAAAATTTGGCCGCGATTTAAAATCAGACGGCTATCAGTATGGTTACGGCGTTGAATTTGAAGTGGAATCTTATCTGCGCTATCAAGGCGACAAGTTTGTCGGCCGTTTTGATGCCAATACTTATCTGCTGATGACCAAGGCACTCGACTACTTCGACCCGGCCGCCGATTACGGCCACAACCTCACGCGCGCCGTGGAGAATGTGCAGGCCAAATTTTTTGTTGCCAGCTTTAGCACTGACTGGCGCTTCTCGCCGCAACGTTCGCATGAATTGGTCAAGGCATTAATCGCCGCACAAAAATCTGTGCAGTACATTGAAGTCAAATCCAATCATGGACACGATGCCTTCTTGATGGAGGACGAAGCCTATATCCGCGCTGTTGCCGCTTATATGAACAACGTTTACAAGGACTGCCAAAAATGAATCTGCGCGACGATTTGCAACTCATTTACGATTGGATACCCGAAGGCAGCCGCGTACTCGATTTAGGCTGCGGCGACGGCGAACTGTTGGCCGCGTTGGTGGAACATAAAAATTGCACCGGCTACGGCGTTGAAATCGATACCGACAGCGTGATTGCTGCTATATCCCGCGGCGTAAACGTCATTCAAGCCGATTTAGAAGAAGGTTTGGTGGCTTTTGGTGATCAAAGTTTTGATGTGATTGTCTTGAGCCAAACCATTCAGGCGATGCAGAACACGGAAAAAATCCTGCGCTGCCTAATGCGCGTGGCCAAGCAGGCTATTGTCAGCTTCCCTAATTTCGGCTACTGGCGCAACCGTTTTCAAATCGCCGTTGGCGGCCATATGCCGGTTTCCGAGCGGATGCCGTATCATTGGTACGATACGCCCAATATCCATTGGTGTACCCTCAAAGACTTCGATTTATTGTGCGCAAAAAACAAAATCCGCGTGCTTGAGCGTGCGGTCATGACGGGCAACCGACAGGTCAAACATCTGCCGAATTTATTGGGCAGCCTGGCGTTTTATCGCGTAGGTTGATTGCGGTTATCAATAAAGGCCGTCTGAACAGGTAATCACGAAAGCATGGCTTTTGCGGATAGCTGTTCAGACGGCCTTTTATTGTTAAAGTCGGTTTAAGCCTGTTTCAATTTTTCCAACAAGGCCAAACTGCCGGCATCGACCAGACGGTAGGTTTCGTCAAAGTCGCCCGTGTACCACGGATCGGGAACGTGGTTGTACCCTGAATCGGGGATAAGGTCGGTCAGTTTGAAGATTTTGCCAGGGTGGAAACCGAGCTGCTTTTCAGTTTCTCTGAGGTTGTTGTCGTCCATCACGATGATGTAGTCGAAATGCTCGGCATCGCTGGGTTTGATTTTGCTGCTGGTAAAGCCTGACGGGTCGACGCCGTGTTGCTTGAGTGCGCGGCGCGTGCCTTCGTGCATGTCTTCCCCATCGTGCCAACCTGATGTGCCTGCGCTGGCCGTAATGATGGCATTGTCCATGCCTGCTTCGCGGGCGCGATGGCGCAGGACGTATTCGGCCATGGGGGAGCGGCAGATATTGCCGAGGCAGACGAAAAGGATTTTGTGGGTTTTCATATGCGTGAAAATGAGCGGTAAGGTTTGAAAATAAATGCAACACGCTAAACCGTTTTCAGACGGCCTTGGCGTGTTGCATTTTCAATTTAGTTTACATTGCTGAAGAAAGGATTATGGCCTTCCAGTTTCAACGCTTGGGCATAAGTAGGGATGTTCTCGTTTTCTCCCAGTGGGTTATGCAGCAGGTAGAGGTGCTCGATTCGGCATTCTGCCATCAGGTCGAGGAAGTTTTGCTGCACGATGGCGATATTGTCGGTTGAGGCCAGCTCCCAAGTGAAGGTCTGTGGAACGATTTCAAACGCGCTGTCTGTCGCGTTGAAGCTGAACTGGAGCTTACCGTCCGCTTTCGCTGCGGCAACAACGCCGACACGCGGGCTTTGCATACGGATGGCGCGGATGGCGTTGGTGGCAAAAACGTCCATGGCCATGCGTTGGCGGGTGTGGCTGCCGTCGGTAAGCGCGTCAAGCGGTGTATTGGGCGAGAGCGGGTTGGTGAAGAGGGTAACGCCGTCGAGGGCGAGATGCTCTTGCCAGACCTGCATCAGCGGCAGGCCTGCCTGTTGCAGGTTGAGGCCCAAGGCCGTCTGAATGTCTTTATTGCCGTAGCCCAGCGCGTAAACAACATGGACGGATTGACCTTCGGGCAGCATCAATGGTTTGTATTCGAATTTTTGCAGGAATGCGCCTGCCGCTTCATCGTTTTGCTTGGCTTGGAACCAGTCGCCCGGGGTAACGCTGCTCAAGTCGGTAGATTGGACGAGGTAAGGCAGCCATTGCGTGTTTTGCGTGAGGGTGCGCAGGTTCGGGTAGTTTTGCAGGCAGGAAAAGAGGGCTTCGGTAGGCAGCGTGAGCGGCAGGGTTTGTTCTTTTTTGCAACCGGCAACCAAAACGACAGGCAGGGCAAACCATTGGGCTTCGTTATCGTTTTCTGCCTTCAGGACTTCGCCCACGCTTTGAATCAGGCTGGTGTAAGTGCCGACATCGGGCGCCATGGTCATCGCCAATGAAAGGTTGATGTAATGGTTTTGGCTGAGCATGGTGCGGATTTCGGTTTGCAGTTGGCCGGCTGAAAGCTTGCGTGATGCGGAGGAGGAGTTGTGCGCCAGCTGATAGGCATTGAGCAGAAGATGGTTTTTGATAGGGCTTTGCGGATAAGGGCGGGTATCGGGAAGAACAAAGGTTTTCATGACGGTTTGAAGTGTTGTGTTGTAAGTGTGGCGATTATAGCAATTTAGTCAGTCGGTGTGCTTGTTAATACATGAAATTCAAATGATGGCAGGGTGTACGCTCCATTTTTATGCAGTTTCAGTGTCGGTATTTTGAGGCTGAAGAGGATGGGGCCCGATGTGTTATAATTCATGACCAAACATAATTCAGAAAGGAACAAAATTATGCGCTTGCTTCATACTATGCTGCGTGTCGGCAATCTCGAACGCTCTTTGGATTTTTATCAAAACGTATTGAACATGCAATTGCTGCGCCGCCGCGATTATCCTGAAGGCCGTTTTACTTTGGCTTTTGTCGGTTATGGCGATGAGGCGGACCATACTGTTTTGGAACTGACCCACAACTGGGATACCGAGTCTTACGACTTGGGCGATGCTTACGGCCATATCGCGATTGAAGTCGATGATGCTTACGCTGCGTGTGAACGTGTCAAAGAAATGGGCGGCAAAGTGGTACGCGAAGCCGGTCCGATGAAACACGGCACGACTGTGATTGCGTTTGTCGAAGATCCGGACGGCTATAAAATTGAATTTATTCAAAAGAAAAGCGGTAGCGATTCGGTGCAATATTCATCTTAATCAGTGGATCATATTTTACCTCAAGTTGAATTTAAACGGATTCCTGGCTTTGATGAATTACCAAAACATGTTTAGAACGAATTAATGAATCATCCTGAGAACTTGCAACCTTTACCAAAATACTTAAATTCTTCAAAAGGATCTAAAATAGAAACTGGTACTTCTGGTTGGGCACACTATGTTAAGGAAGGGAAAGATATTTCGCCTAACTACAGAAAATTCCTTGCTCGAAGACAAGAAATGATGCGAGATTTAGTTAATAAGAAAATTAAGGAAATAAGCAAAGGGAAATAGATATGAAGTTTTTCAATAAAGATGATTTAGAAAAACATTTTACTTATGTTTTTTATAGTTTTAAAAATATTGAACATGATAAATTAAACATAGACGATATTACTCGAGAGTATGATGGGCTTAATTTTTTAAATTCAGGAGAGGTTAATAGTAAATTAATATCCTCTTTTAAAAATATCATGCCAATAACATTTCAATATTTAACTAAAGGGAAATTCTTTTATGCAATAGAAAAATCAGAAATTCCAGTTATGGATGATATTACACAATTTGGCATCATTATTAATGATGTGGTGTACTACATTAAATATAACCCATATCATGATAGAGGTTTAGAGGAAGTAGCCTTTATTCCTCAGGAAATCCTTGATTCATGGCTATACCTTAGTAGTAGATGGTGTAGTGCAGAAAGTATTGTTCCTAATATTTATAAGAGCAATCTTCCGTCACTTCTCTTGATGCCTCTTCATTCAATTATAGAAGGTTTTGAAGATAGCCATGGCGTTGCTCTTCCTGAATATACTGAATTTTTAGAGCAGAAATTTCATCATGCTTTTAGACAAAGCTATGATGATGATAAATTCAATGATAGCGAAAAATATTTTGAATTAAGATGTTTACTAGATACCCGTGCCAATGACGATTGGAGTAAAACAGGATATCAATTATTTGTGTCTTCACATAATGATGAGCGTAATGTTTATGTGATACCAAGAGCGGATGTGATGGGTATTAAAAAGTTAACGAATCCAGCAGAGGTAATAGATCGTTATGCCGCTCATTTATTCTCACGTGCTGAGGGCGAATTTGACTTTATGCAATATGTAGAAGATTTTTAGTTATTTGTAGCTAAACTGATTGAAAGTGCGGTTAAAAATTATCCCGTTTTTAACCGCACTTTATTTTCAGCAGACATAAGATAATGGGAAAGGCCGTCTGAATATTCAGACGGCCTTTTGTTTGATCAGCCTAATTGTTTTTGCTTTTCGCTCAACAGGGCGTGTACTTGAAGCGCGGTGGCGTAGCGGTCTTCTCCTGCTTCAATCGGATCGAGGAAATGCAACTCGACCGTGCTGGAAGGCTGGCTGATGACCATGCAGATGGATTGCCAGAGGCTGATGTCGCCGTAGTAGGCGGTGTGCGGATTGGGGCTGGTGCCGTCCGGATTCGGATAGCGGCAGAGTGCCGGAATAATCGGTACGCCTGCATCGTAGGCCGTCTGAAAAAAGCTGGGTTTGAACGGCAGGATTTCACGGCCTTCGGTACTGGTGCCTTCGGGGAAAATGGTGACAGTATCACCATTTTTCAGTGCTTTGGTCACGCCTGCAATTTTGGCGGAGTTGCCTTTGATGCCGTGGTTGCGCGAGACGTAAACTGTTTGCGCCTGTGTGGCGAGATAACCGACCACCGGCCATTTGGCCACATCGTCTTTAGCTACAAAACGGCCGGGAAATGCGCCGTTGACCGCCATAATGTCCAACCATGAAATATGGTTGCTGATAATCAGCTGACCGCGATCTTCTTGCGGCGGCGTGCCGAAGGTTTGCAGTTTCATGCCGCAGGAAGCAAGCACGCGCAGCGACCATAATTGGATTGCGCGCAGTTTGCGTTTGCTGCTGTAAAAGGGAAACAGAAAAAACATTTCGGCCATGCCGTACAAAAGGCAGCCGGCAATACAGAGAAGACGGAAGATAAAACGGATTTTGGCGGTCATTGTGTGTGTTTTTTTTATAAAGATTAGGCAGGCCGTCTGAAGTTTCAGACGGCCTTTTATTATGAATCGGTTTTAGGGGCAAAACGCTGCAAGTAGCGGTCGGAAAGGTGGCTGATGTCCATCATGATCAGCACATCCGCGCAGTTGAATGCTTCATCGACGCAAGGCTCGCCGCAGAACCACGCGCCTGCTTTGAGATAGCCTTTGATTAGGGCAGGTACAGGCGGATTTTCAGACGGCGTGATGCTGTCCCATTTGAGCGGGTTGAGCGGTTTGACGCGCCATTGTGCCGGAGCGAGGTATTTGTCTTTCAAAGCATGATACAGGCCCGCCGCATCGTTGCCGCCGTCGCGCATTTCAATACTGCCGCAGCCAATCATAAAGCGCAGGTTTTCGTCTTTCATGAATTTGACCAAACCGGTCCACAACAGCATGACCAAGCCGCCGTTGCGGTAGTCCGGGTGGGTACAGGCGCGGCCGAGTTCGACGGTTTGCGGTAGGATGTCTTTCAAAGGTTCAAGGTCAAATTCATGCTCGCTGTACCAGCCACCGACTTTTTTTGCGGTTTCTTCGGTAATCAGGCGGTAGCAGCCGATAACTTCGCCGGTTGCATCGTCGAAGGCGAGCAGGTGGTGGCAATGTTCATCATAAGGATCGACATCGCGGCCGTCATTGCTTTCGATTTCCGCACCCAATTCTTGGGCAAAAACCTGATAGCGCAATCTTTGGGCGGCTTCGATTTCAGCTTGGGTTTCTGCAAGGCGTACGCTCAGGCCGATTTTTGGGCCCGTTTGATTGAAACGGCTGGGGGACATGATGTTTCCTGTTTGAAGAAAATGGCTGATTATAGCGGATATACGGACAGATTTATATTGATTTGCTTTGCGGTAGGGCAAATTATGTCGGGTTGTTGGAAAAAGGCTTCAGGCTGTCTGAAACTGATGGTTGTTTAGAAAGATGGCCAGGAACATTTGCCAGGATGTTTGAAATTTATGACACAAATCAAAATATTTATCCAAACTATTTAATATAAGAATAAAAATATATACAATATAACTAGTTCAAAAGTATTAATTCGATTGAACGAGATATTTTTAATATTTAAAAAATGGAGAATATAAAGATGAAACTGAATGTATCGCTCAGTCCTTTGTGTTTGGCTTTAGCGCTTTTTTTCGGTACTGCGTATGCGGACGGAGGTATTGTTGCTGGAACCATGCACAAGACGGGTTCTTTGGCTGTCGGTAAGGAATCCGTATCGGGCGAAAATGCCGCTGCAGTTGGCGACAAGGCTAAAGCAAATGGCTATAAGGCGGTGGCTTTGGGTTATGATTCTGCCGCTTCCGGTTTGAGCGCAACTGCTTTGGGTGGCGAATCCAAAGCGGAGGCATTGCGGTCGGTGGCGGTTGGCTTTCGGGCCCATGCCAAGGGAACAAATGATGTAGCAGTCGGTGGCGCAGCGGCTGCTTCTGGCGGTCAATCCGTTGCAGTTGGCCTGCTGTCCAAGGCTTCGGCTTTGCGTGCCGTTGCAGTAGGTAATGGCGCTCAGGCAAGTAATATTGATGCAGTAGCTATTGGCAGAGATAGTGAGGCGGATGCGCTCAGCGCGACGGCCTTAGGTGATCGAGCTAAAGCACGTGGAACTCAATCACTTGCGCTGGCATCGGCTGCTGAAGCAGAAGGTTATCAAGCAGTGGCGGTCGGTACGCGTGCGGTATCGAATGCCGTAAATAGTGTAGCTTTGGGTGTCGAGTCTTCCGCCACGGCCTTGAATGGTTTGGCTGTCGGCACCAGCTCCAGCGTGCGTAAAGAAGGTGGTACGGCAGTCGGCGGCGGTGCATCGGCTTTGGAAGAGAAATCTTTGGCACTCGGTTTCCAAGCCAAAGGTAAAGCCGAGAAAGCGGTGGCTCTGGGTGCGCAAAGCATCGCAGATTTGGCTGCAGGTCAGGCAGGCTATGATTTTGCGACACAGTCGGCAAGTCAATCTGAAGACACGACATGGAAATCGACATTGGGCGCGGTTTCGGTTGGCAATGAAAAGGACAGCCGTCAAATTACCCATGTGGCTGCCGGTACTCAGGATACGGATGCGGTAAATGTGGCTCAGGTCAAAAGGCTTGCGGAAAGATGGCAGGCCGACAGTCAGCAAAAAGAGTCGGCAGTAGCCGCTCAAATCAATCAGATACGGGCTGAAACACGCGTAGAAATGAAAAAACTGGAAGACCGTGCGGATGCCGGCTCTGCAGCTGCGATTGCGGTGGGTAATCTGGGACAAGCTTATCAGCCGGGACAGGGTGCGGTATCCATTGGCAGCGGCGTTTGGCGCGGAAAGGCCGGTTTTGCTGTCGGAGTGTCGAAAGTATCCTCCAGCGGCAAATGGCTGGTGAAAGGTTCAGCTGTCGGCGCATCTAAGGGTGGTGCAGGCGGTGGAGCCAGCGTAACCTATCTGTGGTAGAAAATTTCAGATGGCCTTGAATGCTGAGGTCGTCTGAATTTGGCATGCGAAGCGGTGGAAGCGTAAAATCAACGTTTTTGCCGCTTTTTTATTATGGAAACCTCTTTCCTGCTTGCCGGAAAAATTACCGAGCTGACGCTGATTGTTTTGATGGGCGTGGCCTTGGTGAAGGCCGGGCTGTTGAAATCGGAAAACAGCTATACGCTCTCGGTCATCGCGCTTTACCTAATCAGCCCGTCCGTCATGATTCATGCCTTTCAGATGGACAATACGCCGCAGATTATCGAAGGGCTGAAGCTTTCCGTCATGCTGGCAGTGTTTTTCCATGTGGTGTTGATTGTTTTGGGCAGGTTGTTTAAACACTTATTCAAACTCGATGCGCTCGAACACGCGGCAACGGTGTACAGCAATTCGGGCAACTTGATTATCCCTTTGGTAATGTCGGTCTTTGGTGCGGAATGGGTGATTTACACCACTGGTTTTATCTTGGTGCAGACGTTTTTGTTTTGGACGCATCTGCGCCTGTTGATTTGCGGCCGTGGCAATGTGGCTTGGAAAACCATTTTTACCAATATCAACATCTTATCCATGTTGGTCGGGCTGCTGATGTTTGCCTTTCAAATCAAGCTGCCTCATATTGTCGATAATACTTTGGCGACGGTGGGCGGCATGATTGGGCCGGTTGCTATGTTGGTGGCGGGCATGCTTTTGGCTTCTTTGCCGCTACGCTCGATTATGTGGACGCCGAGGCTTTATCTCGTTGCTTTTTTAAGGTTGATTTTAATTCCGGTATTATTGCTTTTCGCCGTCAAAGTTTGTGATTTTGCCCATCATGATGCGCATGCGGATACGGTTGTTTTAATCAGCTTTTTGGCAACGACTTCGCCTGCCGCCTCGACGGTTACCCAAATGGCGGTTGTTTACGGCAAAAATGCCCAAAAAGCCAGCGCGATTTATGGGCTGACAACCTTGCTTTGTGTGGTAACCATGCCGGTAATGATTGCGTTATATCGTTGGATTATTTAAGAAAAGGATAGGCCGTCTGAAACTTTAGCCTTATGTTTCAGACGGCCTGTTTGTTATTTTAAATTTGAAAATAACTTTTATTATCAATTAATTAAACAATTAAAAAACTATACAAAGACGATAGCTGCGTGTATCCTTACGCCTAACATTCATTCAATATAAATCTTTAAAGGAACACAGCCATGACCGACTTTACCCTTTGGGAAACCGCGCCTTTCAATTCTACGATTGACCATATCCTGCAACGTTATCACAACGTTCACCGCGCCCAGTTTGAAGAGTTGGTACCACTGGCGCAAAAAGTGGCGCAGGTTCATGCCGATACTTTCCCTGCCGAAGTGGCCGATTTGTTGGCCTATATGCAAAACGAGCTGTTGATGCACATGATGAAAGAGGAACGCATGTTGTTCCCGATGATTAATCAGGGTGTGGGTCGTGGCGCGGCAATGCCCATCAGCGTGATGATGCACGAGCATGAAGAACACGACCAAGCCATCGCGCGTCTGGAAGAGTTGACCAACAATTTTGAGCTTCCTGAAGGCGCTTGCGGTAGTTGGACCCGTTTGTACACATTGGCCAAAGAGATGGTGGATGATTTGAAAGACCATATCCACTTGGAAAATGAGGTTTTCTTCCCCCGTGTTTTGGCTTCTTAAAATTTGCTGTTAATCAAGGCCGTCTGAATGTTCAGACGGCTTGTTCTTTAATCCCTTGCTAAGTTAGTACAATAGTTCTAAAATTTTAATAAAGAAACAAAATTAAGCAGTAAAGGCACACATCCGTTCTTTTGTTTACTTAAGAAGGAGTTTATGAATGAAACATTCTAAAGTTTTACTATCGGGTATTCTGTTTGCTGCTGTGACTGCATGCGCCCAAACTACGGGCGGTGACTGGAGCGCCCTGCAGGATGCGAAAACAGGCGTGCAGTCGCGACCTTATTATGAATTTGGCAATGTGGTTCAGAAGATTTCTTTTAAGAAAACCGGCAATCCGGAAAATGGTCTGAAAAAGCCTGTCTTGACTGTGTATCGTCAGGGCAAGCTGTTGGGCGAAGCATATAATTTGGAAGCCTCTCATGGCAGCCCCTTGTTGCCAACCCTGTTTCTGGTAAACGGCAAGTCATTAAATATCAATGACGGCAACGATAGAAAACTGTTGGCTTCTGCTAAGAGAATCGATTTTTACGATTTCGGCCACGGCCGGATCGGCCATGCAGTCTTTACCGCGCCTAACGGCATCTGTCAGGATATGAAACACGGCAAAGGCGTTTCCTACAAGCTGGTTACCAACTATGTTAATTTTCCGGATTATCCTTCGCCTGAAAATATCTTGATTATTACTGCGCAAGGTAAATATGAGCAAGACGAGTTTATATTGGATTCCACTGAGTCAAGAGTGACCAGTGCCAATAAAGAGTTTGCCAGAAAATATGGCGAAGCCCTGAAATCCAAGAATGGCCCTGAGACCAGACATGTGAATATGGCTAATGCAGCCAGTGCGGAAAAAGGCAGACTGTTGGCTGATTATATCTGTCAGTAATCATATTAAAGGCCGTCTGAAATTCAGACGGCCTTTTTAAATCATGAATGCATCTCTTGTTCAAACGACAGCAGAATCTGTTTTACTTCATCCGCTTCTTTGACGGTGCGGATGCGGTCAAACAATATCTGCGCCTGTTCAAACTCTTTTTTCATCATCCCCAGCCATTGCTTCAAACGGGCAACCGGATATTTGTTGTTGGCTTCTTTATCAAGGCATAAGTTGAAGAATTGGACTATCCATGAGGAGACTTCGGCAAAGTCGGTGTCTTTGACTGTTTCGCCGTTTTCATATTGCTTGATTTGCCGCGCCAAGTCGGGACGGATAACTGCGCCGCGTCCGAGCATCACGCTGTCGCAGCCACTGACGGTTTTAATGTCAAGATAGTCTTGAAGGCTGAATACATCGCCGTTGGCAGTAACGGGAATACTAACTGTATCGCGAATTTTGCGCACCCATTCCCAATGTGCCGGCGGTTCGTAGCCTTCGACTTTGGTGCGCGCATGGACGGTTAACGCGCATGCGCCGCCGTTTTCAATCGCAGAGGCGCATTCCAACGCCAGACTTTTGTCTTCATAACCGAGCCGCATCTTGGCAGTCAGCGGAATGTGTTGCGGCAGGCGTTGGCGCAGGGTGTGGACGATGTGGTAAATCAAATCGGGCTCTTTGAGCAAGACCGCGCCGCCTTTGTGTTTGTTGACCGTCGGCGCGGGGCAGCCGAAGTTGAGGTCGATTTTGTCTGCACCGAAACGCACGGCTTCCAAAGCATTGACGGCCATGTTTTCCGCATCGCTGCCTAAAAGTTGTACAGTGCAGGGCGTGCCGGCCGGCGTGCGGTTGGCATGGGCGATTTCGGGAACATATTTAAGCCAAGTGGCGCGTGAGTGGACCGTGTGCGTAATGCGGACAAATTCGCTGACGCATTCGTCAAATCCGCCAATACGCGTCAACAGGTCACGCATCACATCGTCCACCAGCCCCTGCATGGGGGCAAGAATAAGCTGCATGAGTCAGGCCGTCTGAAAAAAGGAGGACATATTGTAGCGGTATATCGGTTAAAATACAGCTTCCTTTTTCAGACGGCCTTTTTATGATGCACACAATTCCGGCAACCGCCGCCATGTTGGTAAAAAATTCAGAACGTTATCTTTCAGAAGTTTTGAGTGCGCTGAAAGACTTTGACGAAGTCCTGCTGTTGGACAACGGCTCGACCGACCGTACTTTTGAAATTGCCAAGGGTTTTTCCAATGTCAGCTATTACAAGCATGACTTTATCGGGTTTGGCCCGATGAAAAATCTGGCGGCCAGACTGGCGCAAAACGATTGGATTTTCAGCATAGACAGCGATGAAGTGGCGGATGAGGCTTTAATTGAATCTATTCGTGCGGCCGTTTTGGAAAATGAGAAGGAACATATTTTTTCGCTTTCCCGTCTGAACCATTACCACGGCAGACTGATTAAAGGCTGCGGCTGGTATCCGGATATTATTCCGCGCCTTTATCATCGCAGATGTACCCGTTTTTCCGACCGTCAGGTGCATGAATCTTTGGTGTTGCCGCAGGAAGCTAAGGTTAAACAACTTGATGGCCGTCTGAAACATTATTCTTTTGAAAACGCCGAAGGGCTGATTCAGAAAATGCAGCAGTACAGCTCGCTGTATGCGGAAGAAAACCGCTTCAAGAAAGACAGTTCGCCGTTTAAGGCTTTACTGCATGGCGGCGTATCATTTGTGAAAAATTACCTGCTCAAGCGCGGTTTTGCCTATGGTGCAGACGGCCTGACGATTTCGGTATCCAATGCGCAAGGTTCGTATTACAAATATGTCAAACTCTACGAGCGCAACCGCACGATAACCGTCTCCCTCATCATCACCACTTACAACCGCCCCGATGCTTTGGAGCTGGTGTTGAAATCGGCTTTATCGCAAACCCGTCTGCCGGATGAGATTATTGTCGCGGATGACGGCTCAAGGCAGGAAACCGCCGAAGTGGTTGATTTTATCCGCCGTAGGACAAGCATTCCTGTTAAGCATTCATGGCAGCCCGATAGAGGCTTTCGTGCCGCCGAATCGCGCAACCGTGCGCTGGCGCAGGCGAAAAGCGATTATATTGTGTTGATTGACGGCGATATGGTCTTGGATCCGTCTTTTATTGCCGATCATTTGAAGATTGCCCGAAAAGGCCGTCTGATACAGGGTTCCCGCGTGATTTTGACTGAGGATAAAACGCAGGATATTTTGGACGAAGGCGATTTGCCTGCCTTGTCTATGTTCAGCTCGGGAATAGAAAAACGGCTGTCCGCCCTGCGCTGCCGTTGTTTGGCCAAATTGGCAGGCCGAAAAGGCAACCGCAAACACAAAGGCATCAAAACTTGCAATATGGGCTTTTTCCGCAGCGATGCGCTTGCCGTCAACGGGTTTGACAATAGCTTTGTCGGCTGGGGCAGGGAGGACAGCGAATTTGTCGCCCGTTGCTATCATAACGGTATGAAACGCCATAATCTGAAATTTGCCGGTATTGCGTACCACCTCTGGCACAATGAGGCAGAACGCGATTCCTTGCCGCAAAACGATGCCTTGTTGGAGGCAACCTTGTCGGAACGCAAAATCCGCTGTGTTCATGGCGTATCGGATTTTATAAAAGATGAAGAAGTAGCCGGGAAATAGCCTTATCATCTTTTTAAACCATAGAGGCCGTCTGAAAAAATCAGACGGCCTTTTTTGTGCTTTTAATGAGTCTGAGACCTTTGCAAAATTCCTTTCCCCCAACAGCCGAAACCTAAACACAGGTTTTCGGCTGTTTTTGTTTCGAATATCCACTGATTTTACCCAAATATCCCCTTAATTCCCCTTGGATACCTGATTAATCAGGCATCCGGGCCGCCTTTTAAGCAACAACAGGCACATTTAGCCTGTTAGCCGCTTTCAACAGGTTCAAACACATCGCCTTCAGATGGCTTTGCGCACTTACTTTGAGCAGACCGAAATAGGCTGCCCGGGCATAGCGGAATTTACGGTGCAGTGTACCGAAGCTTTGTTCGACCACATAACGGGTCTTCGACAAATATCGGTTACGTTTGGTTTGCGCTTCCGACAGCGGACGATTACGGTGTGCTTTGCGCATAATGCCGTCCTGCAGCCGATGCTCTTTCAGATGTTGCCGGTTTTCCTCACTGTCATAGCCTTTGTCGGCATAGACGGTCGTACCTTTGGGCAGTCCTTCCAACAAAGGCGACAGGTGTTTGCACTCATGGGCATTGGCGGGAGTGATGTGCAGTTTCTCGATATAGCCTTCCGCATCGGTACGGGTATGTTGTTTGTAACCGAGTTTGTAGAGGCCGTTTTTCTTTATCCAACGGGCATCGCTGTCTTTACTCGGTGTGGTTTGGCTGCTGACTTGTCCTTCTTCATCAACTTCTATGGCCTGGCGCTGTTTGCTGCCGGCGGTCTGAATAATGGTGGCGTCAACGACGGCGGCGGATGCTTTCTCTACTTTTAGGCCTTTTTCAGTCAGTTGGCGGTTAATCAGTTCCAGCAGTTCGGACAGGGTGTTGTCTTGCGCCAGCCAGTTGCGGTAGCGGCATAAGGTGCTGTAATCGGGGATGCTCAACTCGTCGAAACGGCAAAACAGGTTGAAGTCGATGCGGGTGATGAGGCTGTGTTCGAGTTCGGGATCGGAGAGGCTGTGCCATTGTCCGAGCAGGACGGCTTTGAACATGGATAGCAGTGGATAGGCGGGACGACCGCGGTGGTCTCGAAGGTAACGGATTCTTTGACGGTTCAGGTACTGTTCGATCGGTTGCCAGTCAATCACTTGATCCAACTTCAATAGCGGGAAACGGTCGATGTGTTTGGCAATCATGGCTTGTGCGGTTTGCCGGAAGAAGGTACTCATGAAAAATCTCCTAAATGTCTTGGTGGTAATTTAGGGGATTTTGGGGGATTTTGTAAAGGTCTCAAACTGCCTTAGCATTGAATGTCCAGATTCCCGGAATGACGGTTTAGAAGTTACCCTAAACCTCAAAAAAAACCTGCACCTTAATCAGTTGGCGGTTTAGTCCGACTTTTGGGGTGCAGATCAAGCTTTCAGACGGTATTTCCTTTAAAACTTCATTTCAAGCGCGAGGCTGAAGTTCCTGCCCGGTGCGGCATACCTTCCATAGTTACTGTCGCCGCCGTGCCGGTTTGCCGTGCTTTCCGCAGTCTGGCGCAAGGATTCCCAAGTAACGTAGCGGTAGTTGCCGATATTGTAGATAGCCGCCCTCAAGGTCAGCCGTTTTTTCAGATTAAGATAGGCGGAAACATCTGCCGTCGACCAAGCAGACGACGCTCTTTTTGCCGAATATCGTTTTTGATCGCCTGCCAGATAAGCAAGTTCATCAGGGTTTTTCCCTTTGGAATAGGTCAGCATAATGTTTGCGCCCCATTTCCCCTCGGGCTGGTCGTATCCGAACCCCAAAACATAACGCGACGGCTGTACCGCATCCAAAGCATAGCTGCGGAGGGACAGTCCCGGCCGGTTGGATACCGATTTCGGTTTGATACGGTTGTACGCCAAAGTCGTGTACAAACCTTCGGGCAGTTTGTGATACACACCGTTCCAGTCGATTTTTCCCAAGATGTTGATGCCTTGGAGCGACATATTTTGGGCATTGTAATAATCGCGTATATCAATCTCTGTCAATTGTCCTGCCTGATTCGGCAATTTGGTTTTTTGATCGGCAACGGCAATCATATCGGTATAACGGTTGCGGAAGCTGCTGATTTCCAAAAAGCCGAAATCGCCCTTCCACTGCAAACCGATTTCGCGGTTGGCTGCCTTTTCCGATTTCAGGGCAGGACGCTGCCAGCCTTTCGGATAATCGTGATAAATGTCTATCCCGAAAAGTTCTTCGAAGGAGGGCGTTCTGAAGCCGCTGGAGGCGCGGTAAGACAAAGAAAAATGCCGGTTCGGTTTGAACACGATGCCGCTGTTCCACGAACGGTCAACATACCGCCCGCTGCGGACGAGTTCTTCCGACGTGGTAAAGTTTTGCCGGTCGTACCTGCCGCCCAAGCTGAAATCGAAATATTTGCCGATTGAAAAACGGTCGTTCAAAGAAATGTGGATATTGCTGCCGTTGATTTTTCTTGGCACGCATTTGCGGGAACGCAGGGTTTCGATGTAGCCGCAGACCGACCCTTCGACGACTTCGGGCTTACCCAAAAGATACTTGTCTCCCTTATCGGTGTAATCCGAGTATTCCGAAATCCTTGCCGCATTGTGGGAAAGCTGTTCGGGGCGGGAGATCGCTTTGGAAGCATCGTAACCGAAGCCCAAAGTCAGATGGTGTTTCGTCCATTTGTTTTTCAGCGACTTCTCAAACGAGGCATTCAAAACATTGTGCTGTTCGCGGTAGTGGAAACGGTCGCTGCTGTCGTAGGAATACGGCTTGTCTGCCGACGCGCGGCAGGATTTGTCCACGGCAGGATACACGGCGCAATTCAGCTTCAGCGTGTTGTTGTCGGTTGCCACGCCCTGTTTGTCAAACGACAACACCGCCTTGTCCGCCCAATTGTCAGAATACGCTTCGTTTTCATAACGGTACAGCAAACCCATACGGCGGCGGCGGTGATGTTCGTCTATAAATTTGGTGCGGGAATATTTCAAACCTATGCCCTTGACCCATTTTTCTTTGTTTTTATCCCACGCTTCTATATTCGGCACAAAATACAAGCCGTCGCGGAAATCGTTGCCGTCGTACACCCCGCTCTTGTCGCTAAACTTTTTCGCCTCGTCCGTACCGTAATACTGTTTTTCCGTCATATCGCGGATGTCGTAACGCTGTTTGGTATCCTCAAACACGCCGCCGACATAATGCCTGCCGCCGAAGCGGTAGCCCAGCTTGGCAAGCCACGAACCGCTGCGGTAATCCATCGGATCGGGCAATATCCTGCCGCCGCCTGTGTACGATTGGGCGGACAGGTTTTCGTGGCGCGCCTGCGCCTCCCGCACCATCGCTTCTTCTTCACTGTTTAAAGCCTGACCTTTTGAACGGCGTTCTTCCACCCAGCGGTTGAGCTGGTTTTTCAAATATTTCCCGTTGCCCGCCAATTTTGCCACAGGCTTGAGCTCACTCTCGCCCTCCGCCAGGAAATATTCCGCCTTTTTATTCGGACTCTGAATATCGTATGTCTGGCGGAACGCGTCCAAACGGTCTATGCCGTATTCCACCCCGTCCGCAATATCGCCGTGCGGGCGCGTTTCCCGCCCTTGGCGTTCGGTTCGGATTAACAGCCCTTCCCAACCGTCCTTACTGAAACCCGCGCCGAGCGACTTCATAAATTGGCGGTTTTTACTGCCGTAGGCGGTTTTTGCCTGTATCCCCCAACTTTTGCCGTCTGAAATCAGGTCTGCCGCCTCTTTGGTGCGGAGGGAGACTGCTCCGCCGAGCGCACCGCTGCCGTGATCGGAAGAACCGGCACCTTTGTCGATTTCTACCGTACCGACGTTTTCATATTCGATTTCGTTGATTGCACCGCTGCCGCCGCGTCCGCCGTATCCGCTCAATGCACCCTGCACGGTAAACGCCTGTATTTGGGCAACACCGTCGACCGAAACCGCCACACGGTTTTTATCCACGCCCCGTATCGAATAACCGCCGCTCGCGCCGTTACCTTGTTCGACGACGGCCACGCCCGGATCGTAGCGCGTCAGGTCGCGGATACCGAGTACCTGTTCTTTGTTCAACGTTTCCGACGTTTTGACGATTTTGCCCAAACCGGTCGCCTCTTTCGATCGCCGTCCCACTTTGGCGGCACGGACGGTAATCTCCTTCAATGATTGACTTTGCGCCGCATCAGATGCCGCCGTTTCGGGGTTTGCCGCATATGATGGGAAAGCGGCTGCAATGGCCAAGGCGGTCAGGGTAAGCGGGAATGTATGCCTTCTGTTCATCGTGTTGCCTCCTTGTCATCTTTCTTCGCACCAAATACCACACCGATTTTTTGTTGGGGTTCGGCAAAGCTGCCGCCCAATTCCGATGCATGAGGTCCGTAAAAGCCCCCTGTTACATGAAGGTTCTCGGCTTTAAACGGTTTGGAGGATGTTGCACCCCTGCCAAGCAGGTCGATACCTGTATCACGGGTACGTGCTGCTGCATGGAAACCGTTGTGCTCAATAATACCGTTTTCAATATAGAAGGCAGGTTCTACACCATTTTTCTCCATCAGGGTGCCGGAAAGGGACTTGTTGGCAAAGTTAACGTCGAATTCGGCTTTTGCCGCTTTATCCGCATGGTTATCCCATTGGATCGGCGCGCCGATACGGGCTTCCCATGAACCTCTATAGTGGACATTCCCAATTTTGGGGATGTCTGCCTCGGAAGTGCGGATACCTTTTATGAAAAGGTCGATATTCCTGTATGCAGAAGCGGGTTGGACAGGTGATTTTCCATCCGTGCCTACGCTTTCCGCGTTGTTTCCTTCATTTTTTCCTGCTGTATTTGCTTCCCCGTTATCTTCCTCTGCCGGCAACTCGGAAGAAGCATGACCGTCATCGGTATCATTTTCCAAACCGTCTTCACCGTCTTCAGGCTCTAAACTTTCATTTTCATCATCAGGTCCCGCGCCTTCATGATCGGAATCTTCGTCCTCTGTTGCAGTCGGTTTGACGACGGGACGGTCGGTTTGCATCCGTCCGATTTTCACATAGTTCAGAAAATCGCAGCAGGTTCGGATTGTCGTTTTCCTGCCGTCGGCAAGAACGATGGTTTGAGTATCTTTGACCAAGGAGATTTCACGCCCTTCGACAAGGAGTTTGTCAGGATGGGCAAAGTCGGGCATAGGCTCGGCAATAAACGGACGTGCCTTAGGATCGGCAGCTTCGTCGGCGGCAATTTTCAGCGAATCCAAGATTTTGGTATGCGTTTCAGACGGCACGGAGCTATTTTGTTTGCCTGCGAATACGCCGAATACGCTTTTGTCGTTGCTGATAAACCGTCCGGCAAGCTCTTCTCCGTTATCGCCGAAAAAACCGCCCTCAAGCCGCTGATCGGCATCGGCATGGAAAAACAAATGCTCCTTACCGGCATGTTTTTCCGCTAAATCAGGATTGACCTTGGCACTGCCGATAAAGCGGTTGCCGTCCAATTTTGCAGTAATGTTGTAAATGATCAGCGGCTTTTTAGGTTCATCTGGATTATTCTTATTTTGCACATACTGATTTTTAATCAACTTACCTTCCAGGTTTTTTTTGTCGAAATTAACCGTATATTCGGCAGGATGTTTTTCCCTGTCGTCGGCATCCCTAGCCGCATAAGAAGTTGCACCAATATTATTACCATAATATGTGTTATAACCCAAATTCTCACTGGCAACCGCCTGACCTGTCCGATGACGTTTGGCATCGGTCATATATTGCCAGTTACCGGAATATTTCACCGTTCCCGCGCTCGGTAAAGATTGGGAGGGATGTTCTCCGGAATAATATACAAACCCGTCATAACCAAACCGGTGGGTAAACCGCTTACCACCTGAGTTCTGTTTGATTTCGTCTTCTCCTGTTTGAGTATAAACATATCCGGCCCGGACATATTTATATTGATACACAGCATCTTTTGAATCGGACGTGTAGATTTGTGCATTAGGATGCCGTCCTTTGATTTCCTTTTTAAGTTTGTCGACCTGTTCTTGCGGCGTACCGTCTAAAAACAGGATATCCTCCTCTTTAAGCGGCAGATACTCCTCTGCCTGATGCTTATCGGGAATTTCCGTACCGTCTTTGTTATAAAAAGCAATATTCCGCCTTGGCAACCGCATTGCCGCACCGACGGCGGGCTGGTTGACCGGCGTGGTTTCTATAGAAGGTTTGGCAGGAGCCGGAGCAGGAATATCCTCAGGCTTGGAAGGTTTGGAATCTGACGGGGTTTGCGCGGTCGGCGTTGATTCGACAACAGGCTGCACGCCGAAATTGCCGCCGATACAAGATGCCAAAAGTAAGGGCAACAAGACAATGCCGCCATAATTCGGTTTACACATCCCTACTTTTCCTCTATTTGATTAATAATAATTATCATTATATTAATATGCACAGATAATATCAACCCGAGACCTTGGCAAAAAAGCCCTTCCCACAACAGTCGAAACCCCAACACAGGTTTTCGGCTGTTTCCGCCACCAATCACTCCCTAACTCTACCCAAATACCCCCTTAATCCTCCCCGGACACCCGATAATCAGGCATCCGGGCCGCCTTTTAGGCGGCAACAGACACACTTAGCCTGTTAGCCGCCTTCAACAGGTTTAGACACATCGCCTTCAGATGGCTTTGCGCACTCACTTTAATCAGCCCGAAATAGGCTGCCCGGGCATAGCGGAACTTACGGTGCAGTGTACCGAAGCTTTGTTCGACCACATAACGGGTCTTCGACAAATATCGGTTACGTTTGGTTTGCGCTTCCGACAGCGGACGATTACGGTGTGCTTTGCGCATAATGCCGTCCTGCAGCCGATGCTCTTTCAGATGTTGCCGGTTTTCCTCACTGTCATAGCCTTTGTCGGCATAGACGGTCGTACCTTTGGGCAGTCCTTCCAACAAAGGCGACAGGTGTTTGCACTCATGGGCATTGGCGGGAGTGATGTGCAGTTTCTCGATATAGCCTTCCGCATCGGTACGGGTATGTTGTTTGTAACCGAGTTTGTAGAGGCCGTTTTTCTTTATCCAACGGGCATCGCTGTCTTTACTCGGTGTGGTTTGGCTGCTGACTTGTCCTTCTTCATCAACTTCTATGGCCTGGCGCTGTTTGCTGCCGGCGGTCTGAATAATGGTGGCGTCAACGACGGCGGCGGATGCTTTCTCTACTTTTAGGCCTTTTTCAGTCAGTTGGCGGTTAATCAGTTCCAGCAGTTCGGACAGGGTGTTGTCTTGCGCCAGCCAGTTGCGGTAGCGGCATAAGGTGCTGTAATCGGGGATGCTCAACTCGTCGAAACGGCAAAACAGGTTGAAGTCGATGCGGGTGATGAGGCTGTGTTCGAGTTCGGGATCGGAGAGGCTGTGCCATTGTCCGAGCAGGACGGCTTTGAACATGGACAACAGGGGATAGGCGGGACGGCCGCGGTGGTCTCGAAGGTAACGGGTTCTTTGACGATTCAGGTATTGTTCGATCGGTTTCCAATCAATCAGCTGATCCAACTTCAATAGTGGGAAACGGTCGATGTGTTTGGCAATCATGGCTTGTGCGGTTTGCTGGAAGAAGGTGCTCATGAGAAATCCCCTAAATGTCTTGGTGGGAATTTAGGGGATTTTGGGGAATTTTGCAAAGGTCTCAGTCTATTGGTTAAATGAGAATATTATTTATTTAATGTAGATCGGTATGTATAATTAGGTAAAGTATGGTTAGGGAAGAGGGTTTACTCTATAATCCAACCGTTTGTAATTTTATTTCGGCTAAGGCCGGATTTTGGGAGTTGTGATGTCAACTATGTTTTTTATTCAGTTTGCCATTGTGCTGCTGTGTATCCTGATTGGTGCGCAGGTTGGCGGTATTGGTTTGGGTGTGCTCGGCGGTATCGGCTTGGCCGTATTGTCTTTTGGTTTTCATCTTCAACCGACCAGCCCGCCGATTGATGTGATGCTGATGATTATGGCGGTAGTGTCTGCCGCAGCGGCCATGCAGGCCAGCGGCGGTTTGGACTATATGATTAAGATTGCCACGCGCGTGTTGCACCGCAATCCGAAATACATCACCTTTATCGCGCCGGCGGTGACTTATACCTTTACCGTGTTGGCAGGTACGGGCCATGTGGCTTACTCGGTCTTGCCCGTGATTGCCGAAGTCAGCCGTCGCAATGGCATCCGTCCTTCCCGTCCGCTGACGATGGCGGTTATCGCTTCCCAATTTGCGATTGTCGCCAGCCCGATTGCCGCCGCCGTTGTTGCCTGCGTCACCATGCTTGAGCCGCAACACATCACGATGGCGGACGTGTTGAAAGTTACCGTTCCGTCCACGATTTTGGGTATCGGTTTGGCTTGCGTGTTTGTAAACAAACTGGGCAAAGAGTTGAAAGACGATCCGCATTATCAGGCTTTGCTGAAAGACCCGAACTATGTGAAAGAATACATCGATGTGGAGGAACAACAAACCGATGTTGCCATTTCGCCGAAAGCCAAATTGTCGGTCGGTATTTTCTTGACTGCGGCATTGCTGGTGGTCGTGATGGGTGCGCTGCCTGAGTTGCGTCCGGCTTTTGAACACGATGGCGCGATCAAGCCTATGGGCATGGCGCATACGATTGAAATCGTGATGTTGTCTGCTTCTGCGCTGATTATCTTGGCGTGTAAACCCAATGGCGATGCGATTACCCGAGGTTCGGTATTCCATGCCGGTATGCGTGCCGTGATTGCGGTGTTTGGCGTGGCTTGGTTGGGCGATACCTTGATGAACGGCCACTTAACAGAAGTAGAATCGACCGTCAGTCATTTGGTTGAATCTGCACCATGGACCTTTGCCTTTGCCTTGTTTATCTTGTCGGTATTGGTCAACAGCCAAGGCGCGACAGTGGCAACGCTGTTCCCAATCGCTATCAAACTGGGTATTCCTGCGCCCATCATTATTGGCACATTTGTCGCGGTAAACGGCTATTTCTTCATTCCAAACTACGGTCCGATTATTGCCGCTATCGACTTCGATACAACCGGCTCAACCAAAATCGGCAAATTCATCTTCAACCACAGCTTCATGATTCCGGGCTTGTTGAGTATGGCATTTAGTCTAGTTTTCGGTTTGTTGTTGGTTCAACTGTATTATTGATGGACTGAACAATGAAGGCCGTCTGAAATTAAATTTCAGACGGCCTTTTTGATATTGTTATTTAGCAGGTTAATTGCAGTATTTATTGACGTCGTTTTGGTATTGCTTAATCAGGCTGTCGCGATTGGCCAAGCGTGCGCTTTCGGCGACTTGGCGGTTGATTTTGGCGATTTTGCAGTTTTCCAGCTTGTTTTGGTGGTTTTGCTCTTCGATTTTTTTATTGCGTTCTTCGATTTGTTTGTTTTGTTCCGCGACCTGTTCGTTGGGCTGCTCGGCAACCGGTTCAGATGCCGCAACAGCAGGTGCAACGGCAGGTTTAACGTTGTGCGTGCGGATGTTGACCACGCCGGAACGCTTCGGTTGCAGGCGGTTTGGCGTATCGGAATAGCTGTTGCCCGATGAGCCTTTCCAAGTGTAAACCTCGGCCGCGTCGGTCAGGGCGGCGGAAGAGAGAAGGGCTGCTATCAGACAGGTTTTGAGTACGGAAGATTTCATGGGTTTCCCTTATGTAAATGATGTTCTCATGCGGCTTATTTTACTTGAAACTGCAATGCGTTGGCATATTTTTGTACGCTAGATCAAATCATGTAAAAAAATAACGTTAAAACATGTATTGCCAATGTTAGCATCAAGCCGGTGTGATATAATGCCGTGCATCTTGCACAAACTGAAAGACCGAGCATCATGCGTATTGTAGAAAAAGCCTATACTTTCGACGACGTTTTGTTGGTTCCAGCGCACTCAAACGTGCTGCCTCGAGATGTCAAACTTCAAACCAAACTCACCCGCGATATCACGCTTAACCTCCCCCTACTTTCTGCTGCAATGGATACCGTTACCGAAGCGCGTCTGGCCATCTCTATGGCTCAAGAAGGCGGCATCGGCATTATCCATAAAAACATGACGCCGGAGTTGCAAGCGCGTGCCGTTTCCAAAGTGAAGCGCCATGAGAGCGGCGTGGTGAAAGATCCCGTTACCGTTGCGCCGACCGCATTGATCCGCGACGTATTGGAAATGCGCGCACAACGCAAACGCAAAATGTCCGGTCTGCCTGTTGTTGAAAACGGCAAAGTGGTCGGTATCGTGACCAACCGCGACCTGCGTTTTGAAAACCGTGTCGATCTGCCGGTTTCTGCCATCATGACCCCCCGCGACCGTTTGGTTACCGTTCCTGAAGGTACCAGCATCGATGAAGCACGCGAAATCATGCATGCGCACAAAGTAGAGCGCGTTTTGGTATTGAACGACCAAGACGAACTCAAAGGTCTGATTACCGTTAAAGATATTCTGAAAACAACCGAATTCCCTAATGCCAGCAAAGATGCCGAAGGCCGTCTGCGCGTCGGTGCTGCGGTAGGTACCGGCGGCGATACCGAAGAGCGCGTCAAAGCATTGGTAGAAGCCGGTGTGGACGTGATTGTAGTCGATACTGCCCACGGCCATAGCCAAGGTGTTATCGATCGCGTGCGCTGGGTCAAAGAAACTTACCCGCACATCCAAGTCATCGGCGGCAATATCGCGACTGCCCAAGCAGCTTTGGATTTGGTGGCCGCCGGTGCGGATGCCGTTAAAGTCGGTATCGGCCCGGGCTCGATTTGTACGACCCGTATCGTAGCAGGCGTGGGCGTGCCTCAGCTGACTGCGATTCACAATGTTTCCGAAGCCTTGAAAGGTACAGGCGTTCCCCTGATTGCCGACGGCGGTATCCGCTTCTCCGGCGATATTGCCAAAGCTCTGGCAGCAGGTGCATACAGCGTCATGCTCGGCGGTATGTTTGCCGGTACGGAAGAAGCACCGGGCGAAATCGAACTCTACCAAGGCCGCTCTTACAAGTCTTACCGCGGTATGGGTTCGTTGGGTGCGATGAGCCAAGGTTCTGCCGACCGCTACTTCCAAGATAAAACCGACAGCACAGACAAATATGTTCCTGAAGGTATCGAAGGTCGCGTTCCTTACAAAGGCCCGATTGTGAACATCATCCACCAGCTGACCGGCGGTCTGCGCTCCAGCATGGGTTATTTGGGTTGCGCCAATATTGCTGAAATGCACGAGAAAGCAGAATTTGTGGAAATCACTTCTGCCGGTATGAGCGAATCCCACGTTCACGACGTACAAATCACCAAAGAAGCGCCTAACTACCATCGTTAAACCACTATAAAAAGGTCGTCTGAAAATATTTCAGACGGCCTTTCTGTTTTTATAAGGTTTTAAAAATGAAGCAGATATTGTTTGCTGCCGTTATGCTTAGTATTTGGGGCGTGGTATTTGCAGAATAATTGGGGAGACAAACACTTCACGCGCTCAAACCAGAGTGCATCTGTTGAAATAACATGTATCAACTAGTACGTTCTGATCAGGGCGATTAAACCGAGTTTCAGACGGCCTTTTAAAAATCGTATTACAATAAGCCAAAATTAAAAACACATTCCATTATGTCCAAAAAAATCCTGATTATTACCCCAAGCTGGATTGGCGACTGCGTCATGACCCAACCGCTTTATCGCCGTTTGCATGAGCTGCATCCCGGCTGCACCATTGATGCTTTTGCGCCCAAATGGTCGATGGCTGTATTTGAGCGTATGCCTGAAATCAACCGTGTGATGGAAAACCCGTTTGGACATGGTGCGTTGGAATTGAAAAAACGTTGGCGTATCGGGCGTGAATTGGGAAAAGAAGGCTATGATCAAGTGATTGTTTTGCCCGGTTCGCTCAAATCCGCCATTATTGCCTTGGCTACGGGTATTAAACAGCGTACGGGCTACGTCGGCGAGTCGCGCTATTTTTTGCTGAACGATATCCGCAAGTTGGATAAGACTGCGTTGCCCCTGATGGTCGACCGCTATACTGCGCTGGCGTATCCGACCCAAGCGGATTTTAACGGGCATTCTGATAATCCGTGTTTTAAGATTGATCCCGAAAGCCGTCAAGCCGCTTTGGCAAAACATGGTTTAACGACGGATAAACCGATTTTGGCATTTTGTCCCGGTGCGGAATATGGCCCGGCCAAGCGTTGGCCTGCGCGTCATTTTGCCGAACTGGGCCGCCGCTATTTGGCTAAGGGTTGGCAGGTTTGGCTGTTTGGTTCGCAAAAAGATTTCGATATTGCAGATGAAATCAACCGGCTTTCAGACGGCCTGTGTACCAATCTTTGCGGCAAAACCAATCTTTCGGAGGCGATTGATTTGTTGTCTTGCGCCGATACAGTTGTGTGTAACGACAGCGGTCTGATGCACCTTGCGGCTGCGCTTGATCGGAAATTGGTTGCGGTTTACGGCTCATCCAGCCCTGACCATACGCCACCTCTAAGCCAAAAGGCAAAAATCGTCAGCTTGAATTTGGATTGCTCGCCTTGTTTCAAACGCGAATGTCCGTTGGGGCATACGGATTGTTTGAACAAACTGACACCGGATATAGTGCAAAAAGCGGCGGAAGAGCTGGCTCGTTCGGCTTAATCCAATAAAGGTTATATGGAAAGCAGCAAAGGGCAGATTTGAGTCTGCCTTTTGATTTTTTGTTTCTTTTATTTTTTAACCAAAGGCCGTCTGAAAATCATATTTCAGACGGCCTTTTTTGGTTTGAAATCAATACATCTGATTATTTTTGATGCAGATTGTAAACGTATTCGACTTCTTCGCGGCTGCCCATGAATACGGCAACACGTTGGTGCAGGCCGGTAGGTTGGATGTCGAGCATGGCTTCGATGGCGTTGTTTGATGCGCCGCCGGCTTGTTCCATAATCAGGCTCATCGGGTTGGCTTCGTACATCAGGCGCAGTTTGCCCGGTTTGGATGGATCGCGTTTGTCTTGCGGATACATGAATACGCCGCCGCGCATCAGGATGCGGTGGATTTCGGCAACCATGCTGGCAACCCAGCGCATATTGTAGTTTTTGCCGCGTACGCCGGTTTCGCCTGCCAGCAATTCGTCAATGTATTGTTGAACAGGGGCGAACCAATGTCTTTGGTTGGACATATTGATGGCGAATTCTTTAGTGGATTCGGGAACGCGCGGATTTTCTTTGGTCAGCAGGAATTGGTTGGCATCGTCCAAAGTGAAGACGAATACGCCGTGACCGACAGTCAGTACCAGTTGAGTTTGTGGACCGTATAAAACATAACCTGCAGCCACTTGGTCGCGGCCTTTTTGCAGGAAGGATTCGGTAGTCAATGCGCCTTCAGGTTTGGCCAAGACGGAGAAAATGGTGCCGACGGAGATGTTGACGTCGATATTGGAAGAGCCGTCCAACGGGTCAAACAATACCAAATAGCCGCCGTTTTCGTGCGTGGCGACATAGGTGTCTTCTTCTTCGCTGGCAAGGCCTGCGATGTTGGCATTGGCTTTTAAAACATCAATCATGATGTTGTTGGCGATGACGTCCAGTTTCTTTTGGTCTTCGCCTTGGATGTTGCCGGTACCGGCCATGCCTAAAACGCCGGAAAGCGCGCCGAGGCGGACTTTGGCGTTGATGTCCAAACAGGCGGCGGCTACGGATTCCAGTACGCCGGCCAGCTCTTGCGGCAGTTTGTGTTCGGGCAGGTGTTGGGCTAAGAATTGGTTCAATGTCTTCATGGTTTCACTCTTTTCCTAAGTTTGAATCGAATATTTTTCAATTTCAGGCCGTCTGAAAACGGCGTGTTTATTTGGTTTTGCTGTCGGCCATGCCTAAAACTTCTTTAGTGCAGGCGATGCTGGTGTCTTTGATGCGTTTTTTCAGCTCGTCGCTCATGGTGTTGCTGCCGCCCAAAAGCGAGGTTGCTTCTTCAGGATTGATTTGGTCGACTGTTTTTTCGCCGATACAGCGGCAGATTTTTTCAGTGGTCGCGGAATCAAACGGGCTTTTTCCGGAGGCTTTTTCTACGCAGGCTTCGGTTGCCGAGCGGACAAATTCGGTGCGGAAACTTTGGGTAAATCCTTCTTTAAATTCGTTTTTTGCTGATTCGCTGCACGCGCAAAGCAGGAGCGTACAGGCTAGGGGTGTGCGTATATTCATGAGTGGACGGCCGTTAATTGTTATGTTGTGAATTGTAGTGGAAAAAGGCTTAAGTATAAAGGGTTAAGGCCGTCTGAACAGGTATGGAGAAAAAATTGAAGCACTTGGGTATACGTTCAAACGGCAGCGTTTATTTCGTTTTGCTTTCCAATACATAATGCGCGCCGGCATCTTGCGCCAGAATTTTGGAAAGCTCGGGCAGATTGTTTTGCAACTGTTCGGCAAGCATATAGGGCGGGTTGATGATGAACATGCCGCTGCCGTGCATGCCGAAGCCGTCGCTGCGCGGCGTATGGACATGAAGCTCGGCGTGCAGATAATTGTCGGGCGTGATTTTTTTGAGTTCGTCCGGCAGTTTGCGGCTTTCTTCGCGGCTCAAGCAGGGATACCAAACCATGTAGCAGCCGGTTTCAAAGCGTTTTAAAGCATCTTTCAGGACTTGGATGACACGGCGGTAGTCTTGTTTTTCTTCGTAGGGCGGATCAATCAAGACGGCGGCGCGGCGTGGAGGGGGAGGCAAGAGTGAAATCAGGCCTTGATAACCGTCCGCTTGGCTGACTTGCACTTTGCGCGGCGGACGGACTTCGCGCATATTGTTTTGCAAATGGACAAAATCGGCAGGGTGCAGCTCAAAGAGGCGCATTTTGTCGCTGTCGCGCGTGAGCGCCTGTGCCAGCCAAGGCGAGCCGCAGTAAAGGTTGTCTTGCGGCAGGATTTGTTTCAGACGGCCTATAAATTCGGCCAATTCGGCAGGCAGCTTGTCAGCTTGTTCCAAGAGCGCAATGCCTTGTTTGTATTCGCCGACTTTTTGTGCTTCATCGCCGCTCAAATCATACAAACCGGCACCACTGTGCGTATCGATATACCAATAAGGCTTGTCTTTGCGGTTGAAATATTCGAGGACGAGGAAGAGGGTAAAGTGCTTGAGCATATCGGCATGGTTGCCGGCATGGAAGGCGTGGCGGTAGCTGAGCATGATCGGGCGGCGGAAATAAAAATCCGATTATACCCCAAACCATCGCCACCACCGCTTTCAGACGGCCTTTGTGCCTGGAAAATGCTACAATATCCGCCTTATCGTACCATCGGAAAGAAGACATCATGTTTACAGGCATCGTACAAGGCATGGGCAAAATTACAGACATCGTCCAACCTTCGCCCAACTTTCGTACCCACATTGTCGAGCTGCCCCTCGAAATCGCCGACAATCTGCAAACCGGCGCCTCTGTCGCCAACAACGGCTGCTGCCTGACCATTACCCGAATTGACGGCAACAAAGTCAGCTTTGATTTGATGGACGAGACTTTACGTAAAACCAATCTCGGCAGCTTGAAAGTCGGCGACAGTGTCAACTTGGAACGCGCGGCGCGGTTTGGCGATGAAATCGGCGGCCATGTGATGAGCGGCCATGTGATAGCGGTTACCCGAATTTCCCGTATCGAATCCAGCGAGTTCAACCGCACCGTTTGGTTTGAGCTGCCGGAAAACCTCAAGCCCTACATCCTGACCAAAGGCTTTGTCGGTTTGGACGGTTGCAGCCTGACCATAGGCGAAGTCGGCGACAGCGAATTTTGCGTACACCTGATTCCGGAGACTTTGGAGCGCACCCTGTTTGGCAGCCGCAAAGAAGGCGACCTCATCAATATTGAAATCGATCCGCAAACCCAAGCCGTTGTCGATACCGTGATGCGTGTGTTGGCGCAAAAGGCCGTCTGAAAGAAGAAAGTAAAAATGAAATTATCCGAATTTTTAAAAAAAGCCTATTCCGTTTTAAACCGTTTGGATTTAATTCTGCCTGACGAGCCGGGAAAAACCGATTGGCAGGCACTTGCCTACCGTTGGCACAGCGTGGGCAAAAAAGGCATTTTAGAAAGCCTGCCGCGTCCGCATACGTTTCCTTTGAGCCGATTGGCGGCAGTCGGTTCGCAAACCGACAGGCTGAAACGCAATACCGAGCAATTTTTGGCAGGCCGTCCGGCCAATAATGTCTTGATGACCGGCGCACGCGGTACGGGCAAATCTTCCTTGGTTAAAGCGTTGTTGCACGAATATGCCGAGCGCGGCCTGCGACTGATTGAAGTGGACAAAAGCGATTTGATCAGCTTGCCGGCTTTGTTGACGCTGTTGTCCGAACGTCCCGAGAAATTTATCGTTTTCTGTGATGATTTGTCGTTTGAAACCGGCGATGAAACCTATAAAGCCTTGAAAACCGCTTTGGATGGCGGACTGTCGCAACGGTGCACCAATGTTTTGGTTTATGCCACTTCCAACCGCCGCCATTTAATTCCCGAATACATGGATGAAAACGGCGGTACTACGGGCACTCGCGGCGAAATCCATCAGAAGGAAGCCGTCGAGGAGAAAATCTCCCTTTCCGACCGCTTCGGCTTATGGCTGAGTTTTTATCCTTTCGACCAAAACGATTATTTGACCGCCGTAGCCAACTGGTTGGACGATTTCAATGTGCCTTTTGACGATACGGCGCGCCAAGCTGCATTGCAATGGGCGCAAATGCGCGGCAGCCGTTCAGGCCGCTCGGCATGGCAGTTTGCCTGCGACTGGGCAGGACGCTTGCCGGAAGAAAGAGTATTGGATTAAGGCTGAAAAAAGCAAAGGCCGTCTGAATATGGTTTCAGACGGCCTTTTGTATTGTTATTTATCCATTAGCGCAAGCATGAAGACAACCACTGCTGGCGTTGGCGCGGATTGAGCAGATGATAGAGGCGGTATTGGATTTCCATTTCATCCACTGCATAGTCCATGCTGGAGAGGTAGCGGCTTTCAACATAGTCGCGGGCGGCGTTTGAATCGAATGAGTCGCCGGAGAGGATTTTGATGATGGTTTGACGGCGGTTGCGGTCGGAGCGTACGGTTTTGCGGTAGGCTTTATCGTTGATTTGTTTGAAGTCGGTACGCAGGCGGCGCAGAGCGGCGTGTTGGTCGGCGGATAAATTAAGCTGTCGAATGTCGCAATTTGGATGGAAGTCGTCTAAAGTGGCCAGAAACGGACCGGCATGTGCAGGCAGGCTGGAACAGAGTAGGGCGAGTGCTAAGAAAGTAAAAGTCGGATAGCGGGAAAGTGCGACAGACACGGTGTTTTCCTAATATTTCATCAGGTTTGGAAATATAACCGATTAGCGTGTGAAAGGCAGTATCAAAGCAGTTAACTTTTGTTAATGATGTTAGATTTTTCTGCACGTGTATGTATTCAAATAATTTATTTTCAAAGCCTTACAATTTGATTTTAAGTTTCATTAATGTATGTGAAATGTAAATTCATAAAAATGACGGTAGAGACGTTGTCGGCAGCATACAACATAGGGGCAAAAATGCGATAATGACAAAGGAACACACTTTAGGAGAATAAATATGACCGACTACCGTATCGCCCCCAGTATTTTGTCTGCCGATTTTGCCCGCTTGGGCGAAGAGGTTGCCGAAGTTATCTGCGCCGGCGCGGATTTGATTCATTTTGACGTGATGGACAATCATTATGTGCCGAATCTGACTTTCGGCCCTATGGTTTGCGCGGCTTTGAAACCGTATGCAACCGTGCCGGTCGATGTGCATTTGATGGTTGAGCCGGTGGACGATTTGATTCATGCGTTTGCCAAAGCCGGTGCCAATATCATTACCTTTCATCCGGAAGCCAGCCGCCACATCGACCGCAGCTTGGGTTTGATTAAAGAATACGGCTGCCAGGCAGGCTTAGTATTGAATCCTGCCACGCCGGTCAATATTCTGGAAAACGTTTTGGACAAACTGGATATGGTGTTGCTGATGTCGGTCAACCCGGGCTTCGGCGGACAAAGCTTTATCCCGAATACACTGGTGAAAATCCGCAAAGTGCGCGAGATGTTGGACGAGTATGAACGGCAAAGCGGCCGCCATATCGCATTGGAAGTCGATGGCGGCGTGAAAACAGACAATATTGCTGAAATTGCGGCGGCGGGTGCGGATACGTTTGTCGCCGGTTCGGCGATTTTTGGCAAACCGGATTACAAAGCCGTTATCGATGAAATGCGCCAACAGTTGGCGCAAGTCGGATAACCAAGCCGGGATATTCTTAGTTTCCAAACTTTAAATAATCAATGTTTAATATTAAAGGCCGTCTGAAATAATTTTCAGACGGCCTTTTGTTTTAGCCTAAACCCTTACAGCGGCCATTTCAATGCAGGATTGCTTTCAATGACTGCTTTGAATTGGTTTTGAATACGTTCAATCGCTTCTTGCGTATCCGCTTCAAAACGCAACACCAAAATCGGTGTGGTATTGGAAGCACGCATCAGGCCGAAGCCGTCGGGGAATTCAACGCGCAAGCCGTCGATGGTGATGATTTCGGTCGCACCTTCAAACTTGGCATTGGCAGCCAGCTCTTCAATCACTTTGTGGCCGTTGCTGCCTTCGGGCAGGTCGATGTTGAGTTCCGGAGTGGAAATGCTTTGTGGCAGCTTGTTCAATACTTCGGACGGATTGTCGAAGGCAGACAGGATTTCCAAGAGGCGTGCGCCGGCATACATACCGTCGTCGAAGCCGAACCAGCGTTCTTTAAAGAAGATGTGTCCGCTCATTTCGCCGGCAACCAGTGCGCCGGTTTTTTTCATGGTGGATTTGATGAAGCTGTGGCCGGTTTTTTCCATCACAGGTTCGCCACTGTGTTCTTTAATCCAAGGCGCAAGCAGACGGGTGGATTTGACGTCGAAAATCACTTTGGCTTTAGGATTGCGGCTCAACACGTCTTGCGCGAAAAGCATTAATTGGCGGTCTGGATAGATGATGTTGCCGTCTTTGGTGACCACGCCCAAGCGGTCGGCATCGCCGTCAAATGCCAAGCCGATTTCGGCATCGCTGTTTTGAAGCTCGACGATGAGGTCTTGCAGGTTTTTCGGTTTGGATGGATCGGGGTGGTGATTAGGGAAATTGCCGTCCACTTCGCAGAAAAGTTCGGTCACTTCATTGCCCAAACCTTTGTAGAGTTTGCCTGCAAATGCGCCGCCGACACCGTTGCCTGCGTCAATCACGATTTTCATCGGGCGTTTGAGCTTGATATGGCCGACGATGTTGTTGTGGTATTCGTTGGAGATGTCTTTTTCGGTTACGCTGCCTTGTTTGTCGGCGGCAACAAAACCGTCTTTTTCAATAATGGCTAAAAGTTCTTGAATGGCTTCGCCTGCGAGCGTGTCGCCGCCGAGCATCATTTTGAAACCGTTGTAATCGGGCGGATTGTGGCTGCCGGTAATCATCACGCCGCTGCCGCCGCATTCGTTGATGGCTGCGAAGTAGAGCATAGGGGTGGCAACCATGCCGACGTTGAGGACGTCGATGCCGCTGTCTGTGAAACTGCGTTGAATTTGTGCCATCAGGCCGGGACCGCTCAAACGGCCGTCGCGACCGAGTGCGATGCGGGTAATACCTTTTTCGGAGGCTTTGGTGGCAATGGCTTTGCCAACTAAGTATGCAGCTTCGTCGGTCAGGGTTTTACCGACGATGCCCCGGATGTCGTAGGCTTTGAAAATGTCGCGGGCGATATTTGCCATGTGGATTTCCTTTGAATTTAAGGGAAAATAATAGGTATTATTTTAACACGGCTAAAAGGCCGTCTGAAAAAATCAGACGGCCTTTTGTCGTTACATCGACGAATCAATTGTTGAAAGTGTTGCACTGGTTGATGTCGCCGCTTTCCAAACCGCGCTTGAGCCAAGTCATGCGTTCTTCGGACGAGCCATGGGTAAAGCTGTCGGGAACGACATAGCCCTGAGCCTGTTTCTGCAAGCGGTCATCGCCGACGGATTCGGCGGCAAGCATAGCTTTTTGAATGTCTTCTGTTTTGAAGATATTTTTGTTGATGGCGTAGTGTCCCCAAATACCAGCGAAACAGTCGGCCTGCAATTCGAGTTTGACGGAAAGGGCATTGGCCTCTTTTTTGCCGACTTGCTGTTGCATTTTGTGGACTTTAGGCAGAATGCCGAGCAGGTTTTGAACGTGATGGCCGACTTCATGGGCAATAACGTAGGCAAACGCGGCATCGCTGGCGGATTCGAGCTTGGTGCGCATGTCTTCGTAGAAACTCAAATCCAAATAAACTCTTTGGTCGCCCGGGCAGTAAAACGGACCCATGGCAGATTGGCCCGTACCGCAGGCGGTGGACGTACCGCCTTCATACAACACCATGGTTGCCGGCGTATAGCGTTGGCCGTGCTGCTGGAAATATTTACTCCATGCTTTTTCCGTATCGGCAAGGACAACGCGGGACAGTTCGTTCAATTCGGCTTCTTGTTGGCTGTCAAGTCGGGAGGCTTGCTGGGTAGGGATGCCCATCGAAGATGAGCCGCCAACCAAACCGCTCAAATCCACGCCGTAATATGCGCCGACCAAAACCACGATAATGCCGAGTATGCCCGGTGTTTTGCCGCCACCACCGCCACGGCTTCCGCGGCGATCTTCGACGTTTTGGCTTTGTTCACGACCTTTCCAATCCATAATGCGTATCCTGTGTAGTTTTCATGCGGCGGATTATACTATGGAATGTCAAATGTGTTTGATCGAATTGTGAATATTGCTTGAGGCCGTCTGAAAATGCGACATCGGGAAAGTGAAAACGGCAGTATCTTTCAGACGGCCTTGGTGTTTGTTAGAATGAATAAACCTACTATTGGGAGATATAAGATGAAAGTCAGCAGTAAAGCTATTGTCAACGGCGAATTTGAAGACAAATACGGCAAGCGCGGCAGCCAGTTCAGCCCGAGCGGTATGCCTACTTATTCGATTCCTTTTGAGATCGAAGATGCGCCTGAAGGAACAAAATCGTTTGCCGTGGTGTTGGAAGACAAAGATGCCATTTCAGCATCGGGCTTCGTATGGACGCATTGGTTGATTTCGGATTTGAAACGTACTTCCGTGGCAGAAAATGAAAGCATTTCTGCAACAGATTTTACGCAGGGTGCGAATACTTGGGCGAGCGCGTTGGGTAAGTTTGAAATCGAAGAGGCTTCGTTTTATGGCGGTATGGCGCCACCGAACAACCGCCATCGTTACGAGCTGATTGTGTACGCGCTGGATACCGTTTTGGATTTGCCGCGCGGTTTCCGCTTTAATGAGCTGCATTTTGCCATGCAGGGTCATGTCTTGGATTCGGCATGCGTGGTCGGTACTTATGATGTGTGAAGGTATCGTCATTAATGATTGAAAAACAGCCTGTCCGTTTTAAATTCGGACAGGCTGTTTTTATGGGAAATCAAATCAATTAAACCACTTCGGCTTTGGTGATGATGACAGGCTCGGTCGGTACATCGTCGTGGTAGCCGTGGCGTTTGGTAGAAACGCCTTCGATGGCATCGACCACATCAAAACCGTCAACAACTTTACCGAAAACGGCATAGCCCCAGTCTTGGACGACGGTTTTGCCGTACAGCTCTTTAGAACGGAAGTTCAGGAAAGCGTTGTCGGCAGTGTTGATGAAAAATTGCGCGCTGGCAGAGTGCGGATCGGAAGTACGCGCCATGGCGATGGTGTATTTTTCGTTGGGCAAACCGTTGGACGCTTCGTTTTGAATCGGATCGCGGGTTTCTTTTTCGTTCATGTTTTCATCCATGCCGCCGCCTTGAATCATGAAGCCTTTGATGACGCGGTGGAAGATTACGCCGTCGTAGAAGCCGTCTTTAACGTATTGCTCGAAGTTTTTAGCTGTAACGGGGGCTTTGTCGAAATCGAGTTCGATTTTGATATCGCCTTTGTTGGTGTGCAGGATAATCATGGGTTTCCTTTCGTTAGAATCCGGTTTTGAATCATTCGTTAAATTGTGTCTGAACGACAAACTTCAAGGCCGTCTGAAAAATATTCTTTCAGACGGCCTGGGATATGGTTTTACGGGTTTACGGCATCAGGACGAAATAAGCCCACAGCGCAACCAATACGATACAGAGGACGTTCAGCAATAAGCCAACGTTCATCATTTCGCGTTGCTTAATCAAGCCTGTACCGAACACAATCGCGTTAGGCGGCGTGGCAACCGGCAGCATGAAGGCACAAGATGCGCCAATGCCGATGACGAATACCAAGACTTGTTCGGGCAGACCCATTTGTGCGGCGATGCTGGCGAAAATAGGTACAAGCAAGGCGGCGGAAGCCGTGTTACTGGTGAACTCGGTCAGGAAGATGATGAAGGCGGCAACCACGAAAATCACCAGCAATGCAGGAGAATGGGAGAACGTGGAAGCAACTTGCTGACCCAGAGCTTCAGATGCGCCGGAAGATTGCAGCAATGCGCTCAAGCTGATACCGCCACCGAAGAGCATCAATACACCCCAGTCGGTATTGCGGGCAACTTCTTTCCATTGCGCCACGCCGAATACGACGACGGCAACGGCGGCAATCAGCGCGATAACGGTATCGGGGTTGGAAATGCCGAATGCAGCTTTGATTTTGGAGCTGAATACCCAAGCGATGGCTGCGGCCAAGAAAATCAACAACGCGATAACGCGGTGCAAAGTCCAAGGGATAGATTCGGCTTTAACTTCCACGCGCTCGTTCAAATTAGGTTTGAGGATGACGTACATGGAGAACAGCATCAGCGGCAGAATCAACAGCATCATCGGCAGGCCGAGCTTCATCCAGCCGACGAAGTCCAAGTTCAGCGCTTTGGCGGCAATCATGTTCGGCGGAGAGCCAACCACGGTGCCCAAGCCGCCGATACTGGCGCAGTAGGCGATGCCAAGCAGGACGAAGACGTAGGTTTTGCGTTCTTTTTCTTGGTCGAGGTGGCTCATCATGCCCATTGCCAAAGGCAACATCATCGCGGCAGTCGCAGTGTTACTGATCCACATAGACAGGAAAGCGGTAACGGCAAACAGCATCAACACGGCAACTTTCATATTGCCGCGGGACAAGCGCAACAGGCTGACGGCGATTTTACGGTCGAGACGTTGCATGTGCAGGGCGGTTGCAAGCGCGAAGCCGCCGAAGAAGATATAAATCGTCGGGTCGGAGAAACCAGCCATCGCTTTTTTGATGTCCATATCTGGGAAGCCGAGTACAACGGCAAGGATAGGGATCATCAGCGCGGTAACGGTAATGTGTACGGCTTCGGTAAACCAAAGTGCCGCAACAAAAAGCAACAGCGCGATACCTTTATTGGCATCGGGGCTGTAGGGAAGGATGTAATAAATGCCGAAGCAGACAACAGCAGAGATAATGGTCGTCAGCAGTCCTTTAAAGTCGGTAATCGGCTTCTGCGCACTGAGAAGCTCGACGTTCTCAGGATGCTGAGTCTTATCCTTGGCGTTTAAGTCCATGATGTATTCCTCTGAAACATGATTGGTTTTTCTTTTCAGCCGTACGTTCAGACGGCCTAATAGGCGACAGTATATTTGTAATTTGATGTAGTGTAAACAAATTGTAAATTGTTTTTTAAAAATGAAATGAAAACCGGATAAGCAGCAAGAAAACTGCTTATCCGGCGAATGAAGACCCATCGTGGGTTAATAAGAATCGGGACAAACCGGTAAAACTACCAAAATTACGGCCAGGTCAGTAATACCATCCTGATTTATATGGATTTAAACGTTTTGCGTCAGATTGTCTTGTTCCTTAAACAACAAGCCGCAAACGGCCAGACCTGCCGCTGCCAGCAAGGCTCCGGCAATGCCGATATTGGAAAGGCCGAACCAGACGGTCACATAATGTCCCAAAAGCGCACCGCCGCCGATACCGACGTTGTACAAACCTGAATAAATCGAGTTGGCCACATCTGTTGCATCTGAGGCAAATGCCAAGACTTTCGACACCATGCCCAAGCTGACAATGACGATGGCCACGCCCCAAATAAACACCAGCGCGTACACCGCATAAGGGAAAGAGGCAAACGGCAGAAGAAGCAGGGCAGAGAGCAGGATGACCGCCACCGCGCCAAGCATAAACAGGCGTTGCGATTTGGCAAACCATTTGCCAAACAAATAAGAAGCGGCAAAGCCTGCCAAACCGTACAGGCTCAAAACGATGGTAACTTGTTCTGCCTTAAATCCGCCAACTTGCAACACAAAAGGCTCGATATAGCTGTATGCCGTGAAGTGTGCCGTAATAATCAACACCGTCATGGCATAAAGCAACATCAGGTTGCGGCGTTTGAACAAACTCGGCAGGCTGCTTAAAGAGCCGGTATTTTGGCTGGGTAAAGCAGGCAGGTTTTTGGCCAACACCAGCATTACGCCGGCAGCACAGCCCCCGATCAGCAGGAAGCTGAGCTGCCAGCCGAAGTATTGCCCGACCACGCGCCCCAGCGGAATGCCCAAAACCATCGCTAAAACCGTACCCGTACTGAGCAAGCCCAAAGCCTGATTGGTTTTGCCGGCGGGGGCAAGCCGTACCGCCAAAGAAGCCGTAATTGACCAAAAGACCGCGTGTGTCAGCGCAATTCCGATACGGCTGACCAAAAGGATGTTGAAGTTCCAAGAAAAGAACGACAGCGCGTGAAACAGCGCAAACAGTGCAAACAGCATCAGCAATAATTTGCGCCGTTCGATGTTTTTCGTCATCAGCATCAGCGGCAGCGATAGGAGCGCAACAATCCACGCATACACCGTAATCATCATGCCCACTTCCGTTGCCGGTTTGCCAAAGCTCTGACCGATGTCGCTCAAAAGCGCAATCGGAATGTATTCGGTGGTATTGAAAATAAATGCACCCACCGCCAGCGCGCATACGCTAACCCATTGTTTAAATGTTGAAGTCATTATTATGTCCGTTTGATGAAGCAAAGGGCGTTATTGTACGCCTATCTGCATTTTTCAGACGGCTTTAATGAAGAATTTGCAAGCTGTTTGTGTAAGGAGTAAAGTATTTGGCAACTATATTTGTTTGAATGAAAGGAAATACAAATGCAAACTGTTACCCTCAATATCGACGGCATGACCTGCGGCGGCTGCGTGAAAAGCGTAACCCGTCTTTTGGAAGGCGTAGAAGGCGTGGAAAAAGCAGAAGTCAGCTTGGAAAACAAAAATGCAGTGATTACTTTTGATGAAAGCAAGACAGATACCGATGCGCTGATTGATGCCGTAGAAGATGGCGGCTACGATGTGGCTTTGTAACCGATAAGCGTATTTTGAAAAGGCCGTCTGAAACGCTTCAGACGGCCTCTGTCTCTTGATAACTTACTTTTTGCCATTATTTGGATTACACCGCCACACGGGTAAACAAAAGTTTTCGCGCATATCTGAAGCAAAGCGGCGGCAAGTGGCTGCCGTATTACGACGAGGCCTGTACCAAACCGTTAGCGGCCGACTAAGGCTACCTGAAACTTTTCAGGTAGCCTGTTTCTATTCTGCCAAAGCCGCCTAACGCTCCTCCAGCCCGGCCAAAATCGCACAATCCGGGAAGTCGTCTCCCGTGCAGGCATCGTGCCAACGTTGCAGCTCGGCCACCATGCCCTGCAAGCGTTCGATTTTGGCTTCCAGCTCGGCGATGTGCCGCGCAGTGAGCGTTTTCACTTCGCGGCTGGTACGCTGCGGGTTGTGTTGCAGGCTCAAAAGCTGCCCGATCTGCGGCAGCGAAAAGCCCACTTCCCGCGCATGGCGGATAAAGCGCAGCCGGACAAGGTCGGCCTGTCCGTAGCGGCGGTAGCCCGCTTCGCTGCGCGCGGCCGGGGCGATTAGGCCGTGCTTTTCGTAGTCGCGGATTTGTTTGGCGGAAAGGCCGCTCTCGGCCGCGGCCTGGCTGATGTTCATCATGATGCTTGACCTTTACTTCGGGTGAAGCTTTATAGTGGCGGCACTTAGCAGGAAAGCAAGAGCAGACCCATCATTTCAGGCTACCTGAAAGCTTTGGCTGCAACGGGCTTTAAAACCTCAGCCTCATTCCAACAGAAAGGAAACCCTATGCAAACCATCACATTAAACATCGAAGGCATGACCTGCGGCGGCTGCGTGAAAAGCGTTACCAGCATCCTCGAAGGCGTAAACGGCGTGGACAAGGCCGAAGTGAGCCTGGAAAACAAGAACGCCGTCGTGGAATTCGACCCCGCCCAAACCAACCCCGCCGCGCTGATAGAAGCGGTGGAAGACGGCGGCTTTGATGCGGCTTTGTAAATCGAATCGCAACAAATCGACTGCAACACCCCAAAGGCTACCTGAAAACCCTGCTCCGCTTTTTTCAGGTAGCCCAACCACATTCAGAAGGAAGAAACCATGCAACAAAAAGTCCGTTTCCAAATCGAAGGCATGACCTGTCAGGCCTGCGCTTCGCGCATTGAAAAAGTGTTGAACAAAAAAGATTTTGTCGAATCGGCAGGGGTAAACTTTGCCAGCGAGGAGGCGCAGGTTACGTTTGACGACAGCAAAACTTCCGCTGCCGACATCGCCAAAATCATTGAGAAAACCGGTTACGGCGCAAAGGAAAAAACGGAAGATACATTGCCGCAACCTGAAGCAGAACACCATATCGGCTGGAGGCTGTGGCTTTTGCTGGCCATTAATATTCCGTTTTTAATCGGCATGGCAGGCATGATGATCGGGCGGCACGATTGGATGATTCCGCCTGTATGGCAGTTTGTGCTGGCAAGCGTGGTGCAGCTTTGGCTGGCCATCCCGTTTTACAAAAGCGCGTGGGCAAGCATTAAAGGCGGACTGGCGAATATGGACGTACTGGTTACCATCGGTACAGTATCGATTTATCTGTATTCCGTCTATATGCTGTTTTTCAGCCCGCACGCGGCGCACGGCATGGCACACGTGTATTTTGAAGTAGGCGTGATGGTGATCGGTTTTGTGTCGCTGGGCAAATTTTTGGAACACCGCACCAAAAAATCCAGCCTGAACAGCTTGGGCTTGCTGCTCAAGCTCACGCCGACCCAAGTCAACGTGCAACGCGATGGCGAATGGAAACAACTGCCCATCGACCAAGTACAAATCGGCGACCTTATCCGCGCCAACCACGGCGAACGTATTGCTGCCGACGGCATCATCGAAAGCGGCAGCGGCTGGGCGGATGAGAGCCATCTTACCGGCGAATCCAACCCCGAAGAGAAAAAGGCGGGCGGCAAAGTGTTGGCAGGCGCGCTGATGACCGAAGGCAGCGTGGTGTACCGCGCCACTCAGCTAGGCAGCCAAACCTTGCTCGGCGACATGATGAACGCGCTTTCTGAAGCACAAGGCAGCAAAGCACCGATTGCGCGTGTGGCCGATAAAGCGGCGGCGGTGTTCGTGCCTGCCGTCGTGGGCATCGCGCTTTTGACTTTTATCGCCACTTGGCTGGTAAAAGGTGATTGGACGGTTGCGCTGATGCACGCCGTTGCCGTTTTGGTGATTGCCTGTCCGTGCGCGCTTGGTCTGGCAACCCCTGCCGCGATTATGGTCGGCATGGGCAAAGCGGTGAAACACGGTATTTGGTTTAAAGACGCGGCGGCAATGGAAGAAGCCGCCCACGTCGATGCCGTCGTGCTGGACAAAACCGGCACGCTGACCGAAGGCAAGCCGCAGGTTGCCGCCGTTTATTGCGTTCCCGACAGCGGCTTTGACGAAGACGCTTTGTACCGCATCGCCGCCGCCGTCGAACAAAACGCCGCTCATCCGCTCGCCCGAGCCATCGTTTCCGCCGCCCAAGCGCGCGGTTTGGACATTCCCGCCGCACAAAACGCGCAAACCGTTGTCGGCGCAGGCATTACCGCCGAAGTGGAAGGCGTGGGTTTGGTGAAAGCAGGAAAAGCCGAATTTGCCGAACTGACCTTGCCGAAGTTTTCAGACGGCGTTTGGGATATTGCAAGCATTGTTGCAGTCTCAGTTGACAACAAACCTATCGGCGCATTCGCACTCGCCGACGCATTGAAAGCCGATACCGCCGAAGCCATAGGCCGTCTGAAAAAACACAATATCGATGTTTACATCATGAGCGGCGACAACCAAGGCACGGTCGAATACGTCGCCAAACAACTGGGCATCGCACACGCCTTCGGCAATATGAGTCCGCGCGACAAAGCCGCCGAAGTACAGAAACTCAAAGCCGCCGGCAAAACCGTGGCGATGGTCGGCGACGGTATCAACGACGCACCCGCGCTCGCCGCCGCCAACGTCAGCTTCGCCATGAAAGGCGGAGCGGACGTTGCCGAACATACCGCATCCGCCACGCTGATGCAGCATTCGGTCAACCAACTCGCCGATGCCCTGTTGGTATCGCAGGCGACTTTGAAAAACATCAAGCAAAACCTGTTTTTCGCCTTCTTCTACAATATCTTGGGCATTCCGCTCGCTGCGCTTGGCTTTTTAAATCCCGTCATCGCAGGCGCGGCAATGGCGGCAAGCTCGGTTTCGGTATTGGGTAATGCCTTGCGCCTGAAACGGGTGAATATTGAGTGATAATATAAAGGCCGTCTGAAGACTGTTTTTTCAGGCGGCCTTTAATCCATATTTTCTGATTTCGAGACCCAAGCGGGAGTATGTTGTATGGACATGATGTTGTTTACCAATATTGTATTGATTGTTTTATGTATTTTTACCATGTTGTTGGTGTGGTCGCGCAATTGGAAACGCAAGCAGGCGTATTTTGAGAAAATCAAAAGCAATCCGGAAAACCTCAAATGGGTTGGGCGGAATCTGACCGGTCAGGAATGGAAGGATTTGAAAGCCGTGAGCGACCGTTTTGGGCTGCCCATGTTGCAGGCCAAGCAATTAATTGATTTTTATAAAAACAGTCAGCGTTAATTGATGATTTAACGATAGAACTTGACTGAAGTTAAGGCCGTCTGAAATAGCACTCTTATAATAATATAAGTGATATTTCAGACGGCCTTGCTGTTGGTTCAAATAAAGGGAGGAGAACAAAAATGACCGTTTACTTAATCGGCGATTCCGTGCGGCTTGCTTCGGAGCCTTACACGCGCGACGCTTTGCCTGAGGCGGAAATTGTTTCTCCATCGGAAAACTGCCGCTCGTCGCATGATGTGTTAGAGCATATCGGGCAATGGACAGAGGGCGCGACTGTGGGAGACATTATCCATATCAACTGCGGTTTGCACGACATCCGCCATAATCAAGGCTGTAATGAGCCGGTGGCCGATATAGAAACCTATCGCAATAACCTGACCCAAATTTTCGATTATCTGAAACAGACAGGTGCAAAAATTATTTGGGCGAGCAGTACGCCGTTTTTGGAAAGCGTGCACAATATCGTCAAACCCTCGCGCCGCTATCTGGCCGACTTGAAGGCCTATAACCGTGTGGCGGAGGATTTGGCAAGGCAATATGGCTTTGCCGTCAATGATTTATACAGTCTGATGTTTGAGCAGGACTTGACTGATGTGATGCTGTGTGATGGGCTTCATTTCAATGAGTTCGGCAGTAAGATGATAGGCGAGGCAGTAGCCGAAGCGATATTGAAACAGATGGACTAACCCTATTTAACTCGTTTTATCATGTTTTGTCTTTCAGACGGCCTTTAAAGTTGAAGCGAAGTCCCCGATATAAGGTGATGTAGCACTCATCCTATCAATATTTAATCCAGGAGTATGACCATGAGCGGCGAATTAGATAAAATCAGCGGTAAAGTAAAAGAAGTGGCTGGAGATGTATCCAGCAATGCTAAACTTGAAGCTGAAGGCTTGGTTCAACAAGGCGTTGGCAAAGTAAAAGAAGTGGTTGGCGACATTGAAGAAAAAGTCGGCGGTGTTTTGCAAAAAGGCAAAGAAGAAGCTGAGCATTTGGTTGATGAAGCCAAAGAAAAAGCTGAAGGCTTGATTAATGATATTAAAAGCAAATTTTAATATTTAAAGAATAAAAGGCCGTCTGAAAGATTTTTCAGACGGCCTTTGTTTATGGTTTTAAAGCTTAGGCAAACTGTTTGCCAAATTCGATAAATTCGTCTTTTTTGGCTTTGGCTTTGCCGGAGTCGATGGCTTCTTGAGCAGCTTTGACGCCATCTGCCAGCGAAGTAACCACATTTCCTGCATAGAGCGCGGCGGCGGCATTGAGGACGACGATATCGCGTGCGGCACCGGCTTTGCCGTCCAGCACTTCGTTCATTTTTTGCAGGGATTCTTGCGCATTTTCGACTTTGATTTCGTCTAAATTGCGGCGGATTTCCATGCCAAAATCGGCTGGGCTGATGTCGTATTCGGTAATTTTTCCGTCTTTCAGTTCGGCAACGCGGGTTTTGCCGGTCAGCGTGATTTCATCCAAACCGCCTTCGCCGCACACGACCAAAACATGTTTGGAACCAAGCTGTTGCAATACGCGGGAAAGAATGCCGCACAAGTCGATGTGGAACACGCCCAAGAGTTGGTTTGCCGCGCCGGCCGGATTGGTCAACGGGCCCAAGATATTGAAGATGCTGCGGAATCCGAGCGAACGGCGGACAGGGGCAACATAGCGCATGGCGCTGTGATGGTTGGGCGCGAACATAAAGCCGATGCCGGTTTGCTGAATGCTTTGGGCAACCTGTTCGGGGTTGAGATTGAGGTTGGCGCCCATTTGTTCCATGACATCGGCAGCGCCGCTGGATGAAGAAACGGAGCGACCGCCGTGTTTGGCAACTTGCGCGCCTGCCGCAGCCGCGACAAACATGGAAGTCGTGGAGATATTGAAGGTTTTGGCACCATCGCCGCCTGTGCCGACAATATCGACCAAGTCATCGGCGTTTTCCAGCGGCACTTTGGTGGCAAATTCGCGCATTACGCTGGCTGCGGCGGTAATCTCGGAAACGGTTTCAACTTTAATCCGCAGGCCGGTCAGGATGGCGGCGATTTGCTCGGGCGGAACTTGGCCGCTCATGATTTGGCGCATGAGGTCGGTCATTTCATCGTAGAAAAGTTCGTTGTTGCTGATGAGGCGTTCAATCGCTTGTTGAGGGGTGATCATGATTTTTCCTTTGTTCGTGTCCGATGTGATTCAGGCCGTCTGAAAATGCGGTTTGAACACTGTCAAACACCTTTCAAACGGCCTTTCATTAAGATTTTTGCGGACGATAGTCTTTGAATTCTTCCAGGAAGTTTTTCAGCATATCGTGGCCGTGTTCGGTTAGCAGGGCTTCGGGGTGGAACTGTACGCCTTCGACGGCATATTCTTTATGGCGTACGCCCATGATTTCGCCGTCTTCCGTCCACGCGGTAATTTCGAGGCAGTCGGGCAGGGTGGCGCGGTCGATGGCCAGGCTGTGGTAGCGCGTGCAGTTGACCGGATTGGGCAGGTCTTTAAACATGCCTGTGCCGTGATGGAAAACGGGGGAGACTTTGCCGTGCATCATTGTTTGCGCGCGCACGACATTGCCGCCGAACGCTTCGCCCATGGTTTGATGGCCGAGACACACGCCCATGACGGGCAGCCTGCCGGCAAAGTGCTGCATGGCCGCAACAGAAATGCCTGCTTCTTTAGGGGAACAAGGGCCGGGGCCGATGACCAGATATTGCGGTTTTAGGGCTTCGATTTCTTCGATGGTGATTTCATCGTTGCAACGTACCAAAACTTCCTGCCCCAACTCGGCAAAGTATTGGACGATGTTGTAGGTGAAGCTGTCATAATTATCAATGAATAAAAGCATTTGCAAACCTTTAATGACATCTTGGCAGATAGGGTAAGGCCTGCCAAAAGTATAAAAATCGTTTATGTTTGCATAATATCACAATCTTTACCTAAAGGCCGTCTGAAACGGCGGATAAGACAAAACAGCTAAAAAATGCTATGCTTTACGCTTTGAACCTAATCTGTTTGAAGTGATGAAAAAGTATCTTATCCCGACTGCCGCCGTCGTTGTCGCCGCTGCGCTCGGCACGCCTTATTATCTTGGTGTCAAAGCGGAGGAAAGCCTGACCGAGCAACAAAAGCTGTTGCAGGAGTCCGGTTTCCTGACCGTTGAGTCCCACCAATACGATCGCGGCTGGTTCAGTTCAACCGAGACGACCGTCATCCGCCTCAAGCCGACCCTGCTTCAAAATACGCAAAAATACCTGCCGGACAATTTGAAAACCGTCCTGCAAGAGCCGATTACGGTCATCAACCACGTAACACACGGCCCGTTTGCCGGTGGCTTCGGCACGCGTGCACACGTGGAAACCGAGTTCCAATACCATCCGGAAACCAAAAAAGTTTTAGACCGCTTCTTCGGCCAGCAAACGCCGTTGACCATGACCAATACGGTTTACCTTTCCGGCGACGGCAAACTCAGCCTCAATATCCCTGCCTTCGACTATGAAGAGCTCTCCGGTATCAAACTCAACTGGAAAGGCTTTGGCGGCAATACCGATTACAGCCAAGGCTTCAAAAGCTATCGCCACGATTACCTTGCGCCGTCTTTACAAGTCAAATTGGCCGACAAAGGCGATGTGTCTTTGGAAAACCTGCGCTTCCAATCCGAAACGGAAGACGGCCTGACCAAGCTTTCTTTGGGCAAGAGCAGCATTACGCTGGATAAATTCCTGCTGCAATGGAAAGAAAACATCGATTACAACGTTAAGTTGAACGAATTGGTCAACCTTGTGACCAACCTGCAAATCGGTGCATTCATCAATCCGACCGGCACGATTGCTCCGTCTAAAATCGAAGTCAGCAAACTGCGTTTCGATACTCAGACCGGCGAAGTTGATAAATTCATCAACAGTGAAGGCCGCTTCCAATTTGAAAGCCTGACTTATGGCGAAGACAAATACGGCCCTCTGGACATCAATGTCGCTGCCGAGCATTTGGATGCGGCATCACTTTTGGCATTGAAAAACAAAATTGCCGAAGTGTCCGTGAAGAAAATGAGCGAAGAAGAAATTCAGGCTTCCTTGATTCAGACGGCCAAAAACGAGGCTTCAGGCCTGTTTACCAACAATCCGGTTTTGAACGTCAAAACCTTCAAATTCATCATGCCTCATGGCGATGTTGATGTCAGCGGTAAACTCGCGTTTAAAGGTTTGGCAGCTAAAGACCTCAATAATTTGGGCGATATGCTGAAGAAAACTGAAGCCGACTTCAACATGAGCGTACCGCAAAAATTGTTGGAGCAGCTCGCCGTCAACCAAGCAAGCAGCCTGTTTAGCGTCAATGCCGAAGATGAAGCCGCAGGCCGCGCCAGCATCGACGATATCAACGAGACCTTGCGCCTGATGGTGGACAGCACCATTAAAAGCATGGCAAGCGAGAAATATTTGACCTTAGAAGATGATAATGTCAAAACCCATCTGACTCTGCAAAACAGCGAGTTGAAATTAAACGGAAAAGTCCTTCAAAGCGACCCGGAACCCGAGTTTGACGAAGCAGACTTTCCCAATAACTAATCCTCAATCACACGAACAGCGGTTTTAACTTCTCAGAAGTTAAAACCGCAAATCAACCCACAATCAAAAAGGAAACCCATGTTCCGTACCATGCTCGGCGGCAAAATCCACCGTGCCACCGTTACCGAAGCCGACCTCAACTACGTCGGCAGCATTACCGTTGACCAAGACCTGCTCGATGCGGCAGGTATTTGCGTTAACGAAAAAGTCGCCATCGTCAACAATAACAACGGCGAACGTCTTGAAACCTACACTATCCCCGGCGAACGAGGCAGCGGCGTCGTTTGCCTCAATGGCGCGGCCGCGCGTCTGGTTCAAAAAGGCGACATTGTAATTATCATGTCTTATGTTATGTTGTCCGAACCTGAAATTGCAGTGCATGAGCCGAAAGTCGTCCTCGTCGATGAGAACAATAAAATCCGCGACGTGATTTCTTATGAGCCGCCGCACACCGTGTTGTAATATTCAAACAAAGGCCGTCTGAAACGTTTCAGACGGCCTGTTTCCCAAATTCAACTTATCTGAAAGGCTTTGCCGTGAATATCCAAATCAACAACATCACCGTCAGCAACGATGCGCCCTTTACCCTTTTCGGCGGCATCAATGTCCTTGAAGACCTCGACTCTACGCTGAAAGCCTGTGAGCAATACGTTAAAGTAACCGATAAACTCGGCATCCCTTACGTTTTTAAAGCCTCTTTCGACAAGGCAAACCGCTCTTCCATCCACTCTTTCCGCGGTGTAGGTCTGGACGAAGGCATGAAGATTTTTCAAGCGGTGAAGCGCGAGTTTAACGTTCCCGTGATTACCGACGTTCATGAGCCTTACCAATGCCAGCCGGTTGCCGAAGTCTGCGATGTCATTCAGCTGCCTGCCTTCTTGGCGCGCCAAACCGATTTGGTGGTGGCAATGGCGAAAACCGGCAATGTCATCAACATTAAAAAACCGCAATTTCTCAGCCCGTCTCAAATGAAAAACATTGTGGAGAAATTCCAAGAAGCAGGCAACGAACAAATCATTTTGTGCGAACGCGGCGCAAATTTCGGCTACGACAACTTGGTGGTCGATATGCTCGGCTTTGGCGTGATGAAAAAAACGTGTAACAACCTGCCCGTTATTTTTGACGTAACCCATTCCCTGCAAACGCGCGAATCCGGTGCCGCTGCATCAGGCGGACGTCGCACCCAAGTATTGGACTTGGCGCTTGCCGGTATGGCAACCCGATTGGCCGGTTTGTTCCTCGAATCCCATGCCAATCCCGACCAAGCCAAATGCGATGGCCCAAGCGCATTGCCGCTTGCGCAATTGGAAGACTTCCTGACCCGTGTTAAAGCAATCGATGAAACCGTGAAATCGTTTGCGCCTATGGATATTCGTTAAGGGCAAATAAGTTAAAAGGCCGTCTGAAAGCATTTTCAGACGGCCTTTTTATCGGAGTTACTGTCCGCGTAAAAACAACGCATCCAATTCTTTTAATGTCAGTTTGACCCAAGTCGGACGGCCGTGGTTGCACTGGTTGCTGCGTGGTGTGTTTTCCATATCGCGTAGGAGTGCATTCATTTCCGGCAGGGTGAGCTGGCGGCCGGCACGGACTGAGCCGTGGCAGGACATGGTGGCAAGGATGTGGTTTTCGTGTTCTTCGATAGTTTGGCTGCTGCCGACTTGGGCAAGTTCGCCCAATACATCTTTGGCCAGTGAAACGACGTCGGCTTTGCCGAGCATGGCGGGAACTGCACGGACGGCAAGGGTATTGCCGCCCATGTCGGACAATTCCAGCCCGAAGCCTGCCAGCATTTCGGCATGATCGGCAAGAGCGGCACATTCTTCGTGGGATGCGGCAAAGGTTACGGGAATAAGCAGGCGTTGGCTTTGCAGGTTGCCGTTTTCCTGACGTTGGCGTTTCATTTTTTCGTAGTTGACGCGTTCGGCAGCGGCGTGCATATCGATGAGCAACAGGCTGTCTTCGGCTTGGGCAAGAATGTAGATGCCAAGTAATTGGGCAATGGCAAAACCGAGCGGCGGCAGTTCGGATTGTGATGGAAGGCCGTCTGAAAGCGGCGTATCTGTTTTTTGGGTAGGCATTTCAGACGGCATATTGCCGAAACGTGCCTGTTCGAATTGGCTCAACTCAAGGTCGATGTCATCGGTTTTTTTGTAAAGCTCGGCGTAAGTATTTATGGCCGCGCGGCTTTCGCGCAGAGACAGGCTGCGTTGTTGCGGCGCGCGCGCGGCTTGGTAAGGCATGGGCGCGGTTTTGCCTGATGCACCAAAGGCATTGCGTGTATCAGGTTTGTTGCCTGTCGGGTAGTTGGATGCGCTATCAAACAGATTTTCGCTGTCGTTTTCAGACGGCATTGGTGTGGAGACAACGCCGGTAATGTCATGCAACACTTCGCCTGCGTTGCTGACGCTTTCGGTCAAGTCGGCGCGCGTGTCGGCAAGGGCTTTGTTGAGCGTGTGGAACACGAGTTGGTGTACTTGCTGGCTGTCGCGGAAGCGGATTTCGGTTTTGGTCGGGTGGACGTTGACATCCACGGCTTCGGGCGGCAGGTCGAGAAAGAGGACGAAAGCAGGCGTCAGCGCGTTGTGCAATACATCGCGGTATGCCTGCTTGACGGCATGGAGCATGACTTTATCGCGGACAAAACGATGGTTGACGAAGCAGTATTGTTTGTCGGTTTTGCCTTTGGCGAAAGTTGGCTTGGCAATCGCGCCATAGAGCCGCAATGCGTCATTGCCGCTGTCAATTTCCAATGAGGCCGTCTGAAAATCATCGCCGACAATGGCGGCAATCCGTTCATGCAGGCTTTGGGCAGGAAGTTTGAATACTTGTTTGCCGTCGCGTTTGAGTGAGAAGGCAATGTGCGGATGTGCCAGCGCGAGGCGTTCGAGCATGGTGGCGCAGTGGGCGTATTCGGTGTTTTCGGATTTGAGGAACTTGCGCCGCGCGGGGGTATTGAAGAAGAGTTCGGCGGCTTCGATGGTGGTGCCGACGGGGTGGGCGGCGGCGGTGGGGCTGCTGAGTTTGCCGTCTTCGGCTTTGACTTGGGTCGCGTGCGTGCTGTCTTCTTGACGGCTGGTCAGGGTCAGGCGGCTGACGGAGGCGATGCTTGCCAAGCCTTCGCCGCGAAAGCCCATGCTGGCAACGTGTTCCAAATCGTTTAATGTTTTGATTTTGCTGGTGGCGTGGCGGTGTAGCGCAAGCTCGATGTCGTCTGGGTGGATGCCGCTGCCGTTGTCGCTGACGCGAATCAGGCGGATGCCGCCGCCCGCCAGTTCGACATCAATCGCTGTCGCGCCTGCATCGATACTGTTTTCAACGATTTCTTTTAAGGCGTTGGCAGGGCGTTCGACCACTTCGCCGGCGGCGATTTGGTTGACAAGATGGTCGGGCAGGGCGGCAATTCGGGACATCGGTTTCTTTCAAAAAAGCAACGGAGGAAGAGAAAATTACAGGTATTTGCGCATCAATTCGCATTCGACGCGGACAGTTTTGTTCAGCTGCAACACGGCAGTACCGAGCGACTCGTAGCGGTTGAGGCGATAGAAAGGCACGGAATTGAGCGAGGCATACAGTTTGAGAAAGCTGAGGCCTGCATTTCGTGCCATTTCTTCGGCGCGGCTGAGCAGGGCCGTGCCCAAGCCGAGATTGTGGAAGAGCGGATGGACGTATAAGGCGTCCAGTTGCGCTTCTTTGAAATCGACTTGGAAGAAGCCTTGAATCAGCCCTTTGTATTCGACCACCCACAAGGCTTTGTTTTTATCGGAGATGGTTTCCAAATAGCTGTTGATGTCGAGCAGACTTTCCCATGTGTGCATAATGGTTTCATCGTAACTGCGGATGCAGGCGTATTGAACGGCGTGCAGATGGGCATTGTGTATGTCTTGGCAGTCTTTTTCGGTTGCCGGACGGAGGATGGTCAGAAGGCTCATGTCGGATGGTCGGAAAAATTGATTTCAGACGGCCTTTGGCAATCAAAGGCCGTCTGAAAAAAGTGGGTAAGGTTACAGGCTTTGATGTAAGGTTTGTGCGGTTTGGAACGCGTTGTCCGCATCATTGGCCAAGACGGTAAAGTGGCCCATTTTTCGGCCTTTACGCGCGGCTTTTTTACCGTAAAGATGCAGATGTGCATTCGGGTTGCTTTGCAATGGCAGCCATTCGGGTTCGCCGCCGTCTTCCTTCCAAACGTCGCCCAAAATATTCGCCATACAGCAAGAACTCAGCAATTTGGTGTCAGCCGGAGGCAGGTTGCACATCAGGCGGACCTGTTGCTGGAATTGGTCTGCCGCGCAGGCGTCGATGGTATGGTGGCCGGAATTGTGCGGACGCGGCGCGATTTCGTTGACGACCAATTCATGTGTGTTGCCGACAACAAACATTTCTACTGCCAATACGCCGACGTAGTTTAATTCATCGGCCAAACGCTGCGCCATTTGTCGCGCCTGTTGCTGCACGTCGGCACTCAGTCGCGCAGGGACGATGGAGTAGGCGAGGATGCCGTTTTCGTGAATATTTTCGGCAGGGTCGAAAGTCTGCACGTTGTCATTGTTCAGACGGCATACGATAACGGAAATCTCGCCGCGCAAATCCACCATTTTTTCCAAAACGCAATCCACGCCGCCGTGTTCGGCAAACGCGGCTTTGAGTTCATCCAATGTTTTTACGCGGATTTGGCCTTTGCCGTCGTAGCCCAAAGTGGCAGTTTTCAGGATGCCGGGCAGAAATTGTACGCTTTCTTCAGTAATGTCTTCGGCCTTGCAAACTGCTTGATACGGCGCGGTTTGCAGGCCTGCTTTGCGTATCCATGCCTTTTCCTGAATGCGGTTTTGCGCGATGGCAACGCAGTCGCCGCTGGGGGAAACATTGGTGTGTTTGGCGAGAAAACGCATCGCGTCGGCATTGACGTTTTCAAACTCAGTCGTAACAGCCGCGCATTTTGCCAATTCTTCCAAAGCTGCTTCATCGTCAAACGGCGCGCATAAATGGCAGTCGGCAAATTCCGCTGCCGGCGCATTCGGGTCGGGATCGAGTACGGTTACTTTGTAGCCCATGGTTTTGGCAGCAACAGTAAACATTCTGCCTAATTGTCCGCCGCCAAGAATGCCGAGCATAGCAGGAGGGAGGATGGGGGATGTGTTCATGGATAATCGCTTTATGAAGAAATTGGGTAGGGTGTTTGCAGGCCGTCTGAAAATGGTTTTACGGCTTCAGACGGCCTGATGTTTTAAAGTTTGCCGATAAATTGCGGCGGAACGTTTTCAGTTAACCATACGCCGTTGTCCGCCAGATAAAATTGGTGTCCTGCCGCAAGCATGGCGACAGTGTCGATGGTCAATACAAGCGGCTTGCCGTGGCGGGAGCCGACGTTGACGGCTGTTGCAGCATCGGCAGACAGATGGACAAAATGGCGCGAGGCAGAATGCAGGCCTTGTTCCAAAATAGATGGAACAGAGCGCTCAGCCGTACCGTGATACAAAATCTGAGGAGGCGTTGCCACTTTGTGTTCAACCTGAACTTGTGCCGTCGAATGACCTTGTGCCGCGCGGATGCGTTTGCCGTCTTCAGAAAGGGTAAACCGTTTTTTATCGTTTTTTTCGACCACTTCCAATAATATTTCGTAGGTCAGCGGATTGCCCATAAAGCTGCGCTCGGGATGGTTTACCTGTGTCAACAGGGTATCAATATCCACCCAGCCGTCTTTATCCAAAGTAATGCCGATTTGCTCGGGATGATGGCGCAAGATAAAGCTGAGGAATTTGCTGATGGATTTTAGTTGTTTTTCTTTTAGTATCATAATCTTGTTGTTTAGTCATTTCAGAGCGCAGGCCGTCTGAAAATTATTTATCCAACCCTTCTTGCACCATTTGCGCTGCGCGGATCACGGCGCGGGCTTTGTTTTGGGTTTCCTGCCATTCGGAGGTTGGGTCGGAGTCGGCAACTACGCCTGCGCCGCTTTGCACGAAGAGGGTATTGTTTTTAATCACGGCAGTGCGGATGGCAATGGCCAGGTCCATGTCGTTGTTGAAACTCCATACGCCGACTGCGCCGCCGTAGATGCCGCGTTTGCTCGGTTCGACTTCTTCGATGATTTCCATGGCGCGGACTTTAGGCGCGCCGGAAAGTGTGCCTGCCGGGAAGGTAGCGGCGAGGATGTCCATGTTGGTCATGCCGTCTTTCAGACGGCCTTCGACGTTAGAGACGATGTGCATCACATGGGAATATTTTTCAATCACCATTTTGTCGGTAACTTTGACTTCGCCGGTTTTACTGATGCGGCCGACATCGTTGCGTCCTAAGTCAATCAACATGACGTGTTCGGCAATTTCTTTGGCATCGCTCAGCAGGTCTTGTTCGTTGGCAAGGTCTTCGGCTGGTGTTTTGCCGCGCAGGCGTGTACCGGCGATAGGACGGACGATAACATCGTCGCGTTCGCGGCGGACGAGGATTTCGGGCGAAGAGCCGACAATATGGAAATCGCCGAAATCGTAGTAGAACATATACGGCGATGGGTTCAGCGTACGCAGGGCGCGGTAGAGGGCAAGCGGATTGTCGGTAAATTCCATGCTCATGCGTTGGCTGGGGACAACCTGCATACAGTCGCCTGCAAAGATGTAGTCTTTGATTTTGTTGACGCAGGCTTTGAAAGGTTCTTCTCCAAATTCGCTGACTGCTTGCGTCTGCTTGCTGCCAAGGGAAAGCGGGATGGCACAACTTTGGCGTAACTGGGTACGGATGTCTTCAAGACGTTCGCGCGCGCGTTCATAGCCGTTGGCTTGAGACGGATCGGCATAAACAATCAGGTAGATTTTGCCACTTAGGTTATCCACTACCGCAAGCTCTTGCGAGAGCATCAGGAGGATGTCGGGCGTACCGAGCGGATCGGCTTTGGCCGTATGTTTCAGGCGGTGGGCAAAATGTTCGAAATTGTAGATGGTTTCATAACCGAAGTAGCCGACCAGGCCGCCGGTAAAGCGCGGCAGGCTTGGGATTTCGGGCGTTTTGAAGCGGTTGTGGAAGGCTTCGATAAAGGGCAGGGGATTGCCGTCGTGTTGTTCGACGATTTCGCCGTTTTGATACACGTCGACATGTTTGCCGCTGGTTTTGAGATAGTGGCTGCAAGGCAGGCCGATAAAGGAATAGCGGCCGAAGCGTTCACCACCGACAACGGATTCGAGCAGGTAGGTGAAAGGCTTGTTGGCAAGTTTGAGGTAGATTGAGAGCGGTGTGTCCAAGTCGGCAAGCAGCTCTTGAACGAGTGGAATGCGGTTGTAACCTTGTGCGGCTTGGGCTTGGTATTCTTGTTTGCTGATCATCTTGATAAGTCTTTCAGACGGCCTGTTTTAGGGTGTTAAATCGTGTGAAGAGTATAGCATTTTATTGGGATTGTTGACAGTCTGAGCGTTATGTCAGATATGGAAAACGCCGTCTGAAAAAGACGGCGCGAGGTATCAGGCAAGGGTATTGGAGATTTTGTTTTTCCGGCTTCGTTTCCACTTGAAGAGATAAGCGGCAATAACGGGAATCAGGGCAATAATGGATTTGAATGTCCAGCCTGAATACCATGTACCTTCGGGAACATCGCTTGCAAGCCAAGTGAAGTACGGCCACCAACAGGCAACTAGGCTGCCGAGGAACAGCGGCCAAATATGACGGCTTAAGTTGCGTTGCCATAAAAGGAAACAGATGGCCGCCCAAACGAAAGTCAGTACGGTAATCAGGAGAATGGTGTAGGCATCTGAAATCAGGATGGCGGCAATGTAGTAGCTGAGTACGACCCATAATAGGGCAAGTATCAAGACGATGATTTCTTCCGGGCGTTTAAACATATTTTCTCTCTTTTGTAAGACTGGCAATACGTTAATACTATACCCTAAACAAGAAGCGATGATAAGAGTCTTTCAGACGGTCTTGTAATCGGGTTTGCTATAATGTGCGCAATCAATTTTTTGGAAAGGACAAACCATGACGGCAAACTTTCAAGAAACGCTGAAGGCTTTGGGCAAACAGGTGAAAAAGGAAGCCGCGGAGCGGGAAGCCGAAGCGAAGGCTAAAAAGCTGGTAGAGGATGTAGATTTCAGCAAGGCGGTTGGCAAGGTTACGCCGTTGAAAAATGCCGGTAACTATTATGAACAGCCTCGTGATAAATCACCTATCAAGCCGCGACCTAAAGAAATGGCGACTTTGGAGCAGGAAGATTATTTTTATGTAGGCAGCGGCGGCTGGGAAGAACCGCCGGCTTCGTTCAGTAAAAACGGGCAGGGTAAAAATGATTTGATGCGTTTGCGAAACGGCCATTATCCCGTGGTGGCGGATGTAGATTTGCACGGCTATACGCAGGAAGAAGCGCAGCAGGTATTGAACGAATTTATTGAGTTTACGAAAAAACGCGGTGTTTGCGGCGAGATTGTCCACGGCAGCGGCTTGGGTTCTGCAGGCTATAAACCGGTTTTGAAAAATATGACGCGTCGCTGGTTGATGCAGCATCCTGATGTATTGGCTTATGTCGAGCCTCGACAAGGCAATGATGGCGCAGTCAGGATCTTGTTGAAACGCCAACGCCGAGACGATGATTGGAAACAGTAAAATATAAAAAGCAGTGTCGATAAAATGACACTGCTTTTTTATGGTTGTCAGACTAAGAAGATTTCTTTTTGGAAACCGATTCGCAACCTTTTCCATTGGTCATTGTGGTTTTGAAATCTTTGGCAGAATCCATATCAGTGCATTTGTAAGCATTGCCCAAACTATCCATCCAAACGGAAAGGGTGTAGCCAGTTTTTGTGGGAATGGCTTTCAAACGATAGGCTCGGCTTTTATTGGTATCAATCATTTCGGCAGAGTATTGGTATTTGTCTGCCAAATCTTTATGGCCTTTATATGAGGAAATAAAGTCATCCAACTTGGTTTTAATCTCATCAGTTTTCCACTTTGGATTTTTAACCATCTGGGTTTTAAAAGCAGAATTGATGGCAACTAACTCGGCATGCGCTTGTGATTGGTAGCCGCGTTCAATGTAGCGGTTGTAAGAGGGAATGGCAATGATGCTCAGAATGGCTAAGATGGCGACGGCAATCATCATCTCAACCAGCGTAAAGCCTAGTTGTTGGGTAGAGGTAGTATTCATTTTATTATTCGCTGGCAACGTAAGACTGAAGGACGACTTGGGTATTGGCATTCTTACCCCATGCTTTGGCAGTAACGCGGTAGGTAATTCGACCCTCGGTAGTTTTGCCTAAATATTCGATGATGTAGCGTGGATTGTTTGCGATGCCGCTTTTTTTATCTAAAGGATATTCCGTACCATTGGTGTCAATACACAGGCTTTTGTCGCATTTACGCTTCCAAGCATCTACGGTTGGGCTACCTTCTTCAGTAAAATCGCCATTGGATTTGACATTTGGTGTGGAACATAAACCTTTTTCACATTTTGCGGTAAAAGTAGTCTTTTTCCCTTCAATATCAAAAATTTGATTTTCACCTTCACGCAATGCCGCTTCGGCCAAAGTGGTTGTCAGTTTGCGGTCGGCATCGTTGGTGCTGATACGCTGTTCAGTATTGTAGGACTGGGTAGCTGTGACCACGAGCAGGGCGATGACGACCATCATCATTAAAACGATAAACAAAGCATAGCCCTGCTGCCGGTCAGGTTTGATTAGAGTGATCGGTCGGCGCATACGTTTCCTCCGCGGATAGTGGCATTAATATTATAGATATCGACTTTATTGTCTTGTTCTTTTGATGGGTCAATACTGCCGTTATTCAGTACGATTTGGATAGAAGCCGGAGACTTAGCCTCAGCTGAGATATCCAATGCGTTTTTGTAATCAAATGATTCTGTATTTACTCCGCTGGCAGATGCATTTTCAGAATTAGGACATTCTGCATAGATATAGTGGATATCCATGGTTGTAATGCCTTTAATCAACAGCTGCGGATTACTCCATGAGCCATCATTTGATAATTGGAAACGGAACAAACCGCTCTCTTCGCCAAGTTTGCCGACAGCGTAGGCAATCATTTCATGTTTCATGATGGCGATACTGCCGTCTTGATCAGAGTCGTTAATTTTTAAAGCCAATTTTGCCGCCGCCAAATCTTTAATTTCTGTTTGAGGCTTTGCAATGCCTGAGCAGCTACTAACAATAGCAGTTTTTGCAGCAGGGTTTGCTTTGTCGATTCCATATTGAAACAGCAGGGCTTTGCCGGTTTGAGCAAAACCTGCATAGCCTAATTTATTGATTTCTTTAACCGGTAACAGCTTATTCACACTAGCTGTTTTCAATGTGTATTCATCCGAGCTTTTGTCTTCTATTACTGCAGAGGCGGGAGAATTCGACATATTGAAGCAACCGAAATTGCCTGCCATACGCGCATCGCGGACGATCATATTGGCGGTGTTGCGCAAATCTTGCTGGATACCGATGCGGGAGTTGGCAGATTTGTTTAATCCGCGTGCAGTGAAGTAGGTGGAGCTGACAGCCATTAAGACGATCATACTGAGCAGACTGGCAACCAGAAATTCAAGGATGCTGAAACCGCGCATCGCGGTTTTATTGGGAATATGGTTGAGTAAGCGTTTATTGTTCATTGTTAGTCTCTTACGCGTGATTGGTAGGTATAGACAACGTGATGCCCCGATTTATTGAGATTTTTTGCGCTATTTTCTTCTTCGACATCTTGCAACCATAAAACTTTCACGATGGTCGTGTCGCCTTTGCCATCGCATTTTGCGTTAAACCCATTTTCGTAAGTCGGCTCTACACCGGAAGAGTCTTTGCAGATGGTCGAGAAGACTTGGGCTTCGGGAAGGGCTTTGGCTAAATCGGTTTTAAACTGTGCAATTTGAGTTTGCGCAAGTTGCGCTTTTGTCATTTTGTCTTTAAATTCCGTAGTTTGCTTTGAGTCTTTCAGCTGTTCAGAGCTTGATGTGATGTAAGTATCGTAGGATTTTTTATAACGGGAGGTTTTGTCGCCTGCAGTATCGGTTTCTTCAGAGAGCGTCGGATTGATAAGCATGCCTTCGATTAGATTTTGTGTAATTTGGGCGACGGTGGTTTGATTTTCAGACTCGCGCACGTTGGATACGGTACGCAGTTGGACAGCCAGAAGGGCCAGCACACCGATGGCAAGGACAAACATGGCAATCAAAACTTCAATCAGGGTCATACCTGATTGAAGTTCTGGGGTAAAGCTTGATGAGCTCATTTTCAGACGGCCTTTAAATGATCTGAGATGAGTAGGATTAGTAATGTTCATAAGATACCGTTGTTATTTTTTGGAAGTGTATTCGCACATTTTGCGCTCATCGTTTTTAGCACAGATTTCGACATGCCCATTGCCATTGATTAAAAGTACGGTAGCACGGGCTTTCTTGGTTTCAGCATCGGTAGCGGATTTATCCGTCAGGCTGATTTTGATGTGGCCGTCTGAAAATTGATAATTCTTGCCATCGGTCGAATGGCCAAATGTACCATTGGGAAGAAACCTCCACCAGACTTCGTTTGAAGCCGAAGTAGAGAGGGCAGAACGGTCATTGCCGATAGGGATGTAGTCGAAGCTGTATTCTACTTTGTCGGTGCCTCCATTGAGAATAATGGAGCGGACGGATAAATCGACTGTATCGTTTTTATAGTTGGAATCTCCGTTTTTATCGGCGTAGGCCAACATACCATTACCGGCATATTTGGAATCGCAACCATTATTGGGCGAGCCATCGGATTTGATTTTGACCGGGCAGATGTAAACGGGAAGATTGAGACGGACGGCCTCATTTCGCGCGAAGCGCAGCAGATTGGCAATTTGCTCTGCTTGCGATGCTGCACGTCTGGAGGCAATCCATTGATTCATATTGGGAAGTGCGATGACGGCCATTACTGCTGCAATAGTAATGACAATCAGCAACTCAATTAGGGTGAAGCCTTTTTGTGTCTGATACATGAGTGATTTTTTGGTAGTAATGTGTTGGGTAACTGACGTTTTCTCTTTTGCACTTGCCTGCGGCAATGCTTTTGCTTTTATTAGATTTATTTTAAACGATTTTGTAATGCGTGACTAATGAAATATGAAATTCGGTTAGTTTTTCAGACAATCTGTCTCAATCTTCCATCAACATGGATTCTGGAACATAGGCGGCATTATCAAATTTGGTAAATTGACCCATCCAAGTGAGGAATACTTTCCCGACTGGACCGTTACGGTGTTTGCCGATAATACATTCCGCCAAGCCTTTTGCGGGTGATTCTGAATTGTAGTATTCATCACGATACATGAACATAATCAAGTCGGCATCTTGTTCGATTGCGCCGGATTCACGCAAATCGGACATCATCGGGCGTTTGTCAGTACGCTGCTCAACTGTACGGCTCAACTGCGACAGGGCAATGACGGGAACTTGCAATTCTTTAGCCAATGCTTTGAGGGAGCGGGAAATTTCGCCAAGCTCGGAAGCACGGTTGTCAGAACGGCCGGAGCCTGACATTAATTGCAGGTAGTCGATGACGATCAAACCCAATTTGCCGTTGAACTGGCGAGCAAGACGGCGGGCGCGGGCGCGGAGTTCGAGCGCGGTCAAGCCCGGCGTTTCATCGATATACATGGGTGCATCGGAGAGTTTAACGACCGCTTCGTTCAGACGGCCCCAGTGTTCGTCTTGCAATCTGCCGGTTTTTAAAACGCTTTGGTCCAAACGTCCGACTGAACCCAGCATACGCATAACCAGCTGCGCACCGCCCATCTCCATAGAGAATACGGCGACAGGTAATTTGTTTTCTACGGCAACGTGTTCCGCAATATTGATCGAAAAGGCAGTTTTACCCATAGACGGACGGCCTGCGACGATAATCAAATCGCCCGGTTGAAGGCCTGATGTTTTTTTGTCGAGGTCGATAAAACCTGTCGATATGCCGGTTACTTCATCAGGATTGTCGCGCGAATAAAGCATATCGATGCGTTCGACCACTTCTTTCAGAAGGTCGGGCATCTCAAGGAAGCCTTGTTTGGATTTGGCTGTACTTTCGGCGATTTGGAATACTTTGTTTTCCGCCTCATCCAAAAGCTGGCCTGCATCGCGCCCTTGCGGATTGTATGCGCTGCGTGCAATTTCCGTGCCGACTTCGGCAAGCTGGCGCATGATGGAACGTTCGCGCACGATTTCGGCGTAGCGACGGATATTGGCAGCGGATGGCGTGTTTTGCGCCAGCGTAATCAGATAGTTGAATCCGCCTGCCGCTTCCAATTCTTCATTGCGTTCCAAACTTTCTTGAACGGTAATGACGTCGGCAGGGCGGCTTTCATTAATCAGGTTGGCAATGGCACGAAAAATCAGGCGGTGTTCGTGGCGGTAGAAATCTTCGCCGGAAACGACATCGGCAATACGGTCCCAAGCAGAATTTTCCAGCATCAGGCCGCCCAAAACGGATTGCTCCGCTTCTGTGGAATGCGGCGGCAAGGATAATGCGCTGATTTCACGGTCTTCAGACGGCATATCGGAATAATTGCTCATGACGGGCATCTCTGGCTGGAAAATTGTAATCCGCTATTATAACGCAGTGTAAGTTCAATTGGTTTGTTTAGGCTAAAGCAGGTAAAATAGTCATGTTGTCAATATGACGACGCACACTACCAAAATATAAATATCAACAATCAGGAGCACAAAAATGGAACATAAGCTGCCACAACTGCCTTATGAACTGGACGCATTGTCCCCACATCTGACCAAAGAAACTTTGGAGTTCCACTACGGCAAACACCATCAAACCTACATCACCAATTTGAACAATCAAATCAAAGGCACTGAGTTTGAAGAAATGCCTTTGGAAGAAATCGTGAAAAAATCTTCCGGCGGTATGTTCAACAACGCTGCCCAAACTTGGAACCACACTTTCTACTGGCTGGGCTTTACCCCTAAAGGCCAAGGCAAACCTGCCGGTGAATTGGCTGCGGCCATCGACGCCAAATGGGGCAGCTTCGAGAAATTCCAAGAAGCGTTCAATGCCTGCGCGGCCGGTACTTTCGGTTCCGGTTGGGCATGGTTGGTGAAAACACCTGCCGGCGAATTGGATCTGGTTTCTACTTCCAATGCAGGTACTCCGCTGACTACTGAAAATACTCCGCTGTTGACTTGCGACGTATGGGAACACGCCTACTACATCGACTACCGCAACAGCCGTCCTAACTACCTGAAAGGTTTTTGGGAAATCGTTAACTGGGATGAAGTTGCCAAACGCTTCGCCGCATAAAACGATATGAATGAAAAGGCCGTCTGAAAGATTTTCAGACGGCCTTTTTGTTGATATTGGATGAGGAAAATGGTTTAGATGAATGTTTTTTCTGTCTGATGCGCAAAATTATCATGGAGCGGACAAAAAGGAAAATGGGAGATTAATGTTACAATATTGTTAACAATTTTTTGATTCCACATGATATGGAATCAGCGTTTGACATACATAAGATAAGAGGATTTTATGAAGTTTTTAGACCGTGAGGCGACCATTGCCAAACCCGGCTTTAATCGTTGGCTGGTACCGCCTGCTGCTTTGGCTGTGCATCTTGCCATCGGGCAGATATACGCTTATTCCGTGTTTAATGCGCCTTTAACCAAGCTTATCGGTATCACTGAGTCGGCTGCCGGAGATTGGAAGCTGACCACGGTGGGTTGGATTTTCAGTATTGCCTTGGCGATGTTGGGCGCGTCTGCGGCCATGTTTGGTACTTGGATGGAGCGAGTTGGTCCGCGTAAAGCAATGTTTGTTGCCGCCTGCTGCTTTAGCTTGGGCTTTTTTGTGTCGGCAATCGGCGTCCATACGCACAATCTGTTTTTGCTTTATTTGGGCAACGGCGTGATTGGCGGGATTGGTTTGGGCTTGGGCTATATCGGGCCTGTATCGACATTGATGAAATGGTTTCCCGATAAACCGGGCATGGCGACAGGCTTGGCGATTATGGGTTTTGGCGGCGGCGCGATGTTGGCTTCGCCTTTGTCGGTATCGCTGATGAGTTTTTTCTCCAGTGAAACTTCGGTTGGCGTTGCGCAGACTTTTGTGGTTTTAGGATTGTTTTATTTGGTGTTGATGATGTTTGGCGCGTTTACGATCCGTGTACCTGCCGATGGCTGGAAACCTAAAGGTTATGTTGCGCCGAAAAACAAAAGCAAATTGGTCAGCAGCAATCATGTCAATGTCTCACAAGCCATGAAAACGCCGCAATTTTGGCTTTTGTTTTGGGTATTGTGCTTGAATGTGACGGCCGGTATTGGTGTGTTGGGACAGGCTTCCGTCATGATTCAGGAGCTGTTTTCCGAGGCATCTGTAGGAAAACAAGCGGCAATTGGTGCGGGCGCGGCGGCAGGTTTTGTGAGTCTGTTGAGCCTGTTTAATATGGGCGGCCGCTTTTTGTGGTCCAGCGTGTCCGATAAAATCGGCCGTAAAAACACTTATACCATTTTCTTTGTGCTCGGCTCGCTGTTGTATTTTGCCATTCCGTCTATTGGCGGGAGCGGTAACAAGGCTTTGTTTGTCATTGGTTTCTGCGTCATTATTTCCATGTATGGCGGCGGTTTCGCAGCGATTCCGGCGTATTTGAAGGATTTGTTCGGCACTTACCAAGTCGGCGCAATCCACGGCAGGATTTTGCTGGCATGGTCAACTGCGGCCGTTATTGGCCCGGTATTGGTTAACTATATCCGCCAAAGTCAAATTGAAAGCGGCGTTCCGGCTGCCGAGGCTTATAGCATTACCATGTACATCATGGCGGGTTTGTTGATTGTCGGTTTGCTGTGTAACTTGAGTGTTCGCTCGGTTCATGAAAAGCATCACGAGAAAGACATTAAAGTAGCGGCACATAGCCGCAATCCCGATGATGAAACCGCTGTATCCGATGCCTATCTGATTAGTAAAAAAGTATCAGCGGGCGGTATCGGAGTGTGGTGGCGCTGGGCTTTGGTCTGCATTCCTTTGGGCTACGGCGTTATTATGGTGTTTGTGAAAGCCTTAAGTTTGTTTAATTGATTGTTGAAAATGAAAGGCAGTCTGAAGGTTTCAGACGGCCTTTTTATATATGTTGAACAATTAATCTTTCGATACGCTGATGGTATGTTTAATGTGTTTTAAATTCGCAACGATGGTAAAAGTCATCATTACCAGTAAAGCCCATGAGCTCCATTTGCTGATGTGTACCGATGCCCACGCGCCGATTTGGTTGGGATAGCGCCAAACACCGAATAAAGTTCCTAAATTTTCCGCCAGCCAAATGAAAAATCCAATCAGGACAAAAGCGAGCAGGAGCGGCATTTTGCGAGTAGTGTCATAGGGCGTGTACAAGACTGTCGTCCGGGCGTATAGGCCGAGAGCAAAGGCTGCGAGATACCAGCGATAGTCGCCGATATAGTGATGAGTGAAAAAATTGATATAAATCGCCAGTGCGCACAAAGTGCCCAACCAATATGGCGGATGGCTTTTGATTTTGAGATCAAACAGCCGCCATGCTTGAATGATATAGCTGCCGACTGCGGCATACATAAAGCCTGCAAACAGCGGTACGCCGCCAATTTTGGTGTATGCCTCATCCGGATAGCTCCAAGACTGGATATCACCTGAGGTTTTGAACCATTCTAAAGCAAAGCCCACCAAGTGAAACAGCGTAATCGATTTCACTTCATCCCAAGTTTCCAGCTTGAAATACAGCATGGCTGCTTGTACGGAGATGGCAAAAATCAGCAGCAGGTCATAGCGCGAAATCCCTAACCAGCCTGTTTTTGGGATGAGGAACATGGCAATGAAAAACAAGCCTGCAAATAAGCAGGCTCGTGCTTCTTTCAAACCGAAGAACCAAAATTCAACGATAAAGCGTCGCCAACCATGCAAATCCTTGCGTTTGGGATGCTCAGTCAGCCAAGTATCCAGTTTTCCCAACATATTTTCAGACGGCCTCTTTATCTTGATAATGTTTTAGGCAGACTGAATTGGAATGACACGGTTTTGCTTACGTTTTGCGCCACCTTCGCAATAGTTGGTTTTGACATAATCTTCAACGATTTGTAAAAACTCGGCAGCGATATTGTCACCTTTGAGGGTCACTTTGCGTTCACCGTCTACATAAACCGGTGCAATCGGAGTTTCGCCTGTACCGGGCAGGCTGATACCGATATCGGCAAGCTTGCTTTCGCCCGGGCCATTGACTACGCAACCCATTACGGCAACGTTCAATGATTCAACGCCTGGATACTCAGTGCGCCAAATAGTCATTTTTTGGCGTAAATAGTTTTGTACGTCTTGCGCCAATTCTTGGAATACGGTGCTGGTGGTACGGCCGCAGCCTGGGCAGGCTGTAACCATTGGTGTGAAGGAACGCAAGCCCATGGTTTGCAGGATTTCCTGACCGACAATGACTTCCTGAGTGCGCGAACTGCCGGGCTCGGGGGTTAGGGAGATTCGAATGGTGTCGCCGATGCCTTCTTGCAATAATACGGCCAGAGCTGCGGTGGAAGCCACAATGCCCTTGCTGCCCATGCCAGCCTCAGTCAGACCGAGATGGAGCGGGTAACGGCAACGGCTGCCTAATTCCCGGTAAACCTGAATCAAGTCTTGTACGGCGCTGACTTTGCACGACAAAATGATTTTGTCTTCAGGTAAGCCCAAAGCCACGGCTTTTTCTGCCGATTCCAGCGCCGAAACAATCAAAGCCTCTTTCATGATTTCTTCAGGCGGCTTCGGTGTAGCAGAAGCTAGGTTGGCATCCATCATGCGCTTGGCAAGGCTTTGATCAAGCGAACCCCAGTTCACACCGATGCGTACAGCTTTATTGTTTTCTGCGGCAGTACGAATCATAAAGGCAAATTTTTCATCGCCTTTTGCACCTTTGCCGACATTGCCAGGGTTGATGCGGTATTTAGACAGGGCCTTGCCGCACTCAGGAAATTCGGCCAATAAGCGTTCGCCATTAAAATGGAAATCACCAATCAGGGGAGTGGTGTAGCCCATATCATCTAATCGGCTGCGGATTTCGGCTACTTTAGAAGCCGCTTCAGGAGTATTGACCGTGATGCGTACCATTTCCGAGCCGGCATCGCCCAATTCTTTGACCTGTCGGGCAGTTGCTGCGGCATCTGCCGTATCCGTATTGGTCATGGATTGGACAAGAACGGGCGCATCGGAGCCGATGATGAGGTGGTCAATTTTGACTTGATGTGTCTGACGGCGTTTAGGTGTGGTCATTTTAGTTTTTTCCTGCAACAAAAGAGGCGGATTTTTCACCGGCAACACGGTATTTCAAAGGTTCGATAGGTGTGCCGCCGTAATTGGCTTCAGAGCCGGCTGCAATGCCGATCCAAACATTGTAAGGCGCGCCGCCTTTCAGACGTTGTTCGCTTCCGGCTGGAACGATACGGCTGAATACAACTTTTCCATCTTTGTCTGTAATAATCAGATTGCTTCGGTATTGGACTTTAATCCAAAGTTCGTCTTTCTCAACTTTGACGGCAGGCTTCTCATCTTGTACGACGGCGGAAGCTGCTGAGGCTGCTTGATCATTAGCCACTTCAGGCTTATTGGTGATTTCTTTTTTGCCGTCTTCCGTCATTTCGCTAACGGCAACATTATCCGTTTTTAAGGCAGGCGTTTTCATCGTATCAGCAACATCTTTGCTGTTCTGAATATTTGCCTGCTCATTTTCAAAACTGGATTTACTTTGCCAAAAGTAAACGCCGCCTACAGCCAAAGCCAATGCGGCTATTCCCAATATCCATTTTGGGAAACCTTGTTTTTCAGTGTCTGTGTAGCTTAAGCCGGCGTTGGCGCTGCGTGTTACCGCGTATACATGGTCTTCAAGTTGCGGAGTAATGGAGAGTAAATGTTTGGCGATGGTTTGTTCATCGATTTTCAGAAATCGTGCATATGAACGCAGATAGCCTGAAACAAAGACTAAACCGGGAAAGCCTGAATATTCCCCTTTTTCCAAAGCATCAATTTGTTTGGCAGACAGTTTCAACCGTGAAGCAACATCTTGAATATCGATTTTGGCATCAGTTCTGTGTTTGCGTAATTCATCCCCCAATGTTTTGGCGGCTTGTGTGTCGTAGTTGATTTTATCGTTATTTTCCATTTATTGGCCTGTTGTGACAGTTTGTAGTTCGTCTGAATAGGGGAAGTTTGCCCTAAGTTGGGCTTCGTATTCGTATGCGGCGTGTTTATTGCCCAAGGCGGTAGCCAAGCGCCAGCCTAAAAGCAAATCGTCAGCCTGCAGGACATCAACTTTGCTTTGGTATTGGCGGAAATAATAGTCGGCATCGTTAAGATTTCCTGCCATCATTTTGGTTCGGGCAAGTTCTTTGAAAGCAGGGAAGAATTGCGGATTCGCTGCTAAAGACCTTTCCAAATAGGCTTGGGCTAAAGAGTATTGACCTAACCTTGCACTACAAATGCCTTTATTCATATTGGCAATAAAGGGGCTTGGGTAGGTTGGGTCGGCCAGTGCTTTGTCAAAATAAGCCAAAGATTCGGCTGGTGCATTCATTTGATTGCACAAGAACCAACCGTAGTTGTTGTTAACTTCTGCACTATCAGGTTTTAAAGACAATGCTTTAAGAAAGCTTTCCTGGGCTTTGTCTTTAACCTTCAAATACTGATAAATCTCAGCGCGTACCAACCAAGCAAGGTCATTTTTGGAATTGGACTTAAGCGCCTCTTCGATACTTTCAGTAGCTTGGCGGTAGTTTTGGCCGCGCATATATTCCACAGCCAGTTGGGTTTTGATATTAGAAACTTGAATGGCACGTTCTTTAGGGCTTGGGCCGGAAGAGGAAGCGCAGGCAGAAAGAGTCAGTGCGGTAAGTAAAGCGAATCCGAACTTGATTTTCATAATTAACCTTATTGTTCGACCAAAATCTGTTGCCATTTTTGTTGGCGGCGTGTTTTATCTTGTACTTGTCCGGCCAATTGTCCGCAAGCGGCATCGATATCGTCGCCGCGGGTTTTGCGGACAGTAACGACAAAGCCGGCTTGTTGCAGAATATCGCGGAAGACACGGATATTTTCATTGGTAGAACGTTCGTAGCCGGAATTTGGGAAAGGATTGAACGGAATCAGATTGAATTTGCATGGTACGTCTTTAACCAATTCAATCAATTCGCGCGCATGTTGTGCTTTATCATTGATACCGTCGAGCATAACGTATTCAAAGGTAATAAAGTCACGGGGGGCTTTGACCAGATAACGTTGACAGGCCGCCATCAATTCTTTGAGCGGGTATTTTTTGTTGAGAGGAACAATCTGATCGCGCACTTCATCGTTGGATGCGTGTAAAGATACAGCCAAAGCAACAGGCATTGCATCACGTAGTCTGTCCATTTGTGGAACCATGCCCGAAGTGGAAACAGTCACGCGGCGGCGGCTCAAGCCGTAGCCGTGATCATCCAGCATAATGCTCAAAGCGGTAACAACATTATCAAAGTTTGCCATGGGTTCACCCATGCCCATCATCACCACGTTGGAGATAACGCGTTCGTTTTTAGGGGTAACGCCCATGGCTTTATTTGCCCACCAAAGCTGACCGATAATTTCAGCGGCAGTCAGGTTGCGGTTGAAACCTTGTCGTCCGGTAGAGCAGAAGGTGCATTCCAATGCGCAACCGACTTGGGAAGAGATACACAAAGTTCCGCGTTCGGCCTCGGGAATAAAAACGGTTTCTACACCGTTGCCCGTACCGACATCCAGCAACCATTTGCGTGTACCATCAGTAGATTCTTGTGCCATCATTAATTTAGGCACTTCGATTGTGGCTTGTTCATTCAACTTGGCGCGCAATGATTTGGCCAAGTCAGTCATTTCTTCAAAGTTTTGTGCACCGGCTTGATGCATCCAACGCATTACTTGCTTGGCACGAAAAGGCTTTTCGCCCATTTCGGCAAAGTGTTGCGTCAGTCCGTTTAAATCATAATTCAGTAGATTGGTTTTCATGTATTTTTATGTTTCTCAGTAAAGCTTTTAAAGCAAAGAGGCTTATTGAGCAGCTTTGCTTTAAAAGCCTTTGGGTTTTCAGACGGCCTTTAATTTGTAGGACATACAAAGCAGTTTTGCCGTCCGATATGAATCGGACGGCCGTAAAGCGGCTACAGGCTTTTACTCTTAGCGTGGGCAGATTTCGCTTTGGCTGAAGAAGTAAGCAATTTCAATCGCAGCATTTTCAACGCTGTCAGAACCATGTACGGCATTAACACTGACAGATTCTGCAAAGTCGGCACGGATTGTGCCAGGAGCTGCATCGGCTGGATTGGTTGCGCCCATCAATTCGCGATTTTTGGCAACGGCGTTTTCACCTTCCAATACCTGGATCATAACGGGATTACGTGTCATGAATTTAACCAAGTCTTCATAAAAAGGTCGGTCTTTGTGTACGGCATAAAACTCTTTTGCTTCACGCTCAGAGAGATGTTTCATTTTCGCCGCAATAATGCGCAAGCCGTTTTCTTCAAAGCGGCTGTAAATCTTGCCGATGACGTTTTTTTCTACTGCATCGGGTTTGATGATGGAAATCGTACGTTCGATGGCCATGTTATGTCCTTGTTTTTATTAATAGGTAAGTTGCCGTAGCCAAGAGGCGAGGGAAGTGTATTCTACCAAATTTCGCCCCTTTTTGGGAAAGGCATTATTTGCTTAAAGTCAGGTGTGGTTGTTCCAAATAGACTTCAGATTGCATTTCGATCATACGGCTGGCTGTACGGGTAAATTCTTCGGCAAAATCGCCTTCAACGTAAATATCGTTTACGCCAACTGCGCTAGTGGCGCACAGCTTCACACGGAAATCATATAAAACGTCAATTAACCATGTCAGACGGCGTGCTTCTGCTTTTTCTTGCGGGGTTAGACGTTCTAATCCTGAAAGGAAAACCATCTCGTAATGTTCGGCTAAATACAAATAGTCAGCTTGTGAGCGCGGGCCAAAACATAATGCACGGAAATCAAACCAGATGGCGCGTTCTGACTGGGCTTTATGGGGGATTTCCCGTCCATGGATAATGCTGATGCCTGGGTTTAATTCAGAGATTCCGCTCATTTCTTTAAATAAAGCAGCGAGTTTTTGCTCGTTTTCTTCATTATTGGGGACAAAGAAAATTTCGGCAGGACGCAGCGTACGCAAGCGGTAATCTTCGCCGCCATCCACATTTAAAACGGTCAGGTTGGACTCGATAAGGGCGATGGTTGGGAGAAAGCTGCTGCGGTTTTGGCCTTGAGGATAGAGTTCGGATGGGGCGTAGTTGGAAGTGGCTACCAAGACTACACCTTCACTCAACAGGTTTTCCAGTAAACGGCCCAAAATCATGGCATCGGCAATATCACTGACGTGAAACTCGTCAAAGCATAATACGCGTGTTTCTTTGGCAATTTCTGTTGCAACGGCTTTTAAAGGATTGGCTTCGCTTTTCAAGACTTTAAGGCGTTGATGGATTTCGGCCATGAAAGCATGGAAATGCACGCGACGCTTACGGCGATAAGGGAGGCAACCGAAAAAAGCATCCATCAAAAAGCTTTTACCGCGTCCTACGCCGCCATAAAAATAGAGTCCTTTAGGTACTTGAGGGGAACGCAAGCTACGGCCGAGAAAACGGTTGCGTTTGCGTTTGAACATCATCAGCTCGGTCCATAAACGATCCAAATATTCAATGGCTCGCGCTTGGGCTTCGTCGCGGATAAAGTTGGGCTGTTCGGCTGCAGCTTGATACCAAGTCAATGGGCTGTGGTTTTCAAATGGAGGTGGTGTGAATAGTTGGTCTCTATTGCTCATGTGTAACCTTTATTATGCTTTACTGGCGATAGTTGAAACATCATCCGCAATAGTTTGGACAGTAGTTGGAATGATGTTTTCATTACAGAATAGTCGGTCTATTATAAATGATTTCAGACGGCCTGCGTTTTTTGCAAAAGCATTGTAGTAAATATAGTTGAAATAGTGTGTGATTGAGGTATGCGTGAAAAGAGCCGGCTTTAGTATTTTTGGTGAAAACAAAAAAACGCCGCATTTCTGCGGCGTTTTGCTACTAAGTATTAATGAGCACTTTCTTGCAATGCCAAGTCTACACGCTCACGCAACTCTTTACCCGGTTTGAAGTGAGGAACATGCTTTTCTGGCACTTCCACGCGTTCACCGGTTTTCGGGTTGCGCCCGATACGGGCAGGGCGGTGGTTCAAGTCGAAGCTGCCGAAGCCGCGGATTTCGATACGTTGTCCACGAGCCAGTGAGCGGGTCATGGTATCAACCAAGACTTTTACACTGTATTCGACATCTTTAGCCAGCAGTTGGTTGCCATTTTTTTCGGCAAACACTTCTGCAAGGCGAACCATCAATTCAGACTTCGTCATGTCTGCAACCTTATTCTTGGTCGCCGGACAGTTTGGCTTTCAGCAAGTCGCCCAGGCTGGTAGTACCGGCATTGGCAGTTGCAGCGGCGTTAACTGAATTCAGCGCTTCGCGGTTTTCTTTAGCGTCTTTCGCTTTAACAGACAGACGGATGCTGCGGTTTTTGCGGTCAACGGTAACGATAACGGCTTCAACTTCGTCGCCTTCTTTCAGTTTGGTAGTCAGGTCTTCAACTCGGTCAGCAGCGAATTCAGAAGCAGGCAGGTAGCCTTCAACTTCTTCAGACAGAGCAACTACGGCACCTTTGGCGTCAACAGATTTCACAGAACCTTTAACCAAAGAACCTTTGTCGTTTACGCTGATAAAGTTGCCGAACGGATCACCTTCCAGTTGTTTGATACCCAAAGAGATGCGTTCTTTTTCAACGTCGATGGCCAATACAACGGCTTCAACTTCTTCGCCTTTTTTGTATTTGCGTACAGCTTCTTCGCCGGCTTCAGTCCAAGACAGGTCAGACAAGTGAACCAGGCCGTCGATGCCGCCAGGCAGACCTACGAATACGCCGAAGTCAGTGATAGATTTAACTGCGCCGGAGATTTTGTCGCCTTTGTTGTGGTTGGCGGCAAACTCTTCCCAAGGGTTAGCTTGGCATTGTTTCATACCCAAAGAGATACGGCGGCGGTCTTCGTCGATTTCCAGGATCATTACTTCAACTTCGTCACCCAATTGAACAACTTTGCTTGGGTGTACGTTTTTGTTGGTCCAATCCATTTCGGAAACGTGTACCAAACCTTCGATGCCTTGTTCGATTTCAACGAATGCACCGTAGTCAGTCAGGTTGGATACTTTACCGAACAGGCGGGTACCTTGTGGGTAACGACGGGTCAGGCCGCTCCAAGGATCTTCGCCCAGTTGTTTCATACCCAAAGAAACGCGTTGTTTGTCTTGGTCGAATTTCAGGACTTTAGCTTCTACTTCTTGACCAACTTCCAAAACTTCGCTTGGGTGTTTCACACGGCGCCATGCCAAGTCGGTGATGTGCAACAGACCGTCGATGCCGCCCAAGTCAACGAATGCACCGTAATCGGTGATGTTTTTAACGATACCTTTGATAACTGAACCTTCTTGCAGGTTTTCCAGCAAGGCTTTACGCTCTTCGCCCAAAGTAGCTTCCAGAACAGCGCGGCGGGACACAACAACGTTGTTGCGTTTTTTGTCCAGTTTGATCACTTTGAATTCAATTTCTTTGCCTTCGAAGTGAGAAGTGTCTTTTACAGGACGTACGTCAACCAAAGAACCCGGCAGGAATGCGCGGATGCTGTTGATCATAACAGTCAGACCACCTTTGACTTTGCCATTGATAACGCCGGACAGGATGTCGCCGTTTTCCATAGCTTCTTCCAAAGCGATCCAGTCGGCAGCGCGTTTGGCTTTTTCGCGGGACAGTTTGGTTTCGCCGAAGCCGTTTTCAACAGATTCGATGGTAACGGTAACGAAATCGCCAACTTTAACTTCAATCTCGCCCTGAGCGTTTTTGAATTCAGCAACATCAATCAGAGATTCTGATTTCAGACCTGCGTTAACGGTAACGAAGTTTTGATCGATGCCGACTACTTCGGCAGTAATCACTTCACCTGGGTTCATCTCTTGCAGGGTAAAGCTTTCTTCCAGCAGCTGGGCAAAATTTTCCATAGTCATATATACTCTTTTCGGTACACCGCCAAGGGGTGCGGGTTAGGTTTGAAATGACCTGCCGTCCTTGGCGCGGCAGGTTGGGAAATGTTTTCAGACGGCCTTGTTATAGGGCTAACAGGCCGTCTGAAATGAAAACTTCGCGATTATACTCCAAATTTTAAACTTTATGATACCAATCAAGCACTTTTTTTACAGCTTCTTCGATAGAAAGGTTATCGGTATCTAAAAGCAGGGCGTCGGGCAGCTGTTTCAACGGAGCAACAGGGCGGCGGCGGTCTGCTTCGTCGCGCGCTTCAATGTCCGACAAAATACGCTCGAATGCAACGCCTTCGCATGGGATACCGAGTTGTTGGGCGCGACGTTGGGCGCGGACATTGGCACTTGCGGTCAGGAAAATTTTTAATGCAGCATCAGGGAAAATAACCGAGCCGATATCGCGGCCGTCGGCGACCAAGCCTTTTTCGGTTAGGAAGTCGCGTTGGCGTTGCAAAAGGGCGGTACGCACTTTAGGCAACTGCGCGACGGCAGATGCGCCCATACCGATCGCTTCGGTACGGATTTGCTCGGATACATCTTCGCCGTTTAATAATACGGCGCTGCCTTCAAATTGTGCGGGCAAAGTTTCTGCCAGTGTGCTGACGGCGTCTTCATCTGTCCAGGCAACATTTTGTTTTTGTGCGTAAAGCGCAGTCAGGCGGTAAAGCGCACCGGAGTCGAGGTAAAGAAAACCCAAGGCTTCGGCTACGCGTGAGGCAACCGTTCCTTTACCGGATGCGCTGGGGCCGTCGATGGCGATAACTTTTTGCTTGAGGCTCATGTGTTCTCCTGAATGCGATAGGTATTTGAATTAACCGTTTATTATACGTTGCTTTGGCCGTCTGAAAACGAAAATTTTTGTGTGATTTAGATTTGAGGGAAAAGCGGCTCGGCCTTATCAGGTATAATGGCCAAAATCATAATTTAACCGCTTTATCTGATTGTTCGGGCCGTCTGAAACAACGGGTCGGGAACGGTCTTAGAATTTAGAAACATTATGTTACAAACCGATAATCTTACTTCTGCACAACCTCAGCGCATTATCACTGCTCAAAATATTTCCGCTCAGGAAGAATTGCTTGAACGCGCTTTACGTCCGAAAACTCTAGACGACTATATCGGACAGGATAAAGCAAAAGAGCAGTTAGCTATTTTTATTCAGGCGGCAAAAAAACGTGGTGAAGCGCTTGACCACACTTTGTTGTTTGGTCCTCCGGGTTTGGGCAAAACTACTTTGGCGCACATTATTGCCAAAGAGTTAGGAGTTAATTTGCGCCAAACCAGCGGCCCGGTTTTGGAACGTGCTGGCGACCTTGCAGCCTTGTTGACTAATCTCGAGCCGCATGATGTGCTGTTTATCGATGAAATCCACCGTTTAAGCCCAGTGGTTGAAGAAATCCTTTATCCTGCGCTTGAAGATTATCAGTTGGACATCATGATAGGCGAAGGTCCGGCCGCGCGTTCGGTCAAAATCGATTTGCCGCCGTTTACATTGGTGGGCGCAACGACCCGTGCCGGTATGTTGACCAATCCGTTGCGCGACCGTTTCGGTATCGTGTCCCGATTGGAGTTTTATCAGAATAAAGATTTGGCGACTATTGTTGCCCGTTCTGCTCAACTATTGCAGTTGGATATGGGCGACGAGGGCGCTATGGAAGTGGCCAAGCGCAGCCGCGGCACTCCGCGTATTGCCAACCGCCTTTTGCGACGTGTACGCGATTATGCCGATGTGAAAAACAACGGCATCATTGATGCGGAAATTGCCGATGCGGCTTTGAGTATGCTGGATGTGGACGGGCAAGGTTTGGATGTGATGGACAGGAAATTCCTTGAGGCGATTTTGCACAAGTTCAGCGGCGGTCCTGTCGGGTTGGAAAACGTGGCCGCTGCGATTGGCGAATCGACCGATACCATCGAAGATGTGATTGAACCATATCTGATTCAGCAGGGCTTTTTGCAACGTACACCGCGCGGACGCGTAGCAACCGAACGAGCCTATCTGCATTTTGGCTTGAAGGTTCAAGAATAATAATGAAGGTCGTCTGAAAACTGCTTTCAGACGGCCTGATACTTTCAATTTCATATGATTGTCGGCAAATATCTGCCGATAATTGGTTAAAATGTTCCCCTTTTCTTTTTTGAAGTTTCCCCATGAATATCTTATCCGTAGAAAATGCTTCTTTTGCTGTCGGTCATGTCGCCTTGCTCGACAAAACTTCTTTTCAACTCGACAGCGGCGAGAAAATCGGTTTAATCGGCCGCAACGGTGCGGGTAAGTCTTCGTTTTTAAAAATCCTCGCCGGTGTACAAAAGCTTGACGATGGACAGATTATTGTTCAAAACAACCTCAAAATCGTTTATGTGCCGCAAGAATCCTTTTTTGATAAGGATGCAACCGTATTTGATACCGTTGCCGAAGGATTGGGCGAAATTCGCGATTTATTGAGCCGTTATCATCATGTCAGCCATGAGTTGGAAAATGGTTCGAGTGAGACTTTGTTGAAAGAGCTCAACGAATTGCAGCTTGAAATCGAAGCGAAGGACGGCTGGAAACTGGATGCGGCAGTCAAGCAGACATTGGGCGAACTCGGTTTGCCGGAAAACGAAAAAATCGGCAACCTCTCCGGCGGGCAGAAAAAGCGCGTCGCCCTGGCGCAGGCTTGGGTGCAAAAGCCCGACGTATTGCTACTGGACGAACCGACCAACCATTTGGACATCGACGCGATTATCTGGCTGGAAAACCTGCTCAAAGCATTTGAAGGCAGCTTGGTTGTGATTACCCACGACCGCCGTTTTTTGGACAATATCGCCACGCGCATCGTCGAACTCGACCGCGGCACTCTGCGCTCCTATCCCGGATCGTTCTCCAAATACAGCGAGAAAAAAGCGCAAGAGTTGGCAGTCGAGGCGGAACATAACCGCTTGTTTGATAAATTCCATGCTCAGGAAGAAGCATGGATACGCAAAGGCATCGAAGCGCGCCGTACCCGTAATGAAGGCCGCGTGCGCCGTTTGGAAGAGCTGCGCCGCCAGCGCGCCGAGCGCCGCAATGTACAAGGGCAGGTCAACTTTAAGCTCGACAGCGGCGAAAAAAGCGGCAAAATCATCGCCGAATTGGAACACGCTTCTTTTGCCTATGGCGACAAAGTCATCATGGACAAATTCTCCGCCATTTTGCAGCGCGGCGACAAAATCGGCTTAATCGGTCCAAACGGTATCGGTAAAACCACCTTCCTTAAGCTGATTTTGGGCGAATTGCAGCCGACCTACGGCAGAATCCGTATCGGCAGTAAACAGGAAGTTGCTTATTTCGACCAGTTCCGCAGCGCGTTGAACGAAAACGACACCGTGTTTTACACGCTCGGACAGGGCAATGATTACGTTGAAGTCGGTGGTAAGAAAAAGCATGTGATGAGCTATTTGGAAGATTTCCTGTTCCATCCAGCCCGCGCACAAAGTCCCGTTTCATCACTCTCCGGCGGCGAACGCAACCGACTCCTGTTGGCAAAACTCTTTACCCGCCCTGCCAATATCCTGGTCTTGGACGAACCGACCAACGACTTGGACATCGATACCCAAGAGCTGCTCGAAGACCTGTTGCGAGATTACCAAGGCACGGTATTCCTTGTCTCGCATGACCGTATGTTCTTGGATAATGTGATTACTCAAAGCATTGTTTTCGAAGGACAAGGCCGTCTGAAAGAATACATCGGCGGCTATCAGGACTATATCGACGCAAAATCGCGGGAAGATAAAATTCAGACGGCCTCTGCGCCTAAAGCGGTTGCCGAGCCTGAAAAAATCAAACCCAAAGCCAACCGCACGGTCAAACTTTCTTATAAAGAACAGCGCGAACTCGATGCCCTGCCTGATGAAATCGCCGCTTTGGAAACCGAGCAGGCTGAAATCAATACCCAGCTTTCCGATCCTGAAATTTTCAAAGATTACGAAAAAGCAGGTGCATTGCAAAGCAGGGCTGAAGAAATTGAGATGTCGCTTTTGGAAAAGCTGGAACGCTGGGAATGGCTGGAAGCGAAACAAAATGGCGAAGCGGTTTAAATTAGGAATTTTGTCCCAAAGTAGGGCAGATATTTTTCTAAATCATGCCGTCTGAACCCCGAATATTCAAAAACAAGGTCTACAACCAACATGAAAAAAGTCGAGAAAAACGTATTGGTGCTGCATAGCGCTAAGGAAATGTTTGAGCTGGTGGACAAAGTCGAGGACTATCCAAAATTTTTGCCGTGGTATAGCAAGACCGAAGTCATCGAACGCAAAGGCAATGAGCTAAAAGCGCGCCTGTTTATGGACTATATGCGCGTCAAACAGTCGTTTGCGACGCACAACCACAATATCCCGGGGCAGGAAATCCGCATGGATTTGCTCGAAGGGCCATTTAAAACCCTGCGCGGCACTTGGAAATTTATCGACTTGGGCGATGATATGTGCAAAGTTGAATTCAGATTAGAATACGATTTTTCCAATGCCGTACTCTCTGCCATGATTTCCCCGGTGTTCGGCCATCTTGCCGGTACACTGGTGGATGCTTTTATTAAAGAGGCCGACCGCCGCTATGCTTGAAATTGAAATTGTTTACGGACTGGCCGATAGGCAAGTGTTGAAGAACATGACCGTTGCCGAAGGTATAACCGTACGCGAAGCCGCCCTGCAAAGCGGCTTGGAGGTAGAGTTCCCAGAGTTGGATTTGCAGCAAGCGCCTTTGGGTATTTTCGGCAAGACGGTGAAAGACGAGACGGTGTTGCGCGATGGCGATCGGATTGAGGTTTATCGTCCATTGTTGATTGATCCGAAAGAAGCGCGACGTAAACGCGCCGGGCAAGAATAAATCGAAGGCCGTCTGAAACTTTTTCAGACGGCCTGTCAAACTGAAAGAACAGTAATGAGCTTGAAAATTAAATTAATCGTCGGTTTGGGTAATCCAGGCCAAGAATACGAACAAACGCGCCACAATGTCGGCTTTTGGCTATTGGACGAACTGGCGTGGAAATGGAAAGTCAATTTTAAAGACGAAAAGAAATTTTACGGCGAAGTAGCGCGCGCCACTACGCCTGATGGCGATGTTTGGCTGCTCAAACCCATGACCTTTATGAACCGCTCCGGTCAGGCAGTAGCCGCTTTGGCTCAGTTTTACAAAATCAAGCCGGAGGAAATCTTGGTGGTTCATGACGAGCTGGATATTACATGCGGCCGTATCAAATTCAAACTTGGCGGCGGCAACGGCGGACACAACGGCCTCAAAGACATTCAGGCTCGCTTGGGTACGCCTAATTTCTACCGCCTGCGCTTGGGTATTGATCATCCGGGCGACCGTAATCTGGTTGTCGGTTATGTGTTGAATAAACCGTCAGCGGAACAGAGACAGCAAATTGATGACGCCATCGCCAAATCCCTGCAAGGATTGCCGGCCGTGTTGAATGGCGAATGGGAAGAGGCAACACGGTTTTTACACAGTAAGTAAGCCGAATGGGCAGCCTTGCACATCATGTTCAGACGGCCTGAAAACAGACGGTGCAGTCTGGCTAGCGATAAACCAATTAAAGAAACAGTAAATATGAACGAACTGACCAGCCTGATGCAGACCGAAGCCCCCGGCGTTGTTGGCGAAACATTAGACTTCTGCCTTTACGAATGCAGTATTGAAGATGCCCCGGATGCAGAAGAAGTGGCACAATGGCGTGATATTTTGAAGGCGCGGGGTGGGAAATTTGTCCGCTTGGCAGATATCTGCCAAACATGGTTGGATGAAGAGGCCGACAAATGAAAGCCTTACCATTAAACAAATTCACTGCCGCTGCCTTTATCTGGTTTGCCGCCGCCATTTATGCCTTACTTTTCAAAGAGGGCGGCAATAGCGCTCCACCATTTCCCCATTTTGATAAAGTCGGCCATTTTGGACTTTTCTTCGGTCAGGCATGGCTGTGCGCAAAAATATTTATTCAAGACAATAGGAATATTCCCTATAAAGGCATTCTGTTTGCCGCCTTATTATTCGCAGTAGGCAGCGAGCTGGCTCAGGCATTTCTGACTACTACGCGCCAAGGTTCGATCGCGGATGGCATTGCCGATATGGCAGGAACGGCTGCGGCACTGTGGTTTGCAGCAAAAGTAAAAGCAGCAAAAAGTTAGACATATTTAAACAACTTAAAGGCCGTCTGAAATCCTGAGAAATAGGTTTCAGACGGCCTTTTGTTACTTGATATTTGAAGCAATGATTGCTTCATGTCAAGTATTCAAATATTAGAATTTTACGCGTACACCGGCAGATACTTCGTGAGTATGGAACTTAACGTTATTAATCTTGCCCTAATGGTTATAGTGATAGCCAGCGTCCAAAGCAACGTTAGGAGTTACTTCGTAGCTTACACCAGCCATTACACCCATGCCGGTTTTAGTTTCTTTACGTTCATGATATGAATTAGCTGTCTCAACTTTTGTTGAAGCATGATTAACAGCCACATGAGCACCTACCCCAACAATTATTCTGATTGTATTTTCTTGTGGAAAATTAAGCAAATCTAAAAATGTTTTAGCTGTTGTAAAACCGCATTTATAAAAAACACTGTAACAAATCGTTTAAGAACAAACGGCCTTGCTCGGTTGGGCGGAACACAGTCGGGTCTGATTCAAGCAGGCCTTTTTGTCTGGCGGTTTCGATTTGTGCCATGATTTTTGCAGTGGGTACACCGGTACGTTCTTGCAGCATTGCGGCAGGTACGCCGTCGGTCAGGCGTAGGGCGTTCATCATGAATTCGAATGGAAGGTCTTCGGCAGCAACAGTTTTGCGTTCGACTGCTTCATGCGGATTGCTCTGCATGGCGGCAAGATAGTCGTTGGGATGGCGACGGCGGACAGTTCGCTCGATACGGTCGGGATAGGAAATTTTGCCGTGCGCACCCGCGCCTATCCCTAAGTAATCGCCGAACTGCCAATAGTTCAAATTATGGCGGCACTGCATGGCAGGTTTTGCAAAAGCCGATGTTTCATAGTGGATAAAGCCTGCGCTTTCCAATGCGCCGTGTACGGCATCTTCAATATCCAATGCTGCTTCATCTTGTGGCAATCCTTTGGGCGGCGTATGACCAAAAGGCGTGTTCGGTTCCATTGTCAGATGATATGCGCTGATATGAGATACGCCTGTTGCGATAGCCGTTTGCACATCGTTTAAGGCCGTCTGAACCGTTTGGTTTGGCAGGGCATACATCAAATCGATATTGACTTTATCAAATAATTTCAATGCAGTATCAATAGCTGTCAGGGCTTCTTTGCCATTGTGAACGCGTCCTAATCGAGCAAGCATATCGTCGTTAAAACTCTGCACACCGATAGACAGGCGCGTAATGCCTGCGTCTTTAAACCCTTGAAACTTCTCAATTTCAAATGTGCCCGGGTTCGCTTCTAAAGTAATTTCCGCTTCGGGTTGCAAGCGCAACAGCGAACGCACGCCGCTTAATAAACGGTCAATCGATTCTGCTTGAAACAGGCTGGGTGTGCCGCCGCCGAAAAATATGGTTTCCACTGGTCTGCCCCAAATATTGGGCAATTCAAGCTGCAGGTCGGTTAATAGGGCATCGATATAGGCTTCTTCCGGCAGGCCGTTTTTCAGGCTGTGGGAATTGAAGTCGCAATACGGGCATTTTTTGATGCACCAAGGAATATGGATATAGAGTGATAAAGGAGGTAGGGCGGTTAGCTGGCCAGGGCGTTGGAAAGTGATTTGGGTCATGGTATGTGTTGAGGCTCAAGGCCGTCTGAAATTTTTAGGCCATTATTTTAACTGAAATGTCGGCTGGGAAAGTAATCAGTAGGAAATTTGCGAAGTCTAAGCGCTCAAAAAGGCTTCAATTTCTTCTTCTGATAATTTGGAATTGCAGACGGCTTTTATTTTGCCTTGTGAGATTTTGAGTAGAGCGGGAACAGTTTGGATGCCGTGTTGTTCACGAAAAGTTTTTAAAGCTGCTTTGTTGCTGCTGTCGGTAAAGTGGATGGTAAGCTGTTTGTTTAAGGAAACGGTAGACAGTTTTGCAACAAAACGGCGACAGTATGAACAGCTTGGTTTGCCTAAAAAGACGATAGCAGTTTCTTGACTGTCAATGAGTTGCAGAAGTTCGTCAGGTATGGTTGGGATGAAGGCAGCGACGTGTTTTGCAAAGGCTGCCAATTCTTCAGGTGAGGGTTTGGGCATGGGAATGAATGTGAGGTAGGCCGTCTGAAGGTTTCAGACGGCCTGTTGTTTTTATGTATTAAAGTCTTTTGCGTATCCAAGACGAGAGTTTGGGTGCGCCGAATAGCAGAAAAATGCCGATAAAAAGCTGCGCGATGTTAGCAAGTATACCAGCTTGGTTTTGTGCGCCGAGATTCGCCCAAACAGATGTGTGTGTGTCGATAGCGATAGACTGTACAAAAAGATAGAGAGAGAACTGGTAAATTAGGTCGGGGATGGCTTGGAAAACAGTATATATGCCTATTAATACAATACCGGTCGTCAGCCATGGTGCAGGGTGTTTTGGGGCTTCCTGTACGGTTTGCAGATGTTCGGGCAATAGGCGGTTGGCAATGGTGGCAGGGAAACACCATAGCAGCAACCATGCAATTAAATACAAGCCGTAGAACATCAGTACGGGCGGAATTTGTTTGCTGTCATACATGCTTTCTGACTGTGCGAATATGGTAGCAATGCCGCCAAGTGTTTGTACGATGCCGATTAAAACGACCAAGCGGATGGCGACAATCAGGATTTGCTTAGGGGACATGGATTTCTTTCATTATTTGTTGGATTTAGAACATCTAAAAAAACGTTTCAGGTTTTCAGACGGCCTATTATTGATTTATAAGGATTCGATTTTTCTTAATAGTTCACGCAATGCTTGGGCGCGGTGGCTTTCGGCATTTTTGATTTCAGGATCAAGCTCGGCAGCGGTGCAACCATGTTTGGCCAGATAGAAATGTGGATCGTAGCCGAAGCCGTTTGTACCGGCTGCCTCGGTCTGCCATTGTCCGCGCCAGATGCCTTCTGCGATGATGGGTTGCGGGTCGTTTTCGTGGCGGACGAGGACAAGGACGCAGACGTAGTAGCAGCTTTTGTCGTCTTTATCGGCAAGATCGGCAGAGAGTTTGGCGTTGTTTGCGGCATCGGATTTGGGGTTTTCGCCTGCATAACGTGCGGAGAAAATACCGGGTGCGCCGTTTAAGGCGTTGGTGCAGATGCCGGAGTCGTCGGCAAGTGCCGGTAAGCCGCTGTATTGGGCGGCATGACGTGCTTTAGCCAGGGCATTTTCAATAAAGGTATGGTACGGCTCGGGACATTCGGGCGTATTGAACTGCGATTGCGGCAGGACTTCGATGTTTAAGTCGGCAAAGAGGCGGGAAAATTCTTTGAGTTTGCCTGCGTTGCCACTGGCAAGGACGATTTTTTCAAACATGGTTTTTCCTTAATGGTTTTCGGTTTGCTGCATACGAGCCATTTGTGCGCGTGCTTTGTGGCGGATGTAAAGGGCAAGGCTGCCGATTTGGGCAAAAACGGCGGCAAAGGCAAACAGAAAGGCGGCAACGGCAAATTGTTTGCTGTGAATGCTCAGAAGATAAGCACCCAACAGAATCAGTACGATAAACATCAGGGTAAACAGGGCGGTCAGGAGCAGATAGGCTTTTTGTCGGGTCATGGCAGCTTGGGTAAGGGGGAAAAATGTTCTGATTATAACGTCAGATTGGGAATTTGAAACCATGCCGGATTCGTTAAAAAGGCCGTCTGAATATTTCAGACGGCCTTAAGTCGAATAACGGATTAACGCAATTCTGTGTGCAGGCGGCTCAGCAATGTGGAGGCATCGCTGCCTTTGTATGGGCTGCCGTCTTTGTTCAACAGATGGAGGCGTGCGCCATTGTTGATAGGCTCAACATACACGATGATTTCAGGATACGTTTTTGGCGCTTCTGCTTTGCCTTTGCCAAATACGCGTTTGAACAGGCCCGGTTTTTTATTGGCAACTGCTTCGCCTTCAGTTGGCGCTTGTTGAACCAAGAAAGCGCGGCGTTCGGCATTTTGACCGATAACAGTCAGGCCGATGCGGTCAAGCGCAAGGGCGGTACGGCGCCAGTTGCGGCCGTAATCGCCTGCCAGCAACAGAGTGCCGTTGTCCACACGCGCCAATTCAGAAGCATTGCTGCGGGCAGCAACGCTTTGGGTCAGGGCTTGTTCGGCTTGCTGACCGTCAACGCCCAAATATTGCATAAAGCGGGCGAGGAATGCGGCTTCGAGGTTAGGGTCGTTTTCACCCGGTTGCCACATCGTAGTGTCTTTTTTACGGTCGGCATAAACTTCTTTCATGCCTTTGTGGGCGAAGAAGATGTCGGTCGAACCGTTTTTACCTTGTTCGATGCGGATGATGAACTTGTCGCGTTCGCTGGTAGAGTAGATACCGCCCAAGCCGACTTTGTCCAACAGACGGCGCAGGCTGTCTTGAGGGATTTTGGCTCGGTTTTCTGCCCACTCGGTTTCCATTTGGCCGATGGCAGGTTCTTCAGATTTGATGTCGAAACCGTTTTCTTGCCAGAACACTTTCAGCAAAGGCCAAATTTCGCGAGGTGATTTGCCATCGACAACCAACCAGCGTTGGTTGCCGTCACGCTCAAGGCGTACGCCTTTAACGGATTTCAAGACTTCTGCATTGGCAGGTTGTTGTACAGCTTGAGTGCGGCGTTTGTTGAAGTCGCTGGCGCGGACGGCACCGCTGCCTGCCGGTAATTGATAGAGGTTGCCTTGGTCTGGGTTGTTCAAATCAGGTGGTACTTCCAGTTTGACCAAGCGGTGTGATTGACTTTGATAGTCGAGTTTGGGTTGTTCTTTTTTGCTGCCGGAACAGGCAGTCATGCTAATCAGGGCGAGGGCTACTACGATGGGTTTGATATAGGTCATCTTGTTTTCCTGTGGATGGAGTTCTTAACAGGGAGGCCGTCTGAAAAGGGTGTTTGGAATTCAGACGGCCTTATTTCCGGATCAGATTTGTCCTGATTTTTCCAGAGCGGCTCGGACTTTGGCTTGACCGGCTTCGGTCAGTGCTACCAAAGGCAGACGAACATGGGGTTCGCATTTGCCCAATAAGCTCAGGCCCCATTTGGGCGCGGCCGGGCTGGGCTCGCAGAACATGGTGTTATAAATTGGGATAAGTTGCTCGTTTAGACGACGGGCGGTCGCAATATCGCCCTCAAGGGCGGCTCGACACATGTCGGCAAAGAGTTTCGGTGCAACGTTGGCTGCAACGGTTACCACGCCATGACCGCCACACAGCATGAAAGGCAGACCGGTAGGGTCGTCACCGGAGAACACGGCAAAACCTTCAGGAACGCTGTTGATCAATTCGATGTTGTTGCCGATATTGCCGCTGGCTTCTTTCACGCCGACGATATTCGGAATCTCGGCCAAACGCAAAATAGTGTCGTTGCTCATGCTCACGACGGTACGGCCGGGAACATTATAGATAATCATCGGAATCGAAGTGGCTTCGGCGATGGCTTTGAAATGTTGGTAAATGCCTTCTTGCGAAGGTTTGTTGTAGTAGGGAACAACAGATAAGGTGTAGTCCGCACCGGCTTGCTCAGCGGCTTTGGAAAGGGCGATGGCTTCGACAGTATTGTTGGCGCCTGTGCCAGCGATAACGGGAACGCGCTTGTTGACGTGTTTGACAGTGGCTTCAATAACGGCCAAATGTTCTTCGACAGGCAGGGTGGCTGACTCGCCGGTGGTGCCGACTGCGACGATGCCGTCGGTGCCGTTTTCAATGTGCCAGTCGATTAAGTCATGAAGTTGTTCGTAGTTGATGCTGCCGTCTTGATTCATCGGAGTAATCAGGGCAACCAGACTGCCTTTTAACATACGGAAACCTTTAATTTTATGGTGTGGGTGAATTATGCAGTGGATTGTAGCTTACTTTGTTGTTTGTGTGAAACATATCCGTTAAGCGGCTTTGCCGTTTAATGGTGACTTGTCATTATCTTAATGAATAATACATTTTTAAATCATTGATTTGTTTGTTTTGAGATGGAAAAATGATGTCAAGAATTAAAATGTGTTAAGGCGGTTTGAGGCCGTCTGAAAACGTCTGGGCGGAACTTTCAGACGGCCTGATGGTTTTGAATTTGCTGATACATTTCAAATTGGTTAAAATACGCATCTTAATATTTTTTAACGATTCTTGAGAGAAGGTTCAACATGGCCGGAATGACTGAAAAACAAGCGGAACCGCTTGATTTGGTTTATGGTTTGGAAGATAAGCCGCCGTTTGGTAATGCGTTGTTGAGTGCGGTTACGCACCTTCTGGCGATTTTTGTTCCGATGATTACTCCGGCACTGATTGTCGGCGGGGCGTTGGAGCTGCCGGTTGAAATGACGGCTTATTTGGTGTCGATGGCGATGGTGGCTTCCGGTGTCGGTACTTATTTGCAGGTCAACCGTTTCGGGCTGGTCGGTTCGGGTATGTTGTCGATTCAGTCGGTCAACTTCTCTTTTGTTACCGTGATGATTGCGCTCGGTACCGGCATGAAAGAGGGCGGCTTGACTGAAGATGTGATGATTTCAACGCTTTTGGGCGTGTCCTTTGTCGGCGCGTTTTTGGTGTGCTTCTCCGCTTGGCTTTTGCCGTATTTGAAAAAAGTGATTACACCGACTGTAAGCGGCGTGGTCGTCATGTTGATCGGCTTGAGCTTGGTGCATGTGGGCATTACCGATTTCGGCGGCGGCTTCGGTGCGAAAGCAGACGGTACGTTCGGCTCGATGGAAAACTTGGGTTTGGCATCGCTGGTGTTGCTGATTGTATTGGTTTTCAACTGCTTGAAAAATCCATTGCTGCGTATGAGCGGCATCGCGGTGGGTTTGATTGTTGGTTATATTGTTGCGCTGTTTTTGGGTAAAGTAGATTTTTCCGCCCTGCAAAACCTGCCGCTGATTACCCTGCCTGTTCCGTTTAAATATGGTTTCGCATTTGATTGGCACGCGTTTATCGTTGCCGGTGCGATTTTCTTGTTGAGCGTATTTGAGGCAGTGGGCGATTTGACGGCGACAGCAATGGTCTCCGAGCAGCCGATTGAGGGTGAAGAATATACCAAACGTCTGCGCGGCGGCGTATTGGCGGATGGTTTGGTGTCTGTGATTGCGACTGCACTGGGTTCTTTGCCTTTGACCACGTTTGCGCAAAATAACGGCGTGATTCAAATGACCGGTGTGGCTTCGCGTCATGTAGGCAAATATATTGCGGCAATTTTGGTATTATTGGGCTTGTTCCCCGTTATCGGCCGCGCGTTTACCACGATTCCGAGTCCGGTTTTGGGTGGCGCGATGGTGTTGATGTTTGGCCTGATTGCGATTGCCGGTGTGCGGATTCTGGTCAGCCACGGTATTCGCCGTCGTGAAGCAGTTATTGCGGCGACTTCTGTCGGTTTGGGTTTGGGCGTGGCATTTGAGCCGGAAGTGTTCAAAAACCTGCCTGTATTGTTCCAAAACTCAATTTCCGCAGGCGGTATTATGGCGGTATTGTTGAACTTGGTTTTGCCGGAGGATAAAACCGATAAAGCGGTTAAGGTTGAAACCGATAGTTTGGATCACTAAGCAAGCTTTATTCAAAGGCCGTCTGAAGTTTCAGACGGCCTTTTGGTTTTTCGGCTATAATATTGTTTTTATTTGTTATCCGAGTGGTTCGGATAGCTCTACCCGGAAAGGTTTTATATGACGGTTTATTCACTTTTTATCACTTGTCCTCGCGGTTTGGAAGCGCCTTTGACGCAGGAACTCGAAAGCATGGCATGCCAGGATATCCGCGCTGTTGATGGCGGTGTGGCATGTAAAGGCACGATGGAGCAGGTGTACCGCATCAACCTGCATTCGCGCGTTGCCAGCCGTGTTTTGCTGCGTTTGACCAAAGGCGGTTATCGCAACGAACACGATATCTATAAACTGGCACGAAATCTGCATTGGACAGGTTGGTTTAAGCTGGAGCAGACCTTTAAAGTCAAAGTTGAAGGCAAACGCGCCAATGTGAAAAGCTTGGATTTTGTCGGTTTGAAGATCAAAGATGCCGTCTGTGATGCCTTCCGCGATATTTATGATGCGCGTCCGAGCGTGGGCAAAATCAATCCTGATATCCGCATCCATGCCTTTATCGATGAACGCAATGTGGAAATCTTTATCGATACTTCCGGCGAAGCACTCTTCAAACGCGGCTATCGTCAGGATACCGGCGAAGCCCCATTGAGGGAAAACTTGGCGGCAGGTTTGCTGCTTTTGGCAGGCTATGACGGTACGCAGCCTTTCCAAGACCCGTTTTGCGGTAGCGGTACGATTGCCATTGAGGCTGCATGGATTGCGACACACCGTGCGCCGGGTTTGATGCGCCGTTTCGGTTTTGAAAAACTGCAAAACTTCGACAAAGAAAAATGGCAAGCCCTGCGCCGTGAAGCTGAAAAACAAATCAAACCGGCAGCCGCGCCAATTTCCGGCAGCGACAACGACCGTTATATGATCCGCGCCGCATTGGCCAATGCTCAAGCCGCCGAAGTGGATAATTTCCTCCGTTTTGATGTGCAAGATGCGCAAGACGCTCGACCAAACGGCGAACACGGCATTATGATTTCCAATCCGCCTTATGGCGTGCGCCTTGCCGAAATTCAGGCTTTACAGGCTCTTTATCCGCAACTGGGCACATGGTTGAAACAGCACTACGCAGGCTGGCTGGCTGGGATGTTTACCGGCGATCGCGATATGCCGAAATTTATGCGCCTTTCTCCGAAGCGTAAAATTCCGCTGTTTAATGGTAACTTGGATTGCCGATTGTTTTTGATGGATATGGTTAAAGGCTCGAATCGGGGCTAAAACCTGAAATTGAGGCTGTCTGAAAGATGATTTCAGACGGCCTTTTTTGATTTGTTAAAACTGTCTTTGTTATAACGGAGTTTGCTTTTCTTTTTTTAATTACAGGCTGTCTGAATCGTGTTCAGACGGCCTTTTTATTGGCTTAAAACTACTATTTTATAGTAATAGACAATCAGATAAATAATAAAAATCTATTGTATGGGTAAAATACATTGTTAAATAAAAATACCATATCTAGTAGTCTTGTGTTTTAATTTGCACCATATATTGTGTTTTATAGTATTGCAATGAGTAGCTTGAAATTTACAGTTGAACAAATTGTCTGGCAGGAAGTGCCGGGTGAAGTGTCGCTGGCGTTTCTGTTTTCCGGTTGTCCGTTGCGTTGCAAAGGTTGCCACAGTGCCGATACATGGAAAGAGGGTATTGGCACGGAATTGACCGAGGATTATTTAAAAGGCCGTCTGAAACGCTATCGCGGGCTAATTAGCTGCGTGTTGTTTATGGGCGGGGAATGGCAACCGAAAGCCTTACAGAAAATGCTGGCTATTGTTGCTCAGGAAGGTTTGAAAGCCTGTTTGTACACTGGCTTGGATCGCGAGGAGCTGGAGACGGTTTCAGACGGCATCCTGCCTTATCTGACGTATCTGAAAACCGGCCGTTGGCAGATGGAGCTGGGCGGTTTGGACAGCCCGACCACCAATCAGAAGTTTATCGATTTGCGTACGGGCGAGGTGTTGAACCGCTTGTTTGTCAAAGACAAACCCGCGCCCAAAGTTTTTCCAGTGGCTTCAATTTAGCTCAATGCTGTATTGCACTGATTTAAATTGAATTTATTGTATTCGCTGACAGCGATGTTTCAGACGGCCTGACCGTCATTACTTGATAAATCAACCAAACCATACAGGAGAATTAACATGATTCGGCTGCATCCCGAACAGTTAAACGGAAAACTACAATTCATGCGCGACTACATCAGCGCGCAAAACGCGGCGGACGGCTCGAAAATGGATGCCAATGCCAACGTAACGCAAAAAAACATCGCCACGATGGAAGCGGAAATCATGAAAGACTTTTTCGTGCAGATTAACCGTGCCCAAGTGTCGCGCAAAATCGCCGAAATTTTCGACCAATCCGTCGCCGACGAATACATCCGGCAGATTGAGGCACATGAGATTTATGTGCATGACGAAACCAGCCTCAAGCCTTACTGTGTGTCGGTTACGCTGTATCCTTTCCTGCTCGACGGCTTAAGCAAACTCGGCGGCGAATCTAAGGCGCCGCAGCATCTGGCTTCGTTTTGCGGCTCGTTTATCAACCTTGTGTTTGCCATCAGCGCGCAGTTTGCCGGCGCGGTGGCGACGGTGGAATTTCTGACTTATTTCGACTACTTCGCCCGTAAAGACTACGGCGACAATTATTTGGAAACCCACGGCAAAGAAATCGCCAACCACATGCAGCAGGTGGTGTACAGCATCAACCAGCCCGCCGCCGCGCGAGGCTATCAGAGCGTATTCTGGAATATTTCCGTTTACGATCAATACTATTTCGACGCGATGTTTGGCGATTTCGTCTTCCCCGATTTCAGCAAACCGGTGTGGGCGAGTGTGGCGAAGCTGCAAAACTTCTTCCTCAAATGGTTCAATCAGGAACGCACCAAAGCCGTTTTGACCTTCCCTGTCGTTACCGCCGCGATGCTGACCGATGGCGGCAAATGCAAAGACACCGTGTTCGCTGACGTAATGGCGAAAGAGTTGGCGGAAGGCAATTCCTTCTTCGTCTATCTTTCCGACAACCCCGACTCGCTTGCTTCCTGCTGCCGCCTGCGCAATGCCATCGAAGACCGTACCTTCAGCTACACACTCGGCGCGGGTGGCGTGGCGACCGGTTCCATCAACGTCATCACCATCAACATGAACCGGCTGGAACAAGACGGGCGCGACCTTGCCGCTGAAGTCGCCAAAATCCACAAATACCAATACGCCTACCGCAAACTGATGGAAGAATACCAAGCCGCCGGAATGCTGCCCGTATACGATGCAGGCTTTATCACGCTGGACAAACAGTTCCTCACCATCGGTATCAACGGTATGGCGGAAGCCGCCGAATCGCAAGGCATCAAGGTCGGCTACAACGACGACTACATCAACTTTGTTCAAGGCCGTCTGAAAACCATATTTGACGCCAACCAAGCCGCCAGCAAACACTACGGCGTGAAGTTCAACACCGAGTTTGTTCCCGCCGAAAACCTCGGCGTGAAAAACGCCAAATGGGACAAAGCCGACGGCTACCAAGTCAGCCGCGAATGCTACAACTCCTATTTCTACGTCGTTGAAGACGAAGAAATCAACGCGCTCGACAAATTCCTGCTGCACGGCAAAGAACTAGTGGACTGGCTCGACGGCGGCTCCGCGCTGCACCTGAACCTCGACGAAGCCCTACCCGAATCCGGCTACCGCTCGCTCTTGGACATTGCCGCACAAACCGGCTGCAACTACTTCTGCGTGAACGTGCGCATCACCATCTGCAACGAATGCGGCCACATCGACAAACGCACCTTGCACGCCTGTTCCGCCTGCGGTAGCCACGATATTGACTACGGCACCCGAGTGATCGGTTATCTGAAACGCGTATCAGCATTCAGTAGCGGTCGTCGCAAAGAACACGCGCTCAGACATTATCACCGTAAAGCGGCGTAATCGTTGAAAAAAGGATTACTTAAAAAGCAAAGGCCGTCTGAAATTTCAGACGGCCTTTAGGATATTTAGATAGACTGACTCTTTCAACTGTATGATTTTAATTAAATTAAACAACAATGCTTGATACTTTAATATTTTGAAGTTCCGTATGATTCGCTGGTAGAGTGTGTAGCATGGCCACGCACGCGGAGGGGGGTATGCAGGCTACGGCTTGCTCAACAAAACAGGTGGATTTAATAGTTTATTGAATCCGGACCTAACCTATGCTTGTATGCTTGCTTAACATTTATGGAAACGACTTGATTTATAAAATTTGTGTTCCCTATCCAAAAAAACAATATAAAAATATCCATTTTTAAAGAAACCAGCTACACGAGAGTGCTGATGGATTTTTTTGATAACCCCCCAATTGTCTGTCATATTTAAATCAGGAGGGCATGAAAAATCAGTCTTTCTATTTTCAGGAAATTTTCCATACAAATTAATAAATCCCTTGTTTATTAATTCTTGTAATTTACTTGATTGGATAGTGTCAATTACTTTAAAAAGACTCATCAGCAATGAACCATCTTTTTCCCATTCCGAAATTAACTGACCATTTTTTTTATCATTCCCCTTATAATGTATCCAACTAATTAAAACTGATGTACTTTCAGGAGAACTTGGATTTTCTGTTCGATTACCAGTTTTTCGTTGTTGTATCATTTAGCTAATTACTCCATTAAATTTTCAATAGTCGCATAATCTGGAAATAATGGAACTGCTCCAAATGCGCCTTTTAAATACCTAGTTTCATAACTCTCGTCTGATAATGCACTCTCTTTAAATTCAATTAATGAATATAACTCACTTTCACCAAATTCATCTTTATTGACAAACCAAATTTGATCCCTGTTAAAAATATCCTTACTGATTAAATTAGTATCTTGAGCAGTAGCTATTAATTGACACTTCTTCGTATCCCTAAGAAAAATAGAGAAGAATTTTTTCATTAACAATGTGTGAAATTTAGCATCAATTTCATCAATAACTAGTACATGATTTTTTTCAATAGAGTCAAAAATAGGCCCCAAGAGAGCAATAAGCTTTTTAGTTCCCGAAGATTCTAAATGTAAAGGTATATGATATTCATCACCATCGATATTTTTAATTACTTCTACGATTTTCTCATGTGTTGAAGCCGTATTTTTTTTATTTTGAGAGTTAACAACATTTAGAAAGTCAGTAAGTTTTGATAAGAGCATTAAATTATCTTCTTGTTCTTTCGATAATTTATCTTTATCAATTTTATCTACAAGCTGAATAAGCGAATTAATAGCTTTAACTTTTTCCTCTAAAACAACCTCTTTATCTACAAATTTAATTTTATTAATATTTACACTTGATAAAAATTCCTGTATCCATATGGAAAAATCCTTGTTTTTTTCCAGCAGTTTCAGACTATATTGAATAAAACCATCATCACTTAAACCAGATAAAATTTTCAGTTTTTTTAACCAATTGATGATTGCCAAAGAATGTTTAGAACTTGTTCCTGCCATATCAGTAATAAAGGGAACATTTTCCTTTGTTTGTATTAAATACTTTTCTTCATTGTAAAAATTCTTAGCTTCTGGAAATAACTCTTCATTAATATAGGTAAGTTTGTTACCTTCACGCTGAAAGAGTTCCACCTCATTAAGCTTAATTTCGTTATTTGAGAAATAAAGCCATTCTCTGAAAATTATTCCATTAGATACTTTTATCCCATATTTATATAATAGATCATTTTCTGCAAGAAAAGTAATTTCAAATTCAGTTGGCTGTTCTTTTGATTTATTATCTAGTAAAAATGGAATCACCTGGTCAAGAATGTTTTTTTCTAATTCTTTATTGGCAGATAAAATAATTTCTCTAAATAATCCAATAGCTGAGATTAAATTTGATTTTCCAGCAGCATTAGCTCCAAACAAAATAGACGATTTTAATATATGATCTTCTATAAAAAACTCTTGTTCGTAACTTTGACTAATCATGCTAAATGACTGTTTACCTTTAAATGATAAATAATTTGATACTGAAAAATTAATTAACATGAATCTTCCTAATTTTTAATTTATTACTTTACTACTTCACTTAAATATTTGCTAGTATAACTGATTTTTGCCTTTGCCACATCCTCCGGCGTCCCTTCCGCAATAATTGTACCACCCCCATCGCCCCCTTCCGGCCCCAAGTCCACAATCCAATCCGCAGTTTTAATCACATCCAGATTATGCTCGATAATCACTATCGAGTTGCCTTTGCCTTTTAGACGGCCTATGACTTCCAGCAGCAGGGCGATGTCGGCGAAGTGCAGGCCAGTGGTCGGTTCGTCGAGGATGTAGAGTGTTCTGCCGGTGTCACGTTTGGAGAGTTCCAAGGCGAGTTTGACGCGCTGGGCTTCGCCGCCGGAGAGGGTGGTGGCGGACTGGCCGAGGCGGATGTAGCCGAGGCCTACGTCCATCAGGGTTTGCAGTTTGCGCGATACGGTGGGGACGGCGTCGAAAAATTCGCGGGCTTCTTCGACGGTCATGTCGAGGACTTGGCTGATGTTTTTGCCTTTGTATTGGATTTCGAGGGTTTCGCGGTTGTAGCGTTTGCCGTGGCAGACTTCGCAGGGGACGTACACGTCGGGCAGGAAGTGCATTTCGACTTTAATCACGCCGTCGCCTTGGCAGGCTTCGCAGCGGCCGCCTTTAACGTTGAAGGAGAATCTGCCGACGTTGTAGCCGCGTTCGCGGGAGAGGGGTACACCGGCGAAGAGTTCGCGGATGGGGGTGAACAGGCCGGTGTAGGTGGCGGGGTTGGAGCGCGGGGTGCGGCCGATGGGGGATTGGTCGACGTTGATGACTTTGTCGAGGTGTTCGAGGCCGTGGATGTCGTCGTATGGGGCGGGTTCTTCTTGGGCGCGGTTGAGTTCGCGGGCGGTGATTTTGGCGAGGGTGTCGTTAATCAGGGTGGATTTGCCGCTGCCGGATACGCCGGTGATGCAGGTAATCAAACCGAGCGGCAGCTCAAGGGTAACGTTTTTGAGGTTGTTGCCGCGCGCGCCTTTGAGGACGAGCATTCTGTCGGGATTGACGGGCGTGCGTTCAGACGGCACGGCGATGGATTTTTTGCCGCTGAGGTATTGTCCGGTAACGGAATTTTCGCATTTGGCGACGTTTTCGGGCGTGTCGGCAATTAGTACGTTGCCGCCGTGTTCGCCCGCGCCGGGGCCCATATCGACCACGAAATCGGCTTCGCGGATGGCGTCTTCATCGTGTTCGACCACAATCACGCTGTTGCCCAAATCGCGCAGGCGTTTGAGGGTGGCGAGCAGGCGGTCGTTGTCGCGCTGGTGCAGGCCGATGGAGGGTTCGTCCAAAACGTACATTACGCCGGTCAGGCCGCTGCCGATTTGGCTGGCGAGGCGGATGCGCTGGGCTTCGCCGCCGGAAAGGGTTTCGGCGGAGCGGCTCAAGTTCAGGTAATCCAGCCCGACGTTAATCAGGAAGCCAAGGCGTTCGGTGATTTCTTTGAGGATTTTTTCGGCGATTTGTTTTTTGTTGCCGTCCAAATCCAGCGTTTCAAAAAATTGGTGGGTTTTGGTCAGCGGCCAGGCGGAGACTTCGTGCAATGGTTCGCCGCTGACGTAAACGTAGCGCGCTTCTTTGCGCAAACGTGCGCCGCCGCAGCTTGGGCAGGCACGGTGGTTTTGGTATTCGCGTAGTTTTTCGCGCACGGTTTCGCTGTCGGTTTCTCGGTAGCGGCGTTCGAGATTGGGGATGATGCCTTCGAAGGCGTGGCTGCGGTTGAAGGTGGTGCCGCGTTCGGACAGGTAAGTAAAATCAATGACTTCTTTGCCCGAGCCGTGCAAGACAACTTTTCTGACTTTTTCAGGCAGTGTTTCCCAAGCAGCCTGCACATCGAAACCATAATGCCGCGCCAGCGACTGAATCATTTGGAAATAGAACTGGTTGCGCTTGTCCCAGCCGTCAATCGCGCCTGCGGCTAAGGATAATTCGGGATGCGCGACCACTTTTTCAGGATCAAAGAAGTTGGTATTGCCCAAGCCGTCGCAAGTTGGGCAGGAGCCCATCGGGTTGTTGAAGGAAAACAGGCGCGGCTCTAATTCGGGCAGACTGTACGAACATACGGGGCAGGCAAAACGCGCGGAGAACCAATGCTCTTCGCCGCTGTCCATTTCCATCGCCAACGCGCGCTCGTTGCCGTGGCGTAGCGCGGTTTCAAAACTTTCTGCCAGCCGCTGCTTGATGTCCGCCTTCACTTTCACGCGGTCGATGACGACGTCGATGTTGTGTTTAATGTTTTTTTCCAGCTTCGGTACTTCGTCAAGCTGATAGACCTCGCCGTCCACGCGTACACGCGCAAAGCCTTGCGCCTGCAAGTCGGCAAAGAAATCGACAAACTCGCCCTTACGCTCACGCACCGCCGGCGCCAGAATCATCACGCGCGTGTCTTCCGGCAGCTTCAAGACGGCATCGACCATCTGAGATACGGTTTGGCTCGACAGCGGCAGCTTGTGTTCGGGGCAGTAGGGTGTGCCGACGCGTGCGTACAAAAGGCGCAAATAGTCGTGAATTTCCGTTACCGTGCCGACGGTGGAACGCGGGTTGTGGCTGGTGGATTTCTGCTCGATGGAAATTGCAGGCGACAAGCCTTCAATCAAATCGACATCGGGTTTGTCCATCATCTGTAAGAACTGACGGGCATAGGCGGAAAGGCTCTCAACATAACGGCGTTGGCCTTCGGCATATAAAGTATCAAACGCCAGCGACGATTTGCCGCTGCCTGACAATCCTGTTACCACCACGAGTTTGTGGCGCGGAATGTCCAAATCGACATTTTTTAAATTATGTGTACGCGCGCCGCGGATGCGGATGGTGTCATTATCGTGTGAATATTTGGGATGATGGTTGCACATATTGTCAGGCCGTCTGAAAAATAAAATAAACGGCTATTGTAGCACTTTTCAAATGACAGACTGGATAGATAAAGCATTTGATATAAAAGAAACAAAGAGGCCGTCTGAAAATATGTTTTCAGACGGCCTTGATATAGATGGATCAGCTTATCAGTCAATTTTGCGGAGAATTTCGCGCAGGGCTCTTTGCCAGTCGGACGGTTTGATACCAAACTCGGTCTCTAGGCGTGAGCAATCCATAATGCTGTATGCCGGACGCGGAGCGGGCAGGGGGTATTGTTCGGTGGTAATCGCGTTCAGTTCCGGAATGCGGAAGCTGTCGTCTAATTGGTGGGCCGTCTGAAAGATGGCTTTGGTAAATTCGTACCATGTTGCCGATTTGTTGCCACAGTAATGGAAGATGCCGCGTGGGGAAGTGGGCTGTTGCAGTAAACTGATGATGGCGTGAGCCAAGTCGCCTGCATAAGTCGGGCAGCCGGTTTGGTCGTGAACAATGGAGAGGGAATCACGTTCTTTGGCAAGGCGCAGCATGGTTTTGACGAAATTGCTGCCGTATTCGCTAAACAGCCATGAAGTACGGACGATTGTACTTTCCGGATGCGCGGCTAAAGCCAAAAGTTCGCCTGCTACTTTGGATTGACCGTAAGTGCTGCGCGGATTGGTATAGTCGGTTTCGCGGTAAGGGCGTTTGCCTTCGCCGTCGAATACATAATCAGTGGAAATATGGATAAAGCGGGCGTGTGCGGCGCGGGCGGCTGCGGCCAGGTTGTGAACAGCAGTTGCGTTGACGGCAAAAGCAGCCTCTGCGTTTTCTTCTGCTTTATCGACGGCAGTGTAAGCTGCGGCATTAACGATGGCATCTGGTTGGAAGTTTTTAATCATATGATGCACGGCTTCGGTATCGGTAATGTCTAGCGAAGTAGAGTCGGTAGCAATCAGTTCCCAATCTTCGGGCAGGCGGTCGCGCAGACAACGGGCAAGCTGACCTTTGGCTCCGGTCAATAAAGTACGCATGGTTGAGTATCTCCTCTGATAGCTGTTAAATAGGTATTCGTGTCATTATAGTGTAAATACGACAAATTCACATTATTGGCGTAGAACAAAATGCAGAGGCGGCTGTATTTGGGCAAATTATCGATATTATCTATCCATAATAATAACCATTTATTGGTATTATGTTTGTTTACTATAACTAGAGTTAAAGTTCAGCTTTTAATAAGATAGATAAAGGATCTATGCTGTTTGAGAGAATGTGAATCAATGTTAATGTTTTTATTGTTGCTAGGATAATGGAATTTAAAAACAGGCGAAACTCCGTCCTTTTATCGGCAAATTCTACCGTTTGATATTTTTGAGTAAATATTTTGCAAAATATTACTAAAATAATAATTGAGCAAGGGCGGAATTTGCTCGTTCCGTCAGCTCAATATCTTTATTAACTATTTTGGGAGTAATTATTATGGCATACTGTTACGGGGGGTATTATGCTAGACCCCTGGTTAGTTCTTACTGCGCTCCTGCGCCTAAGGCTTCCTTCTCATCTTACTACTGCGCTCCTGCAGCAAAATCTTCTGTTTCTATCGGCAGCATCGCTAGCATTGCCAGCGTCGGCGTGTCAGTAGTTAATGCGGTAACTGGTTTGGTTTCTGCTATTGCGGCTTTCTGCCCACCAGCAAAAACCACCGTTTACAAATGTGTTCCGGTTTGCCCACCTTACAACTGTGATCCAATCAAACCGACACCACCACAACCAAAACCACGACCTCAGCCTAAACCTCAACCTAAACCTGAGCCTAAACCTGAGCCACAACCAGAACCGCAACCAGAACCAAAACCTCAACCAAAACCTGAGCCTAAGCCAGAACCAAAACCTGAGCCTAAGCCAGAACCAAAACCTGAGCCTAAACCAGAACCAAAACCTGAGCCTAAGCCAGAGCCAAAACCTGAGCCTAAGCCAGAGCCAGACTGCAAAGACTGTGTTGACGATCATAACCAAAACAACTCATACGGTCACGAAGATAAAAACCCAGGTAATGTCATCCGTGCTGAAGACTGCAAAGACGGCAACGTTATCCGCGGTACTGATGCTAAAGATACCATTTATGGTACTGCTTGCGAAGACATCATCTACGGTGGCAACGGCACAGACGTAATCTACGCCGGTGCTGGTAACGACACCATTTACGGTGATGCCGACGGTGACTCTCTGTACGGTGAAGAAGGTAAAGACTACCTGCAAGGTGGTGCCGGTAACGACTACCTGAACGGTGGTTCAGGTGCTGACATCATGCGCGGTGGCGACGGTAACGATGTTTATTTCGTTGACAATGCCAACGACCAAGTTATCGAGTACGGCAATGCACAAGCCGGTATCGATACTGTTCGTACCGTTATTGACTACACCTTGACCGATCACGTTGAAAACCTGTTCTTGCAAGGTATGCAAAACCTGAACGGTACCGGTAACTCTTTGAACAACAACATCGAAGGTAACGGCGGCAACAACCATCTGTACGGTTTGGCCGGCGACGACTGCCTGGTTGGCAAAGACGGTAACGACTACCTCGACGGTGGTGTCGGCAACGACATCCTGATCGGTGGTACCGGTAACGACACTTACTTCTTCGACAAAGGTTACGGTCATGATACTATCCGTGAAGAAAGCGGTAATGACACCCTGTTGTTCGGTAAAGGCGTTGCAGCTTCTGACGTATTGCTGAGCAAATCAGGTGCTAATCTGACTGTTTCTGTCGGTACTAACGACAGCATCACCATCGACGACTGGTTCACTGGTAACAATCACAAAGTTGAAAACTTCAAGTTTGCTGACGGTAGCACTTACCAAGTAACTGGCCACGGCGACTACTACTCTCTGTCTGCTGTAAACCACATCCAAGATCAGACTCAAGTTTCTGTAATCTGATAGGATGGTGATTTTCAGGGTTTTTCTCTGAAATCAACGGATAAGGCCGTCTGAAACCAAAATATAAGGTTTCAGACGGCCTTTATTTTGTAAACAATCTGACGAAAAATTCCAAATTGGGCTAAAATACCGCATTCTTCTGTCTACTAAAGAGATACCTGAAATGTCTGAAATCAGCTTGAAAAAAATCTACTCCGGCAAAGTCCGCGATTTGTACGAAATTGACGATAAACGTATGCTGATGGTTGCTTCCGACCGTCTGTCTGCATTCGATGTGATTTTGGATGACCCGATTCCGGGTAAAGGGGAGATTCTGACGCAGATTTCCAATTTTTGGTTTAAAAAACTGGCTCATATCATGCCTAACCATTTTACCGGCCATACGGTTTACGATGTTTTGCCTGAAAACGAAGCTAAAGTTTTAGAGAAACGCGCCGTCGTGGCTAAAAAACTCACTCCGGTGAAAGTGGAGGCTATTGTGCGCGGTTATCTGGCAGGCAGCGGTTGGAAAGATTATCAAAAGACAGGCTCTGTTTGCGGTATTCAACTGCCCGAAGGTATGCAGGAAGCGCAACAGTTGCCCGAAGTGATTTTTACGCCATCGACCAAAGCCGCAGTTGGCGATCATGATGAAAACATCAGCTTTGAAGAATGCGAACGCATTATCGGAAAAGAATTGGCGGCGGAGGTGCGCGCCAAAGCGATTCAGCTTTATACAGAAGCGGCCGAATATGCGAAATCTCGCGGTATTATCATTTGCGATACCAAGTTTGAATTTGGTTTGGATGAAGAAGGTACGCTGACTTTGATGGACGAAGTATTAACGCCTGACTCCAGTCGTTTTTGGCCTGCAGACCAATACAAAGTCGGCACCAATCCGCCGTCTTTTGACAAACAATTTGTCCGCGACTGGCTGGAGCAAAGCGGTTGGAATAAAAAAGCGCCTGCGCCTAAAGTGCCTGCCGATGTGATTCAAAAAACAGTCGAAAAATATCAGGAAGCATTGACTTTGCTGACTCAGGATTGATTTTTAAGTTTGAAGGCCGTCTGAAAAGGATATGTTTCAGACGGCCTTTTTATTGTATAAATACTGGATTTTAAGGATGGTTGCCTTTATAATCGAGAGTTGTTTTCAGCGCCTTAAAGGCCGTCTGAAAGCTTGTTTATAACCTGCCGCACGGTCTGAAACCCTAACTATGCACATTCGGATTTTAGTGTGCATTATTAGTGTTTTAGCAGTGCGGTATTTTGAAAGGAACAATAATGTTCAATAAACACGTTAAGACCTTCCAATACGGTAATCAAACCGTTACTTTGGAAACCGGCGAAATCGCCCGCCAAGCCGCTGCTGCCGTTAAAGTATCCATGGGCGACACCGTTGTTTTGGTTGCTGTGACTACCAACAAAGAAGTGAAAGAAGGCCAAGACTTCTTTCCTCTGACTGTCGATTACCTTGAGCGTACTTACGCAGCAGGGAAAATCCCCGGCGGTTTCTTCAAACGCGAAGGCAAACAAAGCGAAAAAGAAATCCTGACCAGCCGTCTGATCGACCGTCCGATTCGTCCTTTGTTCCCTGAAGGTTTCTATCACGACATCCAAATCGTAGCGATGGTGGTGTCTGTTGACCCTGAAATTGATTCTGACATTCCTGCAATGTTGGGTGCATCTGCCGCGCTGGTGTTGAGCGGCGTACCGTTTGCCGGTCCGATTGGCGCGGCACGCGTAGGTTATGTAAACGGCGTGTACGTTTTGAATCCGACTAAAGCCGAATTGGCTAAATCACAATTGGACTTGGTTGTTGCCGGTACTTCTAAAGCCGTGTTGATGGTGGAATCCGAAGCCGACATCTTGTCTGAAGAAGTGATGCTGGGTGCGGTTGTTTACGGTCATGATCAAATGCAAGTGGCCATTAATGCCATCAATGAGTTTGCCGACGAAGTTAATCCGGAAGTTTGGGATTGGAAAGCACCTGAAACCAATGAAGAATTGGTTGCAAAAGTACGCGAAATTGCCGGCGAAACCATTAAAGAAGCGTTCAAAATCCGTCAAAAACAAGCGCGTTCTGCCAAATTGGACGAAGCTTGGAATGCTGTAAAAGAAGCGTTGATTACCGAAGAAACCGACACTTTGGCAGCCAACGAAATCAAAGGCATTTTCAAACACTTGGAAGCCGATGTTGTCCGCAGCCAAATTTTGGACGGCCAACCGCGTATCGACGGTCGCGACACCCGCACTGTTCGTCCGTTGAACATTCAAACCGGCGTATTGCCGCGCACTCACGGTTCTGCACTGTTTACCCGTGGCGAAACCCAAGCTTTGGCGGTTGCAACTTTGGGCACTTCACGCGACGAGCAGATCATTGATGCACTGTCCGGCGAATACACCGACCGCTTCATGCTGCACTACAACTTTCCACCATACTCTACCGGTGAAGTGGGTCGCGTAGGTGCGCCAAAACGTCGTGAAATCGGTCACGGCCGCTTGGCTAAACGTGCATTGTTGGCCGTATTGCCGGAACCTGAAGATTTCAGCTACACCATGCGCGTGGTTTCTGAAATTACCGAATCCAATGGCTCTTCCTCTATGGCTTCCGTCTGCGGCGGCTGCCTGAGCCTGTTGTCTGCCGGTGTGCCTTTGAAAGCACACGTTGCCGGTATCGCCATGGGTCTGATTTTGGACAACAACAAATTTGCCGTCCTGACCGACATCTTGGGTGACGAAGACCACTTGGGCGATATGGACTTTAAAGTAGCCGGTACAACCGAAGGTGTGACCGCACTGCAAATGGACATCAAAATCCAAGGTATTACCAAAGAAATCATGCAAATCGCTTTGGCTCAAGCCAAAGAAGCACGTTTGCACATCTTGGATCAGATGAAAGCCGCTGTTGCAGGCCCGCAAGAACTGTCTGCACACGCGCCACGCTTGTTCACCATGAAAATCAACCAAGACAAAATCCGTGATGTGATTGGTAAAGGCGGTGAAACTATTCGTTCGATTACTGCTGAAACCGGTACTGAAATCAACATCGCTGAAGACGGTACCATCACTATCGCTGCGACTACTCAAGAAGCAGGCGATGCAGCGAAAAAACGTATCGAAGAAATCACTGCCGAAGTGGAAGTGGGCAAAGTGTACGAAGGTACTGTGGTTAAAATCCTCGACAACAACGTTGGTGCGATTGTCAGCGTGATGCCGGGCAAAGACGGTTTGGTACACATCAGCCAAATCGCCCACGAGCGCGTACGCAATGTCAGCGACTACCTGCAAGTAGGTCAGGTTGTGAACGTGAAAGCATTGGAAGTAGACGATCGCGGCCGAGTACGCCTGTCTATCAAAGCTTTGCTAGAAGCTCCTGCTCGCGAAGAGAAAGCAGCTGAATAATTTGATTGTGCAAGCTTGAAACAAAAGGCCGTCTGAAAATTTCAGACGGCCTTTTGTTTATTTGAATGATGAATTTAAAAATGAGTTTGCCTTTACTTTGATAAAAGGGATTACTACAATATTTGTAATTTAATAAATATATTCATTTCTCAAGGAGTATGCAATGAATGCTACACAATTAATCAGTCGGCTGACGCAAACCGTCGGCGAAAAATATATCATCACAGACCCGGCAAAAACTGAACAATACCGTCAAGGCTACCGTTTTGGCGAGGGCAAGGCGCTAGCTGTTGTCCGTCCGGGTACGGTTTTGGAAATGTGGCAAATCTTGCAGGCGTGTGTTGAGGCTGATGTTATCGTGATTACGCAGGCCGCCAATACCGGTTTGACTGGCGGCTCGACTCCTGACGGCAATGATTACGACCGCGATATCGTGATTGTGAATACCATGCGTCTGAACATCATTCAGCCGATCAACAATAACGAACAGGTTGTCTGCCTGCCCGGTTCTACCTTGAATCAATTGGAGCTGCTGCTGAAACCTTTAGGCCGTGAGCCGCACTCAGTGATCGGTTCGTCCTGTATCGGCGCATCTGTATTGGGTGGCGTATGTAATAACTCGGGTGGCGCACTGGTACAGCGTGGCCCGGCTTATACGGAAATGGCCCTGTTTGCGCAAATCAACGAAGAGGGCAAACTGGAGCTGGTCAACCATTTGGGCATTGATTTGGGCGAAACCCCTGAAGAAATTTTGACCAACTTGCAAGGTTTCCATTATCAGCGAAAAGACATTGCGCAAGATGCCGGCAAAGGGCATGACCATGCGTACTGCGATCATGTCCGCCAAGTGAATGAACCGACTGCCGCCCGTTTTAATGCCGACCCTGCGCGTCACTACGAAGCATCAGGTTGCGCGGGCAAGCTGATGGTGTTTGCCGTACGCTTGGATACGTTCCCGCAAGAAAAACAGACTGCCGTCTTCTATATCGGCACCAATGATATTAATGAGCTGACCGATATTCGTCGTGCCGCTTTGAGCGAGTTTAAAAACCTGCCTATTTCCGGTGAGTATATCCATCGTCATGCTTTTGATATTGCTGCCGTTTATGGTAAAGATACTTTTTATATCATCAAGACGTTCGGTACCCACCAACTTCCGAAACTGTTTGATCTGAAAGCCCGTGTGGATAGATTCAGCAAAAAGATAAGTTTCTTACCAAAACACTTCTCTGATAAATTCATGCAACTGATCAGTAAGATTTTGCCCGATCACTTGCCGAAGTCTATGCGCAACTATCGGGATAAATATGAACATCACCTGATTTTAAAAATGGGTGGCGAGGGCGTAGAAGAGGCGCGTGCTTTCTTGAAGGAATATTTTGCAACTCATGGTGGCGCATTCTTTGAATGTAATGCCGAAGAAACGCAGGCGGCCATGTTGCATCGTTTCGCCGTGGCTTCTGCCGCGATCCGCTATCGTGCCGTGCATGATGATGAGGTAGAAGATTTAGTTGCGCTCGATATTGCCTTGCGCCGTGATGACCGTGATTGGTTTGAAACACTGCCGCCGGAAATCGACAATAAAATCATCCATAAATTGTATTACGGACATTTTATGTGTCATGTGTTCCATCAGGACTACATCATTAAAAAAGGCAACGACTGCATGGCCTTGGAACATGAAATGCTCCATCTGCTTGACCAACGTGGTGCGCAATATCCTGCCGAACACAATGTCGGTCATCTGTATGAAGCCAAGCCTGCGCTGAAACAGTTCTATAAAAAACTTGATCCGACCAACAGCTTCAACCCTGGTATCGGTAAAACCAGTAAGAAGAAAAACTGGGCTGAATAAAGCATAGTCAAAACAAAGGCCGTCTGAACATTTCAGACGGCCTTTTTATATGTTTGTTTATCAGAACAGGTTGCTGATGAAAATCAGCAGAATCACCAACGGCACGAGGTATTTCACATAGGCAAACCAGATATTGACGGTGGTATGGTTGCCTTTGTAGAGCAATTCGTCCTTCGCTTCATCTTTCATCACGAAGCCAACAAATAAGGCAGAGCCAAGTGCGGTCAGCATAAACAGGATGTTGCCGCTGATATAGTCAAAGGCGTCAAAAATGTTTTTACCAAACACGGAAATATCTTTCCATGGGCCGTAGCTCAAGATGGACGGGATATTGCCGAAGATAAAAATCCCTGCCAGTACGATGGTAATCGCGGCTGCGCGGCGGATTTTGGTTTTCTCCTGAATAGTTGTAATCAACACTTCATAAATGGTCAGAGAAGTGGTCAGCGCGGCAATCAGAAGCAGTGAGAAGAAAATTACTGCAAACACGGGGCCTGCCCACATATTGGAGAACACGATCGGCAGGCTTTGGAACACCAACGTCGGGCCGGAGTTAGGGGCAACGCCAAAGCTGAAGAGGGAAGGGAAAATCATAAAGCCGGCCAACACGGCAATCAAAGTGTTGGTAATCGCGGTAATTACGGCCGTCTGAACCAGATCTTCATTTTTATCCAGATAGCTGGATAATGTAATCATCACGCCGAAACCCAAGCTCAAGGCGAAGAACACTTGTCCTAAAACGAAGACGAACAGTTCGGCAGTAATTTTGCTGAAGTCAGGTTTCAGATAGAAGGTAATGCCTTCCATTGCGCCCGGTAGGGTAACGTTGCGCACAACCATGGCAATCAGGAATAAAAACAGCAAAGGCATCAGGTATTTTGCCGCTTTTTCAATACCGCCGATCACGCCTTTGACCAAGATCCATTGGTTCACAACCACAAATAGGAAGGTGTAGAAAGCAATTTCCCAAGGGCTGTTTTCGATGTGTTCGGTAAAGAAGCTTTTGGTGACTTCGCCGGAAACAGGGCTGGAAATGTCCAAATTACCGCCGATGATATTGACGATGTAGCTGATAACCCAGCCGCCGAGCACCATGTAATAGGCCATGATGCCGAATGCGCCGAGCAGGCCCATCCAACCGACCAATTTCCAAACTTTGGCAACGGGTTTGCCATTCATTGTGCCGCCAAACGCATCCAGCGCGTTCACGCCTTTGCGGCGACCGATGACATTTTCCACCAAAATCATTGGAATACCGATGACCAGCATGGCGATACAGAACAAAAACACATACGCGCCGCCGCCGTTTTCACCAACCAAATACGGGAAACGCCATGTTGCGCCAAAGCCGACAGTCGCGCCGGCAACGGTAAGGATGTAAGTCAAACGGTTGGACCAGGTTTGACGGGGTTGATTGGAAGACATAAATACTCAGATGCATAAAAACAAAGACAACATTTTACCGCAAAGATTTAACGAATCTTGACTAAAGTCTGAAAAGAAAATTGGTTAAAAAAACCATGTAATGAAGAATTTTTAGTGGATTTATCTGGTTTGATTGGTATTGAAACCTGAAAACAGAGAATTTGGCTGAAGCGATATGAATGATTGAAAGAGCCGTAACGATAAAGGCCGTCTGAAAAGTGGGATATGGGAAAGGGTTGTTGTGAGGATATTGGATAGCACCAAAGTGTGCTTTCAAGAGTATGTCGGCAACAAAGATGGTATTTATCTAAGGCTGTCTAATAACATCCTGTAACCTTAGCTTGGATAGTCGCCGATAGGTTTTCTTTCTATAAAACGATTTGCCTGAAATGGGAATGGCACAGATTGATGCGGAAGAGACGAGAAAGAGAAAAGGAGTAATGGCAAGTTAATGAGTGGGAGATGAGGTCTAGCAATGATGGCTTCTTTAGATGAGAAAGGCCGTCTGAAAGTACATTCGTTTGGTTGCCAAATTTTAGATAAAAAAAACCATCTATACTAAGGGGAAAGTATAGATGGCCAAACACATTACGGGGAAAACGTCTTACTCACTTACTCACTTCTTTCGAAGCAAGTGTTACTCAGACAGGCGAATTATACAATAGTTCAGTCTTCACAGTGTTAAATTCTGTTAAATAAAAATAATAAGGTTTAGATGTTTGATTTTAAATAAATAAAAAATCCATATTGTTTAAAAATTTATCGAAAAAATTTGGAATTTTTTTAGATTTGGATAAATTTCCATTCTCCGGCGGCTAAATCATCGACATTCCAGTTGCCGAATTTCTCACGGTGGAGCTGCTCGACACGGTTGCCTGCGGCTGCAACCATGCGTTTGACCTGATGGTATTTACCCTCGGTAATGGTCATCATCAATGTGGTTGGGTCGGTCAATACTGCTTCGGCCGCGGCGACGGTTTCATTATCGTCATGCAGGAGGACGCCGTTTTTCAGCGCAGTGCAAAGGGTATCGTCGGCAGGATGTTTCAAAGTGACGCGGTAGAGCTTCGGAACTTTGTGTTTGGGCGAGGTAACGCGGTGGTTAAATTGGCCGTCGTTGGTAATCAGAATAATGCCGGTTGTGTCTGCATCCAAGCGGCCGACTGCCTGCATATCGATATTGCGCATGTGGTCGGGAAAAAGGCTGAAGATGCTTGGATATTGCTGAGGTTTGTGCGAAGTCTCGTAATCTGCAGGCTTATGAAGCAGGATATAAAAATAGGGCATGGGGACGGCGGCAATTTCTTCGCCGTCAACAGACAGGGTGTGCACTTGAGACGGATCAATATCGTCTTTGGCACGATTATGGATTTCGCCGTTGATGGCAATGCAGTCATTGTCTATCAGCCATTGGCATTGCTTGCGGCTGCCGAGGCCTTGCGATTGGATGTATTTGAGCAGTTGCATGGTTGAAAAGTAGGAAATGTTCAGACGGCCTTTATTGTACTGGAAAACCGGTGTTTAGGCCGTCTGAAAAGTAGGGGTAAAAAAATCGCCCCTTTAAAATTTTAAGGGGCGCAAAAGGAACACAAACCACTACCAAAAACTGTTACAGGGCAAATTCTCCTATTTGATGTGTTGCCGGATAAAGTGCTTTCATCAAGTCATGTGGTGAAAGCGAGAAATCTTTGCTGTTTGTCGTCAGACGGCCTTGCTGAGGCGTCAGCTCAAGCAATCGGGCGTTTGCCGACTGGATAAATTTGTTTTTCGTGCGCTGCATTTTTCTTTGCAGGGCGGAAACAACGCGGTTGTACAGACTGTCTTTTTGCTTGACTTCGCGTGTATCGGCAACCCAGCTCAAGCGTGTATTGCCGTCTTCATCTTCAATCAGCAGGATACCGGTTTCTGATTGGGGCGATTTGCCCATACAAGGGAGCCAAACATAATATCGGCCATCTAAAGTAATGAATACTGCGTCATGTACTTCGCATTCATCGCAACACTTGGTGGCGATCAAAGAGCGGATGGCTTGTTGGTGCAGTCTCAGAATATCAAGGGAGACTTGCTTAAAAATACTTTCGGGCATTTTCTTCTCCTTTCATTCTGTTGTGCGGTTGTTTTGTTTCGATGGGTTGTATTATACGGCGATTTTTTAAATTTGCAAATGATAATTGTTCCTATTATTTAATTTATACGTAAGATATTAATTATTAAAGAAATTAAATTTAAAAAATTTTTTAGAAATTGGGTTTTCTACTCAAAAATGTCGTAATAGATGGTCATTAGATGAAAAAAGAATAAAGGCCGTCTGAAAAAATCCAGCAATAAAAGGGTATTGCAAAAGCAGCTAAAGTTTTGCTGACTATACATTTCAGACGGCCTTCAGTATGATTCAGGACGTTTTGATAATTGCAGAAACCACTAACCATGAGCCAACGTCAGATTATCCTCGATACGGAGACCACGGGTCTTTATCCTGAAAACGGCGACCGTCTGGTCGAATTTGCCGGCTTGGAAATGATCAACCGCCAAATGACCGACTCCAACCTTCATTTATATATCCATCCCGAACGCGATATGCCGGAGGAAGCGGCGAAGGTGCATGGTTTGACGATTGAAGTATTGGAAGCGAAGAATGCGCCGCCGTTTGCCCAAGTGGGTAAACAGATTGCTGACTTTATACGTGGTGCAGAGCTGATTATCCATAATGCCAAGTTTGACGTCGGCTTCCTGAATATGGAATTTCGCCGCATGGGCTTGCCTTCTATTGAGGAACTGGGTTGTAAAGTGACCGACACGCTGGCTATGGCACGTGAAATGTTTCCGGGACAAAAGGCAAGCTTGGATGCGTTGTGTAACCGCTTTTCCGTTGACCGCAGCAAACGGGTTTTGCACGGCGCTCTAATCGACTGCGAGCTTTTGGGTGAAGTCTATCTTGCCATGACGCGTCAGCAGTTCGATCTGATGGGCGGTGAGACGGAAGAAGAGGGCGAAGTCAAACAAACCGTTATTGCGGAAACCAAACGTACCTCGCAGTTGAAAGTCATCAAAGCCAATGCGGACGAGCTGGCGGCACATGAAAAATATTTGGACGATTTGGGCGAAGCGTGTGTATGGCGCAAGGCCGAAACTTCTGATGAGGCTAATGCCGGAGCGTCAGCATGATACGCCGCAATATCGCTTTGATTCCTGCTGCCGGTGTGGGAGCGCGATTTGGTGCAGGAAAACCAAAACAATATGTTGAAATAAATGGTAAAACCGTATTGCAACATACCATAGAAATTTTTGAGCAACACTCCCGCATAGATTTAATTGCCGTTATTCTTTTGCCGGAAGATTCGGTTTTTCAGACGGCCCTGTCTGAGAAAGTGCGCGTTTTTCGAGTAGGCGGCGCAAGTCGTGCCGAAACGGTACGCAATGGTGTGTCCGTTTTATTGGAGCAAGGTTTGGCCGAGGCGCAAGACAATATTTTGGTTCATGATGCTGCACGCTGTTGCCTGCCTGCCGAAGCGTTAACGCGTTTGCTTGATGAGGCGGGTGAGAATGATGAAGGCGGTATTTTGGCCATACCGGTGGCCGATACGCTCAAGCGCTCAGACGGCAATCATCATATTGATGAAACCGTTGCGCGCGCAGGATTATGGCAGGCGCAAACGCCGCAGCTTTTTCAGACGGCCTTATTACACCGTGCTTTATCGGTTGATGATTTAAGTGAGATTACGGATGAAGCGTCAGCGGTTGAAAAACTGGGTATCCGGCCACGCTTGGTGCAGGGCGATACGCGCAATTTAAAATTGACGCTGCCGCAAGACGAATACATTGTCAGATTGTTGCTCAAGGCCGTCTGAACAATCAAAACCCATTATTTAAGGAAACAAACATGAATATCCGTATCGGACAGGGCTACGATGTCCATCAGTTGGTCGAAGGGCGAGATTTGATACTCGGCGGCGTCAACATTCCGTTTGAAAAAGGCTTGCTGGGTCATTCAGATGCCGATGCGCTCTTGCATGCGATTACCGATGCCCTGTTGGGTGCGGCCGGTTTGGGCGATATCGGCAGCCATTTTCCTGATACTGCCGCCGAGTTCAAAGATGCCGACAGCCGTGTGCTGTTGCGTGAGGCTTATCAAAGCGTGCAGAAATTGGGTTGGAAGGTGGTTAATGTCGATACGACCGTGATTGCGCAAAAGCCAAAACTTGCGCCGCATATTCCGGCAATGCGCGCTAATATCGCCGCAGATTTGGGTTTGCCTGCAAACTGCGTGAATATCAAGGGCAAAACCAACGAAAAACTTGGCTATCTGGGACGTATGGAAGCCATTGAAGCGCAAGCGGCAGTATTGCTGATTAAAGCCTAAGAGCTTAAAATTACTTTATTATTCAAACTGAAAGACTGACAACATGGCAACTCAAGACGAACTTAAACGCATTGCCGCCGAAAAAGCGGTGGAATTTGTTCCTGAAAACGAATACATCGGTATCGGTACCGGCTCTACCATCAACTTTTTTATTGAAGCTTTGGGTAAAAGCGGTAAGAAAATTAAGGGTGCCGTGTCTACTTCTAAAAAATCCAGCGAGCTTTTGGCAAAATACGAGATTCCAGAAGTTTCACTGAATGAAGTGATGGGATTGGCGATTTATGTTGACGGCGCAGACGAAGTCAACCACGCGCTGCAAATGATTAAAGGCGGCGGCGGTGCGCATTTGAACGAAAAAATCGTGGCCAGCGCATCCGATAAATTTGTCTGTATCGCCGATGAAAGCAAATATGTTTCTCGTTTGGGTAAATTCCCATTGCCGGTAGAAGTGGTTGAAAATGCCCGTTCGCTGGTGTCGCGCAAACTGCTTGCCATGGGCGGACAGCCTGAGTTGCGTGTCGGCTATACTACTTTCTATGGCAACCAAATCGTTGATGTTCACGGCCTCAATATCGACCAAGCCCTGAAAATGGAAGACGAAATCAATAAAATCACTGGCGTACTCGAAAACGGTATTTTTGCCCGCGATGCCGCAGATGTGTTGGTTTTGGGTACGGCAGAAGGCGCAAAAGTCATCCTGCCTTGTCAGGATTAATGAAGATTAATCAATCTTAAAAGGCCGTCTGAAAGTGCATTAGGTCTTTCAGACGGCCTTCAATTTGGCAAAATATGCAAATCAGTAAAATTATAAAATGGTTGCCTGTTGTTGTATCCGTTTTGGGCGCACTTGGTTACAGTTCACGTGATACTGAGGTGATTCGTACAGGGGTAAGCGTTGCTGCAACATTGGCACAAGGCGACAATATCGGTTTAGAAAAGGTCAATGAATGGCTGGGTGAAAATGTCGTCAAAGCCACATCTGACACTAAAGCCGAAGCTAAACCCAAACCGGAACAAAAACAAAAGTCATCGCGACAATCCTACACATACAACGGAAAAATCATCAAAATCCATGATGGCGATACCATGCACATTATCGATAGCGACGGCAGGAAACACAAAATCCGCATGGCATATGTCGATGCGCCGGAAATCAACCAGGCTTATGGTACGCAATCACGAGACAATCTGATTGATGCAGCATTGCATAAAAAAGCCAAAGTCCGCGTGTTTGAAGCCGACCGCTACCAGCGCGAAGTTGCCCAAGTATCAGTCGGCACGATTGATTTGAATTTGATGCAAATACGGGATGGCGCCGCATGGCATTATGAAAGTTATGCCAAAAAACAACAAAGTAAAACCGCTTACACCGACTATTCGGCAGCACAAAAACAAGCCAAGGAAAAGCGTAAAGGCTTATGGAAAAAAGACAATCCGCAAGCACCTTGGCAATTTCGCCGTCAAAACCACGAGCAGCAGAACGGCAATAAAAAGCAGTCTGATAAACAATGGTTTGGGATTTGGTAGATTTTAAGAAAGAGGCCGTCTGAAAACTTTCAGACGGCCTTTAATCATTACGGTTTAGTATAAGACAAGAATGCGTCGGAGGTTTCTGATTAGAATGTAAGGGAAATAAATGTAAGGGAAATAAAAGTGTGATGTAATATTTTTAAGAAGGGCAGATATGAAAAAAGACACCGTTAGCTAGTGTCTTTAGTATCTATGGCAGAGAGGAAGGGATTCGAACCCTCGATACGCTATTCACGTATACACGCTTTCCAGGCGTGCGACTTAAACCACTCATCCACCTCTCTGTGGACTATTATCCTGACTTGTTATCAGAATAATGTAAAAACTTGACTTATTGATTTATCAGTGGTGCCCAGGAGAAGACTCGAACTTCCACACCCGTGAGGATACTAGCACCTGAAGCTAGCGCGTCTACCAATTCCGCCACCTGGGCAATTTAAATTTTCTTAAGCAAAGAAGTACCAAAATATTTGGTGCCCAGGAGAAGACTCGAACTTCCACGCCCGTGAGGACACTAGCACCTGAAGCTAGCGCGTCTACCAATTCCGCCACCTGGGCTTTGCTTTATTCTTCAATTTAAGGTACAGTTGAATACCTGAACTGCGAAGAAGCAGCTATTATATATTTTAAAAAAAGAATGTCAACTATCAAAATGAACAAAAATACTAAATCTTTAAATTTACGAGAAAAAGACCCGTATTTGGAGCGGGAGAAACAACGTTACGCTCATCCGTTGCCCAGCCGTGAATGGGTCATTGAATTATTGGAACAAAAAGGTGTGCCGACAAAAATCGAAGCTTTGGCACATGAATTGTCGATTACAGAAGATGAATATGAATTCTTCGAGCGCCGTCTGAAAGCGATGGCACGCGATGGCCAGGTGTTGATTAATCGACGTGGGGCGGTGTGTGCGGCAGAAAAATTGGCATTGGTTAAATGCCGTGTCGAAGCGCATAAAGACGGTTTTGGTTTTGCCGTGCCGCTTACGCCGACAGGTGAGGGCGATTTCGTCTTGTATGAGCGTCAGATGCGCGGCGTGATGCACGGGGATATTGTTACCGTGCGTCCTGCCGGTATCGACCGCAGAGGCCGTCGCGAAGGTACGGTTTTGGATGTGGTGGAGCGTGCGCAGTCTAAAGTGGTCGGCCGTTTTTATATGGATCGCGGCGTGGCGATTTTGGAGGCAGAAGACAAACGTTTGAATCAAAGCATTGTTTTGGAACCTGAAAGTGTAGCGCGCTTTAAACCGCAATCCGGTCAAGTCATTGTTGGTGAAATTGAGACTTACCCCGAGCAAAACCGCCCTGCCGTAGCGAAAATTATTGAAGTATTGGGTGATTATGCCGACAGCGGTATGGAAATCGAAATCGCCGTGCGCAAGCACCATTTGCCGCACCAATTTAGCGAAGCGTGTGTCAAAGCTGCGAAGAAAATTCCCGATCATGTGCGTAAAACCGACTTGAAAGGGCGCGTGGACCTACGAGATTTGCCTCTGGTAACCATCGATGGCGAAACTGCGCGGGACTTTGACGATGCGGTTTTTGCCGAAAAAATCGGCCGCAATTACCGCTTGGTGGTGGCGATAGCCGATGTCAGTCATTATGTCCGCCCTGATGACACGATTGATGTAGATGCTCAAGAACGCAGTACCAGCGTGTATTTCCCGCGCCGTGTGATTCCGATGCTGCCGGAGAATTTGTCCAACGGCATCTGCTCGCTCAATCCTGATGTCGAACGCCTGTGTATGGTGTGCGATATGGTGATTACTTATGCCGGCAATATCAAGGAATACCGTTTCTATCCGGCAGTAATGCGTTCGCATGCGCGACTGACTTATAATCAAGTTTGGGATTGGATTTCAGACGGCCGGGATCATCCGTTTAAACCGCAAATCGATACTCTGTATAAATTATTCAAAATCTTGCAGAAAAAACGTTTCGAGCGTGGCGCGGTTGAGTTTGAGAGCATTGAAACCCAGATGATTTTCGACGACAACGGTAAAATCGACAAGATTGTTCCCGTTGTACGCAACGATGCGCACAAGCTGATTGAAGAATGTATGCTGGCGGCGAATGTTTGCGCGGCAGAGTTCTTGCTGAAAAACAAACATACGGCTTTGTTCCGCAATCACTTGGGCCCGACTCCCGAAAAACTGGCTACTTTACGCGAGCAGCTTGGTTTGCTGGGTCTGAGTTTGGGCGGCGGCGATAATCCGACGCCGAAAGACTATGCTGCGCTTGCCGAACAATTTAAAAACCGTCCGGATGCGGAGCTGTTGCAAGTGATGATGTTGCGTTCTATGCAACAGGCGGTTTATGAGCCGCATTGCGACGGTCACTTTGGTTTGGCTTATGGTGCATATGCACACTTTACTTCGCCTATCCGCCGTTATCCGGATTTGACGGTGCATCGTGCCATCAAAGCTGTATTGAACGGACAAACTTATCAACCCAATAAAACCTGGCAGGCTTTGGGCGTACATACCTCTTTCTGCGAGCGCCGAGCCGATGATGCCAGCCGCGATGTGGAAAACTGGCTGAAAACTTATTATATGCGCGACAAAGTCGGCGAAGTCTTTAGTGGTAAGATTTCGGGCATGACAAGCTTCGGTATTTTTGTAACCTTGGACGACATTCATATCGACGGTTTGGTACACATCAGCGATTTGGGAGAGGATTATTTCAACTTCCGTCCTGAAATTATGGCAATTGAGGGCGAACGCAGCGGTGTCCGTTTCAATATGGGCGATACGGTTACTGTAAAAGTCGCGCGTGCCGATTTGGATACCAGCAAGATTGATTTGACCTTAATCAGCGGCGGTTCAGTCGGTAAGAAACGCGGCGGAAGAAAAGCGAAACCTGTGAGTAAGCCGACAGCTGCTGACAAGCCTGTCGAAAAGCGTAAGCGTAAACTTTCGGCTAAAGAAATTGATGAAGCGTTGGCTACTCCTGTGAAGGCAAAGAAGAGCAAGGTGAAAAGTAAACCTGCCTCTAAGCCTACTAAGCCAAGCAAACCTAAAGCCGCAAGCAAGAAAAAAGCGCAGGCGAAAACAGCTTCCGTCAAAGCCGGGCGTAAAAATAATGCTCAAGGTAAAAGCGTGAAGATTAAAGTGAAGAAAGCTGCTAAGAAATAAGTAGCATTCAATTCAGGCCGTCTGAAAAGTTTCAGACGGCCTGAATTCGTGATTTTATGAATAAAACCAAGGATAAATAAGATGATAAAACTATACGGTATTCCCAATTGCGATACGGTTAAAAAAGCGCGCAGTTGGTTGGCGGAAAACGGCATCGAGTTTGAGTTTGTAGATTTTAAGAAAAACGCCCCGACTGCCGAATTGATTGATGGCTGGCTGGAGCAGGCGGCTTTGGAAATTTTGCTCAATAAAAGAGGTACGACTTGGCGCAAGTTGGATAAAGATGCGCAAGAATCTGCCGCGACAAAAGAAGGTGCGATTTCTTTGATGGTGGGAAATCCCAGTATCATCAAGCGGCCTGTATTGGTCAAAGAAGGACAGGTTCATGTCGGATTTTCAGTAGAAGCGTATCAGGAAATTTTCGGATAAGGCATTTTTAGGTTTTTAGGCCGTCTGAAAAAGCAAGCCTCGAAAAAATACGTTACAATACGCGCTTTGAGCCTGTTTTCAGGATTTTAAGATTTTTGCGGCAGCATTTTCAGGCTGCCGCGCCAAACTTTTCTTTCGGATAAATATGTTCCATATTGTTGAAAAATATAAAACACCCGCCCAGATTGTTTTAGGTATCATCGGTCTGACCTTTATCGGATTCGGTGCCAATAACTTGTCTTCGCCGGGTTCTGATTACATTGTCAAAGTCGGGGATGAGAAGGTCAGCGAGCATGCTTTACAGATTGCGATACAAAATGAGCAGGCTGCCGGCAATAATGCGCCTTCGCGTGATGCGATATTCCAATCTTTATTGCAAAGAGCTTACCTGAAGCAGGGTGCCAAGCTGATGGGCATTGCTGTGTCTCAGGAACAAATCAAGCAAGTTATCGTGGATGATCCGAATTTCCATGATGCTTCTGGCAAATTCAGTCAGGATTTGCTCAAGAAGTATTTGGATCAGCGCAAAATGACGGAGGATCAGTTTGTTGAAGACATCCGTGAACAGTTCCAATTGCAAAATCTGTTGAATTTGGTGCAAAACGGTGCGTTGGTCAGCGATGCGCAAGCGCGTCAGTTGATTAACCTGACTCAAGCAACACGTACCATCCGTTCATTTACTTTCAGCCCTGAAGCATTTGCGGCACAAGTAAAAGTAGATGATGCGGCTTTGCAAAAGTATTATGAAGCGCATAAGAAAGATTACTTGATTCCTCAAGCCGTTAAGCTGGAATATGTGGCTTTGAACATCAAAGATTTGGCTGACAAGCAAACCGTCAGCGCAGAAGAAGTACAAAAAGCTTACGACAGCAAAAGCGTAGATTTGTCGCCAAGAGCCGAAATTGCGCATATTTTCATTCCTGTTATGCCTAACGGAGATGAAGCAAGCAATGCGGAAATTAAAGCCGAAGTAGATAAAATGGCTGCAGAGCTCAAAGCGCACCCAGATGCTTTCGCCGAGCTGGCGGCCAAGTACTCCAAAGATTTGTCTAGCAGCAACAAAGGCGGCAATTTGGGCTACCTGAGCAAAAGCGGCGGCAGTGGCTTTGGACCTGAATTTGATAAAGCGGCATTTGCATTGGGCAAAGGCGAAGTCAGCGATACCGTTAAATCATCTTTGGGTTATCACGTTATCAAAGTTTTGAATGTCGAAGCTGAGCCGACTTTGGAACAAGCCAAAGCGCGTATCGAAGCAGCCTTGAAACTGAAAAAAGCAGCTTCTGCCTTTAATGCCGCTAAAGAAAAATTGGGTGAAGATGCCTTCAATGATCCATCTTCTTTGGCAAAAGCAGCCGCCAATTCAGGTTTGAAAGTGGAAAACTTGGATGAGTGGGTGACCAAAGCGGGCGCGAAGGAAGCCGGCTTGCCTGAAGCATTGATTAATGCCGCGTTTAGTGATGATGTACTGAAGAAAAAACACAATTCTGAAGTGATCGCCATCAACAACGATACCGTTTGGGTCATTCGTGCGAAAGAAGTGCGCGAAGAGAAAATTGCACCATTTGCAGAAGTCAAAGACACTGTCCGTGCAGCATATCTGCGCTCTGAAGCTGCCAAACTGGCGGAGAAGAAAGCCCAAGAAACTTTGGCCGCATTGAAAGCCGGTAAAGCTGCCGATATTCAATGGTCGCCTGTTTCTCAATTGAGCGCACAAGATGCACGTAAAACCATGTCTCCGGAAGCTTATGCGGCTTTGCTGAAAGCGCGTCCTGTCGGCGGCAAACCTGCGTATACATTGTTGGAAGGTATGCCTGCGCCGGTGATTATGGAAGTTCAGAGCGTTTCTGCTCCTGAAAATGCCGATTCACAGATTCCGGCTGCCAAACAGGCTTTGGTTCAGCAGCTTTCTGCCAATGTGTTCGATAATTTACTCCAGTATTTGGATAAAAAAATCGATCGTAAGCAAGGCGCACAGCAAGTTAATAATGCTGCCGAATAAGCAGAGTATTTGAGTAGGGCAGCCGGATGAATTCCGGCTGTTTTCTTATTTTTAGCTATCTTTTTAAAGGCCGTCTGAAATCATGAGTAAAAATCCTGATGCCTTTGTCCGCTTGATTAATGCATTAAAAATCCTGCCCAATGTCGGCCCAAAATCCGCCCAGCGTATGGCTTACCAGCTTTTACAGTACAAACGCGAAGAAGCGCAGGAGTTGGTGGATGCTTTGCAGTTTGCTTTGAGACAGGTGCAACATTGTCGGATGTGCAACACATTTTGCGAAGGCGATTTGTGTGAAATTTGCGCAGACGAAAAACGCGATAAAAGCCGTTTGATGATTGTGCATATGCCGGCGGATGTCTCCAGCATGGAGGCGGCTAATTGTCATGATGGCCTGTATTTCGTTCTGATGGGGCAAGTCAGTCCGGCGCAGGGCATGGATATTTCGGCAGTAGCGTTAGATAAGCTGGTTGTCCGTTTGCAGGCGAGTGATATTGAGGAAATTATCATTGCAACCAACTTCACAGCCGAAGGCGATGCGACAGCATATGTATTGGCGGAATTGTTTAAAAATCTTCCTTATAAAGTCAGTCGATTGGCGAGGGGAATCCCTTTGGGTGGTGAGATGGAATATGTGGATGCTGGTACTTTGGCTCAGGCTGTTTACGATAGAAGGAATATTCAATCTTAAATGGCAATATAAAAAGGCCGTCTGAAAGTTTTTCAGACGGCCTTTTCATTGATGAAATCAGATTATTTGCAGCTCACGCCTTGAATTTGAGGCGTATCGCCGTTGCCGACTTTGAATGCGCATTTGGTTGCGCTGCTGCCGGATACGGTAACAACACCGTTTCCGCTGTTGAGGCTGACAGGTTCTTTTACGCCCATGCCGACAGCAGTGGCTGCCAGTTTTTGAACATCGGCGTCGGAGTAAGCGGTATTGTTTGAACTGATTTTGATTTCTTTGGCGGCATATGCATTGAAGCTGAATGACAAGCCTACAGCTATGGATACGAGGGCCAAGAATTTTTTGCTGTTCATTAGTGTATTTCCTTTTTGATGGTGACAAAACGAGTCACAGCTTCAGAATAAGGGCGATTGGACGATTGTGCAAGTTTTTCGGCGGAATTTACGGGAAGATACATGGTTTTACATACACTATATCCCTGAATGCCACATCAGTCGGGCAATCGGACGACCTGTCGGTTTTACGGTACAATAAGTCTTTTTTGACAAACGAATGAGGCATTTTTGAATGGCTTCTTTAGAAACTTGGATAGGCCTGCGTTATTTGCGTGCGAAAAAACGCAACGGCTTTATGTCATTTATTACCATGATTTCAATCGCCGGTATCGCCTTGGGCGTAACGGCGCTGATTGTGGTGCTATCAGTGATGAACGGATTTCAGAAAGAGATACGCGGTCAATTGTTGAACGTCGCACCTCATGCAGAAATCGGCTATTACGATGTCGGCAGTGCGCCGGGTTGGCAGAATTTGCGCGAATTTGTAAAAGGCAAAAAGGAAGTATTGGCCAGCGCGCCTTATGTTTCCGATCAGGCTTTGCTTGCCAATGCCGGTGAAGTGCGCGGTGTGCAGATACGCGGTATCTTGCCGTCTGAAGAAAAAAATGTCGTTGATTACGGCAAGGATATGCCGGCCGGCAGTTTCGACGATTTGAAGCCGGGCGAATTTGATATTATTTTAGGCCAAGGGCTGGCTGAGGCATTGGGTACGGAGCTTGGCGGTAAAGTTACTGTGATTACGCCGGAGGGTAATGTCACTCCTGCCGGCGTGGTGCCGCGCTTGAAGCAGTTTAATGTGGTCGGTGTGGTAAAAACCGGTGTTTATGAAGTCGATAACACATTGGCCATGACGCATATCAAGGATGCGCAAGTCTTGTATCGACTGGGAGAAAATGTCGGTGGGCTGCGTTTACGATTGGCTGATCCGCAGAATGCACCGTCTTTCATTGCCAAGTTGATTCCTGATGCTAAAAAAGATGAAGTATGGGTGCGCGACTGGACGTTTAACAACCGCAGCTATTTTGAAGCCGTTGAGTTGGAAAAACGCATGATGTTCATCATTTTGACACTGATTATCGCGGTTGCTGCGTTTAACCTCGTCTCTTCCTTAGTAATGGCGGTAACGGAAAAACAAGCCGATATTGCGATTTTGCGCACGTTAGGTTTGTCCCCGGGCGGCGTTATGAAGATTTTCTTGGTGCAGGGTGCTTTTGCGGGGTTCTTCGGTACGCTTGTGGGCGTGGTATGCGGCGTATTGCTGGGTTGGAATGTCGGCAAGATTGTTGCGTTTTTTGAAGACCTGTTTGGCGTTCATTTGATTAACTCTCAAGTTTATTTCATCGATTACCTGCCTAGTGATGTGAACTTGAAAGATGTTGCCGTTATTGCCTGCATTTCGCTTGGCTTGGCATTTATCGCCACACTGTATCCGAGCTGGCGTGCTGCGAAAACCCAACCTGCGGAGGCTTTGCGTTATGAGTAAGACAATTTTGAAATGTATCGGCGTTGGCAAAAGCTATAATGACGGCGCATTGAATGTACAAGTGTTGAATCATTTAGATTTTGAAGTTGCCGAAGCGGAAAGTGTGAGTATTATCGGTTCATCAGGCAGCGGTAAATCTACGTTGCTGCACCTTCTTGGTGGATTGGATATGCCGTCTGAAGGCAAGGTAATACTGATGGATCAGGATTTGGGCGGTTTGAGCCAAAAACAGTTGGGCGAATTGCGCAACCGTTATTTGGGCTTTGTGTATCAATTCCACCATCTATTGCCTGAGTTTTCTGCTTTGGAAAATGTCATGATGCCGCTTTTAATCGGCAAAATGCCCAAGGCGATGGCTGAGGAGAAGGCTGTCAAGATGCTGAAAAAGGTCGGCTTGGATAAGCGTATGCTGCACCGTCCAAGCGAACTTTCCGGCGGCGAGCGTCAGCGTGCGGCGATTGCCCGTGCTTTGGTTAATGAGCCGAAATGCCTGTTGGCAGATGAGCCGACGGGGAACCTTGACCGTAAAAATGCGCAAAATGTGCTGGACATGATGCTGGATTTGAAACGCGAATTGAACACCAGCCTGATTGTGGTAACCCATGATGACGAGCTGGCTGAACGTTTCGACCGGGTAATGACCATGAAAGACGGCAGCCTGCAAGCGCTGCAATAAGGTTATTATTTCAGGCAAATATTTTATGCTTTGAACGGTATAATAGAGGCCGTCTGAAAAATAGGTTTTCATTTATGGAAACACTGTTTTTCAGACGGCCTTTCTTTTGTCCGTATCCATCAAGCTTGAGCCATGAATCCGACCGACTCTATCCTTTCCTCTGCCGCAGATGCGGCCATTGCGTTTTTCCGCCGCCACGAAGTACAGGGCGCATCCGTTATTGAGCCTTATGTGGTTCGACTGTTTGCAGCCTTGCAAAACGGGCATTCGTTTATTTATTTGGATAAAGCGGATGTCGATGCCTTAAGCAACTTGCCGAATTTGGTCGGCAATGCGGATAAACCGCTTATCCTGCAAGACCGGAAATTGTTTTTAGGGCGGATGTGGCAGTTGGAGCATGATTTGGCTGTCGAAATCAAACGGCTGGCAAGTGCCGCGGCGGAAGAAGTGAATTTCATGGCGGCTTCAAAAAGCCTGAGCGACTGGTTTGATCCTAAAGACAGTAAAGAGCAGAGGGATGCTGCGGCTTTGGCCTTGCTGCAAAACTTTATGCTGATTACCGGCGGGCCGGGTACGGGTAAGACCACGACCGTCGCAAAGCTTTTGGGTCTGATTTGCAATAACAGTACGAAGCTGCCCCGTATTGCGTTGGCCGCGCCGACGGGCAAGGCGGCTGCGCATATGGCACGGGCTTTGCAGCGGGCTTTAGATGGCTTTGATTTGTCTCCGAACATTAAAGCGCATTTGGAAAACTTGGAAGGGCAGACTGTCCATCGATTGTTGAAATTGCGGCCGCCGCAAATGCGCCCCGCGTTCAATCATGAACATCCGCTTGCTTTGGATGTTTTGGTGGTGGATGAGGCTTCGATGTTGGATTTGCCGCTGGTGTTGGATTTATTGCGTGCCGTGCCGACCAGTTGTCGTTTGGTGTTGCTTGGCGATGAAAACCAGTTGCCGTCGGTTGGCTTGGGTGCCGTATTGGCGGCGTTGTCGCGTCCGACGGTTTTGGATAAAGAAACTGCTGAAAAGCTGGAAGTTTATCTGCCCAATCATGGCTTTGAGATTAAAGAGCGGCCTCAGGCTTTATCGCAAAACAATGCCAAATTGACGTTCAGCCACCGTTTTGGTGCAGACAGCGGCATTGGTTGTTTGGCAAGGGCGGTGGTATCCGGGGAAAAGCAAACTGCGGTCGAACAGTTTGACAAGTTTCCCAAAGAGTTGGAAATGAAATCAGGCCGTCTGAAAGAGCAGGTTGCTTTGCTGTATCAAAAGCAACAGGATTATTGGCAGGCCGTGGCAGAGAATAATGTTGCACTCGCCTATGGTCATGCTGCCGATGTGGTGGTATTGGCGGCTTGGCGGCAGGATGCGGATGATTTGAATCAGGCTTATCAAGAATATTTGCAACGGCAAGGCAAGGTTTCGGGCGAAACGCCTTGGTTTGCCGGACAGATCATCATGATTACCCACAATGATTACATGCTGGAAGTGTTTAACGGCGACATCGGGCTGATTATGAAAGATGAAGAATCGTTGAATGGCTTGTCTGCCTATTTTCCTGAGAAAGATGGATTCAAAAAAATTACCATCAGCCGTTTGCCCGATTTTGAATCGGCTTTTGCCATGACGGTGCACAAGAGCCAAGGTTCGGAATATCGGGAAGTATGGCTGTTGCCCCCGTCAGTGCCTGCAACGACGGAGGGCGAAGAGGAAGCCCGAGGATTGGATAAGGCTTTGCTTTACACGGCCATTACCCGCGCGCGTGAACGTTTTGTGTTTTGGGGAAATGCAGAGGAATTGTGTCAGGCTGTGGGATGCCACCAAAAACGCAGGACGGCATTGGCCGATGCCTTGGAACGGCAGTTTGAACAACCTGATATGCAGGCTTCTGTTTGACCTGAATCAAGAGGCCGTCTGAAAGCGGATAAAGCGTTTAAATCTGCTTGACTGATTACACTAATTTACATACGATAAAAATAATTAGTAAACAAAATGAATAATTTTTACAAAATCCACGATTTTGTACGCTTTATCGAATACTTCACTTTCAATACCTTCTTTTGGAGAGTCGGCATGAAATTTCAAACCAAACTGATTGCAACCTGTATTTTATTGGCTTCATCATCTTATTCATTGGCAGAGAATGCTGATGGCGGTCGTGATGCGGCGGCTTTGGCCACCACCAACGATTATGTCAATTCCGGCAGCATTATTCGCAAAGATGACGATAAAATCAGCATTTTCAATGATTTGTTGACTGTGAACGGCGGTTTGCGCGTACGTGCGGATACCAAAGACATCAATGCCAACAACAGCAGCGTTAATCCGACGCCTGAAGACACCAATGCCAACTTCAACGCAGAATTTTGGTTACGCGCAAAACTGTACAAAGATTGGAAATTGGTAGCGCAAATCGAGCCGAATATCGATTTGGAAACCGGTAAATTTAACGGCGATCATGATGTGCCGGTCAATAAACTGTATGCCGAAGGGACTGTATACAACAACATCAAAGCGCGTGTCGGTAAATTTGGCGCATTCTCTTCATACGGCCGCGTATGGGATACCGAAGTCACCGGCGGCGAAATCTTCTTTGACAATAAAACCCTGCCGACCAAAATCTATGCGGGCCGCCGTACCGGCAATCTGAACGACAACGCATGGGGCATTGGCGGTCGCCGCAGACATTTTGCCGCGGTTCAAAGCGTGTTGCCTGTGAATGAGAATATCAACGTCGGCGCAACCGTCAGCTACATGAAAGACATCGATGTACGCGGCGCGAAGAAAAACGCGGTCTTCGGGGAAATTGGTACGGACATTAAATTTAATGACGATTGGCGTTGGATGGCCGCGGTCAGCAAGTCCAATATCAAAGCTTATAATGATGCCGGACAAAAAATCAAAAATGACGGCGTGTTCACTGAAGTGCGCTATAAATCGGCCGACTGGAACGTCCGTAATTCTTACGACGTATTCTTGAACTACCGCCGTGTCGGTTCGTTGTCCGGTGTCTCTTCTGTTGAGGATTACAGCAAAAACGTCCAAGGCGTGCAAATCGGTGCAACTTATATTCCTTGGAAAAACTGGAAACTCAAAGGCTTCTATTTGGCCGGCAAACAGGTTACGCCTACCGTTGGCACGGATAAGCAGGACGTAAACGTTATTCGTGGTCAGTTAGAATATAAATTTTAATCATCACAAATAAAAACAGGCAGGGTGTCCTGCCTGTTTTTGGTTTTCAGACGGCATGGATATAGGGCCGTCTGAAACAATGGATGAAATGGATGAAACGCTTTACCAGCTATCGCGCTTCATACGGTCAAGCTGGCGGCGGTCGCGTTTGGTTGGGCGCCCGTCCGGATAAGCGGCACTGATGCGGCTGGCTTGGTCGAGCTGTTTTTGAGCTTCGCGTTCGGCAGCCGTTTTCATGTCTTCTTCGTAGAGTAAACGCGCTTCCGGTGCCGGGCGGCGTTGATGATTGAGCGCGGCAACTTTGAATTTGTAGGGAAGGGAATTCAAAGTCATGTCGATGGTGTCGCCGGCGGAAATATTTTTGCTGTTTTTCACCTTCGAGCCGTTTACCAAAACCCTGCCCAGCTCAATATGTTTTTGTGCCAGCGCGCGGGTCTTGAAAAAGCGCGCGGCCCACAGCCATTTGTCCAAGCGCATGGACGTATTATCATGATCGTTTTTCATAGCCTGTTTGAAATGATTGAACTGAATTGAAGTTTATCATAAGATACGGCACTTCATGCGTTTAGTGCAGATATACTATTTCTTTGTTAAAGGCCGTCTGAAAGATTTTTTATTGCAAAAGATGGCAGTTTCCCTTTGAGAAATGCTGTCAAATACGTCTGATTAGCGTATCATGTCAGCAACCGTTACCGAGAGCTTTGTTTTATGAAACCCGTTTTTTTGGACTTCGAACAACCCATCGCCGAATTAACCAATAAAATTGACGAGTTGCGATTCGTACAAGACGAATCTGCCGTTGATATTTCCGACGAGATTGCCAGACTGAAAAAGAAAAGCAGCGAGTTGACCAAGTCAATTTTCAGCAAGCTGACTCCGGCTCAAATTTCACAAGTATCCCGCCATCCGCAACGTCCTTATACTTTGGACTATATCAACGGTATTTTTACCGATTTTGAAGAGTTGCACGGCGACCGCCATTATTCTGACGATCATGCCATTGTCGGCGGTTTGGCACGTTTCAACGGCCAAAGCGTGATGGTTATCGGCCATCAGAAAGGCCGCGATACCAAAGAAAAAATCCGCCGCAATTTCGGTATGCCGCGTCCTGAGGGTTACCGTAAAGCACTGCGCTTGATGAAGACTGCCGAAAAATTCAATATTCCGGTCATGACCTTTGTCGATACCCCGGGCGCGTATCCGGGCATCGGCGCGGAAGAACGCGGCCAGTCTGAAGCCATTGGCCGTAATTTGTACGAACTGACCCGCCTGCATGTGCCGGTATTGTGCACCATCATTGGCGAAGGCGGTTCGGGTGGGGCGTTGGCAGTGGCTGTCGGCGACTACGTCAATATGCTGCAATACTCGACTTATTCGGTGATTTCTCCCGAAGGCTGCGCTTCTATTCTTTGGAAAACTGCTGAAAAAGCAGCAGATGCCGCGCAAGCATTGGGTATTACCGCCAAACGCCTGCAAGAGTTGGACGTCATCGATAAAGTGATTGATGAGCCTTTGGGCGGCGCACACCGTGATTTTGAAACCACGATGAAAAACGTTAAAACCGTTTTAGAACAGCAATTAAGCGAAGCTCAAAGCATGACCATGTCTGACTTGCTTTCCCGCCGTTTCGACCGCATCATGGCTTACGGTAAATTTACCGATAAATAAGTTTGACTGTTGAAAAAGCAAGCAGATGCCGTCGCTGCTTGCTTTTTTTGTGTTCAATTTTTGAGTCATTCAAAATTTCAGGCCGTCTGAAATGTCGCAACTATCTCCTGATTCCCTATTTAAAAGTTTTCAAGCAGCTTTTCCTGATTTGCCGAGCCATACTGTTGTTGAAGTTGGCTTGAGTGGCGGATTGGATTCTGTCGTCCTGCTGCATCTTTTGCATCGGATGCGTGAATTTCGCCATTTTGATTTGCGTGCCGTCCATGTTCATCATGGTTTAAGTACCAATGCCGACAGTTGGGCAAAATTTTGTCAGGATTATTGTCAGCGTCTGAATGTGGCCTTGCGGGTGTGCCGTGTCAATGTGGAAAAACAAGGAAAAGGTTTGGAAGCGGCGGCCAGGGCTGCACGATATCGGGCATTTTCAGACGGCCTGAAGAAAATCATTGTTTTGGCCCATCACCGTAATGATCAAATCGAAACATTTATGTTGTCGGCTGTGCGCGGGGGTGGATTGCGCGGTATGGCGGCTATGCCGGTATGGCGTGATTTAAATGAAGAGATTCAAATCTGGCGGCCGCTTTTGGCATTTTCCCGTCAGAAATTGGCTGAGTATGCCCAACAATGGGGATTGTCTTTTGTTGAAGACGAAAGTAATGAAGACTCCGGCTATTTACGCAATTGGATGAGAAATCAGGCTTTGCCGCAATGGCAGCAGCGTATTCCGAATTTTGAGCAGCAAATTTGTGCCAATGTTCGATTATTGCAGGAAGATTTGCAGCTTTTAGATGAATTGATTGAGTCTGAATACCAGCGCATCAGTCCAAACGGAATATTCAGCATCAGCCGGTGGCGGCAATGTACGCCGCTTTTGCGTCGTCGGCTGCTTTGGTATTTTTTGCGAAAGCAAACGGAATCATTGCCTTCTTATCACAGTATTGCCGATTTTGCCCGAGTATTGGAAACCGCTGATCAGGCGCAGTTAAATTTACCAGACGGAGAACTGGTCGCCTATCGGGACAAGCTGTTTGTTTGTCAGGAAAGTGAGTTTCAAAAACTGCCTTGGTGTAATGGCAGCGAAGTTCGAGGCCGTCTGAAAGATATTTTGCTGGAAAATGGTTTTGTTTTATTACCGTATAAGGGAGGTTTGTCAGAAGAGGAGTTGGAGAAGCAGGCGGTACTTCGAAGTGTGGTCAAAGGCGATGTGATTCAGTCAGGACAAAGGGAAAAATCAGTCGAAAAACTATTGCAAGAGTGTCATATTGTGCCACTCGTCCGTAAATATTGGCCGATTGTCTTAAGTATGGGCAACAAGTGCCTTGCTGTTGTTAATCTTCGGGTGGGAAGCGATGTTCAAATAGGGGAAGGCTATCTGCCTGTTCATGAAAAGTTAGCCAAATATATAGCAAAAGACAAAGTGGTTGACTCTAAGTTTAGTAACTATTAGTAATTAAACTACTTTTATTAAGTCCATGTATATCAAGAAATATAGTCAGTGTTAGAGTATCTATACGAATAAACTTTGGCAATTGAGTGTAATCTCGTGGAACTATTTCAAAGCGTTGCTGTCTTTACTGTGCACAGCACGCTTTACTATTTTTGGTTTAAAGCAGTAAAACGATTAAAGGTTGAATATGAACGATCGCCAAATAGATCAAGTTTTGGTGGAGCGCGCACAGAAAGGTGACCATAAGGCATTCGAGATGCTGATGTCCAAGTATCAGCGTCGGCTAAACAGACTGATTTCCCGTTTTATTCAGGATGAGCACGAAGTACACGATGTAACCCAAGAGGCAATGATTAGGGCTTATCGTGCATTGGCAAATTTTCGTGGAGAAAGTGCATTTTATACGTGGCTGTACCGTATCGGTATCAATACAGCAAAGAATTTCTTGACCACTTCGGGTCGCCAGTTTTTTGTCAGCTCGGAAGCAGCCAATGAGGAGGGAGATGTTCTCGATTTAACCGATCAGATTGCGGATTACCATACGCCGGAAGCTGAAATGATGAATCGGGAAATCTTGCAGACCGTCGAAGCAAGCATTGCGCAACTGCCAGACGATATGCGTCAAGCCATTACGCTTAGGGAAATGGATGGCTTGTCTTACGAAGAAATAGCTCGGGTAGTGGATTGTCCGATAGGTACTGTACGTTCGCGTATTTTCAGAGCGCGTGAACTGATTGCAAAAGATTTGCGGCCGCTGTTGGATACTTCTGAAGATCAAAGGTGGTAATAAAAATGAACGACAAAACAAATAAAGCATTGGAGTATGTGTCTGCATTGATGGACGGTGAAGCATTGACTGATGAGATGCTGGATGCCGTATTGGCAGACGAGGAAGCTATGCGCGCTTGGCATGAGTACCACATTATCGGCGACTGTATCCGTCAGGGTGCGGCGGCGAGTGTTGCCGGTGAAACCATGCAAAGCAAAGCATTTACAGTGCCTCAAGCTGAAGGCAAACAGGAAAAATATGCTCAGCGTGAAGCGGCCAATAGCGGCTTCTTCAAATTCTTCGCGGCCGCTGCCAGCGTGTGTGCGATTGCTGTTGCAGTATGGCAATTTACACCGCAAACTTCTCGTGACGCTATGCCGGTTGCAGAGAAGTCTAATATTCAGCCTGCCCAAAATATTATTCCGGTAAGCGGTACGCCTAGTGATAAAGCAGCTTCAGAGCCTGGCGAGACCGTTGTACCGAATGCGGCAAAAGACGGAAAAATTGAAAATCGTCCGACTGTCCGCACCGAGCAAAAAAATGAGCAGCAGACTGTTGTGCAGTAAAAAATGAAATCATGCAAAACCCTTGCTTTATGGCAAGGGTTTTTATTTTTTCAGTAAAACCGTCAGGCCGTCTGAAAGCATAGCTTCAAAGAAGTCAAAACAGTTATAATGCGCTCCATGAAACTGATTACCTCTGCTCAAAACGAACAGCTCAAACATTTATTCCGTCTTTTGACGCAGGCCAAAACAAGGCGCGAAAGCGGTGAAACCGTATTGGAAGGCGTACATCTGCTGCAAACTTATTTGCAAAGCGGCGGTACGCCCAAACAGGTTTACCTGCCTGAAAAGAAACAACAACATCCTGAAATTCAAGAAATTACGGCGCAGTTGAACGAGGGATTGATTACTTGGGTCGGTAACGAAGCGCTGTCTAAAATCACCAGTCTGACCGATGCCGATGATGTGATGACTTGGATTGATATTCCGAAACAGGCAGGCTTGCCTTCACACGGAGATTGCGTGGTATTGGAGCGGGTACAAGACCCCGGCAATGCAGGCACGATTTTGCGCAGCGCGGCGGCGGCCGGAGTCAAGCAAATCGTGTGCGGCAATGATTCCGTAGATATTTGGTCGCCCAAAGTGTTGCGGGCAGGGATGGGTGCGCATTTTCTGCTGTCTATTTTTAGTCGAGTGGAATTATCCGCTTGGATGGAAAGGTATCAGCATCAAATTTGGGCAACTGCCTTGGGTGGCCGCAATATCGGGTTGTATGAAATGGATCTCAGTAAACCTTGCGCTTGGGTATTTGGCAACGAGGGCAGTGGCGTGAGTGAAACGGTAAAAGAGAAGGCTGATGCTTGTGTCAAAATTCCCATGTTGGGGCAAACCGAATCCCTGAATGTCGCGATGGCGGCAACGGTTTGTCTGTTTGAACAAATGCGGCAGCGTATCCATGCTCGGGCCGTCTGAAAACCATAATATGATTTTATTTTAAGGAACGAAAATGCAAATACTGACTTTTGATGAAGCGGCACGCAGCCGATTAATGGAATTGCTGGATGCCAAATCCGAAGCCCACAACACCATGCGTTGTGATGAAGTTCAAGGTTTTATGATGGCTTTATTGAGCGGTCCGGATGCTTTGAATCCGACCAACTGGCTGCCTGAGATTTTGGGTGAAGAATCTTTGTTTGATGCCAAAGAGCGCACTGAAATCGAGCGTTTGGTCATGGCAATGGCCGCCGATATGCGCATGAAGCTCAACGAAAAAATTCTGCCTGATTTGTGGTTTTATGAAGATGAAGCCGGCAATCCGGATTTTTACACTTGGTGTAACGCCTATCTTTATGCACTGGATATTGTGCCTACCGATTGGTTTGAAGCAGTCGATCAGGAAGAATTTGAAGACTTGTTCTATCCGATTATGGCCTTGGGTGGCATCTATGATGATGAGGAAAACGGCGAAGTTATTTTACATCTGAATGAAAAAGAGCTGACCCAGCTGGAATCTGATTTGCCGCATGTCCTGCTGGATATTTACTGGTATTGGCAGGCCATCATCAATAAGCCGCAAACAGTACGCCGCGAAGGCGAAAAAGTGGGTCGCAACGATCCTTGCCCGTGTGGCAGCGGTAAAAAATACAAAGCCTGCTGCGGCAAATAAGAAAAATAAATAGAGCAATGAAAATGCCGTCTGAATGCTTGAAATTCAGACGGCCTTTAATATTTTTTGTTTAGAAGAATGAGGCTAACCAAACAAACAGGATGGTCAGTGCGATGGTCAAGGCGCAGCCGATTTTGGCCACGGTGCCGATGATAAAGCCGATGAACGTACCGATACCTACTTTGCCTGCCTGCCATGTGTCTTTGCGTGCGATAAATTCGCCGATGGCCGCTCCGGTCAACGGACCAAGTAACAAGCCGGGAATGGAGAAGAATGCGCCGACGATACCGCCGATAAATGCACCCCAAACCGCGGTTTTACTTGCGCCGGTATATTTTGCACCCAACGCACCCGCCACATAGTCCATTGCAGTACCGAATACGGCAACGATGGCCAAAAAGGTCAGCGTACCCGAGCCAAACACTTGATAATCGCCGGCATAACCCAACAGCCATGCGCCGCCAAACATCAAACCCAATCCGGGCAAGGCAGGGTAAATCGTTCCCAAAATACCGACAACAATGGCGATTAAACCGAGAACTATGAGAACAGCAGTCATGAGGTTCCTTTTGAATTTAAGAGTGTAATAACGGCAGTATTATGGGCACTTTTTGTTATATTTTTTGAGAGATTGTGCAATAAAATGAAAAATTATCCGGAGGAGCATTCAATTAAAATTGATGGGTAAATATCTGAACTCATTATTGTGAATCACGCTGTGGATAATTAAATAAATTTTTATTCAAATATAAAAGCAGGCCTACCAATACAGCTAAGTACACTGCAACCCAATACGCATCCGTATAACCAATAGCCTTGGCCAGCCGCAGGGCGGCGAAACCGGCCGCGTAACTGCCGAGCAGAACCACGGAAAATTGCAGGCTGCTGTCGAGTGCGGCGGTGGCGCGGTCGGATTTGTCCATCACCAACGCCAGTATTACCGGCAGCAGCAGCGTGTAGCTCAGGCTCAGGGCGATGATTTGCGCGGGGGGCAGCCAAGGGTGGACACGTGCGAGCGTGTCGATGGCAGTCATGGACGCCAAAAGCGGCAGTTGCAGCACGTAGAGCAGGAAAACGAGTTTGCGGCGTGGATAATTGCGCGAAAACCAGCCCGACAGCGGCGTCACAATCAGGCAGGCAACAGGAATACCTACCGCCAAAATCCCGCCTGTCTGTTTCGGGGTGAAGCCCAAATCCGCCAGTTTGGGCACAAAAGTCGCCGCCATAAACGCATATGGTGCAGCAACGGCAAACAGCAAAACCAGCCACCGCCAGCCCGTTTCAGGTTGCTGCCAAAAAGAAACCAGCCGTGCTGCCAACGCCGTCCAACTGCCTTGCGCAGTCGGACTTTCCGGCTCGCGGTAGCACAAGAGTTGCAGCAGCATCAGCAGGCTGAACGTCAGCATAAAGCCCGCCGCCGCCGTCTGCCCGTATTCCTGATACAGCCACAATACCAGCGCGCCGCCGATCATCTTGCCGCCGCGCGCCGCCATCGTCTGAATCACGCCGCCGAAACCGCGTTCGCGGTGCGGCAGGACGATGCACGACAAGCCCAGCATCGCGCAGCCGTACACCGCCGACATTGCCGAGAGCAAAACGCAGCAGGCCAGAAGCAGCGGGAAGTTCTGCGTTATGTCGGTGCAGGCTATCAGCCCGAACACTGCCGAAAGCCCCAGTGTCGCCGCCAGCAGCCAGCCGCGAAACCGCCCGAACCGCCCCGCCGGCCGTCGCTCCATCAGCGCGGCAAACAACACCTTCGCCGCTTCGATACCGCCGATTAAATGTATCCAGCTCAGTTGATTCAGGCTGTAACCGTGGTTTTTCAAAATAGCGACCAGCGCGACCAGATAAAAACCGGTCAGCGTGAATTTGTAGGTACTGCCGCCGATAAGCAGCAGCCAGTCGCGTGAGTTTGGGGAAGTCTGATTGTCGGACATCACATGATTCTTTTGAAGATGAGGCAAATAAAGGGACAAGGCCGTCTGAACATATTGGGTGGCAATACTTGATTTGTATTTAAATAGGTTTAGTATCTTTTCAGACGGCCTTCAACGCTTCTTCTGCGCGAAGCAGGGCGGTTGTTTCATCTGCTTCGACGATGTAGTTCACACCCAGCGCGGGGCCGAGTTTGGACGATTGTTCGCGGAAGAACGCCAGTTGCGCCGCGTCGGGTTCGATAAGGAGCATGGCGGCGCAGCGTTCGGACAGTTGCGGCCGATGTGCCTTTATCCATTCGATGTAGGTTTTGCGGTCGGCAATGCGCTGTTCGTCGCTCACCTGCCGCCGCATGGGTGTGCAGACGGTAGCGAAGCGGCGGTTTTGGTTTAACAGGGTTTCGAATTCGGCCAGCCAGTCGGAAAAGTCGGCGACGTGGGTCAGGTCGGTCAGGTAGATGGTGCCTTCGGGCAGGGTTTTGGCGGGGGTGAAGTAGTGCATCGGATTCCTTTGGGTGTTGGGAAGCAGGGTAGGTTAATAGTTGGGCATTTATGCTTGGCTTTTTATTTAGACTTCTTGTGCCGTCATTCCCGCGCAGGCGGGAATCCAGAATGGAGACTCGAAGGCACTTCTTTATCCGATAAGTTTCTGTGCGGATAGGTCTGGATTCCCGCCTGCGCGGGGGTAGCGAAGCAGACTTGCGTAAGCTAATGACGATAATCGGTTGTTACGGCTGTTTCAGACGACCTTCGTTATTCCAGTCACCGTAGGTAGAGCATTGATGCCCGACCTACGATTGTTTCAGACGGCCTCCATCATTTCAGCCCCGCCTAAAACTTCCATTCCGCGCTCACGCCCACGCTTCTGGGGCGTTGGTAGAGTGCGTCTTGGCGGTCGGCGCTAGAAATGAATATGGGTCGGCGGCGGTTGAACACGTTGTCGGCGTAGAGCGAGATGCGGCCTTGTTTGAAGTTGTAGGCGGTGTAGAGGTTGACTTGGTTGTATGCGCCGATTTTGCCTGATTCGGCATTGTCGGCGGCGGAGTAGTAGCCGCCGTAGAAGCGCACGTCGCCGCCGGCTTCCCAGCCTTTGTCGTTCAGGTATTTCACGCCGATGTTGGCGGTGTATTTGGGCGCACGGCCGAGTTTGTTGCCTTCGATGCCACTGTCGGGATAGCTTTTGATTTTGGTGTTGAGCAGCCCCAGTCCGGTGGTGAGTTTCAGGCTGTCGGTCGCCTGCCAGTCGGCGGCAAGTTCCGCGCCGTAGGTATGGACTTTTTTGGCGTTGCGGATGACGACGGAGTTGGTGCCGAGATAGAAGGGGAGCTGCATGTCGCGGTAGTGGTTCAGGAACAGGTTGCCGGTGAGTTGCAGGCGGTGGTCTGCGCTGCGCCAGCGGGTGTACCACTCGTAGTTGTTCACATATTCGGGTTCATAAGTGTAGGTTACGACAGGGCGGCCGAAGGTGATGCCCGCGCCGCCCGGATTGTAGCCGCGCGCGGCTTTGATGCCGCTGACCCATTGGTCGGTGGGTTTGAAAGCGATGTCGATTTTGGGCAGGAACACGGTCTGGCCTTTGTCTAAATCAAGGTGCAGCGCGCCGCTGCCGCCGCTTCGTTTGTGCGTTTCTTTTTCAAGGCGGGCGGCGGCCGTGATGTCCCATTTTTCGCTGGGGCTGTATGTGGTTTCGGCAAACAGGGCGCGCACGCTGTTGCGGTCGTCAAAGGTGTTGCGGCCGCCGACGCTGCGGATATCTACCCATTCGTCTTGTTTGCTGCGGAAGTAGTGCAGTCCGGCAAGGCCTTTCAGACGACCTTTGTTGGAAAAATGCAATACCGGCTCCCATTGCAGTTCGCGGCCTTTGAGTTCGGCGGGCACGCCTTGCGGGCTGACGGTCATCGGCAGGTGCAGCCGCTCGTTGTGGTAGCGGCCGTAAATCAGTTTGTTTTCCAGTTTCAGATAGTCGTTAAGCTGCCACGATACGTCCCAGATGCCCGATGTCGAGCCGGTTACGAACACGGGCTTTTCTTTTAAAAAGCGGCGGCTGGCGGTGTTGCCCATGATTTCGTTTTGCGGCGCGCGCGAACGGATGTGGTTCAGCGTCAGGCGGCTGTAAAAATCGGGATGGTTTTCGGGCGTGAGCAGGAGTTTGAAGCGCACGTTGGTGTTTTCCACGCGGCGCGGGTTGCCGGTCGGCTCATAGGACACGAACGGTTCGTAGCTTTCGCGTTGCTGCCGCTCCGCGCTCAAGCGGAAGGCAAGGTTGTTTTTCACAATCGGGCCGGACACTACGCCGGCAACATTACGCGTTTTTTGGTTGCCCAAACCCAAGCGCAGCGCGCCTTCCCATTCGTCGGTCGGGTCTTTGGAACGCATCACCACCGCGCCCGCCACCGCGTTCTGCCCGCGCACATGGCTTTGCGGCCCGCGCAAGACTTCCACCTGCTGCATGTCCCACAGCGACTGCGTGCCGAAGGCGAATTCATTGTAAGTGGCGGAGCGGCCGTCTATGGAGAGGTTCAGGCGCGGCCGCGTGCCCGCGAAAAACGCCACCGCGCCGACGGCGGGACCGGAGCCGTCCACACCGCGCACGGTCGGCAAATCGTTGCCGCTGCCCAAGTCCACCGTGTTTACGGTCTGTTTCAGCAGGTCGGTCGCGGAAAGGTTGTGGCCGCTGCGGTCGATGTTCGGCGTGGTGAAGACGCGGTTGGACGTGGCGGTTTCAAAGCCGCTGCGGTTGGTGCGTTCGCCGGTTACGACGACTTCTTCCAACTGCACCTGTTCCGCATCTTGCGCCGCATCGGCGGCATAAATCCATTCGGAGGCGAAAGCGGCAGCAATCAATAGGGGGAGGCGGCGGAGGGTGTGTTTCTGCATTTCCTTATCCTTTCAGACGGCATACGTCGGGGTGGATTGAACATCAGGTAATCCAATTGCTCCGTCAGTATGCAAATATTTGTGTTTACACATTTACATAAAACAAACTATTAATGTAAAGTATAAGAAATAAGAAACAGGAATGCAAGTGTTTATCATTCACTTTGTTTCCCCTCTTATCGTGAATTGTCCAAAAAAATCCCTCTCCTATTTGGGGAAGAAGGTTGGAGGAGGAAAATTATGTAATCTTCATGAATTTAGCCTGCTAAGCATTCGACAGCCTCTATCAGTAGGGCAGTGAAGGAATAAGGAAAGAGGCCGTCTGAAACGCCGCCGTATTGCCATTGCCGCCGTGGGGAAATATGATGAGTATCCGACTTGCGGATAACTTTAATGAAAACCCTTTATGAACAAAATCAAAATCTTCTTACCGTCATGACTGCCAGCAAACAACAAACCATCGCCGACACCGCCCGCCGCCTGTTCCGCGAACATGGCTTTTCCGCCGTATCCGTAGGCAGCATCTGCGCTGAGGCCGACGTCAGCCGCGTCACTTTTTACAAATATTACAGCGGTAAAAACGCACTCTTGCAGGCAATAGTTACCGAGCAGAAAAACCGCGTCCGTGCCGAATTTGAAAATCTGCTTGAACGGCAATGCAGCCTGCGCGAAGCCGCTGAGGCTGTGTTTGCCCTGCAAAAACAATCGTTTGAAGAACTTTATTCCGCCGCTTTCCTGCGCGACATTGAAGAGAACATCGATTTGGAGCTGGAGCGCTTTTTCCGCGAATTGAACGAAGAAAAATACGCCTTTATGCGCGGATTCTTCCATGCTCTGCAACAACGCCGCCTGATTCAGCCCGATTTGCCGGTGGAACTCATCGACCTGTTCATTCGTCAGGCGGATATATTGATGCGCCATCCTCAACTGACCGCGCTTTATGCCGCCGCGCCGCAAAAGCTGCCGCAAGACGTATTGGGATTGCTGCTGCACGGTTTGTCAGGGAAAGAATAGATAAAAAAGAATAGAAAAATTTTAAATATGAATATTCGGACGGCCTTTCGGTAAATAGCTACCGAAAGGCCGTCTGAATGTCTAAACGCGTTTACATACCGCAGGTTTTGGGTTTATTTGCCAAAATATTGATGACTTTGCGTTCGGCTTTTTGCGGTTCGATTTTGATTTCGCTTTCGTCTTCTTCGCTGCCGTCGGAGAAACGTTCCGGCATTTTTTCGCTGTCAAACGCCAAGTCGCCGCCGTGTTTCAGGTTTTGACCGCGTTCCAAGCCGACAAAGTCGAAGAGTTCGGTATCGACTAAATGTGATGGAACGACGTTTTGCAGGGCGGAGAACATGGACTCGATACGGCCGGGGAAGCGTTTGTCCCAATCGCGCAGCATGTCGCCGATAACTTGGCGTTGCAGGTTGGGCTGGGAGCCGCAGAGGTTGCATGGGATAATTGGGAATTGCTTCAGCTCGGCGTATTTGATCAAGTCCTTCTCTTTGACATACGCCAGAGGACGGATGACGATATGTTCGCCGTTGTCGCTCACCAGTTTGGGCGGCATGGCTTTGAGTTTGCCGCCGTAAAACATATTCAGGAACATGGTGGCGAGGATGTCGTCGCGGTGGTGTCCCAAGGCGATTTTGGTGCAGCCCAATTCTTTTGCAGTGCGATAGAGAATACCGCGGCGCAAACGGCTGCACAGCGAACAAGTCGTTTTGCCTTCGTCCAACACGCGTTTAACGGTGGAGTAGGTGTCTTCTTCAACGATTTTGTAGGGAACGCCGATACTTTCGAGATAGGTCGGCAATACTTCTTCAGGGAAGCCCGGCTGTTTTTGGTCGAGATTGACGGCGACCAGTTCGAAATCAATCGGCGCACTGGCTTGAAGCTGGCGCAGAATATCTAAAAGGGCGTAGCTGTCTTTGCCGCCGGAGAGGCAGACCATGATTTTGTCGCCCGGTTCGATCATATTGAAATCGTTAATGGCATCGCCGACGGCGTGGCGCAGGCGTTTGCTGAGTTTGTTGTTTTCTAATTCTTGCTTGGTTTTTTTGGACATGGCTGTTTGTGCTTTGAAATAATAGAAAAATTTAAGGGCGGTATTGTACCTCAAAAGAATAAAGGCCGTCTGAAAAACTGCGCTTGCTTGGTTGAAGCGGCGTTTTCAGACGGCCTGATATTTGTGCTTTATTTGATTTGAAGGGCGGTAATTTTGATTTCAACCTTCCAGTCTGGTGAAGCCAGTTTCGCTTCCACGCAGGCGCGGGCCGGAGCGCGCTCAGGGGCTGTCCATGCGTCCCAGGCTTCATTCATAGCGGCGTAGTCGTTCATATCGGGCAGATAGATGGTAGCTTCTAAAATGTGGGCTTTGTCGGATTGGCATTGTGCGAGCCATGAATCGATTTGCGCCAAAACGTTTTCAGTTTGTGCTTTGGCGTCGGCTTCAGGATTTTCGGGAACCATGCCAGAGAGGAAAACCAAGCCGTTGGCTACGACGGCTTCCGAATAGCGTTTGCTTGTGCCAAGATAGCGGATGTCCATGTTGTCTCCTGATTTCAAAAAGAAGGTATGGTAACATTGCAGTTGTTTACGTTCCACATTTAAGAGGGGCCGTCTGAAAAGGGTGGCGGAAAACAACCATGAGTAAAGCAGAATATCCGGTTACGCAGGCAGTGCGCTTTTTACGCAGTAAGAAAATTGATTTTGTCCCTTATGTTTATGCGTATGAAGAACATGGCGGTACGGCGCGTTTTGCCGAATGTACGGGCAAGCCCGAGCATCAGGTCATCAAAACGATCGTTTTGCAGGATGAGCATAAAAAAGGCTTGGTTGTGTTAATGCACGGCGACAAACATATTTCTACCCGCAATCTGGCGTGCGAACTGGGCTTGAAACACATCGTGCCGGCAACGGCAGATCAGGCGGCGAAATGGACAGGATATTTGGTTGGCGGTACGTCGCCGTTCGGTATGAAAACCGCATTGCCGGTTTATGTGGAAGAAAGCATTTGGGCTTTGGACGAGATTTTTATCAATGGCGGCAAACGTGGGTTTATCGTAGGCATGAAGCCTGAAAACCTGCGGACGCTCAATCCGAAAGATGTTCATGTTGCAGTCGATTCATAAAGGATAGGAATACAGATGGAACAATTAAATTTATACGAAATCTTGGGTGTATCTCAGGATGCTGATATCAGCGTTATCCGCGAGGCTTACGGTAAATTGGTTGCCAATCCGGATATTCAGAAAGATGCGGAGCGTTTCAAAGCCATCGGACAGGCGTTTGAAGTATTGTCTCATCCGGAAAAACGTCTGGCTTATGATGCGGCGATGCAGTACGAGCGTCAGGAAGTCAAAGAAAACAGCTTCAATGATACGGCGGCCAATCATACGGCAAACTATAATACAGGGAACAATAATACGGGGGGCAATATGGTCAATACGTCCAAATCCGAAGTGAAAAACTATGTTTTTATTGCCTATGTGACATATGCCTTGGGCTTGTTTATTTGGTTTACACCCGTCGTCGGTGTGATTTTGGCGTTTATCAAACGCGATGAAGCGCAAGGCAGCATTTACGCCAGCCATATTGATTATCTGATTAAGACATTTTGGGTGTCTTTGATTGGTATGGTTTTAGGGATGCTGACCATACTTATCTTAATCGGTTGGCTGATTTTGGCGGCAACCGGTGTTTGGCTCATTTATCGTGTAGTCGTCGGATTGATTAAACTGAATGAAGATAAGCCTGTTTCTAATCAAGGATGGTTCTAAAGCATGACATATTTATTGGCAAGTATCGTTTGCAGCGTGTTGGTTTCAGTACTGCTGAAAGTGGCGCGCAAGCAAAAAATCAATATCGAGCAAGCGGTGGCGGTGAACTACATCGTTGCCATCACTTTGACCATGCTGGTGTTAAAGCCTGATTTGAGTAATCCGCAGGTATTTTTACCGACTTGGTGGCTTTTTGCGGCATTGGGCATTTTGCTGCCAAGCGTGTTTGTCATTATGGGCAAATCGGTAGATGCGGCAGGTATCGTCAAATCGGATGCGGCGCAACGCTTATCGCTGTTTCTGCCGATTGTCGCTTCATTCACGCTTTTCCATGAGCAGTTGACCGAAGGCCGTCTGATCGGTTTGGTATTGGCATTTACGGCACTGTTTTTCTTGCTTTGGAAAAGCGATGGCGGCAAGAAATCCGGTGGCTTCAGCACGCAAGTAATGCTGCTTTTGGGCGTTTGGTGCGGCTACGGCGTCATCGATATTTTATTCAAACAAGTGGCAAAAAGCGGTACCGCGTTTGCCGGCAATTTGCTGGTGGCGTTTTGTTTGGCCGGCATCTTGATGTTTGGCTACCTGTTTGCCAAAGGAAGCAAATGGACCAAAGAGGGCATAGTAGGCGGTATGATTTTGGGCTGTCTGAACTTTTTGAATATTGTTACCTACATTTCTGCACACCAAATCATGAAGGATAATCCGACTTTGGTGTTTGCGGGTATGAATATTGGTGTGATTGTTTTGGGTACGCTGATTGGTGCGGCAATATTTAAGGAAAAAATCAGCAGCATTAATGCAGCCGGTATTAGCATTGCTATTTGCTCGATAGCCTGCCTGTTTTACTGGCCGCAGATTCGCAGCTTACTGGGTTAAAAATACTCAGGCCGTCTGAAAGTTTTCAGACGGCCTTATTTTTATTATAAAATAGCCATTTATGCGCCGATTTGTCCGTATGGAAATTAATTTGCGCTTACGGGCGTTTCTATGTTAAACAAAGAAGTTGAACTCACACAATAATATCGATAGTTACATCATGAAACATATTAAAAAACACATTCAATGCGCCGTTCTCGGCATGCTGGTATTGTCCGGCTGTCAATCGTATCAGGAAGATCAAAGCCGTCGCAGTAAAATGGCTCAATTCGCGCTTAACCATCCCGTAGCCGCCCAAGTTATCGGCATGGAAGACGAAGGTTTAATCAATATGACCAGCAATGCCACACGCTTTGCCGAGCGTTCAGGTTTGGATGACAAAGCAAACGGCGACAGCAGGGGAACACAAGTCAATGCCGTACGCCAAGCATTGTGGCAGGCGGCGATTGCTTCCAAATTCGACAGCATTATTGCAGAAAAAGCAGGTAATGCGCGTCTGACGGATATGGAATTGCGTGAAGGTAAAGATGACTACTTCAGCCGCTACCTTGCCGACCAAGCGGTTGATCAGCGCAACAACCGTATCGGCCGCAGTATCGGCAGTGCCAAGCCTGACAGCGATATGAAAACGCTAGCGGCAAGCATTTTGTTCTACTACAACAAAGTAGGCTTATGGACGGCTTCCGAAGTGAAAAACCGTTGGCACATCAAACAGGAAAAACTTTCAGACGGCCAGTATGCCGAGGCATTGAAAAACATCGCCCAATTGGATCAAAACGGTATGACCGAACAGGAACGTAGCGGTTATAAAACCGATACGCTCAGCGAAATTAAACGTTCGGTCAAAGCCATACGTCAAGTCGAAGACTGATTTTAAGACTTCATCATTTAAAGGCAATTATTATGAATTTCCCTCCGCGTTATGTCTCAAACACCCGTATGCGCCGTATGCGTAAAGACGATTTTTCACGTCGTCTGATGCGCGAGCATACTTTGACGGCAGATGATTTAATCTATCCGGTTTTTGTATTGGAAGGCCAGAATCAGGAAGAGGCAGTCCCATCCATGCCGGGTGTCAAACGCCAAAGTTTGGACAAATTGTTGTTTACCGCTGAAGAAGCACTGAAGCTCGGCATTCCTATGCTGGCTTTGTTTCCCGTGGTAACGCAAAACAAAACCGAGTTTGCTGAGGAAGCTTATAACCCTGCAGGCTTGGTGCCGACAGTAGTACGAACCCTGCGCGAGAAATTCCCAGAGCTGGGTATCATGACCGACGTTGCCTTGGACCCTTATACCATTCACGGCCAAGACGGTTTAACCGATGAAAATGGCTATGTCCTCAACGATGAAACCATTGAAGTTTTGGTAAAACAGGCTTTGTGTCATGCCGATGCAGGCGCACAAGTCATTGCCCCATCCGACATGATGGACGGACGTATTCTTGCCATCCGCGAAGCCTTAGAAGATGCCGGCCATATCCATACGCGCATCATGGCGTATTCGGCAAAATATGCTTCGGCGTTCTACGGCCCGTTCCGCGACGCCGTCGGCAGCTCCGGCAATTTGGGTAAGGCAGACAAGAAAACCTACCAAATGGACCCTGCAAACACTAATGAAGCCTTGCACGAAGTAGCATTGGATATTCAAGAGGGCGCAGACATGGTCATGGTAAAACCGGGTCTGCCATATTTGGATGTCGTCCGTCGAGTCAAAGACGAGTTCGGCGTACCGACTTATGCTTACCAAGTTTCCGGCGAATATGCCATGCTTCAGGCTGCCATTCAAAACGGCTGGTTGGATGGTGAAAAAACCATTTTGGAGAGCCTGTTGTCATTCAAACGCGCCGGCGCTGATGGTATTTTGACTTACTATGCGATTGAAGCGGCAAAATTGTTGAAGAAGTAAAATAAAGAAATAAATCAAAAAGCGGCAAACAGTGTTTATCCTGTTTAGCCGCTTTTTTATATTACTTAAGATTGGCTCAATAGGGCCTGACTAAGGTTTATTTTTTGAAAATCTAAAGAGTTTTGCATAAATAAAGGCCGTCTGAAAAACAGTTACCTGATTTTTCAGGCGGCCTTATATGATTTAAACCTTAGTGGTGGCTGCAACCGCCGTGGGTTTCACGCAAAGCTTCGGCTGCTTGTTCGTCTGCGTGGTAGCTGGAGCGAACCATTGCGCCGATGGCGGCATTGGTAAAGCCTAATTCGTATGCTTCTTTTTCAAAAACTTTGAATTGATCGGGCGTTACATAGCGTAAGACGGGCAGGTGGCCGTCTGAAGGTTGCAGATATTGGCCGATGGTAATCATCTCGATATTGTTGGCACGCATATCGCGCATGATTTCGCGCACGTCCTCGTCTGTTTCGCCCAAGCCGACCATGATGCCGGATTTGGTCGGAATATGGGGCATCATTTCTTTGTAGCGGCGCAGAAGCTCGAGGGAGTGTTGGTAGTTGGCACCCGGACGGGCTTTTTTATACAGGCTTGGATGGGTTTCCAAGTTGTGGTTCATCACGTCGGGCGGGGTTTCTGCCAAGATTTCCAGTGCGATGTCCAGACGGCCGCGGAAATCGGGAACAAGGATTTCGATTTTGGTATTCGGGCTGGTTTCGCGGATGGCTTTGATGCAGTCGGCGAAATGTTGGGCACCGCCATCACGCAGGTCGTCACGGTCGACGGAAGTAATCACGACATAGCGCAGGTTCATGGATTTGACGGATTCTGCCAAGTGTTTAGGCTCGTCAGGATCCAACATATTGGGGCGGCCATGACCAACGTCGCAGAACGGGCAGCGGCGTGTACAAATATCGCCCATGATCATGAATGTGGCCGTACCTTTGGTAAAGCATTCGCTGATATTTGGACAAGATGCTTCTTCGCACACGGTATGCATTTTTTGTTCGCGAAGAATGTTTTTGATTTCAAAGAATTTCTTACCCGGTAATTTGGCGCGGATCCATTCGGGCTTTTTCAATTTTTGTTCCAATGGAACAACTTTAATCGGAATGCGTGCAGTTTTGTCTGCGCCTTTCAGTTTGATGCCGCGTTTAGGGTCGTGTTTTACTTCTTCACTCATGGTGATGTGTTCTTTCTGTCGTTATAAAGGCCGTCTGAAAAGCTTATTGTAGTCTTTATGACCTAGGGGCTTGTGGGTTCAGAGGGGCAGTTAAAAGATGGCGTTGGGGTTGAATATTTTCAGACGGCCTTATGCCAGCTCTTTTTGTAAATGCTTGGTCAGTTTGTCCGAAACTTCTGCCAAGCTGGGTGCCGGAGAGACGTAGTCAGCAATTTGGGTCATTTCCATACCGGCATAACCGCAGGGGTTGATATGGGTAAACGGACTTAAATCCATGTTCACGTTAAGCGCCAAGCCGTGGTAAACGGAGCCGTCTTTGATACGCAGGCCCAGGGAAGCGATTTTACGCTCGCCGACATAAACGCCTGGACGTTTGGGATCGGCGGCTGCTTCGATGCCGTATTCTGCCAAGGTAGCGATGATGCTGTTTTCAAGTGCGGAAACGATATGGCGCACACTGGTCTTACGGCGTTTGAAATTGATCATCGTATAAACGACCAATTGGCCGGGACCGTGGTAGGTAATTTGACCGCCTCTGTCAATTTGGACAACGGGTATATCGTCGCGAATGAGGAGGTGTTCAGGTTTTCCGGCCAAGCCCTGGGTGAATACGGGCGGATGTTCGACCACCCATAATTCGTCTTCGGTGTTTTCGTCACGCGAGGCATTAAATGCCTTCATGGCTTCGAAAGTCGGCAGGTAATCGACCAAGCCTTTGTGCACGATTTTCATTACAGCACCACTTTTACCAATTCGTGTGAAGTCAGGTCGCGGTAAATATTGTCGAGCTGCTCTTGGTTATCAACATTTACTTTGACGGTTGCGCTGGTGTAGTTGCCTTTGCTGCTTGGGCGCGTAGTAATGTGGTGCGGCTCGGTATCGGGAGCATGTTTGCGCACAGTTTCCAAGATGGCGGATTCAAATTCCGGATGAACCGCGCCCATGACTTTTACAGGGAAGGTGCAAGGGAATTCAATTAATGATTTTTTTTCGGTTGAGTCTGTCATGGTTTACTACCTTGTTTGGTTAGCCAGGGCCGTCTGAAAAGTTTTCAGACGGCCCAAAATCCGATATATTTTATCGTAAACGTCCATATCGGGCTATTAAAAATGATGTTTTCGAAAATAGGTGCGGATAAGCTGTTTTCAAGTCTTGAAATGGAGCGCTTCAACCCAATTTTGAGCTACATTCTGATTTAACAATGATTGAGATTTCTAACTATGCCGACAAAAGACAAATATTTCGAGGAATACAGTGCGCTGGCTACCTTGCCTTTACGCGATGTCGTGGTGTATCCGCATATGGTATTGCCGCTGTTCGTCGGTCGTCCTAAATCGATTGCGGCCCTTGAGGCGGCAATGGCCAATGATGATCCGGTTTTCCTGTTGGCCCAGCTTGACCCTAATACAGAAGACCCTAAAGCTGAAGACTTGCACCAGACCGGTACGGTTGCCCAAGTTTTGCAGGTTTTGAAGCTGCCTGACGGTACTGTTAAAGTGTTGGTGGAAGGTATCCGTCGTGCGCGCGCGTTGACGGTTGACGAAACAGGCGGATTGTTTTTGTCCCATGTTGAGGTGATTGATGAAAATAGCGACAAGGACAATCCCGAAATTGAAGCCTTGCGCCGTACCTTGCTGACTCAATTTGAGCAATATGCGAAATTGAACAAAAAAATTCCTGCCGAAGTCATCAGTACCATCAGCAGTATCGATGACAACAGCCGTCTTGCCGATACGATTGCCGCGCATTTACAGCTGAAGTTGGAGCAGCGTCAATATGTGCTGGAGACCGCCGGCATTGTCGAACGTTTGGAATTTCTGCTGGCTCAGTTGGAAGCCGAACTCGACATCATGCAGGTTGAGAAACGCATCCGTGGCCGTGTAAAACGTCAAATGGAAAAATCCCAACGCGAGTATTACTTGAATGAGCAAGTGAAAGCGATTCAGAAAGAATTGGGCGAAGAAGACGAGCGCGGCGAGCTGGACGCGTTGGAAGCAAAAATCAAAGAAGCAGGCATGAGCAAAGAGGCTGAAGAAAAATGTCTGTCTGAATTGAAAAAACTGAAAATGATGCCGCCGATGTCTGCGGAATCTACCGTCGTGCGCAACTACATCGATACTTTGCTTGAGTTGCCATGGAAGAAAAAATCCCGTGTCAGCAAAGATATTGCCAAGGCTGATTTGATTTTGAATGCCGACCACTATGGTTTGGAAAAAGTCAAAGAACGTATTTTGGAATATTTGGCTGTTCAAAAACGTATGGACAAGCTCAAAGGCCCGATTTTGTGTTTGGTCGGTCCTCCGGGAGTGGGTAAAACTTCCTTGGGCGAATCGATTGCCAAAGCTACAGGCCGTCAATATGTGCGTATGGCATTAGGCGGCGTGCGTGATGAAAGCGAAATCCGCGGCCACCGCCGTACCTATATCGGCTCTATGCCGGGCAAAATCCTGCAAAACATGGCAAAAGCGGGTGTAAAAAACCCATTGTTCCTGCTTGATGAAATCGACAAAATGGGCAGTGATTTCCGTGGCGATCCAGCCAGTGCATTGCTTGAGGTGCTTGATCCTGAGCAAAATAACAAGTTTGCCGACCATTATGCCGAAGTCGATTACGATTTGAGCGATGTGATGTTTATTGCCACTTCAAACAGCTTGAATATCCCGACTCCGCTGCTTGACCGTATGGAAATCATCCGTCTGTCCGGTTACACGGAAGATGAAAAAATCAATATCGCCATGCAATACCTTGTGCCGAAACAAATGAAGCGCAATGGTGTGAAAGAGGGTGAGTTGGTGGTTGATGAAAGTGCGGTGCGCGATATTATCCGTTACTACACTCGCGAGGCCGGCGTCCGCTCGTTGGATCGCGAAATTGCCAAAATCTGCCGCAAAGTAGTAATGCAGGTTACCTTGAATGAGGATAAGAAAAAAGCGTCCAAATCCAAAACAGTAAGCAAGGCCAAGCCTAAAGCGATTAAAGTTACTGAGAAAAATCTGCATGACTATCTGGGCGTGCGCCGTTTCGACTATGGTGTGGCCGAAAGCGAAAATCGCATCGGTCAGGTAACCGGTCTGGCTTGGACCGAAGTCGGTGGCGAGTTGTTGACCGTTGAGGCGGTTGCCTTGCCGGGCAAAGGTACGATTCAATGTACCGGCCAACTGGGCGATGTCATGAAAGAATCGGTATCGGCCGCATGGTCGGTTGTCCGTTCACGTGCTGAATCAGTGGGTCTGGCTCCTGATTTTTACGAGAAGAAAGACATTCACGTCCATGTACCTGAAGGTGCGACGCCGAAAGACGGTCCGAGTGCAGGTATCGCCATGACTTTGGCGATGGTTTCTGCCTTTACCAAAATTCCGGTGCGTGCAGACGTGGCGATGACCGGCGAAATCACTTTGCGTGGCGAAGTCTTGCCGATTGGCGGTTTGAAGGAAAAACTGCTGGCTGCTTTGCGTGGCGGGATCAAGCATGTATTGATTCCAAAAGACAACGTCAAAGATTTGGAAGAAATCCCTGAAAATGTTAAAACCGGTCTGACCATTCATCCGGTCAAATGGATTGATGAAGTGTTGGCTTTGGGTTTGGAAGCTCAGCCTGAGCAATGGGCGGCTGAATTGGCGGTTGACGAAACTCCGCAAACTTCTAAGACGAAGTCAAGAACAAAAGCAACCAAGCATTAAGTTGGCCGTCTGATGTTGCAAAAAATGTGGTTTTGCCCTGAATGCCACAAAAATAGGGCAATTCCACATCTTTTACTTGACATGATAATTTCAGAATTGCTATAAAGTGCGTATGTGCTTTAAAAGTGCTTAAGCCCCGAGTATTCGGGCATTTCATCATTTTTTACGATAGGAAGGGACTAATTGTGAACAAGTCTGAATTGATCGAAGCAATTGCTCAAGAAGCCGGCATTTCCAAATCTGCTGCGCAAAAAGCTTTGGATGCTACTACTAATGCCGTAACCAACGCGTTGAAAAACGGCGACACTGTTACTCTGGTCGGTTTCGGTACTTTCTACGTCGGCGAACGCGCCGAACGTCAAGGCCGCAACCCTAAAACTGGCGAGCCTTTGACTATTGCTGCTGCTAAAACTCCTAAATTCCGTGCCGGTAAAGCATTGAAAGACGCTCTGTAATTTAGAGTCTTTCCCTGAATGGGAATAAAAAACCGATTTGATTCGGTTTTTTATTTTGAAGGCCGTCTGAAACCTTTTAGACGGCCTTTAGTTTGTTGAGTGTATAAAAAGGCTGAAATCCTAATGATAAAAGGATTTCAGCCTTTTTAGTTTATCTTGTTACATTTGATTTTTACATTAATAAGATTTATCATTAGCAAAGAAAATAACAATACTTAAAACAAACCGCACTTATTGAAAGAAGGGGCAAATAGCCACTCATAACCAACCTTTCAAATGTGCCACACATTCGTCAGCACTTCTCACATTTCTAATAATCTGATTTTTTAAAACAAATGAAAAGAGAGGCTTATGTCTACCATTCCTTTGTCGCGCCTTAAAAAAGGCGCAGTCGTACATATTGATTCCATTGCTCCCAACCCTGTTTTTGGTGATTTGGATACCTTGGTAACCCGTCGTCTTTCGGATTTGGGTTTTTCCAGCGGAATGCCGTTGCAAGTGATTGCAGTGGGTGGTTTTGGGAGAGGCCCGTTTGCGGTACGTTTGGGCAATCAATCCCAATTTTCCCTGCGTTTGGAAGAGGCCGGGAAGATTATGTGTCGTATCGTTGAGGCCGTTTAAGGCCGTCTGAAAGAATAAGGAAAAATGATGGAACTAAGCTATTTTGCCTTGATTGGCGCGCCAAACTGCGGCAAAACCGTTTTGTTCAACGGTTTGACCGGCTCACATGCCAAGGTTGCCAATTATCCGGGCGTAACTGTCGATAAGCGCGAGGGCGCCTTCCTCGACGACGAGGCCGTCCGCATTATCGACCTGCCGGGCACATACAGCCTACGCACGACCAGCCCCGACGAAGCGGTGGCGAAAGATGTAATGGTAGGCAAGATGGGCATTCCGCCCGATGCCATTATTGCCGTTGCCGACGCGACCAACCTGCGTATGACCCTGCGCATGATTTTGGAACTGAAAACGCTGGGACTGCCTATGGTGGTGTCGCTGAATTTGAGCGACGTGGCCCGCAAAAGGGGCTTGAATATCGACGCGGCCAAACTGAGCGAGTTGTTGGATGCACCTGTTTTGGAAACAGTTGCAGTGAGCGCGTCGGGCGTACAGGCTGTACGCGAAGCCGTGGCGAAGCTGCCGCGCAAACGCTCTTTCCCCGCAAACCCCGCCTCTGCCGAACGCACGCTCGATGCGCTGGATAGCGACAAACTTTATCAAGAAGTCGAATCGATTTTGGCACAAGTGGTACGCACCCAGATGACGCTGCCCGCATGGCACAAAAAACTCGACGACATCGTGCTGCACCCCGTCTGGGGCATGATTATGCTGCTGGTTATCCTGTTTATGGTGTTCCAAGCGGTATACACTTGGGCGGCGCCGATTATGGACGCCATCGAAGGTGGCTTTGCCGCGCTGGGCGAATGGATAGGCGCCAACATGGAGCCGGGCATCCTCAGCGACTTGCTCGTCAACGGCGTCATTGCCGGTTTGGGCAGCGTGTTGGTGTTCCTGCCGCAGATTACGATTTTGTTCGCCTTCATCCTGCTTTTGGAAGACTCAGGCTACCTGCCGCGCGCGGCTTTCTTGTTGGACAACCTCATGGCAAAAAGCGGCCTGTCGGGACGCTCGTTTATCCCGCTTCTGTCGAGTTTCGCCTGTGCCGTTCCCGCCGTGATGTCGGCGCGTACGATTAATGACCCGCGCGAACGCCTCGTTACTATCGCCGTCGCCCCGCTGCTGACCTGCTCCGCGCGGCTGCCCGTTTACGCGCTGATTATCGCCGCCGTCATTCCTAATCGCACCGTAGGCGGGATTTTCAACCTGCAAGGACTGACGCTGTTCATCCTCTATCTCGCAGGCATCCTGTCTGCCGCCTTGGCAGCGTATATCATGAAACGCTTGGCGCGGATGAAAGGCAATGTGCAACAATTCCCACTTTTGATGGAATTGCCGACTTTCCGTACGCCTAACTTCAAACACATCATGACCAGCTTGTGGGATAGGGTAAAAGCCTTCCTGAAACGCGCGGGTACCATCATTTTTGCATTGGCCGTGGTTCTGTGGGGCTTGGTAAGCTGGCCGCAACCGCCTGAAGGCGCAACCGGTGCAGCCATCGATTACAGCTTGGCAGGTACGCTTGGTCATGCTATTCAGCCGTTGTTTGCACCTTTGGGTTTTACTTGGGAAATGTGTATCGCCATGATTCCGGGTATTGCCGCGCGCGAAGTGGTCGTTGCCGCATTGGGTACCGTTTATGCCGTCAGCGCGTCGTCTGAAGATGCCGTACAAAACGCATTAATTCCCATCATACACAACAACTGGGGCTTGCCGACCGCCTTTGCCTTCTTGGCTTGGTATGTGTATGCTCCGATGTGTGCCGCGACTTTGACCGTGATTAGACGCGAAACCAAATCCACGAAAAATATGCTTATGATTACAGGCTATTTGTTCCTGATGGCTTATTTTGCCGCATTCGTGGTTTACCAAATTTCTTCAAGGATACTATCGTCATGACTCAATATATTATCGTCGGCTTGATTATGCTCGCCTGCGTATTCTTCCTCTTGCGAAAATTCGTGTTCAAACCAAAAAAACGAGACTGCAGCAGCGGCTGCGGCAAATGCGGCGGTTGCGGTTAAATATTGATAACCAGAAAGAAGAAAGGTCGTCTGAAAAGAGGTTTCAGACGACCTTTTTAACGCAAACCGTTATAATAACGCCCCATCCATTTATACAATACATTCATTCCATAAAGTCATGAAAACCCTGCTTCAACTCCAAAGCGCTGCACAAAATTTCGCCGACCACTATAAAAACCAAACCGACGAACGCCGTGAAAAAGACACTTTTTGGAATGAATTTTTTGCGATTTTCGGCATTGATCGCAAAAACGTCGTCCACTTCGAATATGCCGTTAAAGACCCGAGCAACAACACCCAATTTGTCGATGTCTTTTGGGAAGGCATCTTCCTGGCAGAACACAAATCCGCCAACAAAAACCTAGCCAAAGCCAAAGAACAGGCGGAGCGTTATTTGCAGGAAATCGAGCGCACCAAGCCGTCTGCCTTACCTGAATATTACGCCGTCAGCGATTTTGCCCATTTCCACCTTTATCGTCGCGAGCCTAAAGAAGGCGTAGAAAACCAATGGCAATTCCCGTTGGAAGCATTGCCTGAATACATTACGCGCGGCGTTTTCGACTTCATGTTCGGCATCGAAGCCAAAGTCCGCCAAATTCAAGAAGAGGCCAACATTCAAGCGGCGACGGCCATTGGCAGACTGCACGATGCCTTGCAGGAAGAGGGCATTTACGAAGAACACGAACTCAGGCTCTTCATCACGCGCCTGCTTTTCCTCTTTTTTGCCGACGACAGCGCCGTTTTCCAGCGCAACTACCTCTTTCAAGACTTTTTAGAAAGCTGCAAAGAGGCCGATACGCTCGGCGACAAGCTCAATCAACTCTTTGAATTTCTCAATACGCCCGACCAAAAGCGCAGCAAGACCCAAAGCGAAAAATTTAAAGGTTTCGAATACGTCAACGGCGGCCTTTTCAAAGAACGCCTGCGCACTTTCGACTTCACTGCCAAGCAGCACCGCGCCTTAATCGACTGCGGCAATTTCGACTGGCGCAACATCAGTCCAGAAATCTTCGGCACGCTCTTCCAATCCGTCATGGACGCGCAAGAGCGGCGCGAAGCAGGCGCACATTACACCGAAGCCGCAAATATCGACAAAGTCATCAACAGCCTCTTTTTAGAAAACCTGCGCGCCGAATTTGAAGCCGTCAAAGCCCTCAAACGCGACAAAGCCAAAAAACTCGCCGCCTTCTACCAAAAAATCCAAAACCTGCAATTCCTCGACCCGGCCTGCGGCTGCGGCAATTTCCTTATCGTTGCCTACGACCGCATCCGCGCCCTTGAAGACGACATCATCGCCGAAGCCCTCAAAGACAAAGCAGGCGGCTTATTCGACAGCCCGTCCGTCCAATGCCGTCTGAAACAATTCCACGGTATCGAAATAGACGAATTCGCCGTCCTTATCGCCCGTACTGCCATGTGGCTCAAAAACCACCAATGCAACATCCGCACGCAAATCCGCTTCGACGGCGAAGTCGCCTGCCATACGCTTCCGCTCGAAGATGCCGCCGAAATCATCCATGCCAACAGTCTCCGCACACCTTGGCAGGCGGCGGACTACATCTTCGGCAATCCACCCTTTATCGGCTCGACCTACCAAACCAAAGAGCAGAAAAACGACCTTGAAAGCATCTGCGGCCATATTAAAGGCTACGGCCTGTTGGATTACGTCTGCAACTGGTATGTCAAAGCCGCCGGCATCATGGCGCAGAATCCCCAAGTTCAGACGGCATTTGTCTCCACCAATTCCATCTGCCAAGGCCAGCAGGTCGAAATCCTTTGGGGCAGCCTTTTGAACCAAGGCATCGAAATCAACTTTGCCCACCGTACCTTCCAATGGACGAGCCAAGCCGCAGGCAAAGCCGCCGTCCATTGCATCATCGTCGGCTTCAGCCGCAAACCGCAAACGTCGTCTGAAAACGGCGGCGCAAACGCTTCGGCAAATCCCGCTCTGCCCAAATACCTCTACGACTATCCCGACATCAAAGGCGAACCCGTAAAAAACGCCGTAGCCAACATCAATCCTTATCTGATTGATGCGCCCGATTTGATTATTACCAAGCGCAAAACCCAAATCAGTGGGGAAATTGAAATGCTTTATGGTAATAAGCCGACCGACGGTGGCAACCTTATCCTTTCCTCCGATGAAAAAGAAACCTTAATTGCCGCTGAACCCTTAGCGGAACAATACATCCGTCCCTTTATCGGCGCCGAGGAATTCCTCAACGGCAAAACCCGTTGGTGCCTGTGGTTTCACGGCGTATCCGACGTCAAACGCAACCACGACCTGAAACAGATGCCCAAAGTCCAAGCCCGTATTCAGGCGGTTAAAGCCATGCGCGAAGCCAGCAGTAAAGCCTCCACGCAGAAAAAAGCGGCTACCCCGTGGCTCTTCGATGAAATCCGCCAGCCTTCAGACGGCAATTATCTGATTATTCCACGCGTATCTTCTGAAAGCCGCCGTTTCGTCCCCATCGGTTATCTGTCGCATCAAATCATCATCAGCGATTCATCGTTTATGCTTCCAAACGCCACCCTCTACCACTTCGGCATCCTCTGCTCAACCATGCACAATGCCTTTATGCGTACTGTCGCAGGCCGTCTGAAAAGCGATTACCGCTATTCCAATACCGTTGTGTACAACAACTTTCCCTTCCCAGAAAGCTGCTGTAAACCTAACGATGACGAAACTGCCTGTCAGGAAGCTTCGGGCAAAAAAGGCGAAACGTCGAGGCCGTCTGAAAACAATCCCCTCCGTTCCGCCATCGAAGCTGCCGCCCAAGCCATCCTTGACACTCGCGAGAAATACCGTGCCGATGCGCTTGCTAACGATCTGCCTCCCCCTACGCTCGCCGAACTTTATGCGCCCGACGCAGGCTATCCCGACCTCGTCAAAGCACACGCCACCCTCGACAAAGCAGTAGATAAAGCCTACGGCTACAAAAAAGGCAAAAACACTGACGATGAGGCAGAACGCGTCACCTTTCTGTTTGACCTATACCGAAAGGCAATAGAAAGCCAAAATACCAAGCCGCCCAAAAAATCCAAATAAAGGCAAACGGCAAATCCGGCTTGGTTTATAACCAAACCTGATTCGCCGGAAATATCGGTTTTTCCCCATCTCATTACTTCACAACCAAAAGGCCGTCTGAAAACCAAATTCCGGTTTTCAGACGGCCTCAATCATTCAAAATTTTCAACAAACCTTTATTTCAACGCTTCCAGCAGCTTTCCGTGTATTCCGCCGAAACCGCCATTGCTCATGACCAAAATATGGTCGCCTGCTTCGGCATTTTTCACGATTTCGGCAACAAAGGCATCGAAGTCTTTGCCCACATGCAGCTTGCCGCCTAAAGGTGCGAGGGCTTCGGCGACGTCCCAGTCCACGCCGCCGGCGTAGCAGAATACTTGGTCTGCATCGTTTAAGCTTGCGGGCAGGGCGGCTTTCATGGTGCCGAGCTTCATGGTGTTGGAACGTGGCTCGAGGACGGCGAGGATGCGTGCGTTACCGACGCGCTGACGTAAGCCTTCGATGGTGGTTTCGATGGCGGTCGGATGGTGGGCAAAGTCGTCGTAAACAGTGATGCCGTTTACTGTACCTTTGATTTCCATACGGCGTTTGACGTTTTTAAATGCACTCAAAGCTTCGCAGGCCGTCTGAATATCGACTCCGGCATGACGCGCGGCAGAGATAACGGCGAGGGCGTTCATGCGGTTGTGTTCGCCCATCAGTTCCCAAGCGACGTGTCCGACCGTTTCGCCGTGATGGCGTACATCAAACGAGCCGTCGGCATGGACGGTACCAACCTGCCAGCCTTGTTCGGTACCGAATTTCTCTACGGGCGTCCAGCAGCCTTTGTCTAGAGTATCTTGCAGGCTTTGCTGCTGGCCGTTGCAGACGATGAGGCCTTCAGACGGCACGGTGCGTACCAAATGATGGAATTGGGTTTGAATGGCGCCCAAATCGGCAAAAATATCGGCGTGATCAAATTCCAGATTGTTCAAAATGGCGGTACGCGGACGGTAGTGTACGAATTTGGAGCGTTTGTCAAAAAAGGCGGTATCGTATTCGTCAGCTTCGATAACGAAGAATGGGGATTTTGAATTAGGGTCTTGGCGCGGCATTTGCGGCAGGCGGGCGGAAACGCTGAAGTTTTCCGGTACGCCGCCGATGAGGAAGCCCGGCGCGAGTCCGGCATATTCCAAGACCCATGCCAGCATGGAGGCTGTGGTCGTTTTGCCGTGCGTCCCTGCCACGCCAAGTACCCAGTGCCGGTGCAATACGTTTTCAGCCAGCCATTGTGGGCCGGAAGTATAAGGCAGGCCTTTGTTCAAAATGGCTTCAATCACATCCATGCCGCGTTTGGCAACATTACCGATAACGTAAATATCGGCTTTAAATTTGTCCAATTGAGCGGCATCAAAGCCTTCGTGTACGTCAATGCCCAAGGCTTCGAGCTGGGTACTCATCGGCGGATACATCTTCGCGTCGCAACCGCTGACTTTAAAACCTGCTTCTTTGGCAATAGCCGCTACGCCGCCCATAAATGTGCCGCCGATACCGATAATGTGGATGTGTTTCATGATAAGACCGTCTTGGGAATGAATTAATTTTAAAGCCGTCATTATAACGGAGTTTGGATAAAGAAAGGGGTCGTCTGAAAAGTTAGGCAACAATAAGAATAGGAAACAAATACGAGGAATTTGATTTTAAAAGGAGGGCATTGAGGTTTTGCAAGTATGGGATTGGGGTTAGCCCTGCTTTGGAAAGAGTTATTTGATACGGTAAAGTTGTTCACGAAGGTCAGGTGAAGCATTGCCTTGAATTCCTCCATACTTGATGGCGTGAGGTTTTCGGTAACTGGTTTATTTGGATAGACTTTAGAAAATGGATGGTTGTTGTTATTAAAATAATGCCGTCTGAGAAATAAGTCTTGATTAAAACAAGTCATGACTTTTTTCAGACGGCATTTGTATCCTGTGTTTTACGATTTCTATTAAAGTGCTGCTTCTGAGCGTTCGCCGGTTCGGATGCGGATGGCTTCTTCAACCGGATAAATGAAGATTTTACCGTCACCGATTTTGCCGGAATGTGCGGTTTCCAAAATGGCATCAACAGCCTGATCGACTTTGTCGTCAGCCAATACCAATTCGATTTTCACTTTGGGCAGGAAATCAACTGCGTATTCTGCGCCGCGATAAATTTCCGTATGACCTTTTTGGCGGCCGAAGCCTTTGACTTCGCTGACGGTCATGCCGGTAATGCCGATTTCGGTCAAGACTTCGCGTACATCGTCGAGTTTGAAAGGTTTGATAATGGCTTCGATTTTTTTCATATTGAGTCTCCTTATTTGCGAAAAGGCCGTCTGAAACATTCAGACGGCCTTTGTTCCATCAAGTTCGTTCAAATTTTATTTGAGTGAACTTATTTCTTTTTCTGAGCAGGCAGGTCGGTACATACGCCCAATGCCACTTCCGCAGCCATACCGATGGATTCGCCCAAGGTTGGGTGTGGGTGGATGGTTTTGCCGATGTCGGTTGCATCGCAGCCCATTTCGATGGCCAAGCAGACTTCGCCGATCATATCGCCGCCGTTAGGACCAACGATACCGCCGCCGATGATGCGGCCGGTTTCAGCATCAAAAATCAGCTTAGTGAAACCATTGTCGCAACCGTTGGCAATCGCACGGCCGGAAGCAGCCCATGGGAAGTTGGCTTTGGTAATTTTGCGGCCGGAAGCTTTGGCAGACAACTCGGTTTCGCCCACCCATGCCACTTCAGGAGAAGTGTAAGCAACGCCCGGAATAACGCGTGCGTCGAAGTAGGCTTTGTGTCCGGCGCAGTTCTCAGCGGCAACGTGGCCTTCGTGAACGGCTTTATGCGCCAACATCGGTTGACCGACGATGTCGCCGATAGCGTAGATGTGCGGCACGTTGGTGCGCATTTGTTTGTCCACTTCGATGAAGCCGCGGTCAGTTACGGCAACGCCTGCTTTTTCAGCGCTGATGAGTTTGCCGTTAGGCGCACGACCTGCGGCAACCAATACGGCATCGTAACGTTGTGGCTCTTTAGGTGCATTTGCACCTTCAAAGGTAACGTAAACGCCGTCTTCTTTAGGTTCGACAGCAACAGTTTTGGTGTTGATCATGATGTTGTCAAAACGGTATTCGTTTTGTTTTTGCCATACTTTAACCAAGTCGCGGTCTGCGCCTTGCATCAGGCCGTCCATCATTTCAACAACATCCAGGCGAGAACCCAGCGTGCTGTAAACCGTACCCATTTCAAGGCCGATAATACCGCCACCGATGATCAACAGTTTGCCCGGTACTTCTTTCAGAGCCAAAGCGCCGCTGGAATCGATGATGCGCGGATCTTCAGGAATGAAAGGCAGTTTGGTTACGCGGCTGCCTGCTGCAATGATACAGTTTTTGAAGGCAACGATTTTTTTCTCGCCGGTAGGAGTCGCTTGCTCGTACACGTCGCCGGTGGTCAGCGACACTTCCAAGTGGTGCGGATCCAAGAATTGACCGTCGCCTTGGATAATGTCCACTTTACGGCCTTTGGCCATACCTGCCAAGCCGGTAGTCAGGCGGGAAACCACGCCGTCTTTGTAAGCGCGCAGCATATCGATATCGAGTTCAGGCTCAGGGTATTTGATACCGTTGGCAGCCAAGTGACGTACTTCATCGATTACGGCAGCGTTGTGCAACAAGGCTTTGGAAGGGATACAGCCGACGTTCAAGCAAACGCCGCCCAAAGTTTTGTAACGCTCGACGATGGCAACTTTCAAGCCTTCGTCAGCAGCGGCAAATGCAGCGGAATAACCGCCAGGGCCGCCACCCAATACGACCACATCGTATTCAGCATCGGCAGAACCGCCAAATTGTGCAGCTTGAGGAGCTGGAGCAGCAGCTTTAGGCGCTTCTTGTGCAGGAGCAGCTGGTGCTTCGGCTTTAGGAGCGGCAGCCGCACCTTCGGCTTCAACGACTGCAATCAAGCCGCCTTCGGAGATTTTGTCACCCACTTTAACTTTAACTTCTTTAACGACACCTGCAACTTCGGCAGGTACGTCCATAGTGGCTTTATCGGTTTCCAAAGTAATCAGGGTATCGTCCACGGCAATGGTGTCGCCTACATTTACTTCAACCGCAATAATATCTACATTTTCGTGACCGCCAATGTCTGGCACTTTTAATTCAACTAAGCTCATGTCTAATCTTTCTGAATGATGTTCGGACTTCTTTTTTCAGACGGCCTGAGTAAAAAGGCCGTCTGAAAATGCTCGGATTACAGAGTAATGCGGCGGAAGTCTTTCAACAGGTTAGCCAGGAATACGGTGAAGCGCATACCGGCGGCACCGTCGATGACGCGGTGGTCGAAGGACAGGCTCAATGGGCACATCAGGCGAGGAGCGAATTCTTTGCCGTTCCAAACCGGTTTGATTTGGGATTTGCACACACCCAAGATAGCAACTTCAGGAGCATTCACGATCGGCGTGAAGCCTGTGCCGCCGATACCGCCCAAGCTGGAAATAGTAAAGCATGCGCCTTGCATTTCTTGCGGTTTGAGCTTGCCTTCGCGGGCTTTTTTAGACAATTCGGTCAGCTCTTGGCTGATTTGTTTCAAGCCTTTTTGATCCACGTCTTTGATTACTGGAACAACCAAGCCATTTGGCGTGTCTGCTGCGAAACCGATGTTGAAGTAGTTTTTCAGCACCAGATTGTCGCCATCCAGAGAGGCATTGAATTCAGGGAAGGCTTTCAGCGCAGCAACAGAGGCTTTAATGATGAACGCCAATGGGGACAGTTTCACGCCTTCGCGTTCCCATTCTTTGTTCAGTTGTTTGCGGAATTCTTCCAATTCGGTCATGTCCGCTTCTTCGTGTACGGTAACGTGAGGAATCACAACCCAGTTGCGAGACAGGTTTTGACCGGAGATTTTCTTAATACGAGACAGTTCTTTAACTTCGATGCTGCCGAATTTAGAGAAGTCAACTTTAGGCCATGGCAACAAGTCCAGACCACCTCCCAAAGAGGCAGCGGCAGGTTTGCCTGCACCACTTTGCATAACGGATTTAACGAAGGCTTTAACGTCTTCGCCCATGATACGGCCTTTCAGACCGGTACCTTTGACTTGACCCAAATCTACGCCCAATTCACGCGCCAGTTTACGTGCGGAAGGACCTGCATGGGCTTTGGCAAAAGCAGCTTCGTCAATTTTGGCAGCTGCAGGTGCAGCCGGAGCAGGCGCAGCGGCTGGTGCTGGAGCAGCAGGAGCCGGAGCAGCGGCTGGTGCAGGTGCGGCAGCTTGAGCGGCAGGAGCAGGAGCAGCTGCGGCGGAACCGGCAGTTTCTACTTCGATAATGGCAGAGCCTTCGGATACTTTGTCGCCAACTTTCAGGAATACGGCTTTAACCACACCGGCTTCGGTACATGGTACGTCCATAGTAGCTTTGTCGGTTTCCAACGTAATCAGGGTGTCGTCAACGGCAACAGTGTCGCCCACTTTAATTTCAACGGCAATAACGTCTACGTCAGAGTGGCCGCCGATATCAGGTACAACAACTTGTACAGTAGCGCCTCCGGAAGGAGCGGCTGCAGGCGCAGCAGCAGCAGGAGCTTTTGCTGCAGGGGCCGTAGCGGCATCAGCAGCGGCAGCACCGGTTTCAACGGTCAAAATAACGCCGCCTTCAGAGATTTTATCGCCAACTTTAACTTTAACTTCTTTCACGACGCCGGCTGCATCAGCAGGTACGTCCATAGTGGCTTTGTCGGTTTCCAAAGTAATCAGGGTGTCGTCAACGGCAATAGTGTCGCCTACTTTAACTTCTACGGCGATGATGTCGACGTTTTCATGACCGCCGATATCAGGGACTTTGATTTCTACGATACTCATTTGAGTTCCTTTAATATTTTCAGTTTGATGCCGTCTGAAAACTGTTTCGCACGGCATCGGTACAGTTTGTTAAACCATTCAAGCATTCGATTTTCAGACGGCCTGATGTCTGAATGAAGCAAACAGGCCGTCTGAAACATCAATTAGCGTTTCCAGCTAGGGGCTGAATCGGCCTTGATGCCATATTTTTCAATAGCTTGTTGAACGGTTTCTTTGCTGACTTTGCCTTGCTCAGCCAATGCGCTCAATGCAGCAACGGCAACGTTGTAGCGGTCAACTTCGAAGAAGCTGCGCAGGTTGGCACGGCTGTCGGAGCGACCGAAGCCGTCAGTACCCAAGACGTGGTAGTCGTTAGGGATGTAGGCACGGATGCGGTCAGCATAGCTGCGGATGTAGTCGGTAGCGGCAATAACCGGACCGTCATGACCTTGCAGTTGAGAAGTAACAAACGGTACTTTTGCAGTTTCCAATGGGTTCAGACGATTGAAGCGTTCCACTTCGATGGCATCGCGGTGCAGCTGGTTGAATGATGGGCAAGACCAGATGTCTGCTTCTACGCCGAAGTCGGCTTTCAACAATTCGGCACCGGCAATTACTTCTTGCAGGATAGTACCGGAACCCATCAATTGAACTTTCTTGTCGCCTTTGCCGCTGGCTTTCAGCAGATACATACCTTTCAGGATGTTTTCTTCTGCGCCTTCAGGCATATCCGGGTGAGCGTAGTTCTCGTTCATTAGGGTGATGTAGTAGAACACGTCTTCGTTATTGGCATACATACGGCGCAGACCGTCTTGAACGATAACGGCTACTTCGTATTGGAATGTTGGATCGTAAGAAACACAATTTGGAATCAAATCTGCTTGAATATGGCTGTGGCCGTCTTCGTGTTGCAGACCTTCACCATTCAGCGTTGTACGGCCGGCAGTACCACCCAACAGGAAGCCGCGTGCGTGCATATCGCCGGCAGCCCATGCCAAGTCGCCGATACGTTGGAAACCGAACATAGAGTAGTAGATGTAGAAAGGAATCATCGCAAAGTTGCTGTTGGCGTAGCTGGTTGCAGCCGCGATCCAGTCAGCCATTGCGCCTGGCTCGTTAATACCTTCTTGCAAGATTTGACCGTCGACGGATTCTTTGTAGAACATCAGTTGGTCTTTATCTTGAGGGGTGTATTGTTGGCCTTTAGGGTTCCAAATGCCGTATTGGCGGAACATACCTTCCATACCGAAAGTACGGCTTTCGTCAGGAACGATAGGTACAACGCGTTTGCCGATTTTTTTGTCTTTCAGCAAAGTAGACAGGATGCGTACGAAAGCCATGGTGGTGGAGAATTCACGGTCACCGCTGGATTTCAGTTGGGCATCAAATGCTGACAGTTCAGGCACTTCCAGAACGTCTTGGGTAGGGTTGCGTTGAGGCAGGTAGCCACCCAAAGATTCGCGACGTGCGTGCAGGTATTTGTATTCTTCGCTGTCAGGAGCAAAAGTCAGGTAAGGCAGGTCGCCACTGTCGATTTGCTCGTCAGTTACAGGAATGTCAAAGCGGTCACGGAATTGTTTCAGAGACGCTTTGTCCATTTTTTTGGCTTGGTGGGCAACGTTTTGACCTTCGCCGGATGCACCCATACCGTAACCTTTAATGGTTTTTGCCAAGATTACAGTAGGTTTGCCGTTAGCGTGATTCGCAGCGCGGTCGTAAGCGTTGTAGACTTTTTGAGGGTCATGACCACCGCGGTTCAATGCCCAAATTTCGTCATCAGTCATATCGGCGACCAATGCTTTCAGTTCAGGCGTATTGAAGAAGTGTTCGCGAACGTATGCACCGTCTTTGGATTTGTAAGTTTGGTAGTCACCGTCCAAGCACTCTTCCATACGTTTGCGCAGGATGCCATCTTTGTCTTTTGCCAAGAGGCGGTCCCAACGACGACCCCAGACGACTTTCACAACATTCCAGCCGGCGCCGGCAAAGTTGCCTTCCAGCTCTTGAATGATTTTGCCGTTACCGCGTACTGGGCCGTCCAAACGTTGCAGGTTACAGTTGATGACGAATACCAAGTTGTCCAAGCCTTCGCGTGAAGCCAGAGCAATAGCACCTTGGCTTTCAGGTTCGTCCATTTCACCGTCGCCACAGAATACCCATACTTTACGGCCTTTGGTTTTAGCCAGACCGCGAGATTCCAAGTATTTCAGGAAGCGTGCTTGGTAAATTGCCATCAATGGGCCAAGACCCATAGATACGGTTGGGAATTGCCAGAAGTCAGGCAACAGGTGAGGGTGAGGGTAAGAAGGCAGACCTTTACCGTCAACTTCTTGACGGAAGTTGTTCAGCTGGTCTTCAGTCAGACGGCCTTCAACGAACGCGCGTGCGTAGATGCCAGGGGCAACGTGGCCTTGGAAGAATACCAAATCGCCTTCTTCGCCTTCGCCTTTAGCTTTCCAGAAGTGATTGAAGCCGACTTCGTACATAGTGGCGGCTGATTGGAAAGATGCAATGTGTCCACCCAATTCCAAATCTTTTTTACCCGCGCGCAAAACGATAGCGGCAGCGTTCCAACGAACGAATGCACGGATGCGGTGTTCGATGTTTTGGTCGCCGGGGATGCCTTTTTCGTCTTCTACGGAAACGGTGTTCAAATATGGAGTAGTGGTGCCGTGAGGCATACGGATGCCTTTGTCACGGCTGTATTTGACCAAACTTTCCAGCAGATACTGAGCGCGCTCGCTGCCTTCATATTCTAAAACAGAGCTTAACGCGTCTAACCATTCTTTGGTTTCAATTGGGTCAACATCGTGTAATTGGGTGGACATAATATCTATCCTTGTGTTGAGTGTTTTTCAATGACGGAGTATTACTCCGATATTTTCGTTTATCAACAAATGTGAGTTAAAAACGAAAATTCCTAGAGTCAAATTCGAAAAAAGTTTTAATTACTGAAATATTTTCAATACGTTATAACCGTTGATAAAAAATCAGAAAGAATTGAACTTTTTACAAACCAGCTAACCTGCAAATGCTATCAGTAATTGGGCAAACTGGCAAATTGTGCTGTAGATATTGATAGGATTTAGAGGTTGAAATTAAGATTTTTTAAAAGAGTTATGTAGCTTGTTTTTAAATCGAGATATTGAGTGGATACAGTAAAAAAGCATCAGATATTTGAGAAAGTTTATTCGAATACGAAAAATATTTTTCAAATTTTGTTGTAAATAGAAAATTAAATTTAGATTATCTGGTTTTTTACAAAGAGAATAGGCCGTCTGAAGACTCTAAAGAGATTAAGGAGAAATGGGATTTGAAGATGGCGATTGTTGAGGAAGGGTAAATGAAAAAAATGACATGTACAGGCTACTTTAGCGCTGACATGTCATTTATGTAGGAAGTTAGAATTTCAGACGGCCTCTAATTATCAGTAGAGCCTTTTTGAGAGAATTGCTTCCATTGAGTCAGAAGCTCTTTGAGAACGTCTTGCTGTTCATGTCCATGTTGGATGGCTTCTTGCAACCAGAAGCAAGCATTGTTGATGTCTTTTTTTACACCCATGCCGTGATAATACAGGCAGGCAAGATTATATTGAGCCATCGTGTCTCTTTGTTTGGCCGCTGCTTCAAACCATTTTGCAGCTTGGGCGTAGTCGACAGGTACGCCTTGTCCGCAGTAATACATCATACCTAGATTGGTTTGGGATTTACTGTGTCCACGTTCTGCGGACTGATGGTATAACTCCAGTGCTTCAGCGTAATTCTGTTTGCGTTTTAAGCCATAGTGCGCTGCAAATGCCAGCTTGTACAGACGCTCGGCTTCCTGACGTTGGAGGGCGATTTCTTTGGTTAGCTCATAGTTTTGCTGGTTATTCAATGCGCTGTCAGACAGAAGTTTTTGGTAAGCGGCAAGATTACCTAAATCAGCCGAGCGTTGATAATATTGGCGTGCGGTGTCAGCATCAACTGCTCGTCCCAATCCGTAGCGATAGATATCACCTAAAAGGCGCAAACCTTCCGGATCATTTTGATCAGCAGCAAATTTAGCGTGCTGATAGGCCTTCTGAGGGTCTCGTTCGGTGTTTTTGCCTAGCAGATAGATTTCGGCAAGTGCTACATTCGCATTGCTGTCACCTTGTGCGGCAGCTTTTTCAAACCATTCCAATGCTTCAGCAGGATTTGATGCGGCTAAGAGTTCCGCAAGAGAAGTTTGCGCTGGAACAATGTCGTAATCGGCGGCAATACGTAAATGTTCGATTGCTTTTTCAGGATTTTGTGCGACACCTTGCCCCAATTTGTATTGGAGACCGAGTTGCCAGTGTGCTGCAATAAATCCCTGTGCAGCGGATTGCTGATAAAGTTTATGGGAATATTCCAAATCAGAAGAGCTGGAATATTGGTAATGTTGGGCTAAGAAGTATTGCGCCTGAGGATTTTGCTGTTCGGCAGCTTTCAATGCCCATTTGACTGCTTCTTGGTCATTGCCATTATCTGCATATAAACGCATGAGGCGTAGTTGTGCTGGGGCTAATCCTTCTTCAGCAAGCTCTTGATAGGCTGCAATGAGTTTTTCTATTTCTATTCCATTATTTTCTTGTAACTGGAGAAGATTATAGCGGGCGTATGGATGACCACCTCTTGCAGCTTGCTTTAAATATTCAACTGCAATTGCTAAATCTTGAGCATTTTCGTGGTGTTCAATCAGGTATCCTGCTAGCTGAAATGCGGCCTCAACATGCCCGGCTTCTGCTGCCTCGCAGAGCAATGGGATGGCTCGTGCAAAGTCAGGAGGGTCTTGAGTGATCAATTTTTCTGCTATAAGAAAAGATTCTTCATATTGTTGAGCATTCATCGGTTTGCTTTTATATTTTGCGAAGGATTAAGAATAAAATAATCGGCCGACAGAGTGCGGCCGTTATGATTTTGTAATTTTGAGGTTATTTACAAAAACAGACAACCGTATTTGTATTTTTATGCTTAGAATAATGGAATAAATCATTTCGTACTGCATAAATACAACAGAAGGATATGATTAAAGTGGGTTGAGAAAATACTTCTGCTGTTTATTCAGTTTAAATTATTCGTCGTCCGGTTTTTTACGCCATAAAACAAGTAATTTGCCAATATGTTGCACCAGTTGAGCCCCCAGTGTTTCACACAGGGCATTGCAAATTTCAATACGTTCAGCACGATCATCGCCAAAAACACGGACTTTAATCAATTCGTGTGCTGTCAATGCGGCATCGGTTTCTTTGATGACCGAGTCGGTCAAGCCTTGTTGGCCAACCATTACGACAGGGTGGAGGTGGTGTGCTTGGGCTTTCAAGGCCAAAATTTCTTTGGTGCTTAATTTGTTGTCGTTCATATTAATAAGTATCCAATTCAAAAGAATAATGGCTATATTGTACGCGATTTAGAACATTTACGGGGGAAATAACGTACAATGCTGATTTTAACTTAAGCATTTCAAATCAAGATGGCTGTACGCTCAAAATCTTCAAAAGCATGGCTGCATGAGCACGTCAACGATCATTATGTCCATATGGCACAAAAGGACGGATATCGTGCCAGAGCAGCTTATAAATTATTGGAAATCAATCAAAAAGACAAATTAATCAAGCCAGGTACGGTTTTGGCGGATTTGGGCAGCGCGCCGGGAAGTTGGTCACAGGTTGCGGCCAAGCTGGTCGGTAAAACAGGAGCAGTGTTTGCTTTGGATATTTTGCCGATGGATGCTATTGAAGGCGTGTCGTTTATTCAGGGCGACTTTAGGGAAGATGCTGTTTTGGAGCAGTTTGAAGCCTTATTGGATAATCGTCCGTTAGACCTTGTAATCTGTGATATGGCACCCAATATGTCAGGCAATGCCGTAACAGACCAGGCACGCAGTTTTTATTTGTGTGAACTGGCCTTGGATTTTGCCTCCCAACATTTGAAAACCGGAGGCAGTTTTTTAGTGAAGGTGTTTCAAGGCGCGGGTTATCAAGAGTATACGGCGGCTATGCGTGAAATTTTTGCCAGTGTACAAACTCGAAAGCCGGATGCTTCCCGCAATCGTTCCAGTGAGATTTACCTATTAGGTAAAAATAAACGCTGACAATGTAGGGTGGGTGCTTTAAAATTCTTTCCCTTGATTTTATTTATTTTGTAACCATGGAGCCTGTTCAGTGGGGAATACCATTAAAAACATATTAGTCTGGGTAGTGGGTGGTGCTATGCTTTTAGCAGCATTCAATGCACTCAGCGATAAGCAGGAAGATAAACAGCAAATCGAATATTCTCAATTTATTCAGCAAGTTAATAGTGGCGAAGTATCCAATGTCAATATTGAAGGATCTGTTGTCAGCGGCTATCTGATTAAAGGTGAGCGCACCGATAAAACTGCCTTCTATACCAATGCGCCTTTGGATGACAACTTGGTTAAAACACTGTTGGACAACAAAGTACGCGTCAAAGTGACTCCGGAAGAAAAACCAAGCATGCTGGCCAGTCTGTTTTACAGCCTGCTGCCTGTTTTGTTGTTGATCGGTGCATGGTTCTACTTCATGCGCATGCAAAGCGGCGGTGGCGGTAAAGGCGGCGCATTCTCTTTTGGTAAGAGCCGTGCACGTTTACTGGACAAAGATTCCAATAAAGTTACTTTTGCCGATGTCGCCGGTTGTGATGAGGCAAAAGAAGAAGTACAAGAAATTGTGGATTACCTGAAATCGCCTAACCGCTATCAAAGCCTGGGTGGTCGTGTACCTCGCGGTATTTTGTTGGCCGGTAGCCCTGGTACGGGTAAAACATTGCTGGCTAAAGCGATTGCCGGTGAGGCCGGTGTGCCATTCTTCAGCATTTCAGGTTCTGACTTCGTAGAAATGTTTGTCGGTGTCGGTGCGAGCCGTGTCCGCGATATGTTCGAGCAGGCCAAGAAAAACGCGCCATGTATCATCTTTATTGATGAAATTGATGCGGTTGGCCGTCAGCGTGGTGCTGGTTTGGGCGGTGGTAATGATGAGCGTGAGCAAACATTAAACCAATTGTTGGTTGAAATGGATGGTTTTGAAAGCAATCAAACCGTTATTGTGATCGCAGCAACCAACCGTCCTGATGTACTTGACCCAGCGTTGCAGCGTCCGGGCCGTTTTGACCGTCAAGTCGTTGTTCCATTGCCTGATATCCGTGGCCGTGAGCAAATCTTGAAAGTACACGCTAAAAAAGTACCTTTGGATGCATCCGTAGATTTGACTTCTTTAGCACGCGGTACACCTGGTTTTTCAGGTGCGGATTTGGCAAACTTGGTCAATGAAGCAGCTTTGTTTGCCGGTCGTCGTAATAAAGTTAAAGTCGATCAAAGCGACTTTGAAGATGCTAAAGACAAAATCTACATGGGTCCGGAGCGTCGCAGTATGGTAATGCACGAAGATGAAAAACGTGCGACAGCCTATCATGAGGCCGGTCATGCAATCGTAGCGGAAAGCCTGCCGTTTACCGATCCGGTTCACAAAGTAACGATTATGCCTCGTGGCCGTGCATTGGGTTTGACTTGGCAGCTGCCTGAGCGTGACCGCATCAGTATGTACAAAGACCAAATGCTGAGCCAGCTCTCAATCTTGTTTGGTGGCCGTATTGCTGAAGATATTTTTGTCGGCCGTATTTCTACCGGTGCATCTAACGACTTTGAGCGTGCAACTCAAATGGCACGCGAGATGGTAACGCGTTATGGTATGAGCGACAAAATGGGTGTGATGGTTTATGCTGAGAACGAAGGTGAGGTATTCTTGGGTCGCAGCGTAACCCGTTCTCAAAATATTTCCGAGAAAACCCAACAAGATATCGATGCGGAAATCCGCCGTATTTTGGATGAGCAATACCAAGTGGCTTACAAAATCTTGGATGAAAATCGTGATAAGATGGAAACCATGTGCAAAGCACTTATGGATTGGGAAACCATCGATCGAGACCAAGTTTTGGAAATTATGGCCGGTAAACAGCCTAGTCCGCCTAAAGATTATAGCCACAATGTCCGCGATGACAAAGTGGAAGAGTATGAAGCGCCTATTGCTGAAGCTGCTGAAGCTGTTGAGCAAAATGAGGTTCAGAATACTGAGTCAGTAGAAACAGACAAAACAGATAAATCTGTATAAGGTTTGAAACAGAAAACGGTAGCTTTTAAGCTACCGTTTTTATTTTGAAGATAAGCTAAAGGCCGTCTGAAAATTTTCAGACGACCTGATTTTATTGAGTCAATTACAAAACAGCTAAAGCTGCTTCGTAGTCAGGCTCGTTCGCAATTTCAGAAACCAACTCAGCGTGGAGAACTTGGTTTTGATCATTTAAAACCACCACTGCGCGGGCAGTCAGGCCGCGTAATGGGCTTTCTGTCAGTGTTACTCCGTAATCGTTAGAAAAGCTGCTGCGGAATGTGGAAAGTGTCACTACATTTTCTAAACCTTCTGCACCGCAGAAACGGGCTTGTGCAAACGGTAAATCGGCAGAAATGCACAAGACGACGGTATTTTCTAACGAAGAGGCACGTTTGTTGAAAGTGCGGACGGACTGGGCGCATACACCTGTGTCAATGCTAGGGAAAATATTCAGCACTTTGCGTTTGCCTGCATAGTCAGCCAATGATTTCTCAGATAGGTCTGCTGCTACCAATGTGAAATCAGGTGCAACTTGGCCGATGGCAGGCAAATTGCCGTTTGTAGAAATAGGTGAGCCTTGGAAAGTAACTTGAGCCATGATTCAGTCCTCGTGTCAGGGGAAAATAGGATGGTTAGAAGTTTAGTAATGACGGCGACGGAAATAGAACATGCCTTCGCTGTCAATTTCTAAAATATAGCGGCCGTTTTGTACGGCGGCATAACCGCTTTTGCCTTCGGTATAAGGCTGCAAAGCAGCGTGTGAAATCAGATAGTCGGTCAGTTTGCCGCCGTCTTGGGCAATATTGTCCACCATTTTTGCAAAGGCTGTGTGGCAGACTCCGTTGGCTGACCAGCCGGCTGAAACGCCTTTTTCATTTTTTTCCATGCATTGGCCGCTGATGACTTCTAAGTCGGTAGGGTGCTTACCAATCAGATTGATGACGCCACCTTCTATGCCGTTAATCGGATAGGTACGTTGTTTTTTACCTTCTTTCGTTTCGCCGTCTTGAGCTGTACCTAAATCCAAACCGGTTATGGCTTGTTCATCAATATATTTAACTTTGAAGGTAGGTTTAGGCGCTTTGCCTGAAGCAGCATCATTGGCGGCAGTATCTTCAGATTTACCGCCGCAAGCAGCCAATGAAAGGCTGAGTAAGATAAGGGGGAAGGTTTTTTTCATATGAGAAACCCTAGAAAACGATTATATTTCAAATAATAAATGATATTATGACCGTCTGAAATTTTCAGGCGGCCTTGCTATTATTTCAACGAACGAATACCTACTGCATCGCGTACTTTATCCAACAATTCACGTGCTTCTTTACGCGCTTTTTGTGCGCCGGCCTGCAAAATGTCTTCAATTTGAGATGGTTTGGCTGTCAACTCATTGTAACGCTCGCGCGGTTCTGCGAGCTCGGCATTGATTTTTGCACCCAAGAGTTTCTTGGCCTCACCCCAAGCAAGGCCTTCGGCCAGCATTTGCGTGAACTCAGCAGTTTCAGACAGCGTGGAGAAGGCTTTGTAGATTTCAAACAGAGGACTTTCATCAGGCTGTTTCGGCTCGCCGGGTTCTTTCATATTGGTGATGATTTTGTTGACCGATTTTTGGGTTTTTTTATCGTTTTCCCAAAGCGGAATGGTATTGCCGTAAGACTTGGACATTTTGCGTCCGTCCAAGCCGACCAAGAGTTCGACGTTTTCATCAATCTTCACTTCTGGCAGGGTGAAGAGTTCTTGGAAGCGGTGGTTAAAGCGACCGGCAATATCGCGTGCCATTTCAACGTGTTGGATTTGGTCGCGACCGACTGGTACTTCATGGGCATTGAACATAAGGATGTCAGCGGTCATGAGGATAGGGTAGCTGTACAGGCCCATTTCCACGCCGTGATCCGGATCTTCCTGACCGTTTTCGGTATTTGCCTGTACTGCGGCTTTATAAGCGTGGGCGCGGTTCATTAGGCCTTTTGCAGTGATACAGGTCAGAATCCAGTTCAATTCCATCACTTCGGGAATATCGCTTTGACGATAGAAAGTGGTCTGTTCAGGGTTGAGTCCGCAGGCGAGCCATGTGGCGGCAACAGCTTGAGTAGATTGATGAATCATTTCCGGCTCATGACATTTGATGATGCCGTGATAGTCGGCCAAAAAGAGGAATGATTCGGTATTGGAATCTTGCGCCGCGCGGATGGCCGGGCGGATGGCGCCGACATAGTTGCCTAAGTGTGGAATACCTGTTGTGGTAACGCCTGTTAAAACTCGTTTTTTGCTCATGAAAGTATCCTTCGGCACAAAGGCCGTCTGAAAATAAATATGGTGCCGATTATACCTGATTATTCTTGATTTTTCAGACGGCCTTTTGAGTAAAGAGTAGATGGATAATAAAAAGTTATGCACATAAAATCATAAAAATAAAACTTTATAAAACAATAATATAGTAAAAACTGTTGATTAATGGGGTAAATGGCTCTTGAGTTATCCACATTTGCGCTTATATAGGCTCTAACAGAATATATTTGAAGAGGAACTTAAAATGAGATTTGATAAATTGACTGCCAAATTTCAGCAAGCTCTGCAAGAAGGTCAAAGTCTGGCTTTGGCTGCGGACAGCAGCTATCTTGAGGCCGGCTTTATCTTAAAAGCGTTGTTTGACGATCAAAACAGTGGTGCTGCTGCGTTATTGGCTCATGCAGGTGTGAATGTGCCTCAAGTAAAACAACTTTTGCAGCAACATTTGAGCAGCTTGCCAAAAGTATCCGGTCAAGGTGGCGATATTATGCCTAGCCGTGAACTGCAAGCTGTATTGAACTTGATGGACAAGGCTGCGACCAAACGTGGCGATGCCTATATCGCCAGCGAACTTTTCCTGCTGGCTTTGGTTCAGCAGAATGATGCGACCGGCAAAATTTTGAAAGAAGCCGGTGCAACCGAACAAAATATCAATGCCGCGATCGATGCGGTACGAGGAGGACAAAACGTGAACGATGCGAATGCCGAAGACCAACGCGATGCTTTGAAAAAATACACACTCGACCTGACTCAACGCGCCCGAGACGGCAAACTCGACCCTGTTATCGGTCGTGATGATGAAATCCGCCGTGCAATTCAGGTATTGCAACGCCGTACCAAAAACAACCCTGTGCTGATTGGTGAGCCGGGTGTGGGTAAAACCGCCATCGTCGAAGGTTTGGCGCAACGTATTGTTAACGGCGAAGTGCCTGAATCCCTGCGTAACAAACGCCTTTTGGTTTTGGACTTGGCGGCTTTGATTGCTGGCGCGAAATACCGTGGTGAATTTGAAGAACGCTTGAAAGGCGTTTTGAACGACTTAGCTAAAGACGATGGTAACACTTTGATTTTCATCGATGAAATCCATACTTTGGTTGGTGCAGGCAAAACCGACGGCGCAATGGATGCGGGCAATATGTTGAAACCGGCTTTGGCGCGCGGCGAATTGCACTGTATCGGTGCGACTACTTTGGATGAATACCGTCAGTACATCGAGAAAGATGCGGCACTCGAACGCCGCTTCCAAAAAGTATTGGTTGGTGAACCCAGCGTGGAAGACACCATCGCTATCCTGCGCGGTTTGCAAGAGCGTTATGAAATCCACCACGGTATCGATATTACCGACCCTGCTATCGTTGCCGCAGCGGAGTTGAGCGACCGTTATATTACCGACCGCTTCCTGCCTGATAAAGCGATTGATTTGATTGACGAAGCAGCCAGCCGTATCAAAATGGAGCTGGACAGCAAACCTGAGCAAATGGATAAACTTGACCGTCGCATTATCCAGCTCAAAATGGAAAAAATGCACGTTGCCAAAGAAACCGATGATGCCAGCAAAAAACGTCTGGAATTGATAGACGAAGAAATCGACGGCCTGCAAAAAGAATACGCCGATTTGGACGAAATTTGGAAAGCCGAAAAAGCTGCGTCATCCAGCACTGCCGACATCAAGAAACAGATGGACGACATCAAAGTCAAAATCGAACAGGCCAAACGCCAAGGAGATTTTGCCCGCGCATCCGAGCTGGAATACGGTGAGCTGCCTAAATTGAGCGCGCAGTTGCAAGCAGCAGAAAGCAATCCTGACGGCAAAAAACAAAACAAACTCTTCCGTACCGAAGTTGGTGCGGACGAAGTGGCCGAAATCGTATCGCGCATGACCGGCATCCCTGTGTCCAAAATGATGGAAGGCGAACGCGACAAGCTGTTGAAAATGGAAGAAGTATTGCACCGCCGTGTGGTCGGCCAAGATGAAGCCGTGCGTGCTGTATCCGACGCCATCCGCCGCAGCCGTTCCGGCCTTGCCGATCCAAACAAACCTTACGGCAGCTTCCTGTTCCTAGGCCCGACCGGTGTGGGTAAAACCGAGTTGTGCAAAGCTTTGGCAGGCTTCCTGTTTGACAGCGAAGATCATCTGATTCGTATCGATATGTCCGAATACATGGAAAAACATGCTGTTGCCCGCTTAATCGGTGCGCCTCCCGGCTACGTCGGCTACGAAGAAGGCGGCTACCTGACTGAGCAAGTCCGCCGCAAACCATACAGCGTGATTCTTTTGGATGAAGTGGAAAAAGCCCATCCGGACGTGTTCAATATCTTGCTGCAAGTATTGGATGACGGCCGCTTGACCGATGGACAAGGTCGAACTGTGGACTTCAAAAATACCGTTATCGTGATGACTTCCAATATTGGTAGCCAACATATCCAACAAATGGGTACTCAGGACTACGAAGCGGTAAAAGAAGTGGTGATGGAGGATGTGAAAGAACATTTCCGTCCTGAAATGATCAACCGTATTGACGAAGTAGTCGTGTTCCATGGTTTGGATCAGGCCAATATCCGCAGCATTGCGAAAATCCAGCTTAAAGGTTTGGAAAAACGTTTGGAAGCGCAACATCTGCATCTGAAAGTCGATGATGCTGCCTTGGATCTGATTGCCAAAGCCGGTTTTGATCCTGTGTATGGTGCCCGTCCGCTCAAACGCGCCATTCAGTCAGAAATCGAAAATACGCTGGCAAAAGCATTACTTGAAGGTAAATATGCACCTGATAGCACAATCCATGTTAAAGAAGAGGGTGGTAAGCTCTTGTTTGCATAAGGTTAAAACAATGTAGTATGTTGTTGTAAAAGGCCGTCTGAAAGAATCCAGACGGCCTTTCTTAGTTATTGATTCACATCATATATTTGTTATGTAATTTGATTATTCATTGAATTTTAGAGAATATTAATTGAAAATCTTGTTCCATAGGTTGACAAAGAATGCGATATAATCCGACCTGTTTGCCAAGGTTCTTGCTAAATATCTCATTTTATGTAATAATACTACAATGCAAAAACTGACTAATCAAAATCTTCACATTATTTTGTCGGAACGCTTAAATGATACCGACTTTGTTCTTATTCTCAATGCATTAATCAAATTTTTGCGCCGAGGAGGCAAAAAACAGGCTTCCGAACGTTTCGATTTGATTTTATCTACTTTAAAACAAGACGATGCTTTATGCCGTCAATTCAGCCTGCGCTTCTATGCCTGGCTGTCCAAAGTTCACATCTATCCTGCGCTGATTAAGCTGGGTATTTTCTCGCGCCATAGTTTTACTCGGGAGATGGGCATACGGATTTACGAACGTTTCAGCCCGTCTTATAAAGATTTTTCCAATCTGCGCGAAGTGTTTTTGTATCTTTTCCATTCGAAAAACGATGATAAATGGTTGCAAACCCTGAGTTTGCGCCAATGGTTGAGCATGTATGAATTGTTGCAGGGCAAAGCGGATCCTGCTTTGCTTCAGACGGCCAGCCGACAGTTGGCAGATGCCCGTTTGCGAGCGGTGGAAATGCTGTCGATTTGGATTGCTTCCGAAGCGATTGAGCCGGATTTAATACGGATTGCCCCCCGTTTGTTGGAGGCGGATTCGGCATTTGTCGCCTTACAACGTGAAATTGCAAAATTGGTAGAACACTATCGCCACAGCGAAGAAACTTATGATACGGCGCACTTGGAGGTCATGTTTGACCAGTGCGACAAGCAAATTGAGTATCTGCGTCGTCGTGGTACAGGAGCAGGGTCTGGTTCGTCAGTGAAAGTGGCACACTTGCTGGAGCGCCTGCAACAAACCATAGGCCGTCTGAAACTGTTGACCAATATTCAAATCGAAACCGGCAGCCGTACCCGCTTAACCATCAATCTGATGAATGCGATGATTTACGCGGCGGTAGAGCAATACAGCACCAGCCACTTGCGTAAAAGCAGTATCCGAATGCTGGCACGCAGTATTACGGAAAACAAAAGCCATCATGGTGAGCATTACATTACGCGCAACCGTAGCGAATATTTCAAAATGTTTTATTCCGCAGCAGGCGGCGGCGTAATTATTGCTCTGATGGCATTGAATAAAATCCATATTGCGTCTTTGGGATTCGGCGAGTTTACGACGTCATTCCTTGCCGGACTTAACTACGGCTTAGGCTTTATGTTGACTCATATGCTGCACTGCACCGTTGCGACCAAGCAGCCTGCCATGACGGCGGCGAGCTTTGCCGAGCAGGTGGACTCAAATGAAGGCAGCAAGGCGGTGGACAACAAATTGGCAAAACTGCTGATTGACGTGTGTCGTTCGCAAAGTGTTGCCGTATTTGGTAATGTATCGATTGCCGTATTGTTGGCGGCGGGGATCGCTTGGGGTTATGCCTACACGCATGGCCAGCCTTTATTGAATGAGGCAGTTACAGCCTACCAGTTTAAATCTATTGAGATTTTTACTCAGCCGACTTTATGGTATGCCGCTATTGCCGGTGTATGGCTGTTTTGCTCGGGGATTATTGCCGGCTTCTTTGACAACCGTTCCGATTATCTGAACCTGCGTCAGCGCCTGCCGTTTAATCCGTTTTTACGAAAAATCATGCGTCCGCAGCCACGCCGCCGTCTGGCCGCTTATATTCATAAGCATTACGGCTCGCTTATGGGCAATTTTATTTTTGGTATGCTTTTGGGGATGACCGGCTATTTCGGCCATCTTTTCGGCTTGCCGCTGGATATTCGCCATGTGGCGTTCTCTTCGGCAAATTTGGGTTATGCCGCGATTAGCGGTCATGCAGATATATTCACTTTTATGCTTGGCTTGGCAAGTGTATTGGCAATCGGCATGGTGAATCTGGTGGTCAGCTTTTCTTTAGCTTTGGCCGTTGCACTCCGTTCTCGCGGCACGCGTTTGGGCAGTATGCGTAATCTGCTGAAAAGCTTCTGGAGTCAAGTTAAAGCCAATCCTTTGATTTTACTGTATCCGGTTCAAGTGAATAACAAAGACAACACGAAGTAAGATTGAAGAAAGGCCGTCTGAATATATACTTTTCAGACGGCCTTTGATTTAAACCGATAAAGATTAGGCTTGCAGAGAGGAGCGGTTTTCCAAAACTTGGTCAATCAAACCATATTCTTTAGCTTCATCGGCAGACATATAATTGTCGCGGTCGGTATCGCGTTCCAAGTCGGCTAAATCGCGATCACAATGTTTGGCGAGTAAGCGGTTCAGTTTCTCTTTGATTTTCAGCAGCTCTTTAGCATGAATTTCAATATCGGAAGCCTGACCGGCCAAGCCGCCGTTGATGAGCGGTTGGTGAATCATGATGCGGCTGTTTGGCAGGGCAAAGCGTTTGCCTTTTTCGCCTGCGGACAACAGGAATGCGCCCATGCTTGCCGCTTGGCCCAAGCATAAGGTAGAAACATGAGGCTTGATGAAGTTCATGGTGTCGTAAATCGACATACCGGCAGTAACTGAACCGCCCGGAGAGTTGATATAGAAGAAGATATCTTTATCTGGGTTTTCGCTTTCCAAGAACAGCAATTGCGCAACAACCAGATTGGCAGATTCATCTGTCACCGGGCCGACCAAGAAAACGATGCGCTCTTTCAAAAGGCGTGAGTAGATGTCGAATGCGCGCTCGCCGCGACCGCTTTGTTCGATAACGGTAGGGACAAGGTAGTTATTGAAATCGAAGGACATTTTTGTCTCCTGTTAATGATGGAAAAGCACCAAAGCCATTTAAAGCGCTTCGGTGCTTTTGATTGTCTATTTCAGACGGCCTTGGAGCAATTAAGCTTGTGCGCCCATTACTTCGTCAAAAGACAGCGCTTTTTCGGTTACTTTAGCTTTGCTCAGAACGAAATCAACAACGTTGCTTTCTACTGCCAAAGAAGTCGGGCCTTGCAGGCGGGAAGGCTCTGCGTAGTACCAGTCGATAACTTCTTGAGGATCTTCGTAGCTTTCTGCGAAGTTGGCAACAACGGCTTTGATTTGGTCTTCAGTTGGCTCAAGTTTGTTTTCTTCAACCAATTTAGCCAAAATCAGACCCAAAGAAACGCGGCGTTCTGCTTGTTCTTTGAACATATCCAAAGGCAGATCCAAGTTTGCAGCGTCAGCCATACCTTGGTTAACGAAGTTTTGTTTCATTTCGTTTGCCAAGCGGGCGGCTTCTTCGTTGACCAAAGCAACAGGAACTTGCAAATCGGCTGCTTTGAGCAGGGCATTCATTACAGATTCTTTGGTTTGTTCACCGATGCGGCGCTCAACTTCGCGGCCAACGTTTTTCTTCACTTCTTCGCGCATTTTGGCAACGTCGCCGTCTTCAATACCCAAAGCTTTAGCAAAGTCAGCATCAACTTCAGGCAAAGTGGCTTCAGAAACGTTGTTCAGAGTGATGGTGAATACGGCAGATTTACCGGCAACATCTTTACCGTGGTAGTCTTCAGGGAAGTTTACGGTAACATCTTTGCTTTCACCGGCTTTCATGCCGACAACACCGGCCTCGAATTCAGGCAGCATTTGGCCTGCGCCCAATACGAAAGCGTAGTTTTTAGACGCGCCGCCAGCGAAAGGTTCGCCGTCGATTTTGCCTTCAAAGTCGATGATGACGCGGTCGCCGTTTTGGGCTTCGCGGTCAACATGGTTGAAGCGGGTGCGTTGTTTACGCAGGATTTCTACAGTTTGGTCAATTTCGGCATCGCCAACAGTCGCAGTAACTTTTTCTACTTCTTGGGCAGACAGGTCGCCAATAGTTACTTCAGGGAAAACTTCAAAAATAGCGGCAACTTTGAAAGACTCTTGATCGTCTTGTTCTTCAACGCCTTCAAAGCGTGGGTAACCGGCAACTTTCAATTCTTGAGCAACGGCAACTTCGTAGAATTCGCGTTGTACCAATTCGTTGATAACGTCGTTTTGTGCGCTTGCGCCGTACATTTGGGCAATCATTTTGAACGGTGCTTTACCCGGACGGAAGCCGTCAACTTTTGCACGGCGTTGGGTTTGTTTCAGTTTTTTCTCAGTTTCTGCGTTGATTTTGGACCAAGGCAGAGACAATACTACTTTGCGTTCCAGATTTTCTAAAGTTTCAACAGTTACGCTCATCGTAAGCCCTTAAATTTGTTGTGTTTAAACGGTTATCCTTCTGCTCAGTATTCCGAAGAATTTCGGAAGCGTGCATAAGGTCAAAATTTAGCTGCTTAGTATAACACAATGTTTCACGAATAACATAAAAAGGCCGTCTGAAAAGTGGGAAATTCTTTTCAGACGGCCTTTGTGTTTTGATATTGTTGTTTTTTACAGCTGGTCTTTTTGTGCCAGAATCCGTCGGCTGCCGTTGATGTCTGCCGGAGAAAGAACACCGGCATTTTCAAGCGCATCTATCAAATTGGCGGCACGGTTGTAGCCGATGCGCAATTGGCGTTGCAGGGCGGAAATGGAAGTCTTGCGGCTCTCCAATACGAAGGCAACGGCTTGATCAAATAACTCATCGCTGTTTGCGTTCGGATTGACAATATTGGTGGTCTCGATGGCCGCTTCGCCACTGAGCAGACCTTCCACATAATTGGTTGGAGCCTGTTCTTTGACGAAATTGACAACTTGATGTACTTCATCATCGGAAACAAATGCACCTTGCAGGCGTGTCGGTTCTGCGCTGCCCGGTTGCAGGAATAACGAGTCGCCGTATTTGAGCAATTCGTCTGCACCCATTTGGTCAAGAATAGTGCGGCTGTCGATTTTGCTTTGTACGGTAAAGGCCATACGTGTCGGAATGTTGGCTTTAATCAGGCCGGTAACCACATCAACGCTTGGGCGTTGAGTGGCGACAATCATGTGAATACCTGCCGCACGCGCTTTTTGGGCAAGACGTGCGATTTGCTGCTCAACGGATTTGCGTTCGGTCATCATTAAGTCAGCCAACTCGTCGATAACGACCACAATCAACGGCAGTTTTTCCAGAGGCTCAGGATCGTCAGGATTTAAGCTGAACGGGTTGAGCAATGGTTTGCCTGCTGCTTTGGCTTGTTCGACTTTTTGGTTGAAACCGTCCAAATTACGCACGCCGGCATGGGAAAGCAGGCGATAGCGTTTTTCCATTTCGGCAACACACCAGTTCAATGCTTGGCCTGCCTCACGCATATCGGTCACAACCGGGCAGAGCAGATGCGGAATGCCGTCGTAAATGCTTAATTCCAGCATTTTCGGGTCAATCATAATGAAGCGGACTTCGTCGGGCGTGGCTTTGAAGAGCATGGACATAATCATGCCGTTCACGCCGACAGATTTACCCGATCCGGTCATACCTGCGACTAAAAGATGCGGCATTTTTGCCAAGTCGCCGACAACGGGGGTACCTGCAATATCTTTACCCAAGGCAACGGTCAGTTTGGACTTGGCGTCGGTAAACACGGATGAAGAGAGGATTTCGCTCAACATGACATCTTGGCGTTTCTCGTTGGGCAATTCAATGCCCATGGTGTTTTTACCGGCAATGGTTTCTACGATGCGTACCGCTTGCAGAGACATCGAGCGCGCCAAATCTTTGGACAGGGCGACAATTTGACTGCCTTTGACACCTTGTGCCGGTTCGATTTCGTAGCGGGTAATCACAGGGCCGGAAGTAGCGGAAACAACCTGTACGCCGATGCCGAATTCAGCCAGCTTGGCTTCGATTAATTCTGCGGTTTGTTGCAATTCATCCGGATTGACGGCAACCGGTTCTTCAGACGGCATACGCAACAGATTCATGTTGGGTTTGTGGTATTCGCCGTTGTTTTTAGGTTCAGTATCGTCAAACAGGGAAGTTTGGATTTTAGGGGGCGGCGCAACGGATACGGCAACGGTTTTACGGTTGCTGCTGCTGCCTGCCAACGGAGTAACCGGAGTGGCGGTAATGGTTTTGGCTTCTTTAACCATGCGGCGCGTATTTTGGGTTTCCAAAGCTTCGGAGCAGACATCTTCTTTTTTATTTCGGAACTGAGACAGTTTTTTCATCAGGTTGCCAAACAGACCACCCATATGGCTGCCGGATTTGGCCATGACTTCCAACCATGACACCTGAGCCAGCAGGGAAATGGATAAAAGCAACATCACCAGCATAATCAACAGACTGCCCGACTTACCCAACAGCCAAGCCAAGCCTGAACCCGCCAGCAAGCCGACCAAGCCGCCTGCACCGACGGGAAGGGATTCGCTCAATGCATTGTCAAACAGGAAATGTTCGATAATCGGGCTGCACACCAGCAGGAGAAACAATGCCAAAGCGGCTACGCCGTGATTGTAGGGCTTGTGGTTTTCCTGCTTTTTCATGGGGCGGAAATTTTTGTAGAGGAAAACGCAAGAGGCAGCTATCCACCACCAAAACGATAGGCCGAACAGATAATATCCGACATCGGAAAGATAGGAGCCAAAGAGGCCGCCGAGGTTGGCGACATCGTTGCTTTTGGGAACGCTGCGCGACCATGCAGGGTCGTCCATGCTGAAGCTGGCCAGGGAAATGGCCAGATAAATGGTGATAACCAAGCCAAACAGCCATAAAGCATCATTAATCAAGTTGACGACATGCTCGGGACGCGCTTTTTTTTCTTCGTTTTTTTGCAGCTCTTTGGCGGCCTTGAGGCGTTGGGAGACTTTATTGTCGGCTTGAGTTTGTGCTTTGGTGGATTTGCGTGTGGTCGGTTTGGCTGCCGGTTTGGTAGAGACGCGTTTTTTTGTTTGGGTTTTAGAAGATTTTGCAGTCATGAGATAAAGGCCGTCTGAAAAGACCGGAGGTAATGTGCGTAAATGGCAAATTATACCGTATTTACCAGACGCGAGAAATTGAAACGGGCGTAATCATTATGGGATTCAGGCCGTCTGTTTGGCATGACGAAAATTTTGGATTTCGTTTCCACCTATTCAGAAGGCCTGATGTTTTGATTGATTTGGACTTACATTCTGCCCAGTTCGCGCTGGAGGGCTTGAATGTTTTTCTCTCTATCCAAAACCGCACCTTGCAGCGTACTGATGGCCTGTTGATTGACGCTGCCACCTTTGGCTGTCCGCGCTTGGCTCAGTTGCTTTTTGGCATCGGCCAAAGCCGCGCGTTCATTGGATAACTCGGTTTCCAGAATAGAGCGGCGACTGTTGACACCGGAGGATTTTGGAACCGGAGGAGGAGCCGTTTCAGAAGCAGTGCGGATAGGGGCAGGTTTGGGCGTTGCTTTATGATTGGATTTTGCCGCCGTATTTTTGCTTTTTGCCGGAGCCGTTTGTGATGTCGGCGCGTTGAGTGTAGGCGCATCGCTGACCGGGGCATCGTATCGGCTGCTGCTGTATTTGCCGACAATCGGCAAATCGTTGACGGCTTGGCAGTTGCCGCTTGGACGCGAAGTATAGACAATCGAGCCGTTGACTTCACAGGTGTAGATTTTTGCGGCGTGGGCTTGGCTGTTGAAAACGGCAAGCGGCAGCAGGGATAGGGTAAGCAGATATTTTTTCATGATTCAGGTAGGGCGGATGCGTTGCATTTGAGCATTTTATTCTTGTTCAGACGGTATGGGCTGCTGTTTTTTGGCTTTTTTACCGTTCTTGTTTTTGCTCGGTTTGTCGGCTTTTTTCTCTTGTTTATCGGATTTTTCCGTGCGCTTATTTTTCTTGGGTTTTGCATTGACGCGTTCATCAGAGGCATTGAGGCTGCGGATGTTAAGATGATAACCGCTGCCTTGATGGCCGCTGATTTTAGGCAACTCGGCCTGTGCGCAGGAGGATTTGGGTTCGGAAGTATAGCTGCCGTTGCCACAGGAATAAACTGCGGCGGCTGCGTGAAGAGAAATGCCCAAGACGAAAGAGGATACGAGGAAGTATCCGGCTTGTTTGATGGTTGAAGTCATGTTTTTCCGTATTGTGTTTTATTTCAGACGGCCTGATGGCTCTATTTTTATTGGGAAAACTCGGCTTCGACATCAACTTGGATTTGCTCAAGCTCTTCCTGCCATTGCAGCCAGTTTTCTTCCAGTTGCGTTAATTTTACTTTAGTTTCTGTTAATTGTGCGAGTGTCTCTTGCAATTTGGGTTTATTTTCTTCTGAATAAGCAGATTCTTGTGCCAAAAATGCTTCACAGGCCGTCTGAATATCAGTTAATCGTGCGATTTCTTTTTCGGCTTTGTCGATTTTCTGCTGAATTGGTTTGCTGCGTTTGGCTTTTTCCTGACGGATTTGTGCTTCTATGCGCTTGGTGTCTTTGCGACTTTGGCTTTGTGCAGATGCGGCGGGGGCTGCTGCGGCGTTTTCTTGTGCCAACCGCCATTGACGGTAGTCGTTCAAATCGCCGTCGAAGTTGTTCAGACGGCCTTTGTCGATAAGGAGGAAACTATCGGTAGTCGCTTCAAGCAGGCTGCGGTCGTGCGAAACGACAATCAATGCACCTTGGAAACTTTGCAGGGCAAGTGTCAGGGCGTGGCGCATATCCAAGTCTAGGTGGTTGGTTGGTTCGTCAAGTAGCAGCAGATTAGGTTTTTGCCAGATAATCATGGCAAGGGCGAGCCGCGCTTTTTCGCCGCCGGAGAACGGCTCGGTCTTTTGAACCGCCATATCGCCGACAAAGTTGAAACCGCCTAAAAAGTTGCGGATTTCCTGTTCGCGGACTTCGGGCGAAAGCTGCTGGATATGCCAAACCGGACTTTGGTCGGCGCGTAAAGTATCCAGTTGATGTTGGGCAAAATAGCCGATATTGAGCTTTTCGGAACGGACGATATTGCCGGAAAGTAAATCGATTTTTCCTGCCAATGCTTTGATAAATGTGGATTTACCGCTGCCGTTAACGCCCAATAGGCCGTAACGTGCGCCGCTTTCCAGAGACAAGGTGATATCGTGTAAAACGGTATTGTCGCCATAGCCCAAGTCGGCATGGTCAAGTTTCAACAATGGATTGGGCAGGTGGGTCGGATTGGCAAACTCAAAGGAAAATTCGCTATCCAAATGCGCAGGGGCGATGCGCTCGAGCTTGGCTAATGCCTTCATGCGGCTTTGGGCTTGTACGGCCTTTGTGGCTTTGGCTTTGAAACGGTCGATAAAGGATTGCAGATGTTTGATTTGCGCCTGCTGTTTGACGTAGGCGGCTTGTTGTTGCGCCAGACGTTGGGCGCGTTCGGTTTGATAGAAATCGTAATTGCCGCCGTATTGGGTCAGTTTTTGTTGCGACAGTTCGATGGTGTGCGTGGTGGTGGCATTCAAAAAGTCGCGGTCATGGGAGATGATGATTTGCGTACAGGGCAGGGAGGCAAGATGGTTTTCCAGCCACAATACGGTTTCTAAATCCAAGTGGTTGGTCGGTTCGTCCAAAAGCAGCAAATCGGCACGGCAAATCAGTGCTTGGGCCAGGTTGAGGCGCATACGCCAGCCGCCGGAGAAGGATTTGACGGGATGGGTATGCTCTTCTTGTGCAAAACCCAAGCCGCTTAACAATTTCGCTGCGCGTGCCGGAGCGATATAGGCATCGATTTCTTCAAGTTTGGCGTGATATTCGGCTTGTTTCATGCCGTCGTTTTGCGCTTCTGCTTGGGCTAAGGCCGTCTGAAAAGCCTGCAATTCGGCATCGCCTTGCAAAACGTAGTCTAAAGCGGAAATATCTAAATCAGGCGTTTCTTGAGAGACGGAAGCCAGGCGCCATGTTTTGGGAATCAGGATTTCGCCGCCATCTTGTGTGATTTCACCTTTTATCAGCGCAAACAGGCTGGATTTTCCCGTACCGTTTTTACCGATTAAACCAACGCGTTGGCCGGGGTTGATTACGGCATCGGCTTTATCGAGCAGGACTTTCAAACCGCGTTGCAGGGTGAGTTTTTTGATTTCTATCATGATGGCAGGCAAGGGGATGAGTAAAACGAAAGGCGTTATTTTACCTGAAAAGACATATAAAAGGCCGTCTGAACAAGTATGAAAACGAAATCAGCGATTTCTATTTCACTTATTCAGACGGCCTTTATGAAATGACAGTCAGGAATACTTTCAAATTGTCTGTCGTTTCAATTAATTTTAAAGGTCGGCATTGCCCGCACGGATCTGGCGCAGGAATTTTTGTGTCCGCTCATGTTTGGGATGATTAAACAAATCTTGCGGGCTGCCTTGCTCGACAATAACGCCGCCGTCCATCACGACGACGGTGGTTGCCACTTCCAAGGCAAATTTGATTTCATGCGTAACGACAACCATGGTCCAGCCTTCTTGTGCCAATTCCTTCATGGTATCCAAAACATCTTGCACCAATTCAGGGTCAAGCGCGGAAGTCGGTTCGTCAAACAGCATCAGTTCAGGCTGAATCGCCAATGCTCGGGCAATACCGACGCGCTGCTGTTGACCGCCGGAAAGTTGGTAGGGATAGAGGTCGATCTTGTCGCCCAAACCGACTTTTTTAAGCAATTTGACAGCCTCTTCACGCGCTTGGGCGACAGGCTTGCCTTGTACGGCAACCGGTCCTTCCATGACGTTTTCCAACGCAGTTTTATGCGGAAAGAGGTTGTATTGTTGGAACACCATGCCGGATTTGCGGCGCAGTGCCAAAATATCGTGTTTGCTTGGTTTTTTGGAAAAATCGATGCTTAACGGCTGCGCATTGTCAAACTCGATCCGACCTTGTTCGGGCATTTCTAAAGCGTTTAAACAGCGTAAAAACGTGGTTTTGCCTGAGCCGGACGGGCCTAGGATAACAACCACTTGTCCTTTGCCGACATCCAAATCGATGCCGCGCAAAATGGTATTTTCGCCAAAGGTCTTATGGATATTGCGGATTTTAATCATGACAACTCCTTATTTGGCGACATAACGGTCGAAACGTTTTTCCAAACGCGCCTGAATCAAAAACAGCACTTTGCAGAAACACCAATAAACCAATGCGGCTTCGATATAGACTGGTAGATAGTCATAGGAGCGATTCGCAATTTGTTGGGTAACTTGGAATAATTCAGTTACTGTTACAACTGCTGCAAGCGAAGTATTTTTGAACAAGCCGATAAACTCGTTGCTCAAAGGCGGTACGGCAACACGAAATGCCTGTGGTGCGACAATACGGCGGAACGTCTGCATATAGGTCATACCGATGGAGAAGCCGGCTTCCCATTGACCTTTAGGTACGGACAAGATTGCCGCGCGGATGGTTTCGGAAGCATATGCACCGACATTGAGCGAGAAGCCGATGATGGCAGCAGGAATCGGGTCGATATATATACCAACAGATGGCAGACCATAGAAGACTACAGCCAGCTGTATTAGAAGTGGTGTGCCACGAATGACCGAAATATAGAATTCAACCACTTTAAGTAGGATTTTTTGAAGAATTCCAACTGGTGGCATGATTCGTACCAAAGCAACGGCTATAGCAATAATCATGCCGATAACGAAAGAAGCGATCGCTAGAGGAAGAGATACTATAAAGCCGGCTTTAACCATGGGCCAAAACGCGCTGATGAGCATATCAGCGCGTGTTTCTGTCATAAACGGCAGGGAGGCAAGGAAATTATTTAACACTGATGTCTTTTCCGAAGAATTGTTCGCCCAGTTTTTTCAGCGTGCCGTCGGCTTTCAGTTCGTTCATGGCTGTGCTGAATTTAGCCAATGCTTCATCATTGCCTTTATTGACAATCAAGCCGGAGCCGACTTTTTCGTCAGCCGGGGCAGACCAAACGATTTTTACACCAGCATCAGGTTTATTTTTCAGATAGTCCAATACCGCCAATTCGTCGTTCAGGGTTGCATCGGCACGTTTTTGTTCAATCAGGGTCAGGGATTGTGCCAAGCCGTCTACTGGTACGAGTTCAGCTCCTGCCGCTTTGGCTTTTTCGCCATAGTTGCTGGTCAGGGATTGTGCGGTTTTCACGCCTTTGATGTCATCGATGGATTTGATGTTGCTGTCTTTGCGTACAACCAATACGGCACCGCTCCAGCTGTAAGGCTCGGATTTGTCAAAAGTCGCTTGACGCTCAGGGCTGGTCAGGCCGACTTGGTTGGCAACCACGTCAAAACGGCCGGCTTTCAAACCTGCCATCATGGAGTCCCATTGTGTTTCTTTAAATTCAACTTTGATGCCCAGTTTGTCGGCAACTGCGCGGGTTACTTCGACATCGTAGCCGGTCAATTTGCCGTCTTTGTCGTGGTAGGTGAATGGTGCGTAAGTACCTTCCGTACCGACAGTGATGGTACCTTTGTTGTTGATACGCTCAATCAATGAGCCTGAGGCCGCACCGGATTGTGCCGGAGCAGAAGAAGCTGAGTTGCTACCTTCTCCACCGCAAGCAGCCAAAACTACTGCAGCAATGGTGCCGAGTACGAATTTTTTCAACATGGATTTTTACTCCTGATTTTTTAGTGTGTCATCTGGTATTAAAGCATGCATTCTAAGCGAAACTGCCCAAAATACAAAATACATCTTATGCCTTAAAAGGCCGTCTGAACGCTGGTTTGTTCAGACGGCCTTGAGTGGTGTATCAAAATTTCGGCTTATGCAATTTCAAGCCACATGACTTGATAGGGTTGCAGTACTAAGTCCTGATTCAGAGAAACGGTTTGGCCGCTGATCAAATCGTGCGCTTTGAACGGCATGGCCTGCAAGGTGTGCGCACTGATGGTTTGCGCTTGTTCGCTGAAGTTACCGAATGCCAAAAGCGCGTTGTTGCGCATATAGCCGATGATGTGTTTGTTGTTGGTGTTGAAGGTGACCAATCTACCGCCATTAAAGCGCGGATTGCTTTGGCGGATGGAAATCATATGGCGCAAACCTTGGAAGATTTGACCGGCAGTGGTCGAGCTGTCATGGCGTTGGTTGTACAACTCCTCATTGTAACGAGGACGGTGTGCCCAGCGGCTGTCGTCACTCTTGTTGCTGTCGTTCGACCAGTCGTCGTCGTTGAGCGTACCGACTTCGTCGCCTAGATAAATCAGCGGTAAGCCGCCGGTACTCAAAGCGATACTGTACAAAAGTTTGATGCGCTCAACGGCATATGGATCGTTTTGCGCCAAGCCGACCAATGCTGCGGCTGTACCACTGACACGGCAGTCGCCTGTGCTTGGGTTGTATTGGAACGGTACACCGCGCGCGAAGCTGCCGTCGAAATGGTTGACGAAGAAGCGGTTGAGGAATTGTCGGTGGTCGTAGCCGTGAATACCGAACTGCCATGCGTCCTCATCGGCAAATGTCCAGCCGATGTCGTCATGACTGCGGACATAGTTGACCCATGCAGTATGGTCGGGCAGGTTGTGGCGGTAGGTTAGTGCTTGATGGAGCAGGTTGACTTCGCGTGTGGCGAGGGTGTTCCACAACAATGCCATTTGCAGAGGGTTGTAGCCGATTTGGCATTCGTCTTGGCTGATGTATTGGACAACTTGGTCAGGATGGACGATGGCTTCGGATTTGAAGAACACGGCTGGCGCTGCGATACGCATTACGGAGTTAAACGCGCGAATCAGGGCGTGTGCCTGAGGCAGGTTTTCGCAGCTTGTGCCCATTTGCTTCCAAATAAAGGCAACGGCATCCATGCGCAGAATATCAACGCCCAAGTTGGCAAGGAATATCATTTCGCCTGCCATAGCGCGGAATACCCATGGGTTGCTGTAATTCAAGTCCCACTGGAAGGAGTTGAATGTTGTCCATACCCAGCGTCCGTCTTCCAGTTGGGAGAAGCCGCCCGGGTGTTGGTCGGGGAAGATTTCACGCAGAGTGCGGTCGTATTGGTCGGGCATCCAGCGGTCGGGGAAGATGTAGTAGAAGTTGTCGTAGAGCGGATCACCGGCGGCGCAGCCTTTTGCCCATTCGTGTTCGTTAGAAGTGTGATTGAAGATGAAATCTACAACGGCGGAAATACCTGCTTCGTGCAAGGCGGCAATGACATCACGCAAGTCGTCTATTGTGCCTAGTGCCGGATTGACATCGCGGTAGCTGCTGACAGCATAGCCGCCGTCGCTTTTGCCTTCAGGGCATTTAAACGGGGGCATTAGGTGCAGATAGGTCAGACCCAATTCTTGGAAATAAGGGATTTTGGCTTTCAAGCCTTGCAGATCACCTGCGAACAAATCGACGTAGCACACGCCGCCAACCTGTTTGTTGGACAAAATCCAGTCAGGATCGTTTTCGCGTGCGATATCGATGTCTTTTAAGGATGAGTTGCGTTGGGAATAGCTTTGCCATGCTTGGGCAATCAGTTGCTCCAACATGGGGAGGACGGCTTCGTTGTTGTTGTAAACATTGTCCAGCTCGTGCATCAGTTTTGGGAAGTGTTCCTCAAGTCGTCTGTCAAACTGTTTCCAGTCTTCAGATGTCTCGATGCTTGCACGCTGTTCGGGGGTATAAATCGATAGGGTGCGTTCTTTAAGGTGATGCAAGGTCAAATCAACCTGTTGAGTCTGGGTCAACATAATGCCTACTCCGAAGTTAAGGTGAAATTGTTTTGAAGCTTGGTTTCACTTCTTTTGCAAATCCATGCCGATTGTGGGCGGCTAAGACTGTAATTTTGCGTCAAGAAACTGTCTCAATGATACTGGAAGTGCTTGAGTGTGCATAGGGTTTTCGCGGCTCCGGAAAAGGTTTTTTCAAGTGTTTGATTTTGATTAAAAGTAGAGTTGAGCATATGAAAAGCGGCCTTTTGACGAACTTATCTTTCAGACGGCCTGAGTTTGTGAGAAAAACTTTTATTTTTATTATCTTAGATATCTCTTTATTTCAATATGGCCGTCTGAAACATATGTGCAACATAGCGGATTACTTATTTCATCTAAAAACGTGTCATGGAGATTAAGTTCATGACTTCTGATGTAAATCAAAATTCTAGAAAGAGGCAGTTATTCTGTTTTAAATAGAGAGGGAATGTACGAATTTCATTCATTAAAAAATGAATCCATCAGTTTTCTTATTGATAGTGGTTATTATGTAGATTATCAAGTTAATAAGGAAAAGGTGTTTGTTTGGTTTGTCATGCTTTTTTAATATTATTTTTTAAAATTAGACTTGACCCATTACAAGCAATTACTTAAAGTATCCATCTTATTTTTACACAAGAAAACGGGTTGTCCCGTTACAAAAAAATGAGTGCAATCAAACCACCACAAATCACCGTATTCGACAGCAAGCCAACTGATGCTTATTTCTTCGGTACTTGCGTTCTCGACCTTTTTATGCCAGAAGCAGGCATGGATGCCATCACTTTAATCGAACAACAGGGTATCCGTATCCATTATCCGATGGAACAAAGCTGCTGCGGCCAACCGGCCTATTCGTCAGGTCATCCTAAAGAAGCCTTTGATGTTGCCAAAGCGCAACTGGATTTATTCCCTGAAAATTGGCCGATTGTCGTGCCTTCCGGTTCTTGCGGCGGCATGATGAAACACCACTGGCCGACTTTGTTTAAAGGTACCGAGTACGAACAAAAAGCCATTGATTGCGCCAACCGTATCATTGAATTTACCCACTTCCTGCTGGCGATTGGTTACAAACCTGAAGATAAAGGTGAGCCGGTTAAAGTGGCTGTCCATACTTCCTGCGCGGCGCGTCGTGAGATGAATGTCCATGTGTCAGGCTGGCAGCTGATTGACGGCATGGAAAATGTTGAACGTATCGTTCACGACCATGAAAGCGAGTGCTGCGGTTTTGGCGGTACATTCTCTGTGAAACAAGCCGATATTTCCGGTGCGATGGTAACCGACAAAGTCGCAGCCTTAAAAGAAACAGGCGCAACTGAAATCATCAGCGCGGATTGCGGCTGCATGATGAATATCGGCGGCAAAATTGCCAAAGACGAACCCAATATGCCACGTCCGAAACATATTGCATCTTTCCTATTGGAACGTACCGGAGGTAAAGCATGAGCGCGCGCGAAAATATTTTAGCGAAATTGAAAAAAGCCGATGCCTTGCCGATGGAAGAACCGCCGGTTTTCGATTATTACCGTGAAATGGGTGTTTCTTGGGCAAACGATGTCGAGCGTTTGAAACATTGGGCGGCTGCCATGCGTGCCGTCAAAACGGAAATCTATTGGGTTACTAAATCTAACTGGCCGCAAGTATTCCGCCAAGCAGCCGAAGGCAAAGGCTTGAAAAACATTCTGCTTCCCTTGGAAACAGAACATGGTCAGCTGGCTCGTGCAGCTTTGGCCGATACCAATATTGAAGTGCGTGGTTTTGAGCGAAAAATCGACGACTGGAAAAACGAATTCTTTACCGATATTGAGGCTGGTTTTAGCGGCTCTAAATGCGGTATTGCCCGTACCGGTACGATTATGCTGGAGTCCAGCCCTGTCGAGCCGCGCAGCCTGAGTTTGGTGCCGCCTGTGCATTTTTGCCTGTTTGACACCAGCAAAATGTACAACGAATTCCATAATGCTGTTGAAGGCGAAAAACTGGTAGAAAAAGGCATGCCTACCAACGTTATTTTGATTTCCGGCCCGTCTAAGACTGCCGATATTCAATTGACTTTGGCCTATGGTGCACACGGCCCGCGCGATTTAGTGGTTTTGGCCGTTCTGCCTGATCACATTTCCCCTGCCGATTTGGAGGAAAAAGCATGAGTTCCCAAACCATTAAATTCCATATGAAGCCGGAAACGTTCAAGCAAAACGCTGCGATTTCTTTGCAAGACAAGCCTCTGCGTAAAAGCTTGCGCACGGCGATGGATATGTTGATGACCAAGCGCAAAGCCGTTTTGACAGATGAAGAAGAGCTGCAAAGCCTGCGTGACTTGTGTGAACATGTCCGTCAACGTTCGTTGTCCAAATTGCCTGCATTATTGGAACAGTTGGAAGAAAACCTGACCAAGTTGGGCGTTAAAGTCCACTGGGCGGAAACACCTGCCGAAGCCTGCCAAATCATTCACAACATCATTACCGATAAAAACGGTAAGCTGATGGTGAAAGGCAAATCTATGGTCAGCGAAGAGATTGAGCTGAACCATTATCTGCAAGATCAAGGCATTAAAGCGATTGAGAGCGACTTGGGCGAGTTTATCGTTCAAATGGCCGGTGAGAAACCAACCCATATCGTGATGCCTGCCATTCACAAGACCAAAGAGCAGGTTAGCGAGCTTTTCCATCAAAACCTCGGCACTCCATTAACAGACGACGTAGACCAGTTGACCGGATTTGCGCGTAAAGCATTGCGCGATATTTACAGTACTGCCGATGTCGGTTTGAGCGGTGTGAACTTTGCCGTTGCGGAAACAGGCACTTTGTGTCTGGTCGAAAACGAAGGCAACGGCCGCTTGAGTACCACTGTACCGCCTGTGCACATCGCCATTACCGGTATTGAAAAAGTGGTTGCGAAGCTGTCGGATGTTCCACCTTTGTACAGCCTGTTGCCACGCTCCGCCATTGGTCAGAACATTACTACTTATTTCAATATGATTACCGGCCCTCGCCGTAGCGAAGAGCTTGACGGTCCTCAAGAAATGCACTTGGTACTGCTTGATAACGGCCGTAGCCAAGCTTATGCAGAAGATCAAATGCGCCGCACCTTGCAATGTATCCGTTGCGGTGCGTGTATGAACCACTGTCCGGTTTATACCCGTATCGGTGGCGCGGCTTACGGTACGACTTATCCCGGCCCAATTGGCGAGATTATCTCTCCGCATTTGTTAGGCTTGGATGCGACACGCGATCTGCCGACTGCGTGTACCATGTGTGGCGCCTGCGTTGAAGTTTGTCCGGTACGCATTCCGATTACCGAACAAATGCAACGTCTGCGTGTTGAAGCACAACGTTCGCCAACCGAAACCGTTCCTCATCCTATCCGTGGTCAAGGTGCATCGCATACTTTCGGCGAACAAATGGCATGGCGTACGTTTAACGGTATTTTCAGCGGCAGTAAAGCTTATCGAGCATTCGGCTGGGCTGCTACCAAATTCCGTGCATTGACGCCAAGCAAGCAGTTAAGCTGGACCAATAACCATGTTCCGATGAAACCTGCCAAGCAAACATTGCATGAGATGATGGCAGAAAGAAAACGTCAGCAAGAAAAAGCATAAGACTTGAAAATAAAACCTGGGGGATAAAAGCTTCAGGTTTTATTTTTTATTAAATACTGCTGGTGTAGCATCGCTATTTGTAAAGGCATTTGATTTGATTATTGTATTTTGATTATTTTGAATAAAAAGGCCGTCTGAAAGATTTTCAGACGGCCTTTATTACATCCAAAAGTTTTGTCTAAGTCCTTAGAGCAATACTTTTTCTACACCGCCGTTATTGGCTTTTTTCACAAACTCATCCAGCCAGTTTTCGCCGAGGATGTGTTTCGCCATTTCGATGACGATGTAGTCGGCAGGCATATTGTTGTCGTCGGCATAGCGGCTCAGGCCTTGCAGGCAGGCTGGGCAGGAGGTGAGCATTTTGACGGGTTCGCCCTGCGGCAGCTCTTTGAGGTTTTTCTCAATTTCCTCTTGTTTGCGGAACTTGACCTGAGTGGCAATGTCTGGTCGTTTGACGGCAAACATACCGGACTCGCCGCAACAGCGGTCGCTTAAGACGACTTTTTGTCCCATCAGGCTGCTGGCCATTTGGGTGGCGTTCATGGTTTTAATCGGGGTATGGCAAGGGTCGTGGTAGAGGTATTGCTGACCTTGCACGCCGTTTAGCTGCACCCCTTTTTCAAGCAGGTATTCGTGGATGTCAATGATACGGCAGCCTGGGAAGATTTCCTCAAAACGGTATTTTTCCAGTTGGTCGTAGCAGGTACCGCAACTGACGACGACGGTCTTAATGTCGAGGTAGTTGAGGGTGTTTGCCATACGGTGGAAAGCCACGCGGTTGTTGGTGCTCATTTCTTCAGCTTTAGCCTTATTGCCGCCAGCGTCTTGCGGATAGCCGCAACACATATAGCCCGGCGGCAGGACGGTTTGTACACCGACATGCCAAAGCATGGCTTGAACGGCGAGTCCGATTTGGCTGAACAGGCGCTCAGAGCCACAACCTGGGAAGTAGAACACGGCTTCGGCATCTTCCGGCGAAGCCGGATTGCGGATGATAGGAATACTCTTGTCGTCTTCTATACCCAGCATGGAGCGCGGAGTTTTGGCAGGCACGCTTTTCGGCAAAGGACGGTTGATGAAGTGGATAACCTGTTCTTTGATTGAGGCGGTACCGACGGTAGCTTTCGGTTCGGCTTTTTGCTTTTTGGTGCCAATCGGAAGAAGCTTGCCGATTTTGTAGGCAAAGTTCTGCGCAGGGAAGCCGGTCTGTATCATGGCGGCGCGAAGGGCTTTGATGGTTTTCGGGCCTGTGGCGTTCAAAAATGCCATGCCCATTGAAGCCACAGGCGCAAAGCGTTTGTGACCGGAATCGGCAAGGTAGTTGCGTACGGCTACGGTAACATCGCCGAAGTCGATATTGACAGGGCAAGGTTTAACGCAGCGGTGGCACACGGTACAGTGGTCGCCGATGTCCATCAGTTCTTCAAAATGTTTGACGGAAACGCCACGACGGGTTTGTTCTTCGTATAAGAAGGCTTCGGTCAGCAAGCCTACGCCGAGGATTTTGTTGCGGGGGCTGTACAGCAGGTTGGCACGCGGAACGTGAGTAGAGCAAACAGGTTTGCATTTTCCGCAGCGCAGGCAGTCTTTGACGGAATCGGCGATGGTGCCGAGGTCTGATTTTTCCATAATCAGCGATTCCGCCCCCAAAAGCTCGAAAGACGGCGTATAGGCGTTGCGCAGGTCCGAGCCTTTCATCAGTTTGTGACGGTTGAAGGTGTGTTTGGGATCGACTTGGTTTTTGTAGTCCCAAAACGGCTGCAAATCTTCATCGGTCAAAAATTCGAGCTTGGTGATGCCGATGCCGTGTTCGCCCGAAATCACGCCGCCGAGCGAACGGGCGATTTTCATAATGCGTTCGACCGAACGGTAGGCCGTCTGAAGCATTTCGGCATCGTCTGAGTTAACCGGAATATTGGTATGAACGTTACCGTCGCCGGCGTGCATATGCAGGGCGACGAAGACGCGGCTGCGCACGGTTTTGGCGTGGATTTTGCCCAAACCTTGAATAATTTTGGTATCGGTTTTGCCGCTGAAGATTTCAGAAAGCGGCTTCATTACGTCCGCTTTGACAGACACACGCAGGCGGAAATCGCGGAAGGCAATAAAGCAGCTTTCATTGTCTTTGGCTTCGGGCGCGGCGTGGACGGATGCGCCATAGCGAGCTTTATAGTCGGCAAGTGGCGCATCCAAGTTAGCAAGCAACCATTCCCAACGCGCTTTGACAGAGGAAACGTGGGCTAGGGCGTGTTTGCCGCGTTCACCTAACAGTTCGGCGGTTGGCAGGTCTGTTCCCATTTTGTCGATGGGGAGTTTGCCGGACAGATATTGCTCCAAGGCGGCACAGAGTTTGAGTTTGTTTTGGATGGAAAGCTCAATGTTGATGCGTTCGATGCCGTCTGAATACTCACCGAGCCTTTCGAGTGGGATTACCACGTCTTCGTTGATTTTAAAGGCGTTGGTATGTTTGGCGATGGCGGCGGTGCGGCTGCGGTCAAGCCAGAAGGTTTTGCGCGCTTCTGGAGATATGGCGATAAAGCCTTCTCCGTCACGGGCGCGGGCGAGTTCGCAGATGTGTTCGGCGGCTGCCTGCACGGCGGCTTCATCGTCGGAAACCACGTCTGCCAGCAAGACCATTTTAGGTCGGCCTTTGCCTGCCGCTTTGGTGGCATAACCGACGGCACGGACGTAACGCCAGTCTAAATGTTCCAAACCGGCCAGTCGTACGCTTTCATGGGCAAGCAAGAAGTCGCGGATTTCGACGATGGACGGCGTGGCAGTGGCGACCGTACCGAAAAACTCCATACACACGGTGCGCGTGTATTTCGGCATTTTATGCAATACGAAGGCGACGCTGGTGATGATGCCGTCTGTGCCTTCTTTCTGCACGCCGGGCAGGCCGCTTAAGAATTTGTCGGTAACGTCTTTGCCCAAACCGACTTTGCGGAATTTGTGGCCAGGGATTTCCAAGCGTTCGGTTTTAACGATATTGAGACCGTCTGAATCCAGCGTATGTACGTCAAATATGGCGGTTTCTTCATCGTGGATTTTGCCGAAATTGTGGCGCACGCGTTCGATACGCAACCATTCGCCTTGAGGGTTAACCATGTTCCAGTAGGCGAGGTTGTCCAAGGCAGTACCCCACAGCACGGCTTTTTTACCGCCTGCATTCATCGCCACATTACCGCCTACGCAAGACGCATCGGCGGAGGTCGGATCGACGGCGAACACCAAGCCTGCCTGATGTGCGGTTTCTTCCACTCGGCGGGTTACTACGCCTGCGCCGCAATGGATAATCGGATGTCTGCCGTCTAAGCCTGCCAGCTCAACGTATTCGACGCCGCGATGCTTGTCGAGTTTTTCGGTATTGATGACTGCGCTGTTTGCGTCTAAAGGCACGGCGCCGCCGGTATAACCCGTACCGCCGCCGCGCGGGATAATGACCAAGTCCAACTCGATTAAGGCGCGGACCAAAGGCGCGATCTCTGCCTCGGTATCAGGATTGACAACGACAAACGGATACTCCACGCGCCAGTCGGTCGCATCGGTAACGTGCGTTACGCGCGCCAATCCGTCAAACATGATGTTGTGCGGCTTGGTGATTTCACTTAAGCGTTCCAAAATCTGATGGCGTTTTTGGATGGTTTCATCAAAACTGCTATCAAAACGCTCGACTGCTTTTTCTGCTGCGGCAACCAAGACATCCACTTGCTGATTGTCGTCGCGGCGCTTGCGGATTTCATTTAAGCGGTGGCGCATTTCACGCACCAGCGCGGCGCGGCGTTTCGGGTGCTCCAACAAGTCATCGACCAGATACGGATTGCGCACGACCACCCAAATATCGCCCAATACTTCAAACAGCATTCGTGCCGAACGTCCTGTTTTGCGTTGACCGCGCAGGTCTTGCAGGATTTGCCACGCTTCGTCGCCCAATAATCGGATGACGATTTCGCGGTCGGTATAAGAAGTATAGTTATAGGGGATTTCTCGAATACGCTGAGGGGCAGTAGTCGTGGTCATGGTCGTGTTCCGTTGATGGATGTAATGTTTTTATATTAAAGGCCGTCTGAAAAATGCAATTTCTTCTTGATGGCGCAAAGTGTTAATGTAGTGTAATTTTCGATATTTTTCAACGGAAAAGACAATAAACATTTCAATGGGAATGATTTGCAACTAGGCAATATTGTTTACAATCTTGTCGTGTAAATGATTTTTAGACGGCCTGACAGATTTTATCGCTTGAGTTTTTCTGTAAAACCGCTATAATGCGTTTCTTCTATGGCGGGTCTCCCCGCATGGTAATTCGGAACACCGGGTCAGGGGCGGAAGCCAGCAGCCCACTCTGATGAGCCAGTGCCGGGGGTTCGGCTCGCCACCTTATTCAAAAATGCCGGAGATGGTTGAGTCTCCGGCATTTTTCATTGTATAAAGCGTAATAAAAAGGCCGTCTGAAATCTCATTTTCAGACGGCCTTTGAGTTTATGAGCCAGCTATTTATGCTTCTTCTGATTTTGTATTGGGCAAAACGCAGTTCAGGATAATGGCCAATACGGCGCACAAGCCTACACCGGCGAAGCTCAAAGTACCTACTTTGATAATCATGCCGCCGATACCGGTGGTCAATACGGAGCTGACGATAACCAGATTTTTCGGCTGCATCAAATCGACTTTCGCATCAATCAATGTTTTGATGCCCAAAGAGGCGATTGTACCGAACAGCAGCAACATAATGCCGCCCATAACCGGCATGGGAATTGAAGCCAAAAACGCGTTGAACTTACCGAAAAACGCCATGAAAATCGCAAAAATTGCCGCCCAAGTCATGATGACGGGATTGCTGTTTTTGGTAATCATCACCGCGCCGGTTACTTCGCCGTAAGTGGTTACAGGAGGGCCACCGATCAAACCGGCCACGCACACGCCCAAGCCGTCGCCGGCAAGGGTTTTGTCCAAGCCCGGGTCTTGAGTGTAGTTTTTGCCGGTTACATTACCGATGGCCATAATGCCGCCGATGTGTTCGATGGCCGGGGCAATGGCAACGGGCAACATAAACAAGGCAGCCTGCCAGTTGACTTGAGGCGTTTCAAAATGAGGGACGGCAAACCAAGGAGCGTTGATGATGGCACTGGTATCGACCAAGCCCATGATCAGAGCCAACACATAGCCGGAAGCCACGCCGATCAGAATCGGAATCAGCTTCATCATTTTGCTGCCGAAGACAGAAACAATGACGGTTACCGCAAAGGTAAAGCCGGACAGAATCAGCGAGTCAATGTAGTCGATGACCTGTTTTCCATCTGCCTGACCCATGGCCATGTTGCTGGCTGCTGCGGCCACGGACAAGCCGATTACCATAATCACCGGGCCGATAACCACGGGCGGCAACAGCTTGTGTACCGCATCCAGACCGCGCCATCTGATCAGTGCGGCAAAGACAAAGTACATGAAACCTGCTGCAAACAGGCCGAACATGGTAGAAGGCAGGCCCCATTCGCCGATGGAGTAGATAATCGGTGCAATAAAGGCAAAAGAAGAGCCGAGGAAAATCGGCACTTTACGTTTGGTAACCAATTGGAACAACAAAGTGCCCAAGCCTGCGCCCAATAATGCCAAAGCCGGGTTCAGTCCCGTCAGAAGCGGCACAAGCACCATGGCACCGAATGCGACAAATAAAATCTGCGCACCGGCTACCGCCGTTTTAAGCTGGTTCATAAAAGCTCCGAAGAAAATTCAAACGGCGCAGATTATACTGATTTATCCTAGTCATGAATATTTATTTACAAAAGGCCGTCTGAGCAAATGTAACGATGACACCTGTTCAGACGGCCTTATTCGATAGTGAATGATTAATAACTTATCAAAATCGATTAGGAAAATTTTTAGCCGCGAGTTTCGCGCCAAACCAAATAATCGCGCAGGGGCGGCATGGGTGGATTGATGCAGTGCGGACAGATGCCGGTTGTGTCTTCATCATCGCTGTCGATATGGTAGTCGTTTGGATCGAAGCGCACCTGCTGCATGACGGCTTGCGCCAAAGCTTGCGCCTGTACGACATCAAAGCGGAATTTTTCAAGGATTTCGTTTAATAGGCGGATTTCGCCGTCGCTGAAAGATTCGCTGTGTTTGATAATGAGGCGTTGATAATCTTCATTGCTGATTTTTTCGTGAAGTAAATCGGTCTGGATAGTCATGATTTTTATTGTTGAAATAAGATGGTCAAAATGCAGATTATAGCGGATATTGTGGCGGCTGTCGGGGACCTAGCTTTCCTTCCTCTTGCAACAGGAGCTTTGGGAATATTGTCACGAAACTGCCATTCGGAAATTTCTGACAATAGAAAACTATACCAACGTCCAATAATTAAAAATATGGTTAACTTTCAATAAGTTTTAAAAGCTCATCAAAAATTAACCATATTTCATCTTAAGCAAAATAATCTTCATCTTCAAGTTCATCCAGAACAGATTGGATTTCATAAATGAACTTTGTGTTAGCTTCTCCGCTTTCATTGATAGTCAGAATAAATTTTCTCCAATCACCACCGGTATGAGCTTGCATTTCATCATGTAGTTCTTGACATAAATCTATCAATTTGTCTTCATTTTGCTCTGATAGTGTTATTTGTACTGGATTGCCGTCAAGTTTAGTTATTAATTTCGTTCCAACCCAGGCTTCTTCTGGATTAAATTTATATTCATACTCTAAGAAATTAAACTTTTCTAGAGCCGAAAAAAATATTGAGCATATATTATTTAATAAATCGAATTGTTTTTGCATTATTGTCCTTTTCTGATTTTATTCTCAAATTTAATAATCCCATCAATAGAAAACCTAACTTCTATTATTGAGGAATTTTAAATGGAAGCGGTAAGATCCGCAAACATTTATGCAAATCTCCAATTTGAGATAAATGAGGTAAAACGAACCGGTGCATGTAATAATTTTGTACAACACGTGCAGATACGGCAATGCCGTCGGGTATGCGCTCGATTTTATAACGCGAAGATGTCATCAATAGCCTCCTATTTTTTCAGCCTGATACGCTTTTTGCAGCGGTGTAATTTGCGCCAAGCGGGCATGATCGATCTGTTCGGCAATTAAATGGGCTTTGCCTTGCGCGCGGCACTCGGCGGCAATTTTGCCTGCATCTACTTGGTTGGCAGCCTCAAGTAAGGCCAGCCAGTGTTCACGCTGCGGATAAGGCGTGTTTTCAAGATTCAGACGGCCTTGTTTGTCGGCCATACAGACGTTTAAGGCCGTCTGAAAACGTTCGGGGCGGCGGAATGCGTCGGTTTTTTTCAAAACATTCAAAATGGTTTTGCTTTTGAACTGCCCGACTTGATGGAACATGATGTGCCAACGGCAGACAAGTTCGGCAAGCTCGGCGCAGTGTTTGGGCGCACGCAGGCGTTGATTGACTTCGCGGACGGGCTCGACGCCGTTGACGTCGTGTCCGTAGTGTTTCGGCAGGATATCGGCCGGTGTTTTTGCCTTGCCCAAGTCGTGCAATAAGGCGGCATAGCGTTCGGCGAGGGAGAGGTTCATCTCGGCGGCTCGTTGTACAACCATCAGAGTATGAATACCGCTGTCGATTTCGGGATGATAGTCGGCGCGTTGCGGTACGCCGAAAAGGGCATCGACTTCTGGCAGTAAAACTTTGAGTGCGCCGCATTCGCGCAAAACTTCAATCATTCGGCGCGGATTTTTCTCCATCAAGCCTTTGGCCAATTCCTGCCAGACGCGTTCGGCAACCAAGGCATCCGCCTCGCCGTTTTCTACCATTTTCCGCATCAGCGACATGGTTTCATCGGCAATTTGAAAACCATAACGCGCGGCAAAACGGGCGATACGCAAAATCCGCACGGGATCTTCGGCAAAGGCAGGCGAAACGTGGCGCAGGATGCCGGCCGCCAAATCTTGTTGTCCGCCAAAAGGATCGATGATCGTGCCGTCTGAATCTTGAGCCATGGCATTGATGGTCAGGTCGCGGCGCATCAGGTCTTGTTCCAGCGTAACGTCTTTATCTGCATGAAAGCTAAATCCGGCATAACCTTTGGCGGTTTTGCGCTCGGTACGGGCGAGGGCGTATTCTTCGTGGCTGTCCGGATGGAGAAAGACGGGAAAATCCTTGCCGACAGGTTGATAGCCTTGAGCCAACATGGTTTGCGCATCTGCACCGACGACTACCCAGTCGCGGTCTTTGACGGGCAGGCCTAACAGATGGTCGCGGACGGCGCCGCCGACAAGATAGGTTTTGATGGTTTGTGTATTCATATAAAAATCGAACGATATAAAAAGGCCGTCTGAAAAGCCGTATTGGGTTTTCAGACGGCCTGAGTCAGAACGCTATTATGAGGCTTTAGGCTTGTTGCTGTCGATAAGATTCAGTCCGGCGGCAACAAACCATATCGTTATGCGGCATATCCTTTATAATAAGTCCATTCAAATACGGAGCGGTAAACAATGCAGACTTGGCACGAGGCAATTGGTGCGGAAAAAGAAAAGGCGTATTTTCAAATGATTTTGGAGAAGGTACGCCATGAAAGGCAGGCGGGGATAACCGTTTATCCGCCTGAACGTGACGTATTCAATGCCTTTCGGACGACTGAATTCGGAAATGTAAAAGTAGTGATTTTGGGGCAAGACCCGTATCACGGCGCGGGGCAGGCGCATGGTTTGGCGTTTTCCGTGCAATCTGAAATTGCGGTGCCGCCATCGCTGGTCAATATTTATAAAGAGTTGGCGACGGATATTGAGGATTTTCAGATTCCGCAACACGGCTATTTGCAGCATTGGGCGGAACAGGGCGTGTTGCTGTTGAACACGGTGTTGACTGTCCGTGCTGGTTCGGCTCATTCTCATGCGACTTTTGGTTGGGAGGCGTTTACCGATGAAGTTATCCGACAATTGGATAAGGAACGCGAGCATTTGGTCTTTATGCTGTGGGGCAGCCATGCGCAGAAGAAAGGCGCGTTTATCGACCGCAGCCGTCATTTGGTGCTGACCGCGCCGCACCCTTCGCCTTTATCGGCGTATCGTGGCTTTTTCGGCTGCAAACATTTTTCGCAGGCAAACGCTTATTTGCAGGCGCATGGTTTAGAGCCGATTGATTGGCAGGTTTGAATAAGATGAAAGGCCGTCTGAAAGCAGATTTTCAGACGACCTTATGATTTAGTCTCAAATCGAATATTCAATCAGTTCGTTTTGAGAAAAGACATAAACCTGTTTCGGAATCAGGTTCAATTCTTTGCCTTCGGCGATTTGGTAACGCGCGGCATCGCTGCCTGCCAGCGTGATATGTACGTCCTGTTTGTCGTGTTTCACCAAAATATGCGTCAATGCGCCGACGGCGTGGATTTTTTCGATTTTGGCACGAATCATCGGTGTTTCGTTTTCGGCTGCAAGCTGCCATTCGTGTGGGCGGATATAGCCGATAGCGGTTTGTTCCTGCCATTTGTAGTGCGCGTCCAATTTCCACGCGAAGCCGTTGTAGTGCCAGATGCCTTTTTCGATGCGTCCTTCAAAAGCGTCGGTTTCGCCTAAGAACTCGGTAACGAAGGCGTTTTCAGGTTTACGGTAAATGGCTTCGGCGCTGCCGGTTTGTTCGATTTTGCCGTGGTTCATGACGACAATTTCGTCAGAAACTTCGAGGGCTTCTTCTTGGTCGTGTGTTACTAAAATGCTGGTTACGCCTAGGTTGTGATGGATGTCGCGCAACCAAGTGCGTAATTCTTTGCGCACTTTGGCATCCAGTGCGCCGAAGGGTTCGTCCAAAAGCAGGAGTTTCGGTTCGACCGCAAGCGCACGGGCAAGGGCGATACGTTGGCGTTGGCCGCCGGAGAGCTGGTGCGGATAGGATTTGGCGAGGTGGGAGAGCTGCACGAGTTTGAGCAGTTCTTCGACTTTGGCGCGGATTTGTTCTTTGGATGGGCGTTCGGATTTGGGCAATACGGTCAAACCGAAGGCGACGTTGTCAAACACGTTCATGTGGCGGAAGAGGGCGTAGTGTTGGAACACGAAACCGACTTTGCGCTCGCGCACATGCTTGGCGGTGACGTCTTGCCCGTCAAAGAGAATTTGGCCACCGTCGGCGTTTTCCAGCCCGGCAATAATGCGCAAGAGCGTGGTTTTGCCGCAGCCGGAAGGGCCGAGCAGGGAAACGAGTTTGCCGGTGGGGACGTTGAGGTTGATGTTTTTCAGCGCGTGGAACGCTCCGAAGTGTTTGTTTAAGTTTTGAATAGTGATGCTCATGCTGCGTTCCTTTCGGCGGCGGCGAGTTTTTTATCTTGTAATTTGGTAATGATGTTTTGCACCAGCAAGGTAGCCAAGGCTAAAAGTGCCAATACGCTGGAGAGGGCGAATGCGCCGGTGAAGTTGTATTCGTTGTAGAAGATTTCAACCAAAAGCGGGATGGTGTTGGTTTCGCCGCGTATGTGTCCCGATACCACGCTGACCGCGCCGAACTCGCCCATTGCGCGGGCGTTGGTGAGGATGATGCCGTAGAGCAGCGCCCATTTGATGTTGGGCAGGGTAACGCGCCAAAACATCTGCCAGCCGCTTGCGCCGAGAATCAGCGCGGCCTGTTCTTCGCTGTCGCCCTGCGCCTGCATCAAAGGAATGATTTCGCGCGCAACAAAGGGGAAGGTAACGAACAGCGTCGCCAAAATAATGCCGGGGATGGCGAAGATAATCTGTATGCCTTGCGCTTCCAGCCAGCCGCCCAATGCCGTGTGCGCGCCGAACAATAAGACGAACATCAAACCGGCCACCACGGGCGATACGGAAAACGGCAAATCGAGCAGGGTAGTCAGCAACTGCTTGCCGCGGAAGTCGAAACGGGTCAGCAGCCACGCCATCGCCACGCCCAAGACGGCATTGACGGGGACGACAATCAGCGCGGTAATCAGCGTCAATTTGATGGCAGACCATGCCTCGGGATCGGTCAAGGATTGCAGGTATAAATCCCAACCGCCTTTTAAGGCCTCATAGAATACGGCAACCAAAGGCACGACCAGCATCAGCAGCAGAAAGCCCAAGGCGGTAGCAGTCAGCAATACGCGCAGCCAACGCGGTTCGCTCAAGTTTGGATTAGTGGAATGGGTTTTCATGTTAGTGAAGTCTCTATTTATTCTTGTATCCTTTTAGGCCGTCTGAAAAATGTTTGCTTGATGTTTCAGACGGCCTGTTGTTTGTTAAACCCTCGCTCCGGCGCGGCGGCTTAAAGTCCATTGCATAATGTTTAAAATCAGCAGGATGACAAATGAAATCATCAGCATAAACAGAGCAACGGCAGACGCGCCCTGAGCATCGTATTGCTCCAGTTTTCCGGTAATAATCAATGGCAGGATTTCAGACACCATCGGAATATTGCCTGCGATGAAAATGACCGAGCCGTATTCGCCGGTAGAGCGGGCAAACATCATGCCTGCACTGGTCAACAAGGCCGGTGTGATTTCAGGCAAAAGGACACGGCGGAACGTAGTCCAACGGCTTGCGCCCAAAGTTGCCGCAGCTTCTTCATACTCGCCTGACAATTCTTCCAATACCGGCTGCACGGCGCGGACGATAAAGGGCAGACTGACGACAATCAGCGCAATCCAAATACCGATGGGCGTAAAGGCGATTTTGATGCCCAAAGGCTCGAAAAAACGGCCTATCCAGCCATTGGGCGCATACAAGGTTGCCAATGCAATGCCTGTTACTGCTGTCGGTAGCGCAAACGGCAAATCGACCAAAGCGTTTACCAACCCTTTGCCTGGAAATTCGTAGCGCACCAATACCCAGGCGACCAACGTGCCGAACACGATATTGGTCAACATCGCATAAAACGACATCCGCAAGCTCAGCCAGACGGCCGCCAAGACATTGGGTTCGGTAATCGTGTTCCAAAATCCGCTCCAGCCGATTTCTGCCGCTTTGGCCGCCATCATCGCAAACGGCAAAACCACCAAAAGCGACAGGCATAAAACCGTCAAGCCCAGGCTGAGTTTGAAACCCGGCAATACAGAAGGCGTTTTGAGTAACAACATAATGGCAACCGTCAGAATTTAATACACGCTTACTTTAACAAGGCAGTCTGAAAACTGGAAAGAATGCTTTGTTTGGTATAAAGACGATTTTGTTATATTGAAGACATGAAAAGGCCGTCTGAAAACCAAATTTCAGACGGCCTTGCTGGTGTGGTAAGGATCAATAGGCAACAGGATCTTGAGATGCAGGCTGGTGTTGCGCCGCGTCATAGTTTTCCTGAGCCGAGCGGACGGCTTTTTCCAAACCCTTGATCCGTTCGAGATAGCGGGCATAGTTGCGTTCATTGCCATAACGTATTTTTTTGCCTTCTTCCAAATTTTTCTTGGCGGTATCTAAAGCACGCTTGGCCGCGCCGACATCAGCCGGATTGACCGGGGCAACAGCTTCTTCTGCTTGCTCGGCTTTGCTTGGGGAAATCGGCGTTGCCGGTGTTGAAACAGGCGCAGAAGTATATACGGACGGTTTGCCGATATTGCTGGCTTTGCAGTTTTTGCCGCCGGCTTGTGTATAGACTTTGCGGCCGGCAGAATCGGTACATTCAAAAATAGGCGCGGCGGAAACCGCAGTTGTCAAAGCGAGCAGTAATGTGCTGATCCAGATTTTGTTCATTTTTATTTTTCCTTAAAACCATTTCCACCAAACAAACAAAGCTGCAATCATGATGATGTTGGCGAATAGGATGGGTTTCCATTGCCTGGGTGCGCGCCGCAATTCAGCGCCTGAGCGCGTGCGGCGGATATAGAAAAACGGGCTGAGCAGCATGGAAGCGGCACATACCAAAATAATCACGGCGTAATAGATTTTGTGCGTTTCCATATCGTTTCTCCGATTCAGACGGCCTGAAATGCTGACTGCAACGCATTTTCTCGTGAAGCGTTGTCTGTTTTTATCTTGCATCGAAATTGGGCATATTTGCCATGCCTCAATCCTGAGGTCTTTGCAAAAATATGCTACAATCGCGTCCGATTATAACATTCTATTTATAAAGGTTTTACGAATAATGATTTCTACCAACGGCATCACCATGCAGTTCGGCGCAAAGCCGCTGTTTGAAAACGTATCCGTCAAATTCGGCGAAGGCAACCGTTACGGCTTGATCGGCGCCAACGGCTCAGGCAAATCCACCTTCATGAAAATCCTCGGCGGCGATTTGGAACAGACTGCCGGCGAAGTAGCGATTGAAAACGGCGTGCGTTTGGGTAAATTGCGCCAAGACCAGTTTGCCTACGAAGACATGCGCGTGCTGGACGTGGTGATGATGGGTCACACCGAAATGTGGGCGGCGATGACCGAGCGTGATGCGATTTACGCCAATCCCGAAGCCACCGAAGACGACTACATGAAGGCTGCAGAACTGGAAGCCAAGTTTGCCGAATACGACGGCTACACCGCTGAAGCACGCGCTGCCGAATTGTTGAGCGGCGTGGGCATTTCCGAAGATTTGCACAATGCCACCATGGCGGAAGTCGCCCCTGGCTTCAAACTGCGCGTATTGTTGGCGCAAGCCCTGTTCTCCAAACCAGATGTATTGCTCTTGGACGAACCGACCAATAACTTGGACATTAATACCATCCGCTGGCTGGAAGGCGTGTTGAACCAATACGACTCCACCATGATTATCATCTCGCACGACCGTCACTTTTTGAACGAAGTCTGCACACACATGGCGGATTTGGACTACAACACCATCACCATTTATCCGGGCAATTACGACGACTATATGCTCGCTTCCGCCCAATCGCGTGAGCGCGCCCTGAAAGACAACGCCAAAGCCAAAGAGAAACTGCAAGAGCTGCAAGAGTTCGTTGCCCGTTTCTCCGCCAACAAATCCAAAGCCCGTCAGGCAACCAGCCGTCTGAAACAGGCAGACAAAATCAAATCGGAGATGGTCGAAGTCAAACCTTCTACCCGTCAAAACCCGTATATCCGTTTTGAAGCCGATGAAAAAGCCAAGTTGCACCGTCAGGCTGTGGAAGTTGAAAAACTGGCCAAACGTTTTGAAACCCAGTTGTTTAAAAACCTGAACTTCATCCTTGAAGCAGGCCAGCGCCTCGCCATCATCGGCCCGAACGGCGCAGGTAAATCTACCTTGCTGAAACTCTTGGCAGGCGCGTACAACCCCGAATATTCAGACGGCCTGTTGCCGGACGAAGGCACCATCAAATGGGCGGAAAAAGCCAGCGTCGGCTACTACCCGCAAGACCATGAAAACGACTTCGACGTCGATATGGACCTGAGCGAATGGATGCGCCAATGGGGCCAGGAAGGCGATGACGAACAAGTCATCCGCGGCACTTTGGGCCGCTTGCTCTTCGGCAGCAACGATGTCGTGAAAAAAGTGAAGGTTCTCTCAGGTGGCGAAAAAGGCCGTATGCTTTACGGCAAACTGTTGCTGTTGAAACCCAATGTTTTAGTCATGGACGAACCGACCAACCACATGGACATGGAAAGCATCGAATCTTTGAACATGGCGCTGGAAAAATACAACGGCACACTGATTTTCGTATCACATGACCGTCAGTTTGTATCTTCATTGGCTACCCAAATCATCGAATTGGATGGCAAAGGCGGATATGAACACTACCTGGGCGATTACGAAAGCTATCTGGAGAAAAAAGGCTTAGTTTAAGCCCGTATTGATAACCTATTAAGGTATTGAAATGCCGTCTGAAAACCGTTGTGTTTTCAGACGGCATTTTTTGAAGTGTTTCATATTGGCAATCACTGAAACTGCTAAGATTAAAATGAATAAATTTCTTGTTAGGAATTTTTATTAAAGCCATAAAACAGATATACAAAAGGCCGTTTGAAATATTTCAGACGGCCTTTATTTATGTTTTGATAGAAAGAGGATTAACTGAATAAACCTTTAAACCACAACACAATCGCGTCCCACATACGGCGCAACCAGCTGCCTTCTTCAACACCGGTTAGGGCAACGACGTCTTTTTCGGCAATGATTTTGCCGTCTTTCATGACTTTCAGTTTGCCCAATACTTGGCCTTTTTCAATCGGGGCGAGGACGGGCTGAAGCGTTTCTAAAATAGGTTTGACGTTTTTGCCGGTATCGTGGGGAATGGTAATGTAAACATCGTCCAAGAAACCGATATCTACGGCTTTGGTACTGCCTTTGTAAACTTTGACTTGGGAAATCACTTCTCCGCCGTTGTAAAGTTTAGGCGTATCAAATGCCTGCAATGACCAGTTGAGCAGTTTGCTGCTTTCGCTGGCGCGCGCTTCGGTGGATTCGGCACCGGCAAGGATGGAAACAATACGGCGGTTGTTGCGTTTGCTGGAAGCGGCGAGATGGTAGCCTGCGCCTTCGCTATAGCCGGTTTTCAAACCATCGATACTGCTGTCGCGATAGAGCAGGAGGTTGCGGTTGGGCTGTTCGATATTATTGTATTTGAAAGATTTGTTTGCAAACAAAGGATAGTATTTCGGATAGTCATTGATCAGCGCGGCTGCCAAAATGGCCAAGTCGCCAACGGTTGAAACATGGCCGTTAGAAGAAATACCGGTCGGGTTGTTGAAGTGGGTATGCTTCATGCCCAAGCGTTTGGCTTCTTCGTTCATTTGTTTGACAAATTCGTCGATAGAGTCGTTGCCAATGGCTTCGGCAAGGGTAATGGCGGCATCGTTGGCCGACTGGATGGTTGTACCCTTAATCAAATCGCTGACACTGACAGGAACTTTCGGATCAAGGAACATGCGTGAACCTTCGACTTTCCAGCCGACGTTTGAAACTGTCAGCATCTGATCTGCTTGAAGCGTACCGTTTTCCAGTGCTTTAAAGGCAAGGTAGGCGGTCATCATTTGCGTCAACGCGGCAGGCTCGATAGGCGTGTCGGCATTGTTGGATGCCAAGGTTTGCTTGCTGTGCAGGTCGGTAACAATATAGGCAGTCGCCGCAATTTCCGGCGGCGTTGTCGGGCTGTTGATACTGTGCAGCAGTGGCTGCGTTTGAGCCTCGCTTTGTACGGCAGGTGCGGATGCAACCGGGTCTGCCGCAAGGGCTGGAGTATTCAGGAGGGCAGCAAAAATTAAGCTAAGTAGCGTTTTTTTCATCATTATTTATGGATTTGAATATGAGTGGACACTGTTTCTTTCAAAGTAAACAGTTTGGCATATTAAATAGATATTAAGCGGACATTATACCGTCTCATTTAGGCTTTGCTAAGATTTTTCTTGCCTTCAGACGGCCTCAGGGGTATGGTTTTAACTTTTTCCTCCGGTCGATTTGACCGAATTGCAATTTATTTCCGAACACTAAAATACCATGAACCATTCCCTTCCTCTTTCTGATTATCTAACCCGTATTTTGACCGCTTCCGTTTATGATGTGGCCGTAGAAACGCCCTTGGATTTGGCGCGCAGTCTGTCAGGCCGTCTGAACAATCAGGTTTTGCTCAAACGTGAAGATTTGCAGCCGGTGTTTTCGTTCAAAATTCGCGGCGCGTACAACAAAATGGCGAAGCTGCCTAAAGAAGCCTTGGATTGTGGCGTGATTGCAGCAAGCGCGGGCAACCATGCACAGGGTGTGGCTTTGTCGGCTCAATATTTGGGTTGCCGCGCCGTCATCGTGATGCCGGAGACTACGCCGAAAATCAAAATTGATGCAGTAAAGAGCCGTGGCGGTGAAGTGGTATTGAAAGGTGTGTCTTACAACGATGCCTATGATTATGCGATGGAGTTGGCAGAAAAGGAAAAACTGACCTATATCGCGCCATTTGATGATCCTGATGTGATTGCAGGTCAGGGCACTGTCGGCATGGAAATCCTCCGTCAACACCGCAATATCAATGCTATTTTTGTGCCGATTGGCGGCGGCGGTTTGGCAGCAGGCGTAGCGGCGTTTATCAAACAGGTTTGTCCTGAAATTAAAGTCATTGGCGTGCAAACCAATGATTCTTGCTGTATGAAACAATCGGTCGAAGCAGGGGAAATCGTACATTTGAAAGATGTCGGCCTGTTTTCAGACGGCACGGCGGTTAAAGTGGTGGGCGAGGAAACCTTCCGCCTGTGTAAAGAACTGTTGGACGAAATTATTACGGTCAATACGGATATGTTGTGCGGCGCAATTAAAGATATTTTTGACGATACGCGCAGCATTACCGAACCTGCAGGCGCATTGGCGCTTGCCGGCCTGAAGGCTTACGTTGCGAAAAACAATATTCAAGGTCAAAACCTGGTTGCCGTCACCAGTGGCGCTAACATGAACTTCCACCGCCTGCGCCATGTTTCTGAACGCAGTGAGCTGGGCGAGGGCAACGAAGGTATTTTTGCCGTTACCATTCCTGAAGAAAAAGGCAGCTTCCTCAAGTTTATCAACGTCTTGGGTAGTCGGAATATTACTGAGTTCAACTATCGCTACGGCAGCGATAAAAATGCTCATATTTTTGTCGGCTTGCAAACTGCCGGTGCGCAAGACTTGGCCGTCATCAGCAAACAACTGGCTGACGCAGGCTTACCGAATGTCGATTTGACCAATGATGAAATCGCCAAAATCCATATCCGTTACATGGTCGGCGGACGTACGGAAAAAGTATCCAGCGAACGCTTGGTCAGCTTTGAATTTCCGGAGCGCCCCGGCGCATTGTCCCGTTTCTTGAACCATATGCGTGCTGAATGGAATATTACTTTGTTCCATTATCGCAATCATGGTGCGGACTACGGCCGTATTTTGGTCGGTATCGATGTACCTGAAAGCGACAATGAAGCCTTTACCGACTTCTTGGAGAGCTTGGGTTATGTTTATAAAGAAGAAACCGATAATCCGGCTTATAAACTTTTCTTAGCTTAATCAGTAAGATAAAAGGCCGTCTGAAATTTTTCAGACGGCCTTGTGTTTTATGTTCGGCTATTTCTTACGGAACACCAAGTCCCAAACGCCATGACCCAATCGTTTGCCTCGGGCTTCAAATTTGGTTTCAGGGCGATAATCGGGCGTAGGGGCGTAATCGGCAGCCGTGTTTTGCAAAGAGTCGCAACTGCTCAAAACTTCCAGCATTTGTACGGCGTATTCTTCCCAGTCGGTCGCCATATGGACATAGCCGCCGCTTTTGAGTTTGGGCAGCAGCTTTTCAACAAAAGGCACTTGTACCAAGCGGCGTTTATTGTGGCGTTTTTTGTGCCAAGGGTCGGGGAAGAAAATATGAATGCCGTCTAAAGAACCGTCTTCCAGCATCTTTTCTACTACTTCCACTGCATCATGACGCATCACGCGGATATTGGAAATGTGTTCTTCCTCAATCAGCTTCAAGATATTACCGACGCCCGGGCCGTGAACATCAATTGCTAAAAAGTCGGTATCGGGCAGACGTTTGGCAATTTCCACTGTCGCGACGCCCATACCGAAACCGATTTCCAATACTTTAGGATTGTCCCGTCCAAAAGCGCGGTTCAAATCCAAAGGAGCTTCTTGGAAGTCCACACCAAATTGCGGCCACATTGTATCAATGGCGCGCTGTTGGGCCGCGGTCATATGGCCTTGACGCAAGACGAAACTGCGGATGCTGCGTTTGTGTTCTTCAGGAACGGTATTTTCGGGTGTATTTTCGGGTGTATTTTCTGGAATGTTTTCGGACATGTTGTTTTAAATCAGTGAGAAATCAAATAAAAAGGCCGTCTGAAAGAATCAGACAACCCTGCATATAAATCGGCGTGATTATAGCGAATAAACGCTTTTCCTGAAACCTTTTAAAAAGAAGGTTTCAGACGGCCTGATTAAGACAATACCGGTTGCGGTACTTTGTGTTGCACTGCATAAACCGCAGCTTGGACGCGGCTGCTTAGGTTCAACTTGCGCAACAAGTTTTGCACATGCACTTTGACGGTTGACTCTGCCAAGTTCAAATGGCGGGCAATAATTTTGTTGCTGTGTCCGGCGGCAAGATAGCCCAAGATTTCCATTTCGCGCGGGGTCAGTTGCTCCAGCAGATGGTCGGAGCGGGAAGGAGATGGGGAAATCAGCGATTGCACCAAGCGGCTGGTCATTTCTGGAGAAAAGACGTTGTCGCCATCGACAGCTTTGCGGATGCTTTCCAACAGGAAGTCGGCATTGATGTTTTTCAGCAAAAAGCCTTTTGCACCCATACGCATACATTCGGTCAAATCATCGCTGTCTTCGGAAACAGTCAGCATAATGACGGTCAGTTGAGGATTGATACTTAAAATTTGAGCCAATGCTTCGCGGCCGTTCATGACCGGCATATCCAAGTCCAGCAAAACCACATCAGGCTTGAGCTGCTCAACCATTTTTACGCCGGCCAGGCCGTCTGAAGCTTCGCCGACGACTTCAAAATCAGGCTGGCGGGAGAGCAGGGCTTTGATGCCGCTGCGAAATAGGGTGTGGTCGTCAATAAGGGTAATTTTAATCGTCATGATGCTGTTCTCATTTGTTGCGGCAAAGTCAGCATAACCGCCGTACCTTGCCCAATCTGCGATGTAATGGCCAATTCTGCGTTAATCCGTTGGGCCCGTTCCTGCATAATGCCCAAGCCGACATGTTCGCCTGAAGGCCGGTTTGATAGGTGTTCTTTATTAAAGCCTGCGCCGTCGTCACGAATCGTCATGACAAAATCGCCGTGGTTGGCAATTTCGACGCTGACATGTTGCGCACGCGCGTGCTTCCGGATATTGGACAGGCTTTCCTGCAAAATGAAGATGATCTGCAAATGCTCATCATAATTCAAAGCCTGCCCGTCGTCCTGCCATTTTAAATCAACTGGAATACCGGTTTGTCGTTCAAAACGCGCCAGCAGCGATTCTACCGCTTCAGGAAAATCTTTATTACTGATTTTGGTGCGGAAATTCATCAAAAGTTCGCGTACGTCCTCGTAGCATTCCTGCACGCCGTCTTTGATGAAGCCGATATTTTCTTCTGCCTGCTCGCGTTGGTCTGAAGCAAACGCGCTTTCCAGCATTTGTACCTGCAAATTCAAAAAGGTCAAAGCTTGTGCGATGCTGTCATGCAAACCTTGCGCAATCAAGTTACGCTCCTGCAAGACTGCAAGCAGGCGGCGCTCTTGTTCCATGCGGTTGTTGGCGATGGAAATGCCCAGCTGTCCGCTTAAGGTATGCAGCAGTTTTTCGTCTTGCTCATCAGGCATATGGCCGTCTGAAAAATACAGGGCCAATACACCGAGCTGTTCGTCTTGGTAAACGATTGGGAATTCTACACGATTTCCCTCTTCGGTTTCACCGACACTTGCCGCCAAGTCAGAGCGTTTGCGTTCTTCATCGGAAAGATATACCGTACCGCCCAAAGCGGAAAACGCCGGCAGAATCTGAGCCAAAAATTCTTCTGCGGCCTGTTGCGGCGTAAAGGTTTGGTGCAGATTGCGCGTGGTTTGGTAGAGCAGGGTCAAATCACGGTTTTGCCGCGCCAAGTCTTGGGTTTGTTTGGCAACTTGTCCTTCCAAGTCTGTATAAAGCGTATGCAGACGGCGGCTCATTTGGTTGAAACCCTTGCTTACTTGGGCAAACTCACGGATCTGGTCTGTCTCGATTTGAACGCCGAAATGCCCTTTGCTGATGGTTTCTACGCCATCACGCAGTTTTTCCAAGGGCCGGATAATCCATGAATAATGCCAAACAATCATCAAGCCTGCAGCCACAACAATCATCAGCATCATGGCCATTTGGAAGCGGCGCAGCCACAAGGTATTTTGCTCGTTGGCATTTTCCATCGCCTGTAAAAACAGCTCGATGTTGCCGGCAAAACGGTACAGGCCGATTTGGGTTGGACGCTCGTAATGTTGTAAAGACGGCTTGATATTGGATTCCCAATCAATCAACAGCATCGATTGAATCAAGTCATAAGCCAGCGGCATTTGAGACGGAATCAGCGGATGAATGGCATCACTTTGCGTCACATTGGCCAGCGTACGCTCAAATTCTTTGATTTGGTTGTCAATTTGCGCATTGGGTGTACGGACACTTGCCATGTAAGCCAAACGGTACACCTGCATTTTCAAACTGCCTGCATCTTCAATCGTTTTGGCTGCGTTTTCCAAACGCCAAGAAAGCAGCAGGGTAAAGACAATCGACAAAAACGCCGAACTGACCCATAAAAAAGTCAGTAGTTTTAAACGCGAAGACAGGCTCAGGCCGTCTGAAGATCCGGAGAATAAACGCATAAAGCACGCAGGTGAACTAATCCGATAATCTTATAAAAATATCATTCTTTCGGCCTATAAACAACCTGTCTAAAATAATTGTATGGTTATGATAAGAAAAAACAGGGGTTTAATGTAAAATCATGTTATGATAAAATTCATTTCAAGTGAATTAAATCATGAAAATAAGGTTTCAGACGGCCTGAAACCTTGAAACTTATCCAATAAACACAACATCTTGAACCACACTCCATACTCTGCTTCGCAAAGGACTACCAAAATGAAAATTTTCGCACTGATATTGGCCGGCGGGCAGGGAAGCCGGATGGGAGGTGTCGATAAGGGGTTGGTGCAATGGCACAACAAAGCCTTGATAGATCATGTTATCGAAAAAATCCGCCCCCAAGTCAGCCATATCGCCATCAGTGCCAACCGTAACCTTGAATCTTACGCGCAACGCAGCGCGCACGTTTTTTCTGATGCGCGCCAATGGCAGCATTACGGCCCTTTAGCCGCTTTGTGTACTGCTGCCAACGATTTGCAAATTGCCACTGCCGATTGGCTGCTTATCGTATCCTGCGATATGCCGCGTTTGCCGGAGAACTTGGTTTCCCAGTTTGAAACCATCGCGCGGCGCACGCCATTGTGCAATGCGTTTTATGTGGAGACCCCTGCCAGACCGCATTACAGCGTGATGTTTATCCGGCCGCAAATCCTGCAAAGCACCGTGCCATACCTTTATTCAGGAATGCGCAGCATCCGCGGCTGGCTACAGCAACAGCGCGCGCGGGTTGTCCATTTCCCTCATGAGCAGGATTTTATCAGCTACAACACGGAAAACGATTTGGCCCAGCCTTTGTAGTTGGGTCGGTGAGGGGCTAATGTTCAGGTAGAGATATGCTAACTTGATGATTATTTAATATCTTTCAATAGGTAATAACTATCTTGTAATTAGTTCCCTTAGGAATTCATCAATCCGTATATTTAAATAAAATATACGTTCTTCGTTAAAATAAACTTTGGCTTTTTCCCTATCGACTGTTGCTTTTAGGTCATTTAGTCTGCCTAAGTCCAAATTTTCGCTGGTATATTTTCTTGCCAACAGCGCACGTAGCAAATCTCCATCCAGCCCTAAACCTTTAATTACTTTTAGCACCTTATCATTGGCATCTTTTTGTTTGTACGTGGTGATGTAATCACTTAATGCTAAATTTGGATCAAGCTTGATATCGCCGGATTGCACATCATGTAAAAACAACTCAGCAAATTTTTGATCTTCCTTAGAAAGCGTAGCAAAAGAGTGGTGTAGTTCCTCAAGTGCAGCAGCTTCTTCTATGCCGCCGATGGTTTTAAGCCATTTTTCAAAACGGGCATTCATATAATTTTGATCAATTTTATCGGTTTCGATTTCGTTGATGTGTGAACGCAAATCAAATGGCACATCATCGTTACCGCCACCATTGCTTAGATTCTCTTTAAACAAATCTTTATAACGAGCCAGCAGTTTATCGTAGGTTTCTTGATCGAAATTGAGTGTGGCAGTGATCACGCTGTCGTCTTCCTGCACCACGTCATAGCTTGATTTTTCCCAAGAAAAGCCCAAGAGCCGAGCAGCTTGTAAGTGCTCATTGAGCTGATTGAATAGTTTGACAAACTTTGCGCATGAGGTTGTATCTTCAGGATTTTTTGAAAAATCCTCTAATCCTGCCCATTTGAAAATATCGGCAATATCGGCAAAACAGACATTCATTTTGTCGATAACTTTATCTAAATTATCGACAAACAGCCCCATTGGACGGTCGCCCGAATAAAGTTTTACGGCTCGCTCAATATTGCGTTGCATCGTATGCGGCTTACGGTAATAGCGGATTAAACCAAAAGGTTTATCGGTTTTGTCGCATAAGCGGTTAGTGCGGGAAAATGCCTGAATCAAGTTGGCGTAATCCAAAATTTTGTCTAGATAGAGCGTATTGAGCCATTTGCTGTCGAAGCCCGTCAGCATCTGATCAACCACAATCAACAAATCCAGCTGCTCGTCGGGTTTAATTCTCTTATACGCATTGATATGCGACAACCTATCCGACAAATCCGTTTTAAATCGGGAATAAGTGGCGTAGCCGAAGCTTGTGCCAAACTGGGCGTTGTAATCATTCAAAATTTCGGCAATCCATTCTTCCTTATCGTTGCCTTGACCATCGTTAAGAATATTCGGATCGAAAAGGGCAGTCAGCTTCAGCCCGGAATTTCTGGCTTTAATTAAGCGATAATAATTGACCGCTTCGGGAATAGAGCTGGTGGCAAAAATGGCATGATATTTTTTGCCTTGGCTGAGGCGTGGCCAATTATCCAGCATGTCGTCAATCACCGCATTCACATGTTCCGGCGTTTGATATTGCACATTGGGTATATAATCTTCAATGCCTTTTCGATATTTGCCGTCTGAAGTATATTCTCCCGCCATCGGCACATCATTCATAAATTGATTGTAGATTTTTTTCTTTTGGTCATCGGCAAATACTTCGCTTTCATCTGCTGCTTTGGCTTCTTGCAAAGCGACAGATCTGCGTAAATCGCTGTCTTTAAAGGTGCGGATATGGAAGGGGTGAAAGCCCAGCACATTTTCATCACGAATGCCGTCTGCAATCGAATAGCGGTGCAATTCATTGCCGAAAACCGTGGCAGTGGTTGAACTTTTCTTAGCGTTTTCTTCTTCAATCGGCGTGCCGGTAAAGCCGAAGAAAATCGCATTGGGGAAGGTGTGCTTAATGGTGAGCAACATATCGCCAAAAGTAGTGCGGTGGGCTTCATCAACGATAAACACCAAACGTTTACCACTGATTTGCTCGATGTCAGCCTCATTGACTCCTTCTTCCGCCTTGATATTACTCATTTTTTGAATGGAGGTAACGATTAAGCGGTCGCGGTCTTGTTTGCTTTTCAGCTTGGCGAGCAAAATGGCGGTGTTTTCCGTTGCCTGTACATCATCCTTGCTGTCGGCAAAATTCTGATATTCCTCCAGCGATTGCTTGCCCAGCTCAATACGGTCGAGCAAGAAAATCACCTTATCCGCATCTTTACGGCGGCTGATTAACTGCGCCGATTTAAAACTCGACATTGTTTTTCCCGATCCTGTGGTATGCCAAATATAGCCACCGCGCTGATTGCCCGAAGTCCAATCTGTCTTTGCCACCGTGTCGGCAATTTTGTTGACCGCATAATACTGATAGCTGCGCAACACTTTCAGCTGCTCGTCTTTCGCATCGGCAATGGTGTAATCGCCGATAAACTGGTGTGCCATCGGAATCGAGAGGAAATGCGTCGCCACCTTGTCCCAATCGTTCATATACACATTATTGAAATCCGCCCAACGGAAATAAAACGCAGGATTTAATTGACCGCCGGTATTGGCAAAATAGCGGCATTCTTCCGGCGTCATCGCCACAAACACCTGCACCAGGCTAAAAATGCCAGAAAACGCGCCTGCCTTATGGTATCGCTCAATTTGATTGGTCGCTTGACTGATGTTGCCCACTCCTGAGCGTTTCAGCTCAATATGGAACATCGGCATCCCATTAATTAACAACATCAAATCGCCGCGCTGCTTAGGGTATAAATCCGAACGAGGAGTAAATTGGGGCTGCTGGGCAATTTGATAGCGGCTTTTGCCGGCAGAAATTTCCTCACGGTCGAAAATATCCAACGACACTTCCTTGCCGAAATGACGGCTTTCCTCATTTTCACGCTTGATTGCCACCGTTTTGCCGTTGATAAAGCCGTTTAACGCATAAGGCGTTTTCAATGCCTGCACCTGCTCCAAAATCTGGTTCATTTCCGTGCGAAGCAACGGCACATCGAGCTTGTCGATATGTTGGTTGGTTTTATTCAAATGCTCCTGCCAGTTGGCAATTAACTTTTCTTCGGTGGGATAGCGCAACACTTCCTTTTCCCAGCTTTTAGTGGACAGCAAGGCAATCAGTGCATTTTCAAAATCAGCTTCTTTATTAAACATTTTTTTTCTCCGTAAGGGCGCTACTACAATTTTTCAGACGGCCTCAATCATGGGCAGGAACACCCGTTTTAGACCAACATCGCCGCCAACAGTCCTTTTTTGAGTTGGTTTAATTTTTCGACTTCTGCCGTCTGTAAGGCAATGGTTTCGTCCAGTTGGCGGAAGAAGTTGCCGATGGCGGTTTGTTCTTCCAGAGTTTTAGGAATTAGAATTTCTTGTTCATTTAAATCGCCAATACTTAAGTTTCCAATTGCTCCATTCCCGCCTGCTACGAAAATGCGAATAAAATCTAAATACCAAGTAGAGCTCATTGAGGCATTTAAAAAATAAGGATTTTCTGTTTTTGCTAAAAGCATAAAACCGCCATGAACTGCTGGCATAGATGTTTGAATAATTGCGTGTTTTCCCACCAAACGAGAAGAACCATTTGCTGCCGTAATTAAAATATCTCCATTCTGAACTAAGGGAATGTTTACCGCACGTTCGCACACAAAAACATCATCATTTTTTTCAATATAATTTTCTTCATCAATATTAGAGGAACGCAAAACACGAATACCATTTGGGGAAATATCTAATGGTGAATATGTTAAACCTCTACGCAGTTCGGCTACCTCACTGAATTTTCTACATTCCCATTCCCCCTCAAACCCTTTAAAGCGGATTTTCGGTGTTTTTTCACCATTTGCGGGGAACATTTTTGCCAGCATTGCCTTTTTAAGCTGACGGCTTTTTTCCAACACTGCACGGCTCTCGGCAATTTGGCTGTCTAGGCGACTGAAAAACAAACCGAGGTGGGTTTGTTCGGGGAGGGAAGGGTATTTAATTTCAATTTGATGTAATAAGCTGCCCTTAATGCCTTGAACTGTACCACCAGATGAAAGAGAACCTAAAGTAGCCTGAAACGTATTAGTTAAAAATTTCTGAGTTAAGAAATCATTGTTTAAGATACCCTTTATTCCACGATATTTGATTATTCGTTGAGCAAGAGCTACATCTTCCCGATCTATTTGGGCAACATTTCCTAAAGGAGCTTCGGTCGTAATTAACACATCCCCAATTTCAGCTTTTCCACGACTCATTACACTTTCAAAATCTTCAATAGCGATAAACTCTTGTGAAACTTTATAATCTAAACTTCCCATTTTTACGTTTTTAGCAGTAATAAGAAAAATGCCTTCTTCTGTTTTTCTTGGCGTTTTCCCACGATAATCAACATACTCTGCTATTTCTATAATTTTTTGTTCTTTCCACGCCCCCGTAAAACCTTTAAACCGCAAACGTGGCTCTTGTTGCTTATTCATTTTGTCCCCTTAGCCTTTCAAAATTGCCTGCCATGCGGCAATGCCCTGCAAGTCAAATTCGCTTCCGGTGAGTTCGTCCATCATTTGCGCCAGTTCGGCGGCGCTTTCTTGTTTACGCTCGCTGATGTGCTGATAGGTGTCGGCATATTTGTCGCAAAGTGCGGTCAGTCTTTGGCTGAATTGCGCCAGCATGTTTTCAGGTAGCCTGCACATCGCCTCATTAAGCGGAACAAACCATTTTTGACGGAGCAAATCGAGGGCTTCGGCATCATCTAGGGCTTCAATGGCGGCCTTGGTTTTGCTGTGAAGCTCGGCGGATAGGGTCTTGAGTTCCGCCTTGAGCGTTTTTTCTTCGGCAAGCAGTTTATAGGCCGTCTGCAATTTTGCACCTAGGCTTTCTTCGGCAAAAATGTGTTTGTCGATGGCTTTGGTCAAGTCGGCTTTTTTGGCAATCACTATGCCGTCAGCTTCCAATTCTTGTTGCAAGGCTTTGGGAATTTCGGCATTGATAAAGCCGTCGCCTTCTTCATTGACGGCAGGGCAGGCTTTTTCTTCTTCGCTGAGGTTTTCCAAAATGCTTTGCATTTCGGCGGCAATTTCCGCCAAGCGGGTTTCTTTGGCTTTTAGGTTTGCCAATTCCTGCGGCAGTTTGACGGCCTGCACCAATTCAAACGGCAGAATATGCCCCACCCAACCGTCTTGTACTTCGGCTTCTTTTTTGGTTTTGCTGTCTTTTTTCAGCACCATAAATGGATCAACCTGCTTAATTGCCTGTTTGCCTTCGGTTTGAATCATCTCCAAATCGGCGGCAATACCAGCCACATCGGCGCGCCATAGGTCATCGAGTTTTTGATAGGCAGTATAAAAATCCAATAAGGGCATTGCCTGTACTTTTTCCCGAATAAGTTCGGCGAGTTGCTGCTGGGTTTGGGAGATGTTGAGCGTTTCCATCGGCTCAATCAGCAGGGTTTCCAAGCTGGTAGTGAAATCGGCAAAGTTTTCTGCAAATTGCGCTTGGTAATTCAGCACGCTGGCGTGGCTTTGCATGGCAGCTTTGAGATTGTTGGTTTTCGGCTGCACATAAGGTGTGCCGTTATCGGTAAATAAGGCCGTCTGTAAACCGTCAAAGGCTGCCCAGTAGTCTGCGAATTGTGCCAGCTCTGCTTTGGGAATGCCGCCGTGTATGGTGGCGAAAATATCCCATTGCTCCGTCGGTTCGGCGGAATCGACATAGCGCGGAATATTGAGGTTGTAGCCGTTTGCCACAATTTCGGCTTTCGGCACAATGCGGGAGAATTTAGGCAATTCCCGACGATGGGTCACGCAATCGACAATGCGCTTGATGTCGCTTGCCTGCAAATGGTTGTTTTTGCCCACTTTAATGAAATGTTTGGAGGCGTCAATCATCAACACGTCGTTACGTTCGCGTTCTTGGCGTAAAACGATGATGATGGTGGGAATGCCCGTACCAAAAAAGATATTGGCAGGCAGACCGATAATGGCATCGATATGATTGTATTCAATCAGATTTTTGCGGATTTTCTCTTCTTCGCCACCCCTAAAAAGCACGCCATGAGGCAAAACGATGGTCATGATGCCTTCGGGCTTTAAGTGGAAGAGGTCGTGCAATAGAAAGGCAAAATCGGCTTTTGCCTGCGGGGCGACGCCAAAGCGTTTGTAGCGGATGTCGCCTTCTTTGTCTTTGGGATTCCACGGCTGGGAATAGGGCGGATTGGACACTACGGCATCCAGATACAGCGGATCGCCTTCCAGCGGCCAGTCGTCTTCTAATGTATCGGCATTGCGGGTGAAAATATTGCTCGGCAAAATGCCGCGCATGACCAGATTCATGCGCGTGAGGTTGTAAGTGTTTTCTTTTAATTCTTGTGCGTAATATTTGATGCTGTCGGCGCTTTTGAGATGTTTGGCAACGCTATGGCCGATGTTGATCAGCAATGAACCTGAGCCGCTGGTCGGGTCGTAAATGCTGATTTCTTCACGGTCTTTGAGATGGTCGGCAATGATTTCAGACATCAGCAAAGATACTTCGTGCGGCGTATAGAATTCGCCCGCTTTTTTGCCTGCGTTGGCAGCAAACATGCTAATCAGGTATTCATAAATAAAGCCCAATACGTCATAGCCCTGTTTGCCGTCCATCGGTATATCGGCAATCAGTACAAAAAGGTCTTTCACCGCATTGGTTTGGCTGGCGGCGGTATCTCCCAATTTGCTCAAACCGGATTCTAAGGTTTTGAAAATACCGTCAAAAACTGAGATGTAGTTTTCTGCAATATTGCGGCTGAAAGCGCTCATTGCAGTGCGGACGTTGGCAATATTGAAATCCGAGCCTTGGGCTAGCCAAGTTGAGAATAGATGTTCGTAGCTGATGAAATAACCGAGGTTTCTTTTGATATGGTTGACAAGCTCCCCGTTAGCTTCGGTAAGCTCATCGGCAAAATTTGATTTTTCTAAGCCTTGTTCAAGGGCAAATTTCTCCAGTTTGTCGGACAAAAATTTGTAGAAAATAAAGCCTAAGATGTAGTCTTTGTATTCGTTCGCTTCAATTTTGGAACGCATTTTATTCGCAGATTGCCAAATTTTGGCTGCAAGTTGTTGTTTATTCATTTTTTCTCTTATTGGTTTTTGATTTTATACATATTACGGTATTTATGATTACTTGGTGCAGGCTAGCTATGATAAACCATCAACACAGTGTTTACATAATTTACATCGTAGAGGAAGTATGATTCATCGATGCAATGCAAAATGGTAGGAAAGCTCACATTACACAAAGGCCGTCTGAAACTCAACTTTCAGACGGCATCTTGTATCCATATAAGAGCCGCTATCTCTATTGGCGAGGATGAGATTGAGCTTGTCATCTTTGAATATAAATGATTAGGATAGAACAAGCGTTTGGATTTTGAAGATGATTTATAAAAACTCTTTGAAATTTCTCTACTCTTTGAAAAAGAAAAAAGGCCGTCTGAAAAGTACAGGCTGCTTTTTGTATTTTCAGACGATCTCCGAAGCAGCCTGCACTCAGGTATTTTGGATTGACTAACGCAAGCTATCTGCCAAATACTTTCCGCCAGGCATTCGGATTGATTTTAAATTTGGCTTTGAACTGCAAACGTAGGTTTGCCGCACTGCCGAAGCCGCTTTGTTCGGCGATGCGTTCTATCGGCAAATCCGTATTTTCCAATAAATCCTGTACCTGCCATAGCCGCTCTGTGGTGAGCCACTCACCGAAATTCATACCTGTGGCTTGAGAAAAATGGCGGATAAAGGTTCGGCGGGAAACAGCTAATTTTTTTGCCAAATCGTCCAAGCGGTATGGGGTCGCAAGGTTTTGGCGCAGTTCGTCTAATAAGTGATTGATTTTGTCATCGGCAGTACGGCGTTCGACGGGTCGGTGGATAAACTGCGCCTGCCCGCCTTCGCGGTGTGGTGCCGCAACCAAGGTACGGGCAAGGTCGTTGGCAACGGTTGCACCGTGGATTTTGCGGATGAGGTACAGGCAGCAATCCAGCCCGCCCGCCGCACCTGCCGATGTTAAAAAGTTGCCGTCTTCCGCATATAGGCGGTTGGTATCCAGATGAATTTTAGGGAAACGGCGGACAAAGTCGTCTTCGGCAAGCCAGTGGGTGGCGGCGGTTCTGCCGTCTAAAAGTCCTGTGTAGGCAAGGGCGTAAGAGCCGTAGCATAGGGTAGTGATATGTGCACCACGTTGTACTGCTTTCTGTAAATGTGCGCTCAACTCGGGCGTCGGGGTTTCTTCAATATTGCGCCAGCCTGCGATGACGATGATGTCGGCTTCTTCCATCAAATCCAAGCCGCCGTGTACGGGAATGCTTGCGCCCAGTGCCGTGATGACGTCTTTGCTATCATCGGAACAGATTTTCAGGTCAAAGAGCGGATTGTCCCGATAGGCCGTCTGAAAAACAGAAAAGGGAATGTTGAAGACAAAATCATTCATGCCCGATTGAGCATATAGCACGATTTTGGGGACAGCTTGATTTTGGCGAAACTCGTTACGCTCGTTTTCAGACGACATTTTGGCACTATCCTTACGTTTATTGGCAATATTGCCTATTTTAGCCGATGCACCTGCTGCTTAAAATACGCTCTATGATTTTTTAAGGAGCAACATCATGAAATTCAAGCAATTTATTCTTGCTACTGTTTTGGGCGCGACAGCCTTTTCCGCTTGGGCAGACGATTCATACCAACATATCCGTAACGCTACTGCCAAAGTCGAATACGCAGGACAGACGTTTTTGGTTGACCCGTTTTTCGCCCCCAAGCATTCCATGAACGGCTTTGCCGGTACGTTCAACAGCCAAGCCAAAATGCCGCTGGTCGGGCTGCCGATGAGCGTGAATAAAATTTTAGACGGTGTGGATGCAGTCATCGTTACCCATACCCACGAAGACCATTGGGACGAAACCGCCGCACGTTCCATTCCGAAAAACCTGCCCGTATATGTGCAGCACCAAGCCGACGCGGCAAAAATCCGCAGCCAAGGCTTTACTGATGTACGCGTGTTGAACGGCAGCTCTGTCTTCAACGGTGTAACTATCAGCAAAACCGGCGGCGTACACGGTACGGAAGCCATGTATGCCAACCCTCAGTTAGCCGAAATCTTAGGCGATGCAATGGGTGTAGTATTCCAAAGCAGCGGACATAAAACCGCTTATATTATGGGTGATACTGTGTGGACGGCAGATGTAAACAAAGCATTGAACCGCTACAAACCCGATTATCTGATTATGAACACGGGCTACGCGCTGATTTCAGGCATTTCAGACGGCATTATTATGGGGACGGCTGATGTATTAAAAGCCAGCCAAGTCATGCCTAAAGCCAAAATCATCACCGTACACATGGATACCGTGAATCATACCGCCGTCAGCCGCGCTGATATGCGTAAATTTATACGCGGTCAAGGCATTGAAAGCCGTGTGAACGTTCCGGAAGACGGAGAGACTGTGAGGCTAGATTGATAAGCGATCATCTTTTAAAGAGAATTTGCAAAAATACTGGAAAATTTGGCCTCTCTTTGTTATGAAAAAAGCCGTCTGAAATTTCAGACGGCTTTTACTTTTAACGCATCCACAATCAACTTAAACACATTGGAATGCCCGCGGCGGCTGGGGTAATAGAGGTAAAGCGGTTCGTAAGTCATAGCATACTCAGGCAACAGCTCGACCAGGTGCCCCGAATTGAGTGCATCCGCCACGCTCATATGTGCCACCCACGCGATGCCGAGGCCGTCTGAAACGGCTTGCAGGCGCAGATGGTTGTTGATGGAAAACTGCGATTTTGGTGTGAACGTAATCAGCCCTTTTTTGTCTTTAAATTTCCACTGCATCTCCGCGCCGTGTGCGGCGGAGAGCTTCGCGCCAATCAGGCGGTGCTGCTGCAAATCGTCAATATTTTTCGGCGAACCGTGTTGCGCCAGATAATTAGGCGAAGCGACCAACGCCATTTTGAGCGGTGCGGAAATTGGCACCGCAATCATCTCTTTCGCTACCTTGTTACCTAACCGAACGCCCATATCAAATCCTTCTTTCACAATATCTGCCCAACGATCGTCCACCACAATTTCCAAGCGGGTTTTCGGGTATTGGTTCAAAATCGGCTTTAATTTTGGATACAACACGGCTTCCGCTGCTATTACAGGGGCATTGATGCGAATCAATCCCGATGGCGTATTCAAAAAATCATTTAATGCATCGACTTCTTGGTTTATGGCTTGATAAAGTGGAGAAAGTTGGTCGAAAAGCTGCTGCCCAGCTTCGGTCAGCGACACATTGCGTGTAGTGCGGTTGAACAGACGCAGGTTCAGCCGCGTTTCTAAATTTTTCATGCTATGACTCAACGCCGAAGAAGAAATCCCCAAAAGCTGTCCTGCCTTCACAAAACTCTGCGTTTGCGCCAGCGTCAAAAAATAATTCAGCTCGTTAAAGTTCTGCATTTTCCTACCCCGTTTTAGGTGATTAGTGAATTTAATTCACGACATCATAAAACCAAACCTAATTTATCTCAATAAAAACACGGGCTAAAATGGCTACACGTTTATGAGAACAAACAGGAGACAATATCATGCAAAACATCACATTAAACAACGGCGTACAAATTCCTGCACTTGGTTTCGGCGTATTCCAAATTCCGCCCGCAGAAACTGAACAGGCCGTGATTGCCGCCATCAAGGCAGGCTATCGTCACATCGACACCGCGCAGGTTTATATGAATGAAACCGAAGTCGGTTTGGGGATTAAAAACAGCGGCGTGGCACGCGAAGAATTGTTTGTTACCACCAAAATTTGGGTAGAAAATTTCGGCTACGAAGCCGCCAAGGCCTCGCTGGATCGTTCATTAGGCCGTCTGAATTTGGATTACATCGATATGGTGCTGATTCATCAGCCTTACGGCGACAGCTACGGTACATGGCGCGCGCTGGAAGAATATCAGGCAGCCGGCAAAATCCGCGCCATCGGCGTGAGCAATTTTTCAGCCGTGCGCGCGGTGGATTTGGGGCTGTTTAATAAGGTTATGCCGCAAGCCAATCAGATTGAAATTAATCCGTTCCAACAAAAAAACGAAGCCGTTTCCGCTTTGCAGGCTGAAGGTATCGCCGTGGAAGCATGGGCGCCGTTTGCTGAAGGCAAAAACGATATTTTCCACAATCCCGTGTTAAGCAAAATCGGTGCGAAATACGGAAAATCCGTGGCGCAGGTGATTACCCGCTGGCTGATTGAGCGCGACATCATCGTGTTGGCAAAATCCACCAAACCCGAACGCATGGCGGAAAACTTGAACATCTTTGACTTTGCCCTTAGTGATGAAGACAAAGCAGAAATTGCCAAACTGGACGGCACGTTCGACGCCATCGTCAATCACGACACGGTGGATAATTTGAAACGTATCGCTTCATGGAAAACGGGACAATAACCGCAAACATCACATCCCTTTTTTATAAATTATTTATTCTAGGAGTAAAAATGAACATTTTATTATTAAACGGTGGTAAAGCTTTCGGCCATTCGCATGGTGAGTTAAACAACACGCTTCACAAAAAAGCAAAAGAAGTTTTGATCGCACTTGGACACAATGTAAAAGAAACTGTGATTGATGCTGGCTATGATGTTGAGGCAGAAATCGAAAAATTCTTGTGGATGGATGCCGTGATTTGGCAGATGCCTGTTTGGTGGATGCACGAGCCTTGGACAGTGAAGAAATACATAGACGAAGTATTTATCGCTGGACACGGCAAACTTTACCACAGTGATGGCCGTCATCGTGTCAGCCCGACCGAAGGCTTCGGTACAGGTGGTTTATTGCAAGGCAAAAAACACATGCTTTCGCTTACTTGGAATGCGCCGATTGAAGCGTTCACCCGTGAAGGCGACTTCTTTGAAGGCAAAGATGTGGATGCTGTGTACATGCCTTTCCACAAACTCAACGAGTTCATCGGTTTGACCCGTCTACCGACATTTACATGTAACGATGTAGTTAAAAATCCACAAGTAGAACAATACTTCGCAGACTACCAAGCACATTTGAAAAAAGTGTTCGGTTAATGATAAAACATCAACTTGAAGCGGTGGGCTTTTGCCCACCATTTTGTCAGTCGCTAATTGGTACGAAATACGGCAAATCCATGGCGCAGGTGATTACCCGCTGGCTGGTGGAACGCGACATCATCGTGTTGGCAAAATCCACCAAACCCGAACGTATGGCGGAAAACTTGAATGTCTTTGATTTTGCGCTTAGTAATGAAGACAAAGCCGAAATTGCCAAACTGGACGGCACGTTCGCCGCCATCGTCAATCACGACACGGTGGATAATTTGAAACGCATCTCCGCGTGGAAAATGGGCGTGTAAGTGTAGCGAAAAACCATCTGCAATTCATCATATGAAAGGACAAAACATGATTAACGGGTTAGATATCGAACGTTTCCGAACTACCATGGCAGCGATTGAAAACGACCATACAAAAGGCAAGGCAAGATTACGCGCCGATTCGCGCTGGGTATCCGGCACAAAGAACGAAATCTCCGTGCGCCGCTTCCCAGCCTTTACCACAGACGAACCGAAAAACATGGGCGGTGAAAACACCGCCCCAAATCCGATGGAATACCTGATCGGTGCTGCGGCAGGCTGCTGCTCCATAGGTTTCGAGTTGCAAGCAGCACAGGCAGGCGTGAAACTGGAACAGTTTGAAATATCCGCAAGGGGCGGTATCGACATGGCCAAACTGTTCGGCATGGAAGATGGCTACGGCGGACTGGATAATCTGGTGCTAACCGTAAAAGTAAAAGCCGACGCAGACCTTCCTACCCTGCAAAATTTCGCCGACCGCTCAGCCGCCACCTCCCCAGTGTTAAACAGCCTGAAAACGCGGGCAAAAGTGGTTGTGGAAAAAATCTAGACGACTCAAACCGTTTTCTTGTTTTCATTTCGTTGAAAGCCCCTTTTCTAGACAACTTGAAACGTGCTTAATCGCTCAAAGGAGTACATGACATGCAACAACTGCACACTCTGAAAGACATCGAACAGGCCATCGCCACACACCCTTTAGTATCACTGTACATCAAAGCCCCAATCTGCGGTGTTTGTACGGTCGTGGCAGCCCAGCTTGACTCAGCTTTGGCGGTGGAAGGAAATGTGTATGCTGTAAAAGCCGATATTGCTGAAATACCCGAAATGGCTGGACGTTTCCACGTACTGACCGCACCTGCATGGCTGCTGTTTTATCAAGGCAAGGAAGTAGAACGGATGGCCCGCTTCATCCCTCAGGCACAGATGAAGCAGACATTGGCAAAATGGACAAAAATAGCAGAAAGCGGACATCAGTAACCGGTCTATCAATGTTTCAGACGGCTGCGGTCTTGATAATGATGCAAGCGGTCAAATTTTTAAGATGATTTGCAAAATACTTAAAAATTTGACCGCTCTTTATTACGAAAAGGTCGTCTGAAACGGCTTGCAGACTGATATGATTATTGATGAAACGCTGTGATTTGTACACTAAAACCATCTTCTGAAAATCCCCTTTGACATTCCCCTTCATTCCTTCTAAAATGCGTTCAAGTTTTTAAACATATAAACTCAAGAATCCGAATATGCCACAACAAACGATGAATTTAATGCGCGAGTGCATTCCCATTTTTACCGTGTTGAGCGATGAAAACCGCCATCAAATCCTGCGCGTGCTGTGGGAACATGGCAAGATGAATGTGAATGAGCTGACCGAGCATCTGCATCTGTCGCGCCCTGCGGTGTCGCATCATTTGAAAATCATGTTGCAAGCCGGGGCGGTGGCGGTGGAGCAGGTCGGCAAAGAACGGTTTTACAGTATTGCCATGGCGGATGCGGTGGCGAAGTTGAAACAGCTTGCTGATTTGATGGCCCAAAATTGCCCGCTTTCAAAATAGGGTTATCCGTTAACCCTTTATTCTTACCCAAATACGTTTACATTTTTAAACTTATCAACTTAAAGGAACGATTATGTTATTCACGCCATTCACTTTTCCAAACGGCAAAACCGCCAAAAACCGTATCTTCAAATCCGCCATGGAAGAGCAACTTGCCCAAAACGACCAGCCGTCTGAAAAACTTGTCCACCTGTACGACACTTGGGCAAAAGGTGGTGCAGGTGTGTTGGTTACGGGCAATGTGATGGTCGCCGAAAGCGGCAAGGGTTCGATAAACGATGTGGTGATTTCAGACGACCGCAGCCTTGAGATGCTAAAAAAATGGGCGAAAGCCGGTACACAAAACGACACGCTGCTCATCATGCAAATCAACCATGCGGGCAAACAGTCGCCTGCGGTGGTCAATAAAACGCCTCTTGCGCCGAGCGCCGTGCCGTTAGTGGGTATGGACGGCTTTATCAATCCGCCGCGCGAATTGACTGCCGATGAAATCAACGGGCTGATTCAGCAATTCGTACAAACCGCGAAAATTGCCGAACAGGCAGGATTTTCAGGCGTACAGATTCACGCCGCGCACGGCTATCTCATCAGCCAATTCCTCTCGCCGCACCACAACCGCCGCCAAGACCAATGGGGCGGCAGCTTGGAAAACCGTATGCGCTTCCTTTTGGAAACCTACACCGCCATCCGCGCCGCTGTGGGCAAAGATTTCTTGGTGGGTGTAAAACTCAATTCGGCAGATTTCCAAAAAGGCGGATTTGACGAAAGCGAATCGGTGCAGGTGGTACAAAAGTTATCGGAAATGGGCATTGATTTTATTGAAGTTTCCGGTGGCAACTACGAAAGCCCGCAAATGCTCGCGGCTAAAGACAGCACCCGCAAACGCGAAGCCTTCTTCATCGATTACGCTGAAAAAGCCCGTGCAGTCAGCCAAGTTCCGCTGATTATTACCGGCGGCTTCCGTTCGCAAACTGCAATGGAAGATGCCTTATCTAGCGGCCATTTAGATTTGGTCGGCGTCGCCCGCCCGTTTGCCTTAGTGCCTGATTTGGCAAACCAAATGCAAAACGGTACTTACCAAACCGTACAAACAGACCGCATCAAAACTGACGTAGCATTTGTTGATGAAAAAGCAGGCGTGATGTTGGAAATGAACTGGTATATGACGCAAATGGACTTGATTGGACAAGGCAAACAGCCTGATCCCAAATTGTCAGCGTGGAAAGTATTGCTGAAAACTTTGTGGGAAAACGGCAAAGCCAGTTTAAATACTGGCAGATCTTGAGAGGGTAAGCAGGGATTTGAAGGAGGATTAAATTTTAAAATTTAACCGTATTTAAAAGTATGAATATAAATAAGTTGATACTAAAAAACCATTTGAATCTTTAAGTTCAAACGGTTTTTTAGAATTTACGGTAGAGACATTAAATATAGAAAAGACGTTGTTTGGGTTGAGATTTAAAATAAAAAATAATGAGTAGATTTAAAACAAGCGTATTGGGGCTTGAGCTAACAGACTAACAGTGTGTTGATGTGTGAAATAGGTAATTATTGTAAATGAGCCACATCGTTAAGCTGCTCAATATGAAAACCGCTTTCACTATTGTATTTCACAATACTGATCGAAGTATTTAACAATGACACGGATTTACCCTCATCACGATGGTTTTCCCAAGTCGCTCCGCCCAGTAAGGACAATAAAAGTCGCAAGGTATGGCCATGCGATACCACTAAAATATTAGCACCCGATTGATGTACCTTAATGATATCGTAAAGGGCGTCCATTGCACGTACTGCTAATTGTTCAAAGGTTTCGCCACCATTGCTTAATGCTTTATAAGCTGCCGGGTCATTGGTCAGTTGTTTGAATTCGGTTAGCTTCCGCAAGTCAGCGATCTGCATACCTTCCCAACTTCCAAAAGATTGTTCATTTAGTCCACAGTGTTGAAAAAGAGGAATGGGACGCTGGCCGATAATATGGCCAGCCGTATCAATAGCACGTTGTAAAATGCTGGAGTAAGCAGCGGTAAATTCTACTTGTTGTAGCGCTACGCCGGTTTTCTGAGCTCCTGCAATTCCTTGTTCGGTTAGTGGTGAATTGCCGGATCCCTGTAAAAGTCCTTGTTCGTTCCATTGGGTACGGCCATGGCGAATAAAATAAAAAGTGAGTTGTTTTGACATCATAGTTCCTTGGAGAACGGGAAGTATAGGGTATAACTAATTCATGATGCAAAGGCCGTCTGAAACGATAATTTCAGACGGCCTTTTACTTTAACGTGTGCCGTTTAGATACGGTCGTGCCTGGAGGATAACAAGCTTACCATTATCAAACGCCCATTCGATGTCCTGCTCACCATTTGCAAATAGCTGTTTGATTTGTTGGCCGGTTTGGTCAAGGCGACGTATTTGTTCTTGATTCATCACGTTACCACTGGTTACAGGAACTTCTCGTACTCCACCGTTTTTATCCAGTTGCAACGCTGTGGTTTCATTAGAGGAGCTGAGACGTTGTACAGAATCATTGCGACGGTTATAGACTACCTGTTCGGCTACCCGTTTGCCCTCAACGACACGAATACCCAACCCGCGTTTGGCGGCAATGTAGGAGCTGTTTTTCTGAGCAATATCATAAGGATTGATGGTAACCAACACGCCGGAGAAATCTGCATTGATGCTTTGTTGCACAAAGACACTCATTTTCACGCTATCGTGAGGCAATCCGGCAATACGGCGGGCTTCGTATGCGCTGTAATTGAAGACAGAAGCCCAAGATTGCTTCACTGCTTCAGCCAACGCGTTTTCATCAGTAACATTTGGCACTGTGGTGTACAGTCCTGCGCCGCTGAAATTGGGCAGGTCTTCGGAATTAGAGGAGCTGCGGATAAACACGCCTTTGCTGTTTAATTGATTACGCCATTGCTCAGCCCATCTGTGCTTCCATTCTGACGGGATTTCGGCATCGGTAATTTTTTTCTGCAGTGTGAGTAAAGCAGTGCGGCGCTTGCGGTTGTCTCCATCACTTTGTGTTTCGATGTGTGCCAGTGTTGTTGCGTTAATACCCAGTCTATCCATCATGGCTTGATAGTAGGCAAACGGAATGCAGAATCCATCAGGTACATTACTGCCTGCAATATGGGCGCGGATATGGCCGAGGTTGGCAGCCTTACTGCCGCAGTAATGGCTGTCATCACGGCGCAGGTTTGTCAAAGCCCGAAGGCTGTAATCGGAAACATCAGGTTGGGGCAGGGTAAGGCCGTCTGAAAAGCTTTTACTGGTAGTGTTCCGGTTGGTTTGGACAATTCGGTATTGCTTAGCAGTCGCTTCAAATTCGATACGACAGCGAATATATGGGGCTAGGATTTTTTCTGCGTCTTTAAGGTAAATATTTGGAATCCCCCAGCCGCGTGCCAATACATTCACATGCGATAGTGCAGTAGATGGTTTCTCACTGATAATCCCCGCCACAGGTGGCAGCTCTAGGGGAACCTCTTTCAAAATAATAATATCATCGGCACCGACATTATAAAGATCATCTTCTTTGGCAATAACGCGTAATGTGCCTATCGCTTTACCTTGGTTTAGAGGCAGGTAGGGGAAATTTTTAATCAAACTTTCTTGGGTAATAAAAGGAACTTTACTTTGCTCAGCAACGGTTTCCTGCCATAAAGAATTGGTTTTATAACGCAACGGAGCGTAGAAACTGTCTTTCAGACAACCTGCTGCCAATTTCAACAATTCAGGCGTGATTTTGTCTCCTTCCCAAAACTCATAAACATATTCCTGAGTACTATTCTGCCAACTGATCGTACCAAACAGATAACGCCGATTAGGACTACGGTATTGTTGATTCAATTCAGTTTTTGACAGCATGGGTTTCAAGATAGTAGCCAGATAATGCTCATGCAGCCGAAATTTGGGAGTATTGATGTAGTCGGTACGGTTATCATCTTCACGATCGATGAGAAAGAGGATATGAGGAATTTCATATTCACTACCTTGCTCATAGATACGCGAAAGTAAGTCAAAATCAGCCTGACTTTTGATTGCAGATAACACAGGAATTTGTGTTTTAATTGGAGTGGCTGTTGGTTGACGCTTTTCAGACTCGTAATAAGAAGGCTTACGCGCCGTTGGTGCAGCCGTGTCGGCTGTCTCAGCTTCAGGACGGCAGGCTGAAAGTAAAAGCAATATTGGGAGGCAAAAAGCAGGCTTCATGATGTTGTCGGTTATCTAAATCAAATGAAAAGCAATATATTTATGGTAAAAATATGTATTGTGTTCTTTCCGTCGGGAGGACATATGCTGCCTACGCGTCTTGTGTTCCCAAACAGCCTGAAACCGCAAGGATGGGGCATTTGCGTTTTCAGGCTATCCCAATTTACCGCTGAATCTGCGAGGTAATCGTGCTGTCGGTAATCTTGTCGTCTTCCGCCAGCAGCATGGCTTTGGAGAGGATGACTGAGAGCGTGTTGTCACCTTCAAACGGAATAAACAGCTTGTCGGATACGTCTTTTTTGCGGCTGTCGGGTACGATGCAGAGGTATTGATCATCCGGCAGCATCAGGATGTTGCTGCTGCCGATGTGGATTTTGTAGGTACGCAGCTTGCCCTGTACGACGAGGAAGTTGCCGTCTATGTGGGCAACCTTGGCAATTTTCAGGCGCGGCAGCAGGGTTTCCAATACGGCTTTGCGGGTTTTGGCGACTTCGCCCAAGTCACCGAAGGAATAGCTTTGCCAGTAGCTGTAAAAACGTGCCTCTCCACCGTTGTCTTCCCAGGTCGGGTCATTACCTACGCTGGCCACGCCCACAAACAAATCCACGTCGCGCAACACTTCGGAAAACACGCGCGGCGGAATATCAATTAAGTCCAGCACAGTGGCATGGTAATCGTCGTCCAACCGGTGAAAGCGCACTTGGTCGGTACTGACATACTGCCAGATACCGCTTTCCGTCCATGCTTCTTCGCTATCCACCGCGTTTGTCCAAAATTCGGCGCGTAGGTTGTATTCGGGCAAATCCAACGATACGGTTGCGTCGTCGCTACCGTCCCACGCACCGGCCAGCGAGCCCCTCCAGCCGCGTCCTTTGGCAAGCGTCATATATTGGTGTTGTTTCAGGATGTGGGCGGCAAAGCGGTTGCTGTATGTTTTGGTGTTGATTTCGGCTTCGGTGAGCAGATAGATTTCACGGTATGCCTGTTTCAACGGCTGGCGGATTTCTTTGTCCAGCAGCAGTTGACGCCACTGGGCGATGCTTTGCTGCGTGGCAAGCGCGGGATGCCACAAGCTGACTTGCAGGCAGTCTGAAACATCGGTTTGTGCGCCCGTTTCGTCCACCCATGTTCCGTCTAACCACAGTGCAGCGCGACCCTGCGTATCGTTTTCGTCGCGGAAAAACTGCCATATTAGCGGACGCGTGAGGCAGGACATCAGTCCGTGCTGCCAGTAATACTGTTCGGCGTGTTCCAGCGGTACGCGGTGTTCGGAGCGCATCATTTGGTCCAAGCGGTCGCGTTGGGCGGTGAGCGTGGTGTTGAGGTTTTTTTGTGTGGCTTTGAGCTTTTTCAGTTTGTCGGCATGGTCGGTTTTCACGAAGGCGGGTACGGTTTTCTGCGGCGAGCCGTCGGGTTTGAACCAGCGCAGTTCGGACTTGCCTACGCCCGTTACCGCCAGACGGCAGGTGTAGCCGCCGAAGTCATAGTCGCGGCAGCCTTCCTGCAAGCCGAAGCTGTCCACCGCCATGTCTTCGATTTCGTTGCGGGATACACCCCGCTGCGCAGCGGCTTCGTCCAAATATTTGGCAATCGCGCTTTGCACATTGCTGAACTTAATCCGCAGGCGCAGGCGCGAAAGGCAGGCGATGCCGTCCAGCCCTTTGGAGCGGAACAGCGCATAGAAACAGGCGTTGCCCACGGAAGCATAGCGCGCGCCGAGATTGGGGATTTTGTCGTATGAATGCAGCGCAAGTTGGGTAAGAGTGGACAGGGTGGCGCTGTCGTGGAAATGGCTGCACATCCACACCAGCCCTTTGAGCACGGTCTGGTTGACGCTGCAAACAGGTAGGACATGGGTGCTGTAACTGTATTCTCCGTGGATGACGGTTTCGGTCTGCACTTCGCTGTTGCAGACAAATTCTATCCAGCCGTACAGCATTTTTTTGAACCTGTCCGCACCCAACGCGTCGATCAGCGTTTTGGATTCTTTCAGGTATTTTTCGCTTGGCTTGCCTGCATTGGCGGATAGGGCAAGCGCAATGATTTTGCTCCATATGTCCTGCTGTTCCGGTGGCAGAGCAGCAAGTTGCGGATTGGCGTATCGGGCAAACTCGTCATCTTGGGCGGGGAAGCAGGCTTCGGCGGAACTGCCTGCCAGTTCTGCCAGGGCGGCAAGGTTGGCGGTAGCGGCTTTCTTGTCCCATAGGTTTTCCGCAAAGACGCGGTAACGGTCGCAGGCGTTTTTCAGGCCGTCTGAAAGCGTTTTGCTCGGATTGGGAAACTGTTTTTTGATCTGGTTTATCAGATATTTGAGCGGATAGTAATCTGCCTCCTGCTCGGACAGCCCGTTATCGTCCAGCATGGCGGCAAAAATATGCTGCACATCCTGCTCCGTCATCGGCAACGTTTTACGCGCCAGAGCCATCGCTACCGCTACACGGATGGTGCCGTAATTGTGTATCCTGTCCTCGCCCATATTTTTAAAAATTTTATTTCGTCCCCAGCCGCGTATCAAATCAATGCAGTGGATCAGCAAATCGACGCGGTATCCGGGTGCGGCTTTCTCCACTTCGGCAAAACTAGGGCAGAGCTTCAGGTTTATCGTGTCGTATTCGTGTGAACGGCTTTGGAGCCATTCTTTTTCCAGTGTGTTGAGAAGCTGATTGAACTTGGCACGGTGGCTGTCGGAAATCTGCACGGTTTGGTTTTGGCTCATAGGACTGTCCTTGCGTATCAATGTGTTGGTTATTTCGCTGCAAAGGTGGATAACGTCGGTAAGGGTTTTCTTGTCCGCACTATTCAGGCTGTATGGGGCATCTTCTACAAAGGTGAGGTAGCGTTGCGCGGCGGTTTTCAGGCTGCTTATCCGCCTACTAGCGGCGTGAGTTTGATGAAATTGACGACCAGCCCGTCATGCAGGCACACCATATCGTCCAGCGTTTCCAGTTGGCGATTGTCGGCAAGGATGAAAAACGAATTTTGCTCAAAAGCTTTCAAAGCGACGGCGATTTGCTTTTCCACGTCCACAGGTTGCGGGTGCGTGCCTTTTTTGCCGTGCGTTTCCCGAATCACGATGTCGCCGAGATCGGTGGGGATAACGAGGCTGTGGCGTAAGAGGACATCGGCGGCGCGGTTGTTGTAGGCTGCAACTTCCTGCCGCACGCGTTCGGCAATCAGATCCGCCGCGCTGATGTGCTTGGTTCTAAATTTTAAAAACAGCTCATGCAATACTTTGCCGGCGAGATTTTGGTCTTGGATCGTGATGGTAGCTGCGATCATGGATGACTCCTCCAAACATAAAACAGACAAATCATACTGTTTTTTGATCGTTTCAGACAGGCTGAAAACAAAGCAGCCTTTACATTGATAGATGCGAGTGCAGGTTGCCCTTTACATTTTAGTTCTGTAGGAACTTTGTGAGACCTTTGCAAAATTCCCCAAATCTTTTCATGGGAATTTTGCAAAGGTCTCGACTTGAGTTGAAACTCAAGCAGATGACTTTGTTCAGGAAATATTGTGATGAAGAGCGAAAAAAGGTCGTCTGAAAAACCAAATTTAGGTTTTCAGACGACCTTTTCATTTATGGCTTTACTGTTTATTCGATGACAACGCGCGCGTTAAGCGGCTGGACGGGGCGGTTGTTATGCGAGCCGATGGCGCGGGTGAATTTTTCTGCCTGCGCCTGATCGATGTGGTCGTAGGTTTTCAACAGCAGCCACGATACGCCTTCGCTGCACGGCGGTGTGGTCAGCGAACCGGCAAAGCGGTAGTATTTCAGCCGTTTCGGCAACAGGGTGCTGGCGTCGAAGGCTTTGTCGAGGTTTACCTTTCCTTCTTTCATCGGCATCACGTTCCATATCGGAGCCAGGCGGTCGTTGGTTTTGCCGGGTTCGTACAATACTGCCAATACCAAAGGCTGGCGGTTTTCGTCCAAGTGGACGAAGTGGGCTTCCATTGGGAAGGTGCGGCCTTTGATTTGGTTTTCACTGGGTACGTGGAAATGGAATTGTTTCAGGGTGTAGGTGCGACCGTTCACGCTGAGGGTATTGCCGCCTTCGGGGTAGTTGACTTGGATGGTGTGGCCGTTGTTTTCCACGTTAACCGCGCTCGGCTTGTAATCGACTTTGATGGCGGGCAGTCTGCCGGAGACGGTTTCGGTAATGTTGACGGGGGATTGGTTTTTGCCTGTAGAGCATAAACGGAACTCTTCAGAAAGCTCACCCCAGCTTTCGGGGGAGTCGTGTCCGGTGTAACCCCAATGTGTGTGGTTTCCGTGTGCAGCTGCGGAGAATGCCGCGAAGGTGGACAGCAGGAAGACAGTCAGACGAGGCAACGTACGGGTCAAGCAGGGCATTGCAATATCCTTTCTATAAGGAGGAGGGAAAAAAGCATTGCGGTGTGCATGTGGGATATTGTTATTTTTTATTAAACCATAGCCACATTAAATCGTCAGGTCAAGCCTTCTTTGGGTAATTAATTTAAGGCTATGAAGTTAAAGCGAATTCATTTTTTTCCAAACGATATTATCGTTTAGAAAATTGATAATAATTTGAAATAGAAAACTTCCGTTTTTCACACCTTAAAAATTTAAGGAAGCCGACTCATGAAAAAGGTCGTCTGAAAAACTAAATTCAGGTTTTTTCAGACGACCTTTTTGCCTTGCCTGACAAGGGTTATTTGTGCAGCCCGCATTCTTTGCTGCCCTTGCTTTCCCACCACTAGCAAGCCGTAGCCCATATGCAACCTAAACTCAACAAGGATGTGTGAGAAACGCACGTATGCGGTTCTCAAGGTTTGAGCTAAGAGGCCGTCTGAAAAAAGAAAAAACGTTTCAGACGTCCTTTCTTTCGACAAGTTGCCACAGCAATCAGAAAAAGTAGCCTGCATCACCTTATGCACTGAAACCGCCCAATCAAACTTAGTTCGACAAATATGCCAATGATCTCAAGCGCGAAGTTGAAAAACGCGAAGGCAGAAAAATCAGCAGCCAAGAAGCCGCGATGAGAATCCGCAGGCAGATACTGCGCTGGGTGGACAAAGGTTCCCAAGACGGCTATACCGATCAAAGCGTCATATCCCTTATCGGAATGAAAGGCGAAGACAAAGCCTTGGGTTATACTTGGGACTACCGCGACTACGGCGCAAGAAATCCGCAAGCCTACAACGATCCGAAGCTGTTTGAGGAATACCGCCGACAGGACAAACCCGAATACCGTAACCTGACCTGGCTGCACAGCGGGACAAAAGACACCAAAATCAGGCAGGAAGAGCGGAAAAACGAAGAGCTTGCGCTGAACGTTGCCGACTGGCTGATGAGCTTTGTCAACCCCAATCCGAGGATAAAAGCCCCGATTATTGCGGGAGTTGGCAACCTGAAAAACATCAAGCCGGCCGTTACCGGCAGCGATCCATTATTGTCAGGGGTCGGGAATATCCGTATTCCTGCAAATGGCAATGTTGCGAAGGGGGACAGGATTCCGGATACGGCATTGGCGTCGAAGAGTCATCAAAAGAATGATTTTGGTACGTCTAAAGGACAGGGGGCAGGGTCTTCTATACCTGTCCCTCAAGCTATCTCAATAAAAATTAAAAATCCAGATAAAACGATTAGTGAAACTACTTATAAATCTAATCCTAAACATACTCCTGGTCAGTTAGGGTTTAAGTTTGATGCTGGTATTGAGCCAAAGAATTCAGTTCAATTAATTGAAAGTTCAGTACAAATTGGTAAACAGCGATTTGCAATTGATGATAAAGGACATATTCATCGTTATATGGGGGCGATAGGAAAAATGAACCTTGGCATTGGGCTGGTTCTACATCCGATAAGAAGAATCCCTTGTCCTTAACAAGTCAACAAAAAGCAGGAATTAAAAAAGCATACCCCGAGCAATAAAAGAATAAGTTATTAAAATAAGGATTTATATGAATATTATTATGGATTCAACAAGAAAATTTGGGATTTTATGGGAAAAAAACTCTGAATGTAATGGTTTTATTTATGGAAAAATTCAGATAATAATAGGAGAGAATATATATCCTAAGATATGCCCATATGGATATTTTACACTAAATACAGTTTTTAATAGTTTGAAATCATCCTTTGAAGAGAAGTATTATGCAGGTGGAAACAATGGTTTAGATTTTGGAGAGCAAATATTTGATATAGATAAATATAATTCTCTGGAATTATGTAATATATTTTCTATTGATACTGCATATATGAGTGGAGGGAGTAATTGTGAAATAGATTGTTTAGTATTAGAAATGGGATATGCTGGTGAGGAAGAGAGACTTTTTTATAGTTTTGATAATGGGAAAAACTTTAAAGAAATCAGGTATAAGAAAGGTACAGTTGAATCTGTTATTTTTCAATTGAATCTATAATATATTTTAGCAAACTATAGCCTTCACGAATTCTTCGCGTTTTTTGCAGGTGTCCACAATCTGAAAAACATAAAGTTGACTGTTACCGGCAGCAATCCTTTACTGGTTGGTGCTGATAACAACAGGAATTTGTATCACTGGGCAGGAACCTTAAACAGGAATAGAATTGATAAACTTAATATCCAACTGCGTAGGAAATTGGGTATTCCTGGAAAATAAATTTTATTCAAGGAGTGTTCTAAATGATTTTTGGGGATCCATATAAATTTGCAATTTGGATTGAGGAGATAGATGAATGGAGTTCAGAAAATTTTTCCGAAGGGATTTTTACATTTTTTGTGAATGGAGACATGATTCCTCAAGAACTACCAAATACGTCTACTTTTTTACCAAATTCTTTGCGTAGCATACAACAGTTTATTTCAATAAATGATAATCTAGAGTGTCCTAATTTATTTAACTTAGACTATTGTAATGCATATATCTTTTTGAACGATGCTGTTCATTATCGTAATATGAAATTATCAGAAGAAGAATCTTATTTATATTGGAAATACTGTATAACAGAATATATTGATAACCCTGAAGAAAAAGATAATATTTGGTATTTGTCCGATAAGTATAATGAAAAATTGTTATATTTAAATAATAATATTATTAAGGAATCAGTGTTTAAAAAAGGATATATAAAAAATATTATGGAAAAAATAATTATTAAATATGATTATATTTTAAATGATAATTAATGAAATTTATCTCACATAAAATCTATGTTTAAGGATGCATTAAACATGTGTTCTTTAATATTTTCTAGAGCTGTTAGGACTATAAAGCCAACAGCAAGCCGTGGCCCATATGAAACCTAAACTCAATACGTAGGATGTGCGGAACGCACATATGCAGTTCTCAAGGTTTGAGCCAAGAGGCTGTCTGAAACAACAAATACGGTTTCAGACGACCTTTCTTTCAACAAGCCACCACAGCAATCAGACAAAAGCGACCCGCCGCCACACCCATGTCGGCAGCACGGCCGGCAAAACGATTATCCGAAGCGGCGGGGATACCACCCTCAAAGGTGCGCAGCTCATCGGCAAAGGCGTACAGGCAGATACGCGTAACCTGCATATAGAAAGTGTACAAGATAGCGAAACCTATCAGGGCAAACAACAAAACGCCGGTGCCCAAGTGACCGTAGGCTACGGATTCAGTGCAAGCGGCAGTTACAGCCAAAGCAAAATCAACGCCGAACACCGAAGCATCAGCGCACAAAGCGGTATTTCCGCCGGAGAAGACGGCTATCAAATCAAGGTCGGAAACCACACCGACCTCAAAGGCGGCATCATCACGTCTAGCCAAAGCGCAGAAGACAAAGGCAAAAACCGCTTTCAGACGGCCACCCTCACCCATAGCAACATTCAAAACCACAGCCGCTACGAAGGCGAAAGTTTCGGCTTAGGTGCCAGCGTTGCCGTAAGCGGCAAAACGCTGGGGCAGGGCGCACAAAATAAACCTCAAGACAAACACCTGACAAGCGTAGCGGATAAAAACAGCGCAAGTTCATCAGTGGGTTATGGCAGCGACAGCGACAGTCAAAGCAGCATCACGAAAAGCGGCATCAACACCCAAAACATTCAAATCACAGACGAAGCCGCACAAATCCGGCTGACAGGCAAAACAGCGGCACAAACCAAAGCTGAAATTGATACAAACGTAACCACAGACACCGCCGAACGACATTCAGGAAAACGATCAGACCAAATTCATCTGCCAGCAAAAATGGAATGCCGATATATTCTAAAGTAAGTAGAAGAGAAATATTTGATTTGTATGAAAAATATTCAGGTCAGAGGCTTGATTTTAGGAATATTCCGAATAAAGGGCAATTATCTTCTACGACTATTACATCAGGACCTTGGAAAGGAACGACCATCATTTTAAGAAATTTTTCAACTAGCCGAGAACAAACTGGAGCAAAATGGACAATTGAGTTTAGGAATCAACCTGCTTCAGTACGTGGGCAAAGATTAGAGTTAAAATTTAGATAAAGGTTACGTTATGAATGCGAAGATAAAATATAATCTTTTAGAATATTGTGAATATTTAGGTGGTATTTTTGGTGTTTATAAAAATTATTTAAATATGGATATCAAAGATCCAAATTTAAAAATTAAATTTTTTGATTTTTTGGAAGAACTTTTATCAGATGGTGTTATTGAATTATGCGATTATCGTGAAAATCCTCCAAAAATATTAACTGGTTCGCCAAAAACACAGGTAGATGAATTAAGAAGAATTTGGCCAGATATGGAAGAGATGTTGCTATATTTTCCAGATAATCCTTGGTTTTATGTAGAGCATTTTTGGTGGGGAGCAACTTGCCCTATTGAACTGACACAATTGCCTAAAATAGAAATTTACGAAGAACAAATGAAACAAGCTTAAAGCCAGCGTAACCAGCCTGTATGACAAGGTGCAGGCGAACAATCCAATATCAACATCACGGGCTCAGATGTTTCAGGTAAAGCAGGAACCGGCCTGATTGCCGATAAGCAAATCCATCTGCAATCCGCCGAACAAAGCAACACCGAATGCAGCCAAAACAAATCAGCAGGCTGGAACGCAGGTGCTGCCGTATCATTCGGACAAGGGGGCTGGTCATTAGGCTTTACCGCAGGCGGCAATGTCGGCAAAGGCTACGGCAATGGCGATAGTGTAACCCAGCGCCATAGCCATATTGGCGACAAAGGCAGCCAAACCCTTATCCAAAGCGGCACCACCACCATCAAAGGTGCGCAGCTTATCGGCAAAGGCGTACAGGCAGATACGCGCAACCTGCATATAGAAAGTGTTCAAGATACTGAAACCTATCAGAGCAAACAGCAAAACGGCAACGCCCAAGTTACCGTCGGTTACGGATTCAGTGCAAGCGGCAGTTACAGCCAAAGCAAAATCAAAGCAGACCATGCCTCCGTAACCGAGCAAAGCGGTATTTATGCCGGAGAAGACGGCTATCAAATCAAGGTCGGAAACCATACAGACCTCAAAGGCGGCATCATCACGTCTAGCCAAAGCGCAGAAGACGAAGGCAAAAACCGCTTTCAGACGGCCACCCTCACCCATAGCGACATTCAAAACCACAGCCGATACGAAGGCAAAAGTTTTGGATTGGGTGCCAGCATTGCCGTAAGCGGCGAAACACTGGGGCAGAGCGCACAAAATAAGCCTCAAGACAAACACCTGACAAGCGTAGCCGATAAAAACGGCGCAAGTTCATCAGTAGGTTACGGCAGCGACAGCGACAGTCAAAGCAACATCACAAAAAGCGGCATCAACACCCGCAACATCATCCTCACCGATGAGGCAGGACAGCTCGCCAAAACAGGCTACGGCACAGACAAAGCCGCGCAACTGGCGTACACCGACATCCGCACCGAGGATGCCGGCCAACAATCAGGCAGCCTGAAAAACCGATTTGATGCGGACAAAGTGCAAAGCGAGCTGGATTTGCAGCGCAATGTCTCACAACAATTTGCCCCCGTTGCCGCTCAAACTGTTGCATGGACAGCAGATAAACTGGGCAATATACAGAACTACGAGCGCGTTCAAATCGCTAAAGCAAATTTACAAGAGCAATTAAAAGACGCGCAAAACCCTGAGCAAATTGCCCAACTGCAACAACAAATCGTCCTTGCAGACCAATACCTATCCGACCATCAAACAGAGTACAACACATGGAAGGAAGGCGGATTAGGGCGAGCTGCGCTCCACGCAGGGGTAGGAGCACTCTTAACAGGTGATGCACAAGGCGCAGTAGGAGCAGGCACCTCATCGCTAGCAGCACCCTATTTAAACCAAGTAGGCGATAAATTTGGTGGCGCAGGGCAATTACTGGCAGACACCCTAGGAGGCGCAGCGATTGGTGCGCTGACGGGTGGAAGCACGGGTGCGGAGGTTGCGGGGGCGAATGCGGATTGGTTTAATCGCCAGTTGCATCCTGATGAAGTGAAGTGGTTACACAGTAAAGATACGCTACAAAAATATATTAACTATTTAAAAAATAAGGGTATAAATTTAACCACCCAAGAAGCACAGCTCCAATTAGATCGCGCAGCTGCCGCGATGGTGGACAGCGAATGGGCAATACTGCATGGACGCAATGAACTTGCAGAACAGTTTTTATCTCAAAACACATCTAGATTTCATTATCTAGATAATTTTGGTGCAAGTCATCAATTCTTTACAGCTACTAATCGTGAATATTTAGATCAAGACCGAAATTTAAAAACATTATTTAGTACCTATACCGATAAAAACAAAAACGAAATAAATAAATTCTTGCATAGTATTCAGATTGAAAACCGTAATGCCTCAATGGATTTTAAAAGAGGAATGGAACAAGGCTATAAAGATAGCAGTAACGATGCACATAATGATCCAAAGATAATTGGGAAAGGCATAATTTCCTTGCCGAGATACGTCTATGATTCGTCTGCCAGTGATGAAGTGGGCCCACTAGACGATCAACAAATGGAGACTAACCGTATAGCCCTGCTACGTTTACAAGGGAGAGATTTTGAAGCAGGTAGAATATATGAATACAACCATGCAACCCAACAACGGTTAATGTGGTATCAATTGCCAGTAATGGAGCTAGCAGGACGTATCCCTAGTAAATTGGCTAACAAATATAAACTGTACCGCGCAGGTAAGTTATCTGCTACACAACTGGCAGCAGAAATAAAAAAACAAGCACCAATTGTTCCAAATGGAAAAGCATTTGATTTTACCAGTGGAACATTGATACCTAATCAAACCGTTAAGCTCACACAGGCACAGAATCTGTCCAATGGAACAACCCTGCCGGCAGGGACAATTGCACGACTAACAGGCAAGGGAGTGGAGGCAACTTTGCCCAATGGTAAAAATGTTAGTTATGCAGGGGTGACTGAACAAAGGGCGTTGCCTGCACCTCGTAAGTCTGATGTAAGCAAAAATACTGATAATAATAAAGTAGTTGATAATGGTAGGAAATCTAATTTTAATAAAACGCCTGATGATACAGATAAAGTATCTAATAACGCGGATAAACCTGAAAAACCTAAACGCGATCTTAATGAAATCAAAAAGCAGTACGAAAATGAAATTTCTGATATTGAAGGAATTGCAAATTACACAGGCAGAGAGGCTGAAAGTCGAGGAGGCTTAAAAGGTGCACTTGAGGAATATGCAAGAACTGGTAAGGAAGTGGGTGTTAAACATCCGTCAAACCATATCCAAAAGACAGAAAATCTTTTAAAAAAAGCAAAAAAATTAGAAAGGAAAATTAAAAACTCAACATTAAGCGATAACGATAAGCAAGCGTTATTAAATAGAATAAATCAATTCCGACAAAACATTGAGCCAGCTTTGAATGATGCAATCAGGAGGAGAGATAGCAAGTGATCACAATGAATGATATTGAAGAAATGACCAGCTACATTGCCGAGCTTATATTCGTTTTTCCTTATGATATTGAAATTGATAGAGAAAAAATTGTTGAATATAACAGGTTTAAATATGCCGAATTTCAAAAAACCAGTTCTTTTGGGGAACATCCTTATGAGGATTTAGATTTAACATTAACCGATTATTATTGGATCTGTTCTATTAATAACATAATAAGTAAGAATGATTTTTTTACTCTAGTAAAAATTATGATTGTCGAATATGAAAGCGAATCTTTTGTTTCCATGCTTTCGGATGAATCGCAATATTTTTCAATTAAATCATGTAATGAGGCATTTGATTTTTTGTATGGTTTATTTCCATTATGCAAAAGTGATAATGCACGTTCTAATTTAAGAGTATATTTAGAATGGATTTTTGAAGATGGATTTAAATGGAGCGATGGTATATTTAGGATAGATATGTTGAATGAAAAAAACAAATCTTTGTTTTTGGGGCTGACGTAGATTAGTAGTATGGAAATTTTTGTCGCGTAGGAATATGCCGCCCAGACTTGCAAGCAACGCTTCCATCAGGTAAAAGAGTGTATATTGAGTACGATCGAAGCACTTCATCGCGCGGAATACCACACGCAGATAGAATATTCAGCAATGATAAAGATGCTATTGTTATTTTAAGGACGTTAGATTGATTATGAATAACCCACAGTTTTTTTTACAAGATCATAAACCTCATACCACTCATTTGTGTTTCTTTAAAATTCCATTTAATGAGATGGTGTTACGCTTTGAGCAAAGATTGCAAGAGCTTGGTCTAATATGGGGGTGGACGGTACATCATCAAAAAGTATCTGATGAATTAAGTTTGTCGGATAAAATTAAAATGTTGGAACCTTTTGCGCAGAGATACCCCAATAAATATATTATTTTAGAGACTGCTTCTGAATGGTGCTTATATATGGAAAATGGATATCGTGGTACAGACGTATTTAGCCAACCTAGTTATCTATCCGAAACATGGGGGATACAGAATATCAGCTTATATCTTTCTCCAGATTTTAAGAAAGATGAATTTGGTGCGGTAATGTTTCATTGGCGAAATGGTGCAAATAAAATCTCAGAATATGCAGTAGAAAGTAGAACGATTATGGTGCATAAAGAAACCAGTAAAACAACTTTTGAACAAAGCGGAAAACCTTTTGAATTTGAGAACTTAGCTAGCTATGAAAAAAGAATCAAAAAGGAGCGATTAACGGTTGATATGGTTGCTGAATATTGCAAACATTTTAATATTGATTTGTTTAACTTGGATTTTTATAAAGGACGTGCAGCATTATTTACAACCCATAAAAAATAGGTGCTTTAAAAAACACATTTAGGCAGCTTGAAAAACCTCAATTTATGCTTTCAGGCTGCCTATGGTGATTTTTTGAGAAATTTAGACAAATCCCGATTTCGCACTTTCAACATATCTTTCTTATCATCATAAGTCAGTCGGTAATCGGGTAAATCATTGCTGGCTACCAACTCCTTAATCGCCTGCCTAAAACGGCGCAGCGTTGCCATGCTGCCCGATTTTCTATGCAGTATTTCCAGAGAAATGTGCCATTCATTTTGCTTCCCGAAATGTTTGGCACATAGCTCATAAATGCGTCTATCCAGCAGTTTACGCAGCCTGAAATAATCTGCCGATATGGTTTTAACCTGTGCCGAACAAACCACCTACCGCCACAGCCATGTCGGCAGCGCAGGCAGTCCCACCGTTATTGTGAGCGGTGGCAACACCAACATCAAAGGCGCACAAGTAACAGGCAAAGGCATCACCGTACGCGCCGCCAACTTCAATATAGAAAGCCTACAAGACACCGCCGACTACCGCAGCCGCCAACAAAACATCAGCGCCCAAGTAACCGTAGGCTATGGCGCATCCGCCTCAGGCGATTACAGCCAAAGCAAAATCAACGCCGAACACCGCAGCGTGAGCGAACAAAGCGGATTGTTTGCGGGTGATGATGGCTTTGATGTGCAAGTAGGCGGGCACACCCGGCTAACAGGCGGAGACCTTTGCAAAATTCCCCAAAATCCCCTAAATTCCCACCAAGACATTTAGGGGATTTCTCATGAGCACCTTCTTCCAGCAAACCGCACAAGCCATGATTGCCAAACACATCGACCGTTTCCCACTATTGAAGTTGGATCAGCTGATTGATTGGAAACCGATCGAACAATACCTGAATCGTCAAAGAACCCGTTACCTTCGAGACCACCGCGGCCGTCCCGCCTATCCCCTGTTGTCCATGTTCAAAGCCGTCCTGCTCGGACAATGGCACAGCCTCTCCGATCCCGAACTCGAACACAGCCTCATCACCCGCATCGACTTCAACCTGTTTTGCCGTTTCGACGAGTTGAGCATCCCCGATTACAGCACCTTATGCCGCTACCGCAACTGGCTGGCGCAAGACAACACCCTGTCCGAACTGCTGGAACTGATTAACCGCCAACTGACTGAAAAAGGCCTAAAAGTAGAGAAAGCATCCGCCGCCGTCGTTGACGCCACCATTATTCAGACCGCCGGCAGCAAACAGCGCCAGGCCATAGAAGTTGATGAAGAAGGACAAGTCAGCAGCCAAACCACACCGAGTAAAGACAGCGATGCCCGTTGGATAAAGAAAAACGGCCTCTACAAACTCGGTTACAAACAACATACCCGTACCGATGCGGAAGGCTATATCGAGAAACTGCACATCACTCCCGCCAATGCCCATGAGTGCAAACACCTGTCGCCTTTGTTGGAAGGACTGCCCAAAGGTACGACCGTCTATGCCGACAAAGGCTATGACAGTGAGGAAAACCGGCAACATCTGAAAGAGCATCGGCTGCAGGACGGCATTATGCGCAAAGCACACCGTAATCGTCCGCTGTCGGAAGCGCAAACCAAACGTAACCGATATTTGTCGAAGACCCGTTATGTGGTCGAACAAAGCTTCGGTACACTGCACCGTAAGTTCCGCTATGCCCGGGCAGCCTATTTCGGGCTGATTAAAGTGAGTGCGCAAAGCCATCTGAAGGCGATGTGTCTAAACCTGTTGAAGGCGGCTAACAGGCTAAGTGTGTCTGTTGCCGCCTAAAAGGCGGCCCGGATGCCTGATTATCGGGTGTCCGGGGAGGATTAAGGGGGTATTTGGGTAGAGTTAGGGAGTGATTGGTGGCGGAAACAGCCGAAAACCTGTGTTGGGGTTTCGACTGTTGTGGGAAGGGCTTTTTTGCCAAGGTCTCAGGCGGCATCATCACGTCTGGCCAAAGCGCAGAAGACGAAGGCAAAAACCGCTTTCAGACGGCCACCCTCACCCATAGCGACATTCAAAACTACAGCCGATACGAAGGCGAAAGTTTTGGATTGGGTGCCAACGTTGCCGTAAGCGGCAAAACACTGGGGCAGAGCGCACAAAATAAGCCTCAAGACAAACACCTGACAAGCGTAGCCGATAAAAACGGCGCAAGTTCATCAGTAGGCTACGGCAGCGACGGAGACAGCAAAAACAGCACCACCCGCAGCGGCATCAACACCCGCAACATACACATCACCGACAAAGCGGGACAACTTGCCCGAACAGGCAGGACTACCAAAGAAACCGAAGCGCGTATCTACACCGGCATCGACACCGAAACTGCGGATCAACACTCAGGCCGTCTGAAAAACAGCTTCGACAAAGACGCGGTGGCCAAAGAAATCAACCTGCAAAGGGAAGTAACACAGGAGTTCGGCAAAAACGCCGCCCAAACCACAGCAGCCGTTTCCGACAAACTCGGCAATACCCAAAGTTACGAACGGTATCAGGCAGCCAAAACCCTGCTGGAGGCCAAACTGCAAAATACGGACAGCGAAGCCGAAAAAGCCGCTATCCGCACATCCCTCGGTCAAGTAAACGCCTACCTTGCCGAAAACCAAAGCCGCTACGACACCTGGAAAGAAGGCGGCATAGGCAGGAGTATCCTGCACGGAGCGGCAGGCGGACTGACGACGGGCAACCTCGGCGGCATACTGGCCGGCGGCGGCACTTCCCTTGCCGCACCGTATTTGGACAAAGCGGCGGAAAACCTCGGCCCGGCGGGCAAAGCGGCGGTCAACGCACTGGGTGGGGCGGCCATCGGCTATGCGGCGGGCGGGAATGCAGGTACGGCGGCAGTAGGGGCGAATGTCGATTGGAACAACCGGCAGCTGCATCCTGATGAAAGGGCTTGGATAAAACAAAATGCCAAAGCATTTGCAAAACAAGAAAATGGCGGGAAGGAACCTACCGCCCAACAAGTTGCCGATGCTCAAAAACGCTTAGTGCATCAAGCAGTCAAAGAAACCGATTTATTTTGGATGCTGACTTTAGAAAAGGTAACTGATTTACCTGCAAAAGACTTTCTTAAAAAAGCCAGGCAGACCTTTCTCAATGAAGATGGCAGGCAACAGCGATTCTTCACTACGGAAGGCAAACAATTTGTCCGACCGGAGGTTTTTGCACCGGAGGCCCAATCAGACCTTGTGTTCTACCGAAACAATTTACACTCATCCAAAAATAGCAGCATTACCCAAGGCGCGAAGGATTTGGCTTCGGAATTTGCAAAAAAATCCTGGAAGGAAAAAATACAAAATCCACGAAAAACTATTACTAGAGGAGTACTCAACTCTTTACCTGTATACATTGTAGGTTCAAAGGCGGTGGATACCTTTAAAGATGTCCAAAACTGTGCAAACGACTTTGGACGATGCTGGGACAATGTCACCGAGGCCTTCCAGTCACCTGGAGCAGGTACTGCTTCCTTAATCTTAAATGACTTGCAACCGATTTACGGACAAGACGTCCGAGGTGCGCAAGCCGCACTGATCGGACTTCAATCGGTAGAAAATTTGACTACGGCCGTCGGAGCGGGCAAGGTATTGAAGCAGGTTGTCAAACCAGGCGTTAACAGCTTTAAGCGCATGCTGGACAAAGACGCCCGGGGAGAAGCAGCTAAAAAAGACGATCCGCCGAAACCCAACTTTGACAAAAAAACAGATCCACCGGCAGATCCGCAACCACAGGAAACATACCCCAAACGTGATGCAAATGGGCGTTATCACGACGAACTCGGACGTTTTATGCCCGATCCGGGGAGAGCTGCCACTGCTTTAAAACGGCCGAATTTGCGCAAACCGATAAGGGACAGTGTGTATGACCGGTATATCAAACTGCCTGACGGCAGCTATGCAGAAAAAGGAAATATCTCTAATATTATCAAACCACCCGTCCACATCGGACACAGATACGGTTGGGAAAACCGCCGTTTGATAAAGGCGGCAGATGAATTAGGCATGACGCAGAGCCAGTTGAATGAGTATGTGAACGACCCGAAAAGGACGAAAAAATTGTTTGCTCTGCAGAACAAGGCGGAAAACGAATCTCACGACCCCAGGTTTGAAAAACCGGGGCGGGGTGATTTGGGTACAATTAAACAAGATATGAGGAACTTTTTAAATGGTAAATAATTTAACACCTCCCAGTTTTGAAGAAAAAATTGCGGAAGCTGAAGAGCTAGGTGATATTGCTTTCCTTCAAAAGGCGGAAAGCGAGGGGAAATTAGATCCATTCCGTATTTCTCCTAATGAAAAATGGAATAGCCTGCATAGGGCTAATATTTGGAATCCATCATCACCTGAAACTATACGGTTTTACATAGACAAAGGTGTCCCTGTAAACGCCCAAGACATCTACGGCATGACACCGCTGCATTACGCGATGCGGGCAGAAAACGGAGATGCGGCCATGGTACTGTTGGAGGCCGGAGCGGATCCGAACATTGAAACCTATACCGACCAAGGAATTCCTTTGGCCATGATAGGCGGCATCCCCGACAGACTGGACGTTTTAAAAGCCATGCTGGACAAAGGTGCAGATGTGCATCACCCGGTCAAGAATGCAAACATGTCGCTATTGGATTTTATGAAGACTTATTTTTCCGATGACCAAAGTTTGAAACCGGTTATTGCCCTAATGGAGCAATATGCCTGATGCGCCATAGGTAAGGATAGCTCTCCCGCGAAATCCAGCTCTATTTGGCAAGAGCAAGCCGTAGCCCATATGAAACCTAAACTCAACAAGTAGGATGTGTGCGGAACGCACGCATGCGGTTCTCAAGGTTTGAGCCAAGAGGTCATCTGAAACAACAAATACGGTTTCAGACGACCTTTCTTTCAACAAGTAGCCACAGCAATCAGACAAAAGCAGTCCACCGCCACACCCATGTTGGCAGTATGGTCGGCACAACCACCATCCGCAGCGGCGGGGATACCACCCTCAAGGGTGCGCAGCTTATCGGCAACGCGAATGTGTGCGGAACGCACATATGCGGTTCTCAAGGTTTGAGCTAAGAGGCCGTCTGAAACAATAAATACGGTTTCAGACGGCCTTTCTTTCAACAAGCCACCACAGCCATCAGACAAAAGCAGTTCGCCGCCACACCCATATCGGTAGCACGGCTAGCAAAATCATTATCCGAAGCGGTGTAGAGACAACTCTAAGACGACAAATTTTGAACGTCATAGCCTTTCGGGTATGACATTAAGGGCCGACATGATCAAACAGCGCGAAATCCATCTGGCCATACCCGCACAAACTAATAAGGAGTAAAGATTGCAGTTACAACGTGTGGTAGAGTATGGCAAGAGTCAAAACATTACAGTCAAAATTACGGAGATCAAATAATGATTTTTAAACAGGATCAAAATTATTGGGCAGTTTTTTATGCTAATGAAGAAGCTCTGATTGTTCAAACATGTTCAGGTTTGGGGTTAACGGCAATAGACCACCTATATCCTCCCCATATCCTGCCATTGGATACCGACAATGGAACTTTAGGCACGACAGTCTTACAAGCATTGGCGAACAGCAGGACGTTAGACAACGAAGCTGAACGTATTGATTTTTTAAAACAGGAAAGTTTTAAACCACGTTATGAGGATTGGGTTGCCAACCTATGCGGGAACTTGGGCTATAAAACCAGACGCGCCCTATTTAAAAACATGATGAGCGTGGATATTTGGCTGCACAACGGCTGCCTGAAAATCAGCCCAAGCCGCCATGTCAAGCTGGAAGCGTGGGATGCCATTGATGCAGACAATGTAATTTTATCATTGGATAACAGTCCTGAAGAAATCGGAGCAGGTTTAAAGTTGGCATTGAGCCGCTGCCGATAATATTTGGCAAAAGTCGTCTGAAAGCCGGAAAAATGTTTCAGACGACTTTTTTATCACACTCAAGGCCAGCGTGCGTACCGCACACACCTTACCTGCATAGGTTTAATGCGGGCTACGGCTTGCTTGGAAGGATATGTGAATTAAAATTTAAAAAAGTTGACTTTCCCGTTCCTAATACTAATTGGAAAAATTCTATTGATGTCTTGAATGAATCAGGTAATGTTAATAGACCACGTTATAGGAGTAAATAAAAATGGCAATTTGGAATTATCGGTACTACCTTATCCCATCAGCTGCTATCAGAAATAAATTTAATGCAAATAAAGATATCATACTTGATGAGTATCGATCTAATGGTTTTCAGAATTTTAATGAGAATAAAAGTTTTGAAAATTACTTTATCGATAATGATTTTATATTATTATCAATAATAAATGAAGCAAAAAAAAAAGCTTAAATCGAAAGAGTCTTGGGATAAAGATGCAATCATGTTTTGTGATAATTTTGGTAATAGTCTTACCGTTTGGCCAGATGATATAGAGTGTGAACTTGATTTAAGATTTGATTATACTAAATTTATTCAGAAAACCATTGACTGGGCAATAAAATATAATTGTCTACTTGTAATCGAAAAAACAGGAAATGTAGTTTCCCCTAATATAAATAATCTAATTTATGAAATAAAAGCATATTTGGAAAGCAAGCCGTGGCCCATATGAAACCTAAACTCAACAAGTAGGATGTGTGCGGAACGCACGCATGCGGTTCTCACGGTTTGAGCCAAGAGGCCGTCTGCAAACAGAAAAACCGTTTCAGACGGCCTTTATTTAATGTGCCGATCTTGCGCGGGCTATAAAGCGCAGTTGTCCAAAAAGGTATATTAATAGGCAAATACAAAAAGGAGGCGAAGTCAATTTTACTACCTTCAAACATTTTCAATTTGGAGTATTGCCATGATAATTAATTATCAAGAAGCAAAGAAAATCGCAGTATCTTTTTTCAGTCAAATAGAGCAAGAAATGGGAATTTCATTGTTAATAGTTGAATCTCATGTATGAGAAAATGATGACTAGGTGGTTTTCCCATATCATTCAAAAGAATATTTAGAAACATTTGCAAAGGTCTCTATCAGCCTCAACAATCACTATTAAAATGTGCTCCGATGTTCTCTCTCCGCCTGTATGCGGCTTGGGCAAGGGCGAGGCTGCATTCGAGTAGGTTGCGGTTTTCGTATTCGGACGCGGTGTATGGCTCGGCTTGGTTTTGCTTCCAAAACTGCAGTTGGGCGATGGCGCGGCGCAGGTCGGTATCGTTGCGTATGATGCCCAGATGGCGTTGGTTGAAAGCTTGCAGGGTGGGTCGGCTGAATACGTTTTGGAGGCCGTCTGAAAAGATGTCTGTTTCGGCGGAGGGGCTTTCAGACGGCCTTTGGAATGGTTCGGTTTGGAACGCTTGTCTGTCCGCGATGGTTTGGGCGGCAAGTCTGGCGGTAACGACACATTCGAGCAGGGAGTTGCTGGCAAGGCGGTTGGCTCCGTGCAGTCCGGTACAGGCGGTTTCGCCTAAGGCGTAGAGCTGCGGCAGGGAGGTTCTGCCGCAGGGGTCGGTTTGGATGCCGCCGCAGGTGTAGTGTTGCACGGGGCGGACGGGGATGGCTTGGCGCGTGATGTCCAAGCCGTGTTGGGACAGGCAGTGCCGATGGATGGACGGAAAATGCCGGCGGACGAACTCTGCGGGTTGATGGCTGATGTCGAGTGAGACGAAGTCTTGCGTTTGTTTGGCGATTTCGGCGGCGATGGTGCGGGCAACGATGTCGCGCGGCGCAAGTTCGGCGCGGCGGTCGTAATGCGGCATAAACCGTTCGCCCGCTTGGTTGGTCAGGATGCCGCCTTCGCCGCGCACGGCTTCGGAAATTAGGAAGGTGCGGCCGTTTTCAGACGGCCTTGCCAAGCCTGTGGGGTGGAATTGGATAAATTCGAGGTTTTCGACTGCGCAGCCTGCGCGTATCGCCATAGCGATGGCGTCGCCCGTGCATTCGGGCGGCGTGGTGGTGGCGACGTAAATCTGTCCCAAGCCGCCGCCTGCGAGTACGGTGTGGCGGGCACGGATGCGGTAGGTTTCTTGCGTTCGGCAGTCGAGGACGGTCAGTCCGCACGCTGCGCCTGATTCGGTTTGAACGTCCAACGCCATCTGCCGCTCGTAAACGCGGATGTTCGGGTGGCAGCGTATTTGGGCAATCAGGCTCTGCATGACGGCTTCGCCCGTGTAGTCGGCAACGTGGGCGATTCGGCGGCAGGTATGCCCGCCTTCGCGCGTCAGGTGCAGGTCGTTATGATTCCGGTCGAACGCCACGCCCTGCGCCAGCAGCCATTCGATTGCCGGTTTGCCCTGCGACAGGATGGTGCGGACGGCGGCTTCGTCGCACAAACTCGCGCCCGCTTCCAAAGTATCGGCAACGTGTTTTTCAATGTCGTCCTCTCCCGACCACGCCGCCGCAATCCCGCCTTGGGCATGACGGCTGGCAGTGTCGTCCAGCTGGTTTTTGCACAAAATGACGATGCGGAACGATTCAGGCAGCGACAGGGCGAGCGTCAGTGCCGCCAGCCCGTTTCCGGCAATCAATACGTCGCAATCGGTTTGCATGGTGTTGTCCTTGTTTAAGGGGTCGTCTGAAACAGCAATATTGACGGCAAATCAAGCGGGGCCCATGCCGTTGAACACATCTTTTTTCTTCAGCCCTGCCGCGAAGTCGAGCATACGCTGCAAAGGCAGTTTGGCGGCTTTGCCCAGCTTTCTATCCAACAGGATTTCGTTGCACCCGCTTGTCAGGGCATATTTGATGCCGCCCAGCGAATTCATCGCCATCCACGGGCAGAACGCGCAGCTTTTGCAGCTTCCGCCGTTGCCCGCCGTCGGTGCGGCGATAAATTCTTTGTCGGGCGCCTGCTTTTGCATTTCGTGCAGGATGCCCAAATCGGTCGCCACGATGAATTTTTTTTCGGGGCGCGATACGGCGGCTTTCAGTAGTTTGCTGGTCGAGCCGACCACATCGCCCAGTTCGATGACGCTTTGCGGCGATTCGGGATGAACCAGCACCACGGCGTCGGGATGTTCCGCTTTCAACGCCGCCAGCTCCTGCCCTTTGAATTCGTTATGGACGATGCATGAACCCTGCCACAACAGCATATCCGCACCCGTTTCGCGGCGGATGTAGTCACCGAGGTGGCGGTCGGGCCCCCAAATCAGCTTCTCGCCACGTGATTTCAAATACGACACGATTTCCAACGCCACCGAAGACGTTACCACCCAGTCGGCACGCGCTTTTACGGCAGCGGAAGTGTTGGCGTACACTACGACCGTACGGTCGGGGTGTTGGTCGCAAAACGCTGAAAACGCCTCTTCCGGGCAACCCAAATCCAAAGAACATTCTGCTTCCAAATCAGGCATCAGCACCGTTTTTTCAGGGCAGAGGATTTTCGCACTCTCGCCCATGAAGCGTACGCCCGCCACCACCAGCGTATCGGCTTCATGTTCCGCACCAAAACGCGCCATCTCCAACGAATCGCCCACGCATCCGCCTGTTTCCAAAGCCAAATCCTGAATCAGCGGATCGACGTAATAATGCGCCACCAAGACCGCATTTTTCTCCTTCAACAAAGCCTTGATTTCGTCTTTCAGACGGCCTGCTGTTTCTCGGTCGGGCGTGTCGGCAACCTTCGCCCATGCCTGACGGATTTGGCAGGCGGAAGTCGGCGTTTGGATGAGTGGCATATCGTAATCGAACGAGCGGCGGGCGGCGGTTTGCATGATGTTTCCTTGTAGCTGGTTTTCAGACGGCATGAAGGTTTGCCGTTTATATTTTGAAATAGTTTTATATTATGCTCAAATTGAGTATAATATGCAAGGTCGTCTGAAAACCGCTTTGGTTTACAATAAGGTTTTCTCTTGAATGAAAGCCACGCATGGATGCCTATCCTGAAACAGCGGCCAATACGCAAAGTATCGTCGAACTGGTTCCTGTACTGATCGCCATTACAAACGGCAGCTTGAGGGTTTTGACCGTTGCCCAAGGAGCGCTGCTGCCCAACGGCCTGCTTGCTCCGCTTCGCCACTCCTTGCAGGCAGGGGTCAGGATGTGGGTCGCCAAGCAGACATCTCAGCCTATGGGTTATGTAGAACAGCTTTACACCTTTGTCGATACGCGCCGTCAAAACGAGCAAGGCCTGCCTGTCTTGTACGTCAGCTATCTGGGGCTGGTGCGCGAGGCCGCCGACAGCATCCTGCACCCGGATGCTAAATGGCAGGACTGCTACTGCTATTTTCCGTGGGAAGATTTGCGCACCGACGGCGGGCTACGCGATACCATCGTCAGCCGCCTGCGCATTTGGGCAAACTCGGCGGATACGGAGGAAGTGCGACAGAAGCGGCTCAAGCGCATTCATTTGTGCTGGGGGGTAGAACCTGAAAATTGGTCGGAAGAATACGTTTTGCAACGCTATGAAATGCTGTATGAAAGCGGCCTGATAGTGGAAGCCGCCGAGCCGCAGGCAAACTTCGACTTCGCACTCACGGGGCAGCCCATGCGCCACGACCACCGCCGCGTACTGGCGACCGCCCTGTCCCGCCTGCGCGCCAAAATCAAATACCGCCCCGTGATTTTTGAACTGATGCCGCCCGAATTTACATTGCTGCAACTGCAAAACAGCGTCGAAGCCATCAGCGGCAGATTGCTGCACAAGCAAAACTTCCGCCGCCAGATTCAGCAGCAGAACCTTATCGAGCCGTCAGATACCAGCGTATCAGGTAGTAAAGGCCGTCCTGCACAGCTTTACCGCTTCCGAGATGACGTTCTGCCCGAACAGCTGATTTCTGATATCGGACTGCCGCTGGGCAGCCGTTAGCCCGTTTTCAGACGACCTATAGTGGATTAACAAAAATCAGGACAAGGCGACGAAGCCGCAGACAGTACAGATAGTACGGAACCGATTCACTTGGTGCTTGAACACCTTACCAGGAACTATGGAAGTTTTAAAAAAGATTGGCACCACAGGCAACTCAGCCACAGGCAAACTTTTTCCAGATTTACCTCGCACAAATAAGGGATGGACTGAAAAAACACAAGTGCAATTCAAGCTTGAAGGCCAAGGAAAACCACATGTGAATAAAGGAAAAGGGGTAGTCAATACAGGGCTGGGGAAATCTGGCGGTAAAGAAACTTTTGAGAAACAGATTATTTATTTTGAAAAAATTGGAGACGTAAAATGAGTTATTTGATTTTGGATGATGATATGTATTTAATCTATGATTTTAAAAAAGTCATGAAAAGAGAAAAAGAATTTATTGAAAAGACAAGATTATTATCATTAAATGACGAAAGTATCTTTGGCATCAAAAAAGACAAAGGCTTATTTGCATCAGAGGAATGGTGGAGTAATATTGATTCCGGACAGATTATCACCAGAAGCGTTTCCGGAGTGATATCGTCAATATATGAAGCGGGAATGGAACGAAGAAATATACCGAATAGTTTTAGTTTTATAGATGGTGAAGGCATCGTAAGGAATGAAAGTATGTATATGATGAATAAATCCGACAGACATTTATTTTGTGAAGGGAAAAAAATTGCTATTTTTTACGCGTATGACGAATTAAAAATATCAAAACAAAGAAAAGGAGACGTAATTGATTTGGAAAACAACTATGTTGAGCAAGTCATTGAAATGGCAATTTCAAAATAATCAGATGACGCCGGAGAGAATTGTTCTCTTTGAGCTAAGGCGAGGCAAAGCCGTACTGGTTTTTGTTAATCCACTATAAAATGAAGTTTTGCCCCATCGGTACAACATCAATATTTTTCAACAAAGGAAACCCCATGTCGTCTGAAAACACCCTCTTCCCCCTGCCCGATACCCTATTGCGCCCCATGGTAGAACAAGCCTTGAGCGAAGATTTGGGCAGGCGCGGCGACATTACGTCCGCCGCCGTCATCGCCCCCGATAAAACCGCCAAACTTTTCCTCGTCAGCCGCGAAAACGGCGTTATCGCCGGCATGGACTTGGCGCGCCTCGCCTTTCAGACGATGGATCCGTCCGTCCGCTTCCAAGCCGAAATCCGAGACGGACAAGCCGTCCGCGCAGGTCAGACGCTGGCTGCCATCGAAGGCAACGCCCGCGCCCTGCTCGCCGCCGAACGCACCGCGCTCAACTACCTCACGCACTTAAGCGGCATCGCCACCGCTACCGCTCGCGCAGTAGCCGAAGTTGCCGGTTACAATGTGGACATCGTGTGCAGCCGCAAAACCATCCCACTGCTTCGCGTCCTGCAAAAATACGCCGTCAGAGCAGGTGGGGGTGTGAACCACCGCATGGGCTTGGACGACGCCATCCTCATCAAAGACAACCATCTTGCCTATTGTGACAGCATCGCCCAAGCCGTACGGCAGGCAAAGCAAGCAGTCGGACCGTTGACCTGCGTGGAAATCGAAGTGGACACGTTGGCACAACTGGACAAAGCTATCGTGGCGGGCGCAGAACGGATTTTGCTGGACAACATGGACGACGAAACCCTGAAAAAAGCGGCAAACCGCTGCCACACGCAAACTGCCCACCCCCACACCGTCTATTGCGAAGCATCGGGCGGCATCGGCTTCGACCGACTGAAGCGCGTGGCGCAAACCGGCGTGGACGGCATCGCCCTCGGCTATCTGACCCACAGCAGCCATTCGTTGGATATAGGTTTGGATTTCGTGGCTTAAATTTCGAGTTTGCTATAAAGCAAAGGCCGTCTGAAATATAGACGTTTCATTTTCAAGCAGCCTTTTTGCTTCCAAAGCAGAAGATATAAAAATTATGCAGGGTAGCTTCAACCTTCATATAACATGAAAGAGTAGGGCATAACTAAGCCATCATGTAAAAAGCCGTCTGAAACCCAATGTTCAGACGGCTTTTTACTCCCAAAATGATTAATTGATCATTACCATTTTCCAGTTATCCCAATACGGATTGTCCTACCTGGTGCAGGCAGGTAAGAGCGACTCATCGGGTCGAGGTAGTAGCGGTTGGTCAGGTTGCTGCCCACCAGCTCGGCAGTCAGGTTTTTGCCGATTTTGTAGCGCAGGTAGGCATCCCATACTGCAACAGGCTGCCAGCGCATATAGTCGGGGTCTGCCTGTTTTCCATTACCTGCTTGGTCGTAATATACCTGAAAAATCGCCCTGCGGTATTATTCAGCTTAATAATCAAGTAAGTCTTTCGCGGCTTATCGTATGTAGGAAAACTGCTACAATAATAACCATCAATAAACCATCCCTTGAATCTATTCAGTCTACCTGAAACTCAAAAAGCAGCATGCACATGGTTTTACAGAAACCCTGTAAACAGCAAAGCTATCTCTTTAGAAAACGCATAAGGAAAACAACATGAATCTAGCCATCACTGGCTCCAGCGGCAACATCGGCGGTATGGTCGCCCGTCATCTGAGCACATGCGGCCTGCCGCTTATCCTGCCGCTGCGTAACCCCGCCAAAGCGCCCAATCTCACGAACTGCGAGGCGCGACGGTTTGCCTATGGCGATTTGGAGCTTGCTAAGCAGGCTTTAAATGGGGTGGACGTGCTGTTTATGGTGTCCGCCGCCGAAAGTCCGATGCGCGAACAGGAGCATTTGACTTTGGTGCAGGCTGCTTCGGAAGCGGGCGTGAAGCATATTGTCTATCTCTCTTTTGCTCAAGCGGCGTTGGACAGCACCTTCACGCTGGCGCGTACTCATGCGGTTACCGAAAATGCAATCCGGCAAACAAATATGCGCTACACCTTTCTGCGCGACAATTTTTACAGTGAGATGATGGCAACAATTGCTAATGCAGACGGCATCATCGCAGGCCCAGCCGACGACGGGCGCGTTACCTGCATTTCACAGCGCGATGTCGCCCAAGCAGCGGCAAACGTTATCGCCGACATCGCATACGGCAACCACCGCCACGACAATCAGACCTACACGCTGACCGGTTCCCAATCATTAAGTTTTGTTGAAATAGCCGCCGTCTTAACCGAAATCACCGGCAAACCGCACTGCTACCACAATGAAACTGTGGAAGAAGCCTTCGCCAGCCGCAAAGCTGAGTATCCTGACACGCCCGATTGGCAGATTGAAGCCTGGGTTTCTACCTACACTGCCATTGCCAAAGGCGAGCTTGCTACCGTTTCAGACGACCTGCCGCAGTTGTTGGGACGCGCACCGATTAGTTTTGAAGACGTAGTAAAGGCACAATATGCAAAATAATCTTGTCCCATTTATCGAGTTTCGTGGCACAGGCAAGCATTATGACGGCAAATATGCTGTGCGCGATTTGGATTTGACCATTTATCAGGGTGAATTTTTCGTGTTGGTAGGTAGCTCGGGCAGCGGCAAATCCACCACTTTACGCATGATTAACGCGCTAATTGAACCGACCGATGGCAACGTTTATCTGCACGGGAAACGGATTAAAGACTACGACATCCGCCAGCTCCGCCACCAAATTGGTTACGTATTGCAGCAAATCGCACTTTTCCCCACCATGACCGTCGCGGAAAATATCGAACTCATGCCTGACGTACTGGGCTGGCCGAAAGCCGAACGCAAAACGCGTGTGAATGAATTATTGGAGCTGGTGGAACTTGACCCTGCGCACTACCGCGACCGCTATCCGCACGAACTTTCCGGCGGTGAACAGCAGCGCATCGGTATTTTGCGAGCCATTGCAGCCAAGCCTCAAGTTCTGCTGATGGACGAACCGTTTTCAGCACTTGACCCGCTGGTACGCACCGTGCTGCAAGACCAAATTGCTATGATTCACCAAAAATTTGGCACCACTATCGTTTTCGTTACCCATGATATGCAGGAAGCCGCCAAACTCGCTTGCCGTATCGGTGTAATGCATAATGGCAAACTGGTACAAATCGACACACCTGAAGAAATCAAAAAGCAGCCGGCAAATGATTATGTGCAATCGCTGTTTTCCACCGCCGATGCACCCGATGCCGAACGCATCATCCACCAATTCTTACGGTTGGATAAACAGGGACAGGAAGCTGTGAGAAGGGCAGTGTTATGATGGTGAAGGCCGTCTGAAACCTCTTTCAAGGCGCTAATACCTTGCTGTAAAGCAAACATAAACATCTATTATTCAACGTACTAAACATAAAATTTAAAACTATGTTCTCATCCCTAAACGTTACCCTGGCAGAACTCTGGCAAATGCTGCTTACGCATTTATGGCTTTCCGGCCTGGCTTTGCTCGCGGCAGTGGCAATTGCGGTGCCTGCCGCCGTGTTGTTTGCGCGCAGACAGCGGGCAGCGGAAGCGGTATTGCAGTTTACCAATATATTGCAAACCATTCCGTCTTTGGCGCTGCTGGGTTTGCTGATTCCGTTTGTCGGTATCGGTTCGCCGCCCGTCTTGATTGCGCTCACGCTATACGCGCTGTTGCCTATTTTTCAAAATACCTATTTGGGGCTGACCCAAATCGACCAATCGATTCAAGATGCGTACACCGCATTCGGACTATCGCGCTGGCAATCATTGTGGCGGATTGAACTGCCGATGGCTTTGCCTGCCATGATTTCGGGCATTCGCACGGCGGCAGTGCTGATTGTCGGCACGGCAACTCTGGCGGCGTTAATCGGAGCAGGCGGTTTGGGCAACCTGATTCTGCTCGGTATCGATCGCAACAACATGACAATGACGTTTACCGGCGCATTGCTCTCCGCATTATTGGCTGTCGGTGTAAGCGGCATTATCGGGCTGTTGCAGAAATCACGACGCAAGTTGCCGATTATTCTTGCATTGGTGGTGGGCTTCGGCGCACTCGGTCTGTCTCAGATTTCATTTACACCTGCTACAAAAAACGTGGTGGTTGCCGGCAAAATGGGGAGTGAGCCGGATATTCTGATTAACATGTATAAATTATTGATTGAACGTGAGAATTCGAACGTGAAAGTCACAGTCAAACCTAATTTTGGCAAAACTACTTTCCTGTTTAGCGCACTGAATAGTGGCGAAATCGATATTTATCCTGAATTCACCGGCACAGTGCTGGAAGCCTTAGTACAAGTACCAACTGAACAGAAGAACCGCCATCTGTCGCCAGATGAAACCTATCAACGGGGCAAACAATTATTGGCGGAACAATATCAGCTAGAGTTTCTGCCACCAATGTCTTATCAGAACACTTACGCGTTGGCGGTCAAAGAAAGCTACGGTGCATCGCACCAACTGAAGACAATCAGCGACTTGAAGCAGGTAGCGCCCAATATCCGAGCAGGTTTCTCACTGGAATTTATCGACCGAGCGGATGGCTATAAAGGCATGCAGGCAGCCGGTATCACGCTAAAACATATTGTTAGCTTGGAACCTGCCTTACGCTATACGGCATTGTTGAATGACAAAATCGACCTAGTGGAAGCCTTTTCCACCGATGCAGAATTGAAACAATATCAATTGCGCCTACTGAAAGATGATATTTCCCTGTTTCCTGCTTATCAGGGTGCGCCATTGATGAAAGCAGAATTTGCTGAAAAAAATCCTCAAATTGTGACCGCACTTAACCGACTGGCGGGAAAAATTAGCGAAGAGGAAATGAGTGAGATGAACTACCGCGTGAAAGTGCAAGGCGAAAGCGCGGAAAACGTAGCGCGGGAGTATTTGGAGAAAAATGGGTTGTTAGGAAAGTAAAATTGGCAGTAGGCTACCTGAAAGCATCAGATTCTTAGGGAGGTATTATGAAAGCCGTAAAAATCTATCAAGCCGGCGGTCCAGAGCAACTGATTTATCAAGACGTGCCAACACCTGATATCAAAGAGAGTTGGTCACTGGTAAAAATCAAAGGCTTCGGCATCAACCATTCCGAGATTTTCACACGCGAAGGCAAATCGCTGTCTGTCCAGTTTCCGCGTATCTTGGGCATTAAATGTGTAGGCCAAGTGACGCCTTTAGAATAAAACAGTGGTCTGAATTGGTTTCATGGATATTGATAAAGAGAAGGTCGTCTGAAATTCTTCAGACGGCCTTTTATATTTGAATCATCATTGACTTTAAATACATTGAATATCAACGGCAGCTTTATTGAAACTAGGCTACGACTGCTGAAATTCCTTGCGAAATGCCAACGGTGTTTTCTGCATTTCTTTCTTAAAAAATTTGCCGAAATGCGTAGCCTCTTCAAAGCCGAGTTGCCACGCGATTTCTTTGACGGACACTTTCGTATAAGCCAACAATCGCTTGCTTTCCAATAAAATTCTTTGATTAATGAACTGTTTTGCTGTTAGCCCCGCATATTGTCGGCAGGTTTGGTTCAGTGTTTTTTCGTGACATGAAAGCGCATCAGCGTAAAACGCCAGTTGGTGCTGTGTGGAAAAATGCGTTTCCAGCAACGCACAAAATGCCTGCCAACGCTGCTTTGGGAGGTCGGGCAGGGCGTTTTGCGGCGAATACACCGACGACAGCCAAGTTAAAAATACACCGAGTTGCTGCTGTACCAGCTCGGCTTTTGCCGATTGCGCCAAATCGTCCGCATAGCGTAAATCAGAGAGGGTATGCATCATCTGGGTGAGCAAAGGCACGTGTTGCGGCGCCACCTTGCCTTGGGATGGCAGTTGTCTCAACTTGTCCGAAATATTGGAGGTCAGTATTTGTGGCGCAAAGGACATTCCCCATCCGTCCCAGTCTGCCACACCTGTAAAATGGTGAATTTGCTTAGGGCGAATCAGCAGCCATTCGCCTGTTTGCTGTACCATCTCGGCAAAGTCCAAAATGTGCCGACATTCTCCCTGTTGCACCCAAATCCACACAAAATATTCAAAGCGGTGTTGTTGCTCAAGTTGGGTTTTAATGGCTGCATCTGCTGCTGTTTCACTTTGGTAAAACACTTGTGCAGTGCAAATTTCCAGACCGATTTCGTCTTCCGATGTGATATTTTGGATAAAAGGTTTGTTTTTTACCATAAATAAGCCATTTTTTACTTTTAATTCAACAAAATTATACCATAAAATACCACCATAAATTAAACAAGAGGTAAACAAAATGGTAAAAACAGCACTCATTACAGGCGCATCGAGCGGCATTGGTTTGGAATTGGCAAAAATTCACGCACAGCAAGGCGACAATGTGGTTTTGGTCGCACGCTCCCAAGACAAGTTAAATAAAATTGCCGAAGAATTGACCGCACAATTCGGTATTAAAGCGTACGTTATTGCTATCGATTTAGCAGAATCTAATGCTGCCGAACGCATTTTTGAGCAAACCCAGGCGTTAGGTATTCAAGTCGATTATCTGATCAACAATGCAGGTTTGGGCGGGCATGGCAAGTTTGCCGAGCGGGATTTGGCAGATGAAATGCATATGGTGCAAGTGAATATTATCGCGCTGATGTCGTTAACCCGACTGTATCTGCCGTCCATGTTAGCGCAACAGTCAGGCAGAATTTTGAATGTTTCGTCCACCGCATCATTTATGCCCGTCCCTAATCAGGCAGTGTACTACGCCACCAAAGCTTTCGTAACTTCATTCAGTCAAGCCGTAGCACAGGAAGTGTCTGTAAGTGGTGTGACAGTTACGGCACTTTGCCCGGGCGCAGTGGCAACGGGCTTTGTGGCTGCAGGCAATTTGCAGGGCGTGGCCGCCTGGGATAACGCAAAATCTGCGCAATCCGTGGCACAGTATGGCCACAAGGCGATAATGCGCGGCGAATTGGTGGCATTTAACGAAGGAAAACTGCGTTTTATGTTGGATTGGATCATTCCGTTCCTACCACGCCATTTGGTACTAAAAATGTCGCAAATGGCGATGGAGAAGAAATAATTTCTTTATCATAAAAAATCCCCTAACGCTTTATGCGAGGGGATTTTTGTTTTTAAAGATGTGATATTTATTTCAATCCTTTTTTCACCAAATCTTCATATCCACCATGGTTGGTCACATTGGTGTAGCCAGCATTTTTCAACTCGGTCAATGCGGTTTCTACACGACGACCACTGCGGCAATAGAGATTAACGGGCGCAGTTTTATCTGGGCTAACCGCTTGAATACGTGCAAGGATTTGATCGTGCGGAATATTCACGGCATCTTGTAAATGACCTGCGTTAAATTCCTCGGCTGAACGTACATCAATCCAAACACTTTTTGCTTTTTCTGGTTGTACTGCGCTTTGTTCTGTTTGTGGTGCAGTATTCGCAGAAGCCAAAAACGGTACAGCAATCGCTGCCGCAGAAAGTACTGCTGTAAATAATTTTTTCATCATTCAATCTCCAATTAGATAGAAAATAATCGTCTTATAGGTTTAGGAATCTTATTAAATTAACAATCATGAAAAATATCTAAAATTTTGACCGCACTTTTACACGAAAAAGCCATCTGAAATTTAGTATTCAGACGGCCTTCCATATAAAGTTAGCTGCACAAACGCCTAGATATCCCTAATTCATCATAAATGCATATCTAATCGATGCTCATTATCCCACATTTCAGCTTCATTTTTATAAGACTTAGCCAACTGACCAAGTAACTCATCGGCCACAAACGGATGAGTAATAGCTAATTGTCTACGCCAATCTTGATATTGTTCGAATATTCTCCATTCTTGAGCACCACCATCACCAAATGAACGACTTGTAACTCCCCTGCTATTACGTTTTTCTATATACATTCCTTCAATCATATTTTTAGAATGTATATCTTCAACTAAATCACGTACACCTTCACAAGGCCAAATCCCATCTTCTCCATTTTGGCAATGGCCTAATAACTTACCAATAAAATATTCAACGATATTTCTACGTCCATGCTTTTCAGCAAGGTTAATTGCTTGTTTTACCCATCCTTCAAGCTTTTCGGGATTAATTTTTCCTAAATTATCTTCGCCCGGTATGTGGCTTAAGGCATTTAAAGTATACCGGTAATATTTAACTAATTGCGTGTTAACAGCCTCATTTTCATCTTCTAATCCATCATCTCTTTTATAAAGTTTTGAGATAAGTTGAACGAAAAATTCAGGATGTTCTTCTAAATATCTTTCTAAACTTTTGATTGAACAATTTTCACTTTTTCTTCCATAAGGTGCTAAAGCCACTATGTAGGAAAATTCTAAATTCGCCTTTTGTTCTAAGCTCAAAGTTTCACAATCAGAAATTTGAGAAAATGCATCTCCTAACCGATAACTATCTGGTGGATTATTTTCATTTTTTGCTGTTGGTAAAAGCATTGCTGTTAAAATCTCAAAAATAACTTTAGGAGATATTTTTTTTAGATTAAAACTAATATATAAAAAAGCAGTTTGAGGTCTGTTTGCTGACAGCAGACATCTTACGGCATTTTCAGCTTCATTTATATTCTGACAATATGATGGAACAATTTGCTCCCAATATTCTTGTTGGTAATGTTTCTCTAGAGACTCAACCAAGCTCCATACCTGTGAATCAAAAGGTGCCTGTAAGTATACTTGTACTTTACCAGAATCATCTAAATACCCAGAAAGGGTTTCAAATAAAGAGGTGTTATCATCACTTTCGGATAACAATCCCCGAATAATGTTCTTATAATTAATGTGAGCATCTTTTTTAAAAGACTCCAGAGCCAATTTAATTAATTGTACTGACTCCTCATCTGATGAAAATACAAAACGTCTTAGAAGAAAACCTATCGTACTTGCGCAATCTCCTTTTAAAGATAATTCTAGAATTCCTGAAAGTCCTTTTTCTTGTAAAATTTCTTTTAACGCGACAACACGATTTTGGTTAATAATTCCTTCTCTTTCTTCAAAATTCATATTTGGATCATCTTCTATCTCATCAGTAGAGTAATCTACCCAATGAGATCTAAATAACCAGAAATATTTATCTATTAGTTCTTTGGGTTCTAATGCTGCATATGTCTGCTTGCCCAATTCCGTAAACATAATTCTATTAGAATCTCTTTTAGCTCTTTTAGATAAAATAGTCGTGCGAAGTTTTTCTCGCATGGTAATTTTCTCAGATTCTGTAGCTTGGTTTAATGCCCAATCTTTAATAAGAAACCAAATTTTATTTTGCTGTTTAGGTGTTAAACCATGAATATGATTGACTAAATCAAGTAATTGTTCAAATGTATGACTTGCCCAAGTTAATGCTATTTCTACTGAGGCATTCCAGAAATCATAAACATCTTGTTCAGTTACTGTATTTTGAGCACAATTATTCCTCCAAATACATTTACTAGCTGGAAATGCTGTTTGAGCAGATGTACTTGGAAATTGGCTAATACAAATTCGCCAACCGATATCTGGAAATTTTCTAACTAACTCTTTTAATAATTGAATACGTTCTTGCGTATTGATATTTGTAGCAGGTAACCAAGCTCTAAAAACTCCAGATAATGAATTAAAAGGTTTGTTGCTATAATTATCAGTGATTTCCTCTTGACTTAATTGAGCCAAAATTTTTACCACTCTAGCAACTGTTAATTTATCCCAAGCTAATTTCTCTAATGCCCACAACAAATCAGTATACTTAGGTGAAGAGAAAATATCAGTAGAAACAGGTTGCATTAGCTCTAAGAATTGCTTATCAGTTTTCAAATCGTTTTCTATAATACTTAAAAATACTTTTGGGCTCGCTTCTGCATACACTGAGAAATCAGATGCTTGTGCAAGCAATACTCTTAAGTTAAGTGGAGAGAATAATTCTTCCACGAGTTTATTTACTGCTTCCTCACAATTAAAAGCTAATCTATTTTTAAATAATTCATTACCATGAACAGCCAATAAAATAAGCATCTCCCCTATACTATCTCTCAAGCCTTTAGAATGCTGACGCTTTTTATCATATATATTAGCTTGCCATTGCTGATCTTTAGGCAAATCTAAGGCAGGATTATCTTCTCCTAAAACTAATTTAGCGCTGTCAAAGAAGCGCTCTAAATCTGCTTTAGTAATGTAGGGTGCAATAGCAAATAACAAATCGATTTTTGATACTACTCCTCTATGTGAGTCTACTGCCCAAACGGGAGAGTCATTAAGAAGCAAGCTTACTTGAAACTCTTGTTCTAAAGACTCATACGGTAAATTTTTTGATAAAGCTTCTAGGATAGAAATGTCATATTGATTAGAACTGTCCCATCCTCCAGCAAATAGAAATGGAATAAGAACTTGATTATGACTATCTACCCATTCAGGCTTATGAATAGCCTCATTCTTTGACAGCTGTCGTCGCAGGACTGTTAATGAATAACCGGATTTTTTTGCCAATTCTTGTGCTGTATCATAGGAATACCCCATTTCTTCTAATGAATGAAGAAAAGTTACTGAATCTAAAATTTCAAGTTTTAGATCAATATTTTGTATTAGAGTATTTTTAGGGTAAACAACAAAGGCATGAATCTTTTGCGAATATTGAGCCAGCTCTTTTTCGACGTTTTTATTATCAGTAATTGCAATAAAACTCTTAGAGCCTTGAGCAAGACGAGAAAGGACATTCTCTTCTTTAAATACTAGACAATTATCTCTATAAGAAATAAATTTTTTATCTGAAAACAGGGCGGACAAAAATGCCATTGCTTCGATTTTAGAATCAGCTGCAATGTAAAAAGGTTTTTGGGGCGGTTTGGATAAATAATCCAAAATCTTTTCTTCATATACTTTAATTAATTTGTTAAAGAAAGACGTATTTAAACTTGGATTACACACATTTGCCCATTCTTGCCATACACTATCTAAGGAATCTACATTTTGTGTAGGCAATTTTGCTTCATTTGCCAGCCAACTTTGTGCTGGTAATGACTGAGCTAGCCACTGTTCAAGATCGCTTGCATCATATGCTCTGACATCTTTCCATTTATTAAGAGCTTTCTTTTGCTGAACCCATTTATTTTTTCCAGGCCAGCGACGAGGTGTTACAAAAATAAATGTTATATTTTTAGAATCTGAAAGGTGAGCCTTAAGGCTTTTATCAAAATCACTATCAGCTTTGGCCTTAATATCTTTATTAACACCAAATTCCCAGCCTGAATTACCATCAGGAATCCACGGAGTTGCTTCATTTGACTCAATCCAACCATCCCAGCCAGGTCGTTGTGAATCATCATTTCCAGGAAAATCAATTTGAGTTATTTTTTCGCTCGTTGAGTGGATCAGTGTTCTCAAAAAAACAGATAAACGTGATCTTGATGAAATTTCGCAAGTATTGACCCAATTTTCAATATCATTTGCTTTTATATCTAAAAAAGGAGGAGCATAAATATGAGTTGCAGGAGCTTCAGTTTGTTGAATTAGAGCATCTTCATACTCAGCCTGCCATTGCATTAATTGATCTAATGGGAAGTTAAAGGTCTTTGATAACCGCTGAGCCATGTTAGGTGACAACATTGCTTTACCATTCAAGAAATTAGATAGTGCAGGTCGACCAATTGCTAGCAATTTTGCAGCTTCTGTTACCGTCATTCCTTTAGGTAATAACTCTTCTTTGATTCTTAAGCCAGGATGTTTTACAATCATTTTTAGTTCCTTATTTAAGGGTTTATCAAATGCATTTCTGCGTATATTTTGTAACACTAACGATACGCCAATACTGTGTAGCGTTACACAATACAGATTAACTCTGAGGAATTAAAAGGTCAAGCATCTGAGTCTGCTTGACTTTTTCTTTTTCAAAAAATAGCACTTGTAAGTCTTTAGATATCTCTTAGGTTTACGATTACAACCCAATTCATAGACTGAGACCTTTGCAAAAACTCCCTTTTACCCGACGGCCGAAACCTAACACAGGTTTTCGGCTGTTTTCATTTCAAATATCCACTGATTCTACTCAAATACCCCCTTAATCCCCCTTGGATACCTGATAATCAGGCATCCGGCCGCCTTTTAGGCGGCAACAGGCGCACTTAGCCTGTTGGCGGCTTTCAATAGGTTCAAACACATCACCTTCAGATGGCTTTGTGCACTCACTTTGCTCAGTCCGAAGTAGGCTGCCCGCACATAGCGGAATTTACGGTGCAGCGTACCGAAGCTCTGTTCGACCACATAACGGGTCTTCGACAAATACCGGTTACGTTTGGTTTGCGTTTCCGTCAGCGGATGGTTACGGTGTGCTTTGCGCATAATGCCGTCCTGCAGTCGACGCTCTTTCAGATGTTGCCGGTTTTCCTTACTGTCATAGCCTTTATCGGCATAGACGGTCGTACCTTTGGGCAGTCCTTCCAACAAAGGCGACAGGTGTTTGCACTCATGGGCATTGGCGGGGGTAATGTGCAGTTTCTCAATATAGCCTTCCGCATCGGTACGGGTATGTTGTTTGTAACCGAGTCTGTATAACCCGTTTTTCTTTATCCAACGGGCATCGCTGTCTTTACTCGGTGTGGTTTGGCCGCTGACTTGTCCTTCGTCATCGACTTCTATGGCCTGGCGCTGTTTGCTGCCGGCGGTCTGAATAATGGTGGTGTCAATGACGGCGGCGGATGCTTTCTCTACTTTTAGGCCTTTTTCGGTCAGTTGTCGGTTAATCAATTCCAGCAATTCGGGCAGGGTGTCGTCTTGCGCCAGCCAGTTGCGGTAGCGGCATAGGGTGCTGTAATCGGGGATGCTCAGTTCGTCAAAGCGGCAAAACAGGTTGAAGTCGATGCGGGTGATGAGGCTGTGTTCGAGCTCGGGATCGGAGAGGCTGTGCCATTGTCCGAGCAGGACGGCTTTGAACATGGACAACAGGGGATAGGCGGGACGCCCTCGGTGGTCTCTAAGGTAACGGGTTCTTTGACGATTCAGGTATTGTTCGATCGGCTGCCAATCAATCACCTGATCCAACTTCAATAGTGGGAAGCGGTCGATGTGTTTGGCAATCATGGCTTGGGCGGTTTGCTGGAAGAAGGTGCTCATGGGAAATCCCCTAAATGTCTTTGTGGGAATTTAGGGGATTTTGGGGAATTTTGCAAAGGTCTCTATTTGTCTGCCAATTCAACACAGAGGCAATGATGTTCTCTTTGTTGCCAATGCCTCAGTTTGTATATTCGTCGTATTTGTCGGGGTCTTCGTATGCAATACGAAGTTTTGAATCATTTTTCAGCGAAAGCAGGGGATTTGAGCTATCGCCAACATCAAACATGAAGGTATCGATACCGCAAAGCTTCCACAGGAATGTAAAAACATTGCCGGTTTCCTCATGTAAAACATCAATAGCATAGATTGCATTTTCGGCACTGGATCCTGAAATATGCTCAAATGCTGGATACTCGACATACCAACCGTATGCGAAGTCTTTGTGGGTTTTAAAGCAATCAGACAGGTTCACTTTGGCCAACAACTTGCGAACCGCAGAAAACAGTTTTTTGCTAGTTTGATCCAAAGTAACCTGATGATTCTGAACATCCAGGGCTTCGAACCCTGTCTGTTCAGTTCCTTTCAGCTCATCCTCTGCATCAGTCTCTGGGCTATCTTCTTTAGCTGGCACAGATTCAATAGATGAATCCCCTGACTCAGTGTTATTTTCAGATGCTTCTTTTTGATGCAAATTGACATCTTGTTTGACAGCTGTTTCAGATTTATTCTTATCAGATAAATTTTCTGTTTCAGGAAAGGCTTCAGCACCATATTCAAATTTGAATTTGTTGAGTACAAACTGACAAAGCTCATGTACGTCTAACTCTGTTGCAGAATATTGGTTATGCCACTGATCCAGCACATCTGACCATAAATATTGGAAAGAGTCGTCCAACTGAATTGATTTAGAAATTGAGAACAGGGTAGAGTGAAGTTTTTTAATTTCTTCAACTTTTGCATGGGAAAGTTTGAATGCGTATTCTTGAAGCTCCTGTAAGTTATCAGAAGCAAAAAAGAACAGTCCTAGAGTTTTATGAGAAACCGTAAGCCCTTTATCAGAAAACATCACCTCCAGTTCGCGCAAAGAAAGTTTCCCTGAGTCAGATTTATCTTGGAAAATATCGCGAATTTCGGCGTATTTGCAGGCTTTATCCCAAAAACACATTTCAGCACGCAGTTCGTTTTCAACAAGGTGCGCAACCTGCAATGTAGTTTCGTCAGAGTAGGGGATGTAAATGCACGGCATCATACGGAAGCGGTTATCGCCAGTTTCTTCCAAGAGTTCGCGCAAGATTTTGAGACGGGTATTACCACCCTGTGCCAGTACATATTTACTTTCACCAGGTCGCTGGGTAACGTGTACCGGTTGTTGAATACCTGAAGAACGAATGGACTCTTTGATGGCCTCATAGCTGGAAACATCATGTAAACGGCGTGGGTTTTTGTCAAAGAAATCGATCTCGCTGATTGGCAACGACATTAACATGCCCTGAGAAGGAGTATCCTCGAGGCCAAAACTCATATTTGTCTGTGCAGGTGTACCGATGTGTAGGCTCAAAGCTGCTTTGGTTTGGCCCAGATTCATGACTGTACCTCCTCTTGCAGCAGGCTGGTCATGTCGTTGAAACAGCTTCCACGCAATTTTTTATTTTCGATACCAGGGAAAATCTCATAAACAATACGGTGCATGATTTCATAAGCGGGCAGCATCTTTCCAAGCTGTTTACGCTCATGGCAATGAACAGGAACTCGTAACGTTGTGGCTTCCTTATATGCTTTGGCAGCAGGAACTGCTACGCTCAGCAATTTACGTCTGTCGTCTAAGGTATTACTAAAGAAGTCTTTGATAGAGGATGCGATGAATTTCGCATCATTGGTACGATCTTGCGCGTAGATGATGGCTCGTAATTGAGGCATGGGGATGCGCATTGCTTCGCCTTTTTGCAGTCGCTTCAGAAGTTCTTGGGTACCAGTGAGAAACTCACGGGCACTCAAAACTTCAGGCATAATCGGGCAAAGCAAGCATGTAGCAGCGAAGGCAGCTGTATCCAAGAGAGGGCCGACTGCACCCTGAGTATCGATCAAAACCACATCGTAGTTATTCTGTATGTATTGTGAATGCAGTTTGCTTCTCAGCAAAAAGGCACGATCGGGACGAGAAGTTACTTCAGTCTCGACAAAAGCAGAAATGTTATTGGAAATAACGATGTCTAAATTTGGGAAAACGGTATTGGATATTGTTGAGCGGATGACTTCTTCGGTATTTTCACCGAGAAGCAATTCGACAATACCATTTGGAGCGCGGTGGCTTATTGGGTAGTATTTAGACAGTGATGGCTGAACGTCGCAGTCGATCATTAGGACGCGGAGTCCAATATCAGCGAGAACGCCAGAGACATTAGCAATGAGTGTTGTTTTGCCTACGCCGCCTTTGGTAGCGGCCGCAGACAATATTACGGGTGCGGACATAATATTTCCTTGTATAATCAAGGAACAACGTCAGCGAGAAGAGGCAATTCAAGACGCGAAGAATATGCTTAAATCATCTTTAATAGGAAATTTAACATAATATAAATTATGCGAATTTGTACTAGTATGATGCAAAAGTCTTTTCTACAAATTATGGCCACAACCAAGCCCATGTGCTTCGGCCTTCGCCTTGCAGTAAAACTAAAGTTCGGCAAGTGGAGGCTGTGTTCATGCATTCAAAGCCGATTCCGTAGGCTGATAAGGCTGCAGCAATTTTGGGATGCAGGAATTTTTGTTTTTCTCCTGTACCGATAATAATGACTTCTGGACGGTTTTCTGCTGTTTCAATTGCTGATATAAAAATTTGTTCGTTTAATTCTTCGATGGTTGTTTGAGGAATGATGCTCACTTTGCCATCTTGCCAGCAAATGGGTTTTGAGTATGTTTGTTCACCGATTTGCAATATGCCTTGTGAGGATGAAAAAAATGATGCGGTTTCATCGATATGGTTTTCTGTGATTTTCATGGCAATTCCTGTTTTTATGGTAGAACGATTTTTCAGACGGCCTTGGGAAACTTGCAAAAAAAGGTGCAAAATCAAGCAATATCAGGTAGGATTCAACGTTTAACCTTGTGCATTGATGCTTTGCTCTGAATTTACGATTGCAAGCGATTATAACAAGCCTTGGTTTTTCGTGATTATTTTAAAGTATCGGCTCAAAAGGAGACACAATGAAGCCAGTAAATATCGGTCTTTTAGGTTTGGGTACAGTCGGTGGCGGTACGGCCACTGTATTGCAGGACAACGCTGCGGAAATCAGCCGCCGCTTGGGACGTGAAGTCCGTATTTCTGCTGTTTGTGATTTGAGCGAAGAAAAAGCCAAACAAATTTGCCCGAATGCTGCTTTTATCAAAGATCCGTTTGAGCTGGTTCAACAGCAAGATGTTGATGTTGTTGTGGAATTGTTTGGCGGTACCGGTATTGCTAAAGATGCGGTATTGAAAGCGATTGAAAACGGCAAACACATTGTTACTGCCAATAAAAAACTGTTGGCTGAATACGGCAATGAAATTTTCCCTTTGGCGGAAGAAAAAAATGTCATGGTACAGTTTGAAGCTGCTGTTGCCGGCGGTATCCCTATTATCAAGGCTTTGCGTGAAGGTTTGGCTGCGAATCAAATCCGCAGTATTGCCGGTATTATTAATGGTACCAGCAACTTCATCCTTACTGAGATGCGTGAAAAAGGCAGCGCGTTTGCAGACGTCTTAAAAGAAGCTCAGGCTTTGGGCTATGCAGAAGCTGACCCTACTTTTGATATCGAAGGTCATGATGCCGGCCATAAAATTACGATTATGAGCGCATTGGCATTCGGTACGCCGATGAACTTTTCTGCCTGCTATTTGGAAGGCATCAGCAAACTTGACAGCCGCGATATCAAATACGCTGAAGAACTTGGCTATCGTATCAAGTTGTTGGGTATTACCCGTAAAACCGACAAAGGCATCGAGTTGCGCGTACACCCTACTCTGATTCCTGAAAGCCGTCTGCTGGCTAACGTTAACGGCGTGATGAATGCTGTCCGCGTCAATGCCGATATGGTTGGTGAAACCTTGTATTATGGTGCAGGCGCCGGTGCATTGCCAACGGCTTCTGCCGTGGTTGCCGATATCATTGATATTGCCCGCCTGATTGAAGCTGAGACTGACCATCGTGTCCCTCACTTGGCATTCCAACCTTCGCAAGTTCAAGCGCAAAATATTCTGCCTATGGATGAAATCACCAGCAGCTACTATTTGCGCGTTCAAGCAACTGACGAACCGGGCACTTTGGGTCAAATTGCCGCACTCTTGGCCAAAGAAAATGTTTCTATCGAGGCTCTGATTCAAAAAGGTGTGATTAATCAAAGTACTGCCGAAATTGTGATTCTGACCCATACCACAGTGGAACACAACGTCAAACGTGCTATCGCAGCGATTGAAGCACTGAGTTGCGTGGATGCTCCGATCACCATGATCCGCATGGAAAGCCTGCATGACTGAGCAACAAACGGAAAGGCCGTCTGAAGAGCAACTGGCAGCCAGAAAAAAAGCCAAGGCAAAAATCCGCACCATCCGCATTTGGGCATGGATTATTTTGTCTTTGCTGGCTCTGACCGCCCTGCTCTCACAATGCGCCATGAACAAGCCGCAGATGAAACAAAATGTGGTGGAGTCTTGCGTGAAAAACATTCCTTTTGCTGAAAAATGGCAAGCTGATTTGAAAGCAAAAGGTTTGGATGCGCAAAACGAGAAATTGGCTCAAGACTATTGTGTCTGCATGTGGGATCAGCCTTTAAGCAAACTCTCTGACGAGCAAATCCGAAACTTCGGTAAAATCAGCCCTATGGAGCAACTCAAGCTCTTGGGTGGCGCGGAAGCTTTTGAGGCACGCGATAAGCAGTGCGTGGCTGATTTAAAGGCTGAGTAAACCAAAATATCGGTTTAAGCCAAAGCTACAAGGCCGTCTGAACAACAGACGGCCTTTCTTATATTGATAAATAGTAATAAGAATTGATTTCATTATATTTTAAGTTTAAGATAGCTTGGTTAATTGCTTTTCTATGGTTGTTGCCATGCGTTACCACTTTCCTATTGCCATTGATATTTATGATTTTTTGTATACCGGCCGGTTTGACTATCTGGAAATCGGACAATCGGCAGAGTCTATTTTGCAGATGTTTCCTGCGCCTGATTGCGTCCCTAAAGGCTTGTTGGTACAAAAAGGCTGGAATATTTGGCTTTATGGCGATATTGAACTGCATTTCTCCGATAATCGGCTGACACAGATTCGTGCTGATTTTCAGCCTAATACTGCATTAAGCGGCGGCCGTTGGGTAAAGTTAAATCTGTGGTTTTTTGCAAATGGCTGCCTTGATGTATATGCCGTCATTCAACGCTTGGTACAACGCAATATCGATTTTATTAAAACGGAAACGCATACCAATTTGATTTTACAGCTGCAAAGCGGGGTTGAATTGATTTTTGAAAAATGTCGGGGTATGCAACTTGCCTCGTTCCGCAAACAAAAAGCCTCCCTGCCCCATTGGGCGCGTGAAACGGCTTCCTAAATAAAACAATGCCGTCTGAAAACATTATTTCAGACGGCATTATCAGTTACAAACCATTCAATAATTGTCGGATTTTCGTCATCGCAATAGAAGTCTGTTCATTACAGCCCTCAGTCCCTACTCCGCTATCAAAGCAATCAATGCTGCTGACGCTGCAAAAGTGGGTATAGGCCATTTTCAACTCCCTGGCCAAAACGGCTTCAGGCATACCGGTCATACCGAGTACATCTACCCCGTCACGGCGATAACGGGCGATTTCAGCGCGGGTTGGACGGCGCGGGCCTTGCAGGCAGCCATAAACAGCGGAATCGTAAATCGGCACATTGTGCGCTTTCGTGATATTCAATAATTCTTGTCGCAATTCATCGCAATAAGGGTTGAAAAAATCGGTATGGACGACAGGGCATTCTTGGCCTTCAAAAAAAGTATCTTTGCGGCCATAGGTATAGTCGATCAAATCGTCCGGCAACACTAAACTGCCATTTTCAAAATCGGGGTTGATACCGACGACTGAAGAAATGGCAATAATGTTTTCAACGCCTAAAGAATGTAACGCCCAAATATTGGCGCGGTAGTTGATTTCATGCGGCGCGATGGTATGGCTGAAGCCGTGTCGGGCAAGAAAAACAATATCCAAGCGCCCCAACCTGCCGAACAAAATAGGGCTGCTGGTTAAGCCGTATGGAGTGCGTATGATTTTTCGTTCGGTAATTTCGAGTTCTGGCAGTTTGGTCAAACCGCTGCCGCCGATAATGGCTAACATATAGACTTCCTTTGTTATCAATGGCCGTCTGAAACTTGGATTTCAGACGGCCTTAATATTATCGATTTATTTATGTTTGTAGAAATGGCTGCCGAAATAGACAGATGCACCTTCACGTAGTAAAACCAGCGTCACGGCGGCAAGCGGCAAGCCGGCAAGCATACCGACAAAACCCATCAGTTGTCCGAAAGCCATCAACGAGAAAATCACCCAGAAAGGCGACAAACCAATGCGGTCGCCGACGATTTTAGGCGTAATGAAAAAGCTTTCCAAGAATTGTCCGACACCGAATACAGCCCAGACCATCAATAAGCCCTGCCATGAGCCATATTGCAAAAGCGCGGCGATTGTCGCCAGCAAAAGGCCGGTAAATGCGCCCAAATACGGAATAAATACCAAAATACCGGCAATCATACCGATAGCAAAGCCGGAATCCAAACCGACCAACATCAAGCCCAAGCCATAGACCAAGCCCATAATCATCATAACCATCAGCTGGCCGCGCAGAAACTCGCCCAAAACTTCATCCATATTGCCGCTGATACGCGTGTAGGTCTCGATAAAACGGCGTGGAACCAATTTGCTGATTCCGGAAGACCAGCGTTTCCAATCCAACAAGAAGTAATACAGCAACAAAGGCAACAACACCAAATTGCTGACACCGCTGATGACGTTGCCGCTTTGACGCATCAAGGTCGGAATCCATGCTTTGAGCGTATTGCTCAACTCATCCGTATGCGACTGCAACCATGCGATGATTGATTCTTGATCAATTTGAATATAATCCCCGCTGATGCTGTTGAGCCACGGTAGTAGTTTGTTTTGAACAAAGCCTACGATTTGCGGCAGGCGTTCGGCCAGATTATTAAACTGGTTCAACAACATAGGCACGATAATCAGTACTAACGACAGCAATATTAGCAAAGCCAGCGCCATAATAATCATAGAGGCCGGCGCGTGGCGGATACGCTTCAATTGCAGCCACTCGACCAAGGGATTCAAAACATAGGCCAAAACGGCGGCCACAATAAACGGCGTCAAAACATCGACCAAGGCATATAAAAGCCAAATAAAGGCTGCGATGACGCAAGCCATAATAATCCACGGTTTTGCGCCGCGCGCTTTCTTTTGATACATAAAAGGTGTTCCCCAGTTGATGCTTAAGGTTTTCAAAATCAATAAGCAGTATAACAGATTCACAAAGGCCGTCTGAATGCGTGATGGCCATTAAGATAAAATAAAAATTGTTGACAATAATGCCAAAAAATTCAGCCTGAATCCTCCAATTTAAGATAAAATACGCTCCGACAATCTACCCCCATACCCGAATAAGGAAATCCAATGAGCACTTCTTTGAGCTATCGTGACGCAGGCGTGGATATCGACGCAGGCGATCAACTGGTCGAAAACATCAAACCTTTTGCCAAGCGTACTATGCGCCCTGAAGTGTTGGGTGATTTGGGCGGTTTCGGCGCTTTGGTCGAAATCGGCAAAAAATACAAAAATCCGGTATTGGTTTCCGGTACGGACGGCGTCGGCACCAAGCTGAAACTGGCATTCGACTGGGATAAACACGATACCGTCGGTATCGATTTGGTTGCCATGAGCGTCAACGACATTTTGGTTCAAGGTGCTGAACCTTTGTTCTTCTTGGACTATTTTGCTTGCGGCAAGCTGGATGTTGCCCGCGCGACTGATGTGATTAAAGGCATTGCCCAAGGCTGCGAAGAATCCGGTTGCGCTTTGATTGGCGGTGAAACTGCCGAAATGCCGGGCATGTATCCCGAAGGCGAATACGACTTGGCCGGTTTTGCCGTCGGTGTAGTTGAAAAAGAACGCGTCATCAACGGCCGCAGCATTCAGGCCGGAGACGTTGTTTTGGGCTTGGCTTCCAACGGCGCACACTCCAACGGCTACTCTTTGGTACGCAAAATCATCGAACGCGACAATCCCGATTTGGACGCGGAGTTTGACAACGGCAAAACCTTGCGCGAAGCCATCATCGCCCCTACCCGCCTGTATGTGAAACCTATCCTTGCCGCTTTGGAAAAATTCACCATTAAAGGTATGGCCCATATTACCGGCGGCGGCATTACCGAAAACGTACCACGCGTTTTACCTGAAAATACCGTCGCACAAATCGATGCCAAAGCGTGGGAATTGCCTAAACTGTTCCAATGGCTGCAAAAAGCAGGCAATGTGGAAACCCAAGAAATGTACCGTACATTCAACTGCGGTATCGGCATGGTCGTTATCATTGCCGAAGAAGATGCCGATGCGGTACAAGCATTCTTGAGCGAACAAGGCGAAACCGTTTACCGTTTGGGCGCAGTTCGTGAGCGCAACGGCGACGAACATCAAACCCAAGTGGCTTGATTAAGCTGTAATTAAAAAAGTGCGGATGATGAATCCGCACTTTTTTGTTTACACTGCCCTAGCCTACTTCTTCCAAAAAGCCGGCCAACTGCGCCGTATCGTGGGCAATCATCAGCTCTTCATTGGTTGGCACAACCAAAACAGCCGGCATAGAACCTGTCGGACTGATGATACCGGAGTTGCCGTAGCGTTTGTCCATGTTGGCTTTGGTGTCGATGTGCAGACCCAAGAAATCAAGATAGGAAACGGTTTTGGCACGGATGTTGCGCGAGTTTTCGCCGATACCGCCGGTAAACACGAGTGCGTCAACGCCGCCACAAGCCACTGCCATCGAAGCAATGTATTTGGCAAGGCGGTAGGTCATGACTTCCAGGGCCAAACGAGCGCCTTCATGGCCTTCATCCGCCGCGATTTCCAAAGAACGGCAGTCGTTGGAGAGTTCGGAAATACCGAGCAAGCCTGATTTTTTGTTCAGCATTTCATCAACTTGGGCAACATCCAATCCGGCTTGGGAAGTCAGATAGCTGTATACACCCGGATCGATGTCGCCGCAACGGGTGCCCATTACCAAACCTTCGATCGGCGTGAAGCCCATACTGGTGTCAACGGATTTGCCGTTTTTGATGGCGGTAATGGATGCGCCGTTGCCTAAGTGGGCAATAATCATGCGGATGTCTTCCAGAGGTTTGCCCAAAATCCGTGCGGCCTCAGGGGCAACGTAACGCATGCTGGTACCGTGGAAACCGTAGCGGCGGAAAGCGTATTTTTTACGCAATTCACGCGGAACGGCATAAGTGTAGGCACGCTCCGGCATGGTTTGGTGGAACGAAGTATCCATCACGCCGACATTGGGCAGGCCTGGGAAATGCTCTTGCGCAGCCAAAATACCGTTAATATTGGCAGGGTTGTGCAGCGGAGCGAGCGGAATGCAGGCATTGAGTTCGTCCATTACCGCTTGGTCGATCAAAACAGATTCGCTGTATTTTTCGCCGCCGTGTGCGATGCGGTGGCCAATGGCTTTAATGCGGTCGTGCAGGCCGTGTTTTTCAAGCTCTTTCAACAGCATACCTACGGCACCGGCATGGTCGTTACGGCCGGTCAAGGCTGTTTGGCATTTTTTACCGTCTTTGCTGAACGTAATGACTGCTTCGGGCGTACCCAAACGTTCGCCGAGACAGCTTAGGAGGACATTACCGCTTTTACGGTCGATAACGGCGCCTTTGAGCGAAGAGCTGCCGCAGTTCAGAACAAGAATGAGTTGGTTGGACATGGTGTTTCTCCTTTGAATTTTTGATTGTTTTTTTGGTTTCAGGCCGTCTGAAAAGAGCAAAAACATTTGAGAGCTTTCCAGTTTGCCTTTGGTTTGGTGTTTAGTCAGGCTTCATGCCCAATCCTAATCTCCATTGCAGGTATCGCTACCCGACTAAAATCTGCTTATTTGGTTTTCAGACGGCCTTGTTTAATGCTGCGGCCGTCTGAAAACTTAAAAGCAATCTTCCGGCACTCGGACTTGTCCTTCCATAATCACGCGTGCGCTACGGCTCATGACCGCTTTGGTGGCCGTCCATTGGCCGTCCTGACATTCGGCGGCTGCACCGACACGCAGTGTGCCTGACGGATGACCGAAACGGACTTCTTTACGCGCTCCGCCTCCGGCTGCAAGGTTGACCAGCGTACCGGGCACGGCGGCAGCGGTAGCGATGGCAACTGAAGCAGTACCCATCATGGCGTGGTGCAATTTGCCCATGCTCAGCGCGCGTACCAATAAGTCGATGTCGGCTGCTTTGACGGTTTTGCCGCTTGAAGCGGTGTAATCTGCCGCCGGAGCGACAAAAGCGACTTTCGGAGTATGGGCGCGGGTGGCAGCTTCGGATACGTCGCTGATCAAGCCCATTTTCAGCGCGCCATAAGCGCGGATGGTTTCAAATTTTTCCAGAGCCGCGGCATCGTTGTTGATGTCGTCTTGCAACTCTTTGCCTGTGTAGCCCAAATCTGCGGCATTTAGGAAAATGGTTGGAATACCGGCATTGATAAGCGTGGCTTTCAGACGGCCTATATTCGGCACATCAATTTCATCAACCAAATTGCCGGTTGGGAACATACTGCCTTCGCCGTCGGCTGGATCTAAAAATTCAATTTGTACTTCGGCTGCCGGGAACGTTACGCCGTCAAGCTCAAAATCGCCTGTTTCCAAAACTGCGCCGTTTTGCATCGGCACATGGGCAATAATGGTTTTGCCGATGTTTTTCTGCCAAATTTTGACGGTACACAGGCCGTCTGAAGGGATTTTGGATTTATCGACCAAACCTTGTTCGATGGCAAATGCGCCCACGGCGGCGGTCAGATTACCGCAGTTGCCGCTCCAATCGACAAAAGGTTTGTCGATGGAAACTTGTCCGAACAAGTAATCGACATCGTGATCGGTACGTTCGGATTTGTCCAAAATCACGGCTTTGCTGGTGGACGAACTGGCATTACCCAAACCGTCAATCTGTTTGCCGTAAGGGTCGGGGCTGCCGAGTACGCGCAAGAGGATTTTGTCGCGTGCCTCGCCTGCTTCCTGCGCAGCGGCCGGCAGATCGGTGCGTTTGAAGAAAATGCCTTTGGATGTACCGCCGCGGTAGTAAACGGCTGGAATTTTAATTTGCGGCATTTCGAGTTCTCCTTTGTATTTCTAGTATGGTTTTTTCAGACGGCCTCTCAAACATTCAAGGCCGTCTGAAAACCTTTTTGAGCGTAGTCCGGGTATTTTGACGATACCCGATTTACCTTACGCTGCATTTCCTTCTAAGAAGTCTTGTGCGAAGCGTTGCAACACGCCACCGGCTTCATATACCAATACTTCTTCTGCGGTATCGAGGCGGCAGGTAACCGGAACTTCGACGGTTTCGCCGTTTTTACGGTGAATCACGAGGGTCAGGTCGCAGCGCGGTGTGCGTTCGCCGACAACGTCGTAGGTTTCCGTACCGTCCAGTTGCAGGGTGTGGCGGTTGGTACCCGGTTTGAACTGCAGCGGCAACACGCCCATACCGATCAAGTTAGTGCGGTGGATACGCTCGAAGCCTTCGGCAACAATCGCTTCCACGCCGGCGAGGCGTACGCCTTTTGCAGCCCAGTCGCGGCTTGAGCCTTGACCGTAGTCCGCACCGGCAATGATGATGAGCGGCTGTTTGCGGTTCATATAGGTTTCGATGGCTTCCCACATACGCATGGTTTTGCCTTCAGGTTCAACGCGTGCCAGAGAACCTTGGCGTACGCTGCCGTCTTCGTTTCTCACCATTTCGTTAAACAGTTTCGGATTGGCGAAGGTTGCGCGTTGGGCGGTCAAGTGGTCGCCGCGGTGGGTTGCGTAAGAGTTGAAGTCTTCTTCAGGCAAACCCATTTTTGCTAAATATTCGCCTGCAGCACTGCTGGCCAAAATCGCATTGGATGGCGAGAGGTGGTCGGTGGTGATGTTGTCGGGCAAAATCGCCAGCGGACGCATACCGCTCAATGTACGTTCCCCTGCCAGTGCGCCTTCCCAGTAAGGTGGGCGGCGGATGTAGGTGGACATTGGACGCCAGTCGTATAGCGGGCTTGGTGCTTTTTGCGCTGTGCCGGTGTCGAACATCGGGATATAAACGTCGCGGAATTGTTGCGGTTTCACATATTCGGCCACGATGGCATCGATTTCTTCGTCGGTAGGCCAAATATCTTTCAGGCGGATTTCTTTGCCGTCTGCAACGCCGAGTACGTCGTTTTCAATATCGAAACGGATGCTGCCTGCCAGCGCGTAGGCAACGACCAACGGAGGCGAAGCGAGGAAAGCCTGTTTCGCATACGGATGGATGCGGCCGTCGAAGTTTCGGTTGCCGGACAATACGGCGGTAGCGTACAAATCGCGGTCGATGATTTCCTGCTGAATTTTCGGATCCAGCGCGCCGCTCATGCCGTTACAGGTGGTACATGCGAAGGCAACGATACCGAAGCCGAGTTTTTCCATTTCAGGCAGCAGGCCTGCTTCTTTCAAATAGATTTCGGCTACTTTTGAACCCGGGGCAAACGAAGATTTCACCCAAGGTTTACGTTTCAAGCCGAGACGGTTCGCATTGCGTGCCAACAGCGCGGCGGCGACAACGTTGCGCGGATTGGAAGTATTGGTACATGAAGTAATCGCGGCAATAATCACTGCACCATCAGGCATTTGGCCGTCTGAAGGCTCTTCATAAGGTTTAGCCAAGCCTTTGCTGGCCAAATCGGCGGTCGCAAAACGGGCATGTGGGTTACTTGGACCTGCCATGTTACGGGTTACGCTGCTCAAATCAAATTTCAAAACGCGCGGATAAACGGCGGTTTTCAAGGCATCTGCCCACAAGCCTGCGGTTTTGGCGTAGGTTTCCACCAATTTCACTTGCGCGTCATCGCGACCGGTCAGTTTCAAATAATCAATGGTTTGCTCATCAATAGCGAACATCGCGGCAGTCGCGCCGAACTCGGGGGTCATGTTGGAAATGGTGGCACGGTCGCCGATGGACAGACTTCTTGCGCCCTCACCGAAAAATTCGACAAATGCGCCAACCACGCGCTCTTTACGCAAAAATTCGGTCAGTGCCAACACGATGTCGGTAGCAGTAATGCCCGGCTGGCGTTTGCCGGTCAGCTCAACGCCAACAATATCAGGCAGACGCATCATGGATGCACGGCCCAACATTACGGTTTCGGCTTCCAAACCGCCCACGCCTACGGAAATCACGCCCAGTGAATCGACGTGCGGCGTATGTGAGTCAGTACCGACGCAGGTGTCAGGGAATGCCACGCCGTTTTTGACTTGGACAACCGGAGACATTTTTTCCAAGTTGATTTGGTGCATAATGCCGTTGCCTGCCGGAATCACGTCCACATTTTCAAATGCGGTTTTTGTCCAGTTGATGAAGTGGAAACGGTCTTCGTTACGTCTGTCTTCGATTTCGCGGTTTTTGCGGAAGGCATCAGGATCGTAGCCGCCGCATTCAACGGCCAGAGAGTGGTCGACGATGAGCTGGGTTTGCACCACCGGATTCACTTTGGAAGGATCGCCGCCTTTTTCTGCAATCGCATCGCGCAGACCTGCCAAATCCACCAACGCTGTCTGACCCAGAATATCGTGACACACCACGCGTGCCGGATACCAAGGAAAGTCGATTTCCTGTTTTCCCTCAATCAGCTGACCCAGCCAGCTTTGCAGCGTAGGCAGGTCGACTTTGTCTGCGCGGTTGACCAAGTTCTCAGCCAAGATACGGCTTGTATAAGGCAGCTTGTCGTAAGAGCCTGGTTTGATGTCTTCACACGCCTGACGCGCGTCGTAATATTCCAAATCCGTACCGGGCAAAGCTTTGCGGTAGCGTTGGTTGGCAGTCATGTCGGTTCTCCTAAATCTATTATTTTTTTGGTTTTGGGTTTCAGACGGCCTGTTGATTCGGACCTTAAGGCCGTCTGAAACCATAAATTCTGTTTTATTGCTTGTTGTCTGAAATCTATTCGCGGTATGAAAAAAATTGCTGCTCCGCTACCATCATTCCCGTATAGACGGAAATCCAAACTTAAATCTTTCGGCACTCTTTACAGCAGAACATTTCAACTTTTGAATTTCTGCCTGTATGGGAATGACGACAGCAGAGCAGCATGTTTTCCAAACGGCCGGCTCTCTCTCTCGCATACTGCACTAGGCCGTCGAAAAACGAAAACATCATTTATTCATTGTTTTCAAACGGCATTTCGAGATGGGGCAGGCTGGCGGCCCACCCTGCTGTTACGCGTATTAGCGGTTTTCAATCTCCACGAATGCCAAATCTTCAGGGCCTGTGTAGTTTGCGCTCGGACGGATGATTTTGCCGTCTTTGCGTTGCTCGAGAACGTGTGCGCTCCAACCGGTTGTACGGGAAATGACGAACAGCGGTGTGAACATAGCGGTCGGTACGCCCAATTTTTGGTAGGAAACGGCGGAGAACCAGTCCAGATTCGGGAACATTTTTTTCTCTTCCCACATCACGCTCTCCAAGCGTTCGGCAATGTCAAAGAGGCGCATATCGCCGGTTTCTTTGCTCAAACCGCGTGCCACTTCTTTAATGACAACGTTGCGAGGGTCGGAAATGGTGTACACCGGATGACCAAAACCGATCACGATTTCTTTGCGGCCGATGCGTTCGCGGATGTCGGCTTCAGCTTCGTCGGCATTGCGGTAACGTTTTTGAATATCGTAAGCCACCTCGTTCGCGCCGCCGTGTTTCGGACCTTTCAACGCGCCGATTGCACCGGTAATGCAGGAGTACATATCAGAGCCTGTACCGGCAATCACGCGGGCGGTAAAGGTAGAAGCGTTGAACTCGTGTTCTGCATACAGAATCAGTGAAACGTGCATCGCTTTGATGTGTGATTCGCTTGGGCGTTTGCCGTGCAACAGGTGCAGGAAATGACCGCCGATGGTCTCTTCGTCGCTTTCAACTTCAATGCGTTTGCCGTTGTGCGAATATTGATACCAGTACAAGAGGATGCTGCCGAGGCTGGCGATCAGTTTGTCGGCGATGTCGCGCGCTTCACTTTCCGGATGGCTTTCACGTTCAGGATGAACGCAGCCCAGCATGGATACGCCGGTACGCATTACGTCCATCGGATGGGTATGTGCAGGCAGGCTTTCCAAAACTTTAATCACACGGATAGGCAGGCCGCGCATGGATTTGAGTTTGGTTTTATAAGCGGCCAGCTCGAATTTGTTGGGCAGATGACCGTGAATCAGCAGGTGGGCGACTTCTTCAAACTCGCATTTTTGTGCCAAATCCAAGATGTCGTAACCGCGATAGCTCAAATCGTTACCGGTACGGCCAACGGTACACAATTCGGTATTACCGGCCGCAACGCCAGAAAGCGCAACGGATTTTTTAGGTTTGAAAGTCGGGGTTTGAGTAGTTTCAGTCATGGTATTTCTCCTTTGTATTTTTATGGGTTTTATTTTTCAGACGGCGGATGCGGATTTGTTGAAAGGCCGTCTGAAAGCGGTTACTTATTTTTGAAACAATTTATCCAGTTTTTGCTCGAAGGCATGATAGTTCAGATGCTCGTACAGCTCGGCACGGGTTTGCATACTGTCAACCACCGCCGCCTGAGTGCCATCGCGCATAATCGCTTCATAAACATTCAGAGCGGCTTTGCTTGCTGCACGGAATGATGACAGCGGATACAGCACCAGCGATACGCCGTTTTCAGCCAGCTCGCTTTGGGTATAAAGCGGAGTGGAACCAAACTCGGTAATGTTGGCCAATACAGGTACTTTCACTGCATCTGCAAATTGGCGGTACATTTTCAAATCGGTCATGGCTTCAGGGAAAATCATGTCTGCACCGGCTTCGACACAAGCCTGAGCGCGTTCGATAGCGGCATCCAAACCTTCTACCGCCAGCGCATCGGTACGCGCCATAATCACAAAGTTTTCATCAACACGGGCATCTACGGCAGCTTTGATACGGTCAACCATTTCATCTTTAGAAACGATGGCTTTGTTCGGACGGTGGCCGCAGCGTTTTTGCGCTACCTGATCTTCGATGTGAACCGCTGCAACACCAGCGCGTTCAAAGTTGCGAATAGTACGGGCAATATTGAATGCACCGCCCCAACCTACATCGATGTCCACCAGCAAAGGCGTATCTACGTTGTCCGTAATACGTCGCGCGTCGATCAGCACATCTTCCATTGTGGTAATGCCCAAATCAGGGATACCGCAAGAGCAAGCTGCCACGCCGCCGCCAGACAGATAGATTGCTTTGAAACCGCTTTGGGTGGCCAATCGTGCAAAGTAAGCATTGACGCAACCGACGACGGCAAGAGGGTTTGATTCTTTCACGGCTTGGCGGAAACGTGCTCCGGCAGAGTGTTGACTCATCATATTTCTCCTTTATAGACTTTTTTCATCAGTATTAATCGGACGGCTCGGTTTTTTCACAACTTGAAACAAACCGTTTAAAAAGAAACAATCGTTCTAAAAACTGTTTTTAGACGGCCTGTAAAATTTCAATCATTAACCATCTAAAAAATTTAAAATTAATAAATACAAATAGTTATCAAATACAATACATACAATAAGGCTGAAGCGAAGGTATACGTTTTTTAATTTTTATTAATCAGTATATGAATGCTGTTGGGGGATACAGATATTTTAAAACCCGAAACGTTTGTAGGAATGCGGAAACTGGATTCGGGTTGAGAGCCTTCAGACCGCCGCGACTGGCAATAAGCTGGCGACGACGGGAGCGGCAGAGATGGGAGAAAATCTATAACAAGAGAGAGTGGTTTGATACAGATTCATGATGATGTTCCTTTGTAGTGCGATGTAGTTTTTATTTATGGAAACAAATTTAAAAAATAAAACCGGTCTTGTCAAACACTTTTTTCAAAAAAATTATAAAAAATTCAGTTATTAATAAACGATTTTTTTGCAACAAATGTAAAAAACGGACAGGCTGCACCACATCAAATCCTTGTGTGGCCTAGCTTCTGTCCGTTTTGTACTTTTGGCTGATAGTCAGAATAATTGTAAACAATCTGTCTAAAAATAATTTATAATTGATTCATTTATAAAGAACTTTTAAATATGCCTTCTGAAAAAATTAAAATTTTTGCCTTTAAATTTTCAGACGGCCTTTGCATGATGACTACTCTGCACTAAATGCCGTCTGAAAAGTCTGTTTGCCAATGGTAATGTCGGCAGTGTAATCATGGCGGCCTTCGACGCAAAATGGCAAGCGGATTTGCGCAGCCTGCCAACTTTGCGGCGATTGTTGCGTCAGGTTATAGTGGTTGAAGCCCATGTCCATGTTTTTCATACTGAAACTGATACTGACCGCACCCGTATTCTTCGGCACATTCTCCACCACAATATCAAACGGCTCGTGTGTATTGATAGAGGTCGCACGCACTTTTGAACCGTCAGGCAGAACGCAGCCTTGTGTTAGACTACATTCGACTACATTCGCTTTTATCTGTTGCCGCTGCCACCAATCCAAGAGCAGCAGTTTGGCCGCCGCAAACACAATCAGTAAAACAGCGGCAATCAGTAGTTTTTGATTTTTACTCATTTCAGACGGCCTCAATGTCATTATCGGTCAAAACGGCGTGCGCACCCATGCTCTGCCACTGTTCGCGATAAATGGAAACCATACTTTCCGGAGCTGCCACAATCAGCGGCATCGCCACGCCTTGCGCCAAAATATCAACAACTTGCTTGGCTGCCGCTTCATTCGCCACTTTCCAAACGACAGCATCGGCATTTTGCACCTGCTGCCATTGTTCGGCATTTTCAATGATTGGCCACACGCTGGATGCTTCTATCGGCTTGCCTTGTTGCCAATCGGCAAAATCCAGCAATACGGCTGATGCGGTTTGATACTGAGCCGACAGATATGGCACAACATGATATTCGCCCATGCTGTTTTGACCGCTCAAGCCGCTTTTCAGACGGCCTTGAAGCTGGCGCGGAATAGATAGGGAGTGTAATAATGCGCTATTGGCAGGCAACATCGGCGCAACGGTAAAATCCCCTGCCTTTTGCCATGCCCATTTCTGCCCTTCCCTCGATTGGATTTCTCCTGTCCATTGGTCGGCTTCCACCCATAAAAAATGCAGGCGTACATGTGCGTGTTCGTAGGAATGGGCTTTGGTCAGCCACGGCGTAGCAGCAAGGATACGGATACCGAGTTCTTCTTCAAACTCGCGTTGCAAGGCTTGAAAGTCGCTCTCGCCTGCCTCAACCTTGCCTCCGGCAAATTCCCAATAGCCGGCATAGGGCTTGCCCTCTGGGCGGGAGCTGAGCAGATAGCGGCCATTTTGGTCGAGCAAAATTCCGGCAACCACTTGCACCAATGGACGTGTGTCTTCAGTCATCATTTAGATTATTCTTATATGCGGCAGGCGGCGACACCTACCGATTTATGCGTAAAAAAACGATGTCGGGCCTATACGCCCGACCTTCAACAAATACCTAACCCTTCAGGCCGTCTGAAAAGGATGCTCTATTTCAGAATACTTAAATCCGGCCTTATTTTTCCGCAATGACAAAAGCCATGACGGTATCCTCTTCATCGCTCATACTGAGATGACAGCCGCTGATACCCTGCTCTTTCAGCCATTTTGTCAAAGCCGGTGCAAAAAACAATTCAGGTTTGCCCAATGCGTCATGTCCGACACCGATATTGCGGAAAGACACCACTCCGCGTATGCCCGTACCGACGGCTTTGGCAAAAGCCTCTTTGGCGGCAAAACGTTTGGCAAGATAGTTGACCGGTTTGCCTGCCTGCGGAAATTCCAACAGCTCTTCCGGGCTGAGAATGCGTTGCGCAAATGCCAGTCCGAATTTTTTGTTCAGGCGGATAATGCGTTTGAGGGAAACAATGTCTGTACCGATTCCATAAATCATGGGTCTGCTCCTTGTTTAAATAGTCAGGCCGTCTGAAAGTGTGAATACAGGCCAAAGCAAACCGCTTTAGCCTGTATGGCTGATGCCGTTAAGGCAGCATTCTGGCTCTGAACATGACTTCCTTCATTTGGCGGACAGCTTCAGGCAGGCCGAGGAAGAGTGCTTGGGAAATCAGCGAATGGCCGATGTTCAGCTCGCGGATGGCGAGAATTTGAGCAATCGGCGTAACATTGTGAATGGTCAGGCCGTGTCCGGCGTTAACGACCAAACCCAAATCGCTGGCGTAATGCGCGCCGTTTTGAATGCGCTCGAATTGTTTTATTTGCTCGGCGTGGCTGTGCGCATCGGCATATGCGCCGGTGTGCAACTCGATAACGGGCGCGCCGACATCATAAGCGGCTTGGATTTGCGCGTTGTCGGCATCGATAAACAAGGACACGCGGATGCCTGCGTCGGTCAGGATTTTAGTGAACTCGGCTACTTTATCCTGTTGCGCCAATACGTCCAAACCGCCTTCGGTGGTCACTTCTTGACGTTTTTCAGGCACGAGGCACACATCTTCCGGCATGACGTTGAGCGCGTTTTCCAGCATTTCTTCCGTCAGCGCCATTTCCAAATTCAGGCGCGTGCGGATGGCGTTTTTAACGGCAAACACGTCCGCATCTTTAATATGGCGGCGGTCTTCACGCAAGTGCATGGTAATCAAATCAGCGCCGTGGGTTTCTGCAATCAGCGCCGCTTCGACAGGGCTGGGATAAATCGTACCGCGCGCATTGCGGACGGTGGCAATATGGTCGATGTTTACGCCTAACAACATAATAATGTCCTTTCATTAAGGTTTCAGATGGCCTGAGTCATTACCTATCAAAGGCCGTCTGAAAAAATTCAACTGCCCAAGCCAAACTGCTGCAACTGCTGTAAAACCTGCCGAGACTTGATGCCCTCGGGTAGAAGGTTGTCAATCAAAAGCCGCGTTACTTTCAAAGCCTGACCGAGGCTTTCCTGATGAACGAAACTGCCTTCCCTCAAATCGATTAAAGTCGCGCCCAATACGGCAACGCCCTTATTAAGCGCATGGAAACGGTCGGCCTCGGCCAGGGGAACCACAGCTTCTTCAGGCGTGAGCCAATATGTTTCTTCGCCATTGATTTCATTGCCGTTGCCGTCATGAAACAAATCGGGGGCAAAACCCAAACGTGTCAACAGCGACCATTCAAAACGGCGCAAAGCGGCTATGTGGTTGGCCTCGCAACAGATGGTTTTCATGGTTTCCGCCAAAACATCGTAAAGCTCGGGCAACGGGTCTTCACGGACGGTCAATTTCAGCATTAACTCGTTCACATACAATCCACTGAACAAAGCCCTGCCCTGCGGCTGCGGCCACCCGCCTATCCATTCGGCACGATGCAGGGTCTTCAACTCTTGCGAACCATACCAAGACGCACTCACCGGCACAAACGGTACCAACACGCCGCGCAATTCGCTCTGCCGTTTGCGCGCGCTTCTGGCCAACAAAGCCACCCGCCCATAACGGCGGCTGAAAGCCTCCACCCACAAGCTGCTCTCGCGCCACGGGGCGGAAGCAAGCAGAAAGATAGGTTCGTGGTTGATGCGGTTTGGTTGCGCCATAAGGGTTTGGAAAGATAAAGATTGTGTCGATTATAACGGAAAATCGACGCAAAAAGGCCGTCTGAAAATCTGCCTTCTATAAAGGCCGTCTGAAAACCTTTATAATCCGTTTTGAATGAACAACCGACTTTCCTATGTTTATGCCAAAATTCCCTTTTAAATCTGCCCTTTCCCTGCTCTCTGCAGCCCTATTATCCGCCTGTTCGCTGATGAAATATCAGCCTGTCGCCGGTATTGATACGGTCGACCTGCAGCGTGGCTACCGCTTTGAAACCAGCTGGCCTCAGCACAACGACGAAGACGATACGCTTGTTGTGTTGATGTTCTCCGGCGGCGGTACTCGCGCGGCGGCCTTGGGTTATGGCGTGTTGGAGCAGCTTCATAAGCAGCAGATTACCATAGGCGGTAAAAAACAGTCTTTGATGTCGAATGTCGATGTGGTGGTCGGCGTATCCGGAGGCTCGGTTTTGGCGGCTTATTTTGCACTCAAGGGCGAAGAAACCATTCCCTTGTTTTACAAACGTTTCCTACACCAAAACTTCCAACGCCAAGTTGTCAAACAAGCATTTTCCATGTCCAACCTGCCCCGACTGGCCTCGCCTGAATACGGACGCGGTGATCTGTTACAGGAGCAGTTTGAAAACTACCTTTTCGGCAAAACCACTTTCCGCGATTTGGAAATGAACCGCAAAGGCCCGTTTGCCATCATTTCCGCCACCGATATGGGCATAGGCGAGCGTTTCAATTTCACGCAAGAATATTTCGACCCGATGTGTATCGACTTGGGCGACTTGCGACTTGCCCGCGCCGCTGCCGCGTCAAGCTCCGTACCTATGGTGTTTGCACCGATTACGCTCAATAACAACGGCGGCCATTGCCAATACACGCCGCCGTTTCAACTTGTCTCCGACAGCGAAGACAGCGAAGCAGGTAAAAAACAGCTGCAAACCCGAAAAGAATTTTTCGAGCGTTTCCAAAAATACAGCGACAGTAAAAACCGTCCCTACATCCACCTTATCGACGGCGGTTTAACCGACAATCTGGGCATGCGCAGCCTTTTGGACATGACGGAGATGTATCCGGAAAAAATCCTGACGCATAAAATTAAACAAAACAAAATCCGCCATATTGTCGTCATCAACGTCAATGCCCAAAACGAAGTCAGCAGCAATTTGGATAAAAGCGCTGCCGTACCCGGTTTCCGAGATGTCGTTTCCGCCATCGTGAATATCCCGATCGACCAACATTCGCAAGAATCTTTGCGCCGCTTCAGAGCTTTTGTCGACCAATGGAACAAAGACAAGCAAAATGAAAACATCTATTTCTCTTTCGTCAGCCTGAATCTCAAAGACCTTCCGCCATCCCAGCTGAGGGACAAGGTATTGAATATTCCGACCAGTTTCTATCTGCCGCCGGAAGACGTGGACAACCTGCGCACCGCCGCCGCCGAACTGATGAAACAGTCACTGGACTATCGCAACCTGCTGGCAGAATTTGCGGCACACCCCAATCCAGACACCATCTTTGCAGCCCCGCCTCCGGATGTGCAAGAGTTCAAGCCATTGAACGAAAAAGAAAAGCAGTAGCAAACTGTTCCATAAAGTGTAGCTCTGTTAAAATATATGCTTCATCTTATATTTCAGACGGCCTCAATACCCAAGGCCGTCTGAAACACTTAACAATAAATAGAATCCAACCATGACCGAATTAAACACTCCCATCGTTACCGATATTGACCGCCCCATCCTCGTTCCACCGGGCGGCCATAAGAAAGTCCTGCTGCATTCCTGCTGCGCCCCATGCTCCGGCGAAGTGATGGAAGCCATGCTTGCCAGCGGCATCGACTACACCATTTATTTTTATAACCCCAATATCCATCCGCACAAAGAATATATGTTGCGCAAAGAAGAAAATATGCGTTTTGCGGACAAATTTGGCATCCCCTTTGTCGATAAAGACGACGACTACGAAAACGACCGCAAAGAATGGTTCGCCAAAGCCAAAGGCATGGAATTTGAACCTGAACGTGGTATCCGTTGCACCATGTGTTTCGACATGCGTTTTGAAAAAGCGGCGCAATACGCCCATGAAAACGGCTTCCATGTCTTCACCAGCTCACTGGGCATTTCACGCTGGAAAGACATGAAACAAATCAACGGCTGCGGCCATCGCGCTGCCGAGCCGTACGATGACTTGGTTTATTGGGATTTCAACTGGCGCAAAGGCGGCGGCAGCGCACGCATGATTGAAATCAGCAAGCGTGAGCATTTCTACCAACAAGAATATTGCGGTTGCGCCTACTCCCTGCGCGATTCCAATGCCCACCGCAAATCGCAAGGCCGCATCCCCATCAAGCTGGGCGTATTGTATTACGGTGATGAATCCACCCAATACGAGCCTCAAGCCGAAAACAAAATCCTTGTTGAGAAATAAATATCAAAGGCCGTCTGAAATATTCAGACGGCCTTTGTTCAAATCAGATGATTAACGGCGGCGGAATTTGCCGTGATCAAAATCATCAAATGCCTGATAAGCAGCTTGGCATTGAATTTTTTGCTCGGCATAAGGCAAACCGCGGAACGCTTTTGCCGCTTTACGGTTTTCCCTCAACTCAGCCTTGTTGCCTTTATAACGATACCAAGCAGCACGGCGCTCAAGGTATCTCTTACAAGCAGGATGCAATTTGTTTTTCTTCGCCTGCTGGTGTTTGCTCACATGATGGCCATGCGGTTTGGCCGCCGCTTCGGCAGAATAAGCACCCAAGCTCAATACGGCAACCGCCGCCAGTGCGGAACCTAAAGTTTTCAGTGTCAACATGATTCGCTCCCAGTTTAGGTTGGATAGTCATCCCATTATATGCCTCGCCTGATACCTCGACAAACTTCTCAATATGTTTCATGATAAATGAGTTTAAGCAATTACAGCACTATCCTTCTTGCTTTGCAAAATTTAACATACCGTCCATGAAGACAGAAGCTGAATATAAATTTCTTTATTTCATAAGCCTCTAGCCAATGTCTAACCAAATGTGATGCAAATGCAAAATAATGCCAAATCGCCACAAAGCCACATGAATCCTAGTCTGAGCCCTCCCTCTCCTTAATCAGCCCCCGAAAAAAGCGCATTGTCAAGTCTAGTTAAACAAAGAAAAATACATTATATTGTGCCGTTCAAAGCAATCACATACCGTATCTTGTGTTTTTTAATGGGAAGACTGAACAATGAATGCAGCAACGAATATTAAAGTAACCAAACGCGACGGACGCTTGGAAAATATCGATTTAGACAAAATCCACCGCGTTGTTACTTGGGCGGCAGAAGGCTTACAAAACGTCTCCGTATCGCAAGTTGAGCTCAAATCACATATTCAGTTTTACAATGGTATCCGTACCGACGATATCCATGAGACCATCATCAAGGCCGCGGCCGACTTGATCTCACAAGATACGCCCGATTATCAATATCTGGCTGCCCGCCTCGCCATTTTCCATCTGCGCAAAATCGCTTATGGCGAATTCGAACCGCCTCACCTCTACGATCACGTTAAAAAACTGACCGAGGCAGGCAAATACGACCGCCACATCATCGCAGATTACAGCCGCGAAGAATTCGACGAGCTGAATGCCTATATCGACCACAGCCGCGATATGACCTTCTCTTATGCAGCCGTAAAACAGCTGGAAGGCAAATATCTGGTTCAAAACCGCGTTACCCGCCAAATTTATGAAACGCCGCAGTTTTTATACATTTTGGTGGCCATGTGTCTCTTCAGCAAATATCCGAAAGAGACCCGTTTGGATTACGTCAAACGCTTTTACGACGCCGTTTCCACATTCAAAGTATCGCTGCCTACACCTATCATGAGCGGCGTGCGTACGCCTACCCGTCAATTCTCAAGCTGCGTGTTGATTGAATGCGACGACAGCCTCGACTCCATCAACGCCACCACCAGCGCGATTGTGAAATACGTTTCCCAGCGTGCAGGCATCGGCATCAACGCCGGCCGTATCCGCGGTTTGGGCAGCGAAATCCGCGGCGGCGAAGCACAACACACCGGCTGTATCCCATTCTTCAAAATGTTCCAAGCGGCCGTTAAGTCCTGCTCGCAAGGCGGCGTACGCGGCGGCGCGGCAACCTTGTTCTACCCATTGTGGCATATCGAAGCCGAAAGCCTGTTGGTATTGAAAAACAACCGCGGCGTAGAAGACAACCGTATCCGCCAACTGGACTACGGCGTACAAATCAACCGCCTGCTGTACACCCGCTTGATTAAAGGCGGCAATATTACCCTGTTCTCGCCGAATGAAGTTCCGGGTTTGTATGATGCCTTCTTCGCCGACCAAGACGAGTTTGAACGCCTCTACACTCAATACGAGCAAGATCCAAACATCCGCAAACATACTTTGCCGGCAACAGAATTGTTCTCTACCCTGATGCAGGAACGTGCCGGTACCGGTCGTATCTACATCCAAAACGTTGACCACTGCAACACGCACAGCCCATTTGATCCGCGCGTTGCGCCTGTTCATCAGTCCAACTTGTGCATGGAAATCGCCCTGCCGACCAAACCGCTGGACAACATCAACGATGCAGAAGGCGAAATCGCCTTGTGTACCTTATCCGCCTTCAACTTGGGCGCATTGAACAACTTGGACGAACTGGAAGAGCTTGCCGATTTGACCGTACGCGCACTTGATGCCCTGCTGGATTATCAAGACTATCCGGTTGCAGCAGCACGCACCGCAACCATGAACCGCCGCACACTCGGCATCGGCGTAATCAACTACGCCTACTATCTGGCAAAAAACGGCGTACGTTACAGCGACGACTCCGCCCTCGGCCTGACCCACCGCACCTTTGAAGCCATGCAGTATTACCTGCTCAAAGCATCGGTAAACCTTGCCAAAGAATACAGCGCATGCCCGCTCTTCAACCAAACCGTTTATTCGCAAGGCAAACTGCCCATCGACACCTACAAAAAAGACTTGGATGCCGTGTGCAACGAGCCTTTGCACTACGACTGGGAAAGCCTGCGCGCCGACATCGTCAAATACGGCCTGCGCAACTCTACCCTGACCGCACTCATGCCGTCTGAAACCAGCTCGCAAATTGCCAACGCCACTAACGGCATCGAGCCTCCACGTGGCCTGGTCAGCGTTAAAGCATCAAAAGACGGTATTTTGAAACAAGTCGTACCGGAATTTGAAACCCTGAAAGATGCCTACGAAACCCTGTGGCAACTTCCCGGCAACGAAGGCTACCTGAAACTCGTCGGCGTAATGCAAAAATTCGTCGATCAATCGATTTCCGCCAATACCGCCTACGACCCGAACAAATTTGAAGGCAGCAAAGTTTCCATGAAACAAATGCTGAAAGACCTGCTGACCGCCTACAAATACGGCGTCAAAACCCTGTACTACCACAACACCCGAGACGGTGCGGACGATACACAGGCCGATATTCAAGATGACGGCTGCGCTGGTGGGGCTTGTAAGATTTGATAAGGGGGATTTTCAGACGACCTTTAGAGTTTAAAAGGTCGTCTGAAAATGAAATAAAACAAAGGATGGAAGAAAATGTCTAATACTTATTATGATAATCCAGCACAAAGATTATTGAAAATTATTAAAAAAGCTAAAGGAGTTCCATCACTTCGTACTTCAAGAGGCGCGTGGATGGAGATTTTAAATCTAACTAATGATGAAGCTAGTGATCGTAATATTCTATTTTCGATTAGCAAAGTTATAAATTTAATTGAGGAGATTAATAACTATTTCCAAGTAAATGAACCTGACTATATCGAGCATTGTCAGAATTGGATGGGAAACATATTGTTTTTTCTTGGTAAATCGGTAGAACTAGATAGAAAATGGGGTGAGGTCATTTGTTATTTAGATGAAAATATGACTTCATATCTTTATTCTTCTGTTAAGATTATTGATGCTAATTTTGAAAAAAATCAACTTTCATTTTTGAGAAAAATTGATGAAAGTGAACTAATTGAAATAAATAATTCTATAAAAAGCATATATCAGGACATATTAATTTCTGAAAATATAGAAGAAAATGTTAAGTCTTCTATTCTAAAATATCTTTTGCGTCTTATTGAATCCATTGATCAATATGCAATTACTGGTTCTGAAGCTATTATCGAAGCCCTAGAAAATACTGTTGGTCATATGTATTTCAATCATGAATATAAAGAATTCATGAGCAATACAGAAACTGGTAAGAATCTCCTTTCTAAAATGGGAGAAATTGCAAAAAAAGTTACCTGTTTTACGGGGATTTTAGAGTTAGCTAATAAGGGTTTTGAATTAATTGAAAATATTAAAGATTTCAATAATTAATAAGTATGTTTTTAGATAAAAGAGATAAGTTTCACAATATTAATATTACCATTTTAAGTTAATCTAAAAAGAGCCCACTATGTCCTGCGAACACTTAACTATGTCATACAGCACCTTTTCCAAGACCAAAAACGACGCGCTGAAAGAGCCGATGTTTTTTGGTCAGCCGGTGAATGTTGCCCGTTATGACCAGCAGAAATACGAAGTATTTGAAAAACTAATTGAAAAGCAGCTGTCGTTTTTCTGGCGTCCGGAAGAAATCGACGTGTCGCGCGACCGTATCGACTACGCCAATCTGCCCGAACACGAAAAACATATTTTCATCAGCAATCTGAAATACCAAACCCTGCTCGATTCGATCCAAGGCCGTAGCCCGAATGTTGCGTTCTTGCCTTTGGTGTCTATTCCCGAGCTGGAAACGTGGATTGAAACGTGGAGCTTCAGCGAAACCATCCACTCACGCAGCTATACCCATATCATCCGTAATATCGTGAATGATCCGTCAGTCGTGTTCGATGATATTGTGCAAAACAAATACATCATCGCCCGTGCTGAAGACATTGCCTGCTATTACGATGATTTGATTGAATACACTCAGTATTACAATCTGTTGGGTGAAGGCACGCACAATGTCGGCGGCAAGCTCATTACCGTGTCTTTGCGCGAATTGAAGAAAAAGCTCTATCTCTGCCTGATGTGCGTCAATGTATTGGAAGCCATCCGCTTCTACGTTTCATTCGCCTGCTCTTTCGCCTTTGCCGAGCGCGAATTGATGGAAGGCAACGCTAAAATCATCAAGCTGATTGCCCGTGACGAAGCCCTGCACCTGACCAGCACCCAGCATATGCTCAACCTGATGCGTGCCGGTGCCGATGATCCTGAAATGGCTGAAATTGCGAATGAATTGCAGGACGAGTGTTTCAATCTCTTCAAAAAAGCAGCCGAACAGGAAAAAGAATGGGCGGCCTATCTGTTTAAAGACGGTTCGATGATTGGCCTGAATAAAGAAATTCTGGCTCAATACGTTGAATACATTACTAATCTGCGTATGCAGGCGGTTGGCCTTCCTGCCGGATTTGAAGGTGCGACCCAAAATCCGATTCCTTGGATCAACGCATGGCTGTCTTCTGACAATGTACAGGTTGCGCCGCAGGAAGTGGAAATTTCCTCTTACCTGATTGGTCAGATTGATTCGGAAGTCAATGCCGACGATTTGGGCGATTTCGAGCTGTAATCGAACATTCGGTTTTATGATCAAGGCCGTCTGAACGGTGTGGCAGAAATCTTTGATTTCGTCTTTACACCGTTTCAGACGGCCTTTCCAATCCAAACAAATCATATGGCACTCATCAGCACACACGACAAAACCTTCCAACTCCAACAAGGCGAAACCTTATTGGAGGGCTTGGAGCGCACTGGACACGAAGTTGAATACCAATGTCGTAGCGGTTATTGCGGTTCATGCCGGGTTAAAATCTTGGATGGGAAAGTCTCTTATGATAATTTTCCGCTCGCTTTTGTCGCGCCCGGAGAAATTTTGCCGTGCTGCTGCCGAGTTACTGAAGACATCAAACTCGATTGTCGGGAGCGCATCAAAGAGCCGGATTTATTTGATGTTGATTTATTTGAAGACAAATAAAAATGCCGTCTGAACATTGTGGCCGAAATCTTTGATTTCATGTCCACCGTTCAGACGGCATTTTGTATGGTTAAGCTTATTTACGCTCGCCAACCGGCAAAACAGTACGGCCGAAAGATTCGTTGATGACCTCAGCCGCTGCCAAGTAGAACGCACCAAGTGCAGTTACCAAGCCTAAGCAACCGCCGATATGGACGATGCTATGATTTTCCATGCCATCGCCAATACCCAAAGCAAAGAAAGTCAGTGTCAAGCAAAAGAAAATACCGCTCAATACTTTAGGCTTGGTCAAGGTGGCCACAAACATCATCAGCGAGAACATACCCCATGCGCAGAGATACCAACCGATAAATGCCGGGGCTGTTTCACCTTTAAAAAAGATGGTAAACAAAGCCCATGTCCACCAGAAGGCGCCATAGCTGATAAAAGCGGTAAAACCAAACGTATTGCCTTTCTTGAACTCAAACATACCGGCAATAACTTGGGCGATACCACCAAAGGCGAGAGCCATGCCCAAAACTAAGCCGACACCCTCTTGAGCAGTAAAAAAGCCGCCGTTAATCAGACTGAGTAACCAAGTTGTCAATGCAAAGCCACACAGGCCTACTGGACCTGGATTCGCCAGGTTTTCTTTAGTAGTAGTCATTTTATTTCTCCTCTAGTTATTGAAATAGGAAGCCTATTGTTACCTATTTTATTTAAAATTAAAAGAAATAAATTTAAAAAAATCAGGCTGTCTGAAAAATATTTTTCAGACAGCCTTGAATATTAATAATTAAACTATCCCAAAATTGCCAAGATTTTCCTCAATTCATTGGCATCAATTTGGCCGGGGGCCGACGTTTTTTGTGCCGCACCAAAGGTAATCGCCGAGCCGAAAGCCGAGCCGGCCAAGCGGCTGACGGCTCCGGTTTTACCCATGGACATAGTAATAATTGGGCGGTCGATAATTTGTGAAACATCATATGTTGCCTGTAATAAGGTCAATACATCTTGCGGCGATTGCGGCATAACGGCAATTTTGCAGATATCCGCGCCCCACTCTGCCATTGTTTTCAGACGGCCTGTAATGTCTGCCAAAGACGGCGTGGCTTGGAAATCGTGATTACAAAGCAAGGTGGCAGTTTGATACTCATGCGCCAAAGCAATGGTTTGTTTTACGCTGCTTTCCTCGGCAAAAAGCTCGATGTCGATAATATCGGCTTGTTTGGAACGGATGATTTTTTCCAATAATTCAAAATAATACTCGTCAGAACAAGGCGTATTGCCGCCCTCTTGCGCCCTTCTAAACGTAAACAGTAAAGGCTTGTCAGGAAAAGCCTGTCGAGTGATGCCTAATTGTTCGGCAATAAAATCGGCATCAAGCGCAGCTTGAAAAAAATCTGCACGAAATTCAATAATGTCAAAAGCCGTCTCTTTCAATACGCGCAAAGCCTGCTCCAATTCCTGCGTATTGGCGGCCACCAGCGGTACGGCAATTTTAGGCAGGCCTTTGCCGATCTCGATATTTTTGATGATGACAGGTTTCATATTGTTCCTTTTTGCTCTTCAAGCCAATCAGTGCAGATGCTCATAAATGGTTTCTGCCAAGGCTTTGCTGATGCCTTCCACTTTTTCCAAGTCCTCGCGGCTGGCCGCAATCACGCCGCGCAGACCGCCGAATCGGGTAAGCAATGCTTGACGGCGTTTGCTACCGATACCGGGGATTTCGCTGAGTGAGGAAGTAACGCGTGCTTTGTCGCGTTTTTTGCGGTGGCCTGTAATCGCAAAGCGGTGCGACTCATCGCGTACGGTTTGCAATAAATGCAAAGCCGGGCTGTTGGGCGGCAGGCGGAAGACTTCGCCGGTAAAAGGCAGTATGAGTTCTTCCATACCAGCTTTGCGCTCGGGGCCTTTGGCGATACCGACCAAAGGAATGTGCAGCCCGAGTTCTTCCCATACTGATACGGCTACGCCGATTTGCCCTTTGCCGCCGTCAATCAACACGGCATCCGGCCATTTGACACTTTCTCCGTTGGCTTCGGCTTCCTGCATTTTGCCGTAGCGGCGCGTCAACACTTCGCGCATGGCGGCGTAGTCGTCGCCGGGCTTGGCGGTCGTGATGTTGTAGCGGCGGTATTGCGAAGGCTGGATGCTTTGCTCATCGTACACAACGCAGGACGCAATAGTGGCCTCGCCTTGCGTGTGGCTGATATCGAAACACTCAAGGCGGTTGAGGCTGTCTGAATCCATGCCGAGGATTTTGGCCAGTTCATCAATACGGTGCTGCTGGCTGCTTTGTTGCAGGCGGCGTTGAGCAATCGCCATTTGTGCGTTTTGTTCCGCCATTTTCAACCAGACTTTGCGTTCGCCTATGGTCTTGGTGACAAATTGCATCTGCTTGCCGTGTTCGCCTTCCAAAGCCTCTTTCAGCGCATCGGGAACGGGAAAGTTACTGATGATGATGTCGGGTTTGCTTTTGCCCAGATAGTGTTGGGCGACGAAGGCTTCAGCGTAATCTTGTCCGTTTGGCTCGGGATCGTTTTTGGTGTCGGGGAAAAAGCTTTTGTCGCCTACGTGCCGCCCACCGCGGATGCTGACCCAGTGTATGCAGACCAGGCCGTCTGAAACTGCCAGCGCAAGCAAATCGATGTCGTTTGGATTGTTCGGATTTTTACTGTCGATAAACTGATTACTCTGCATGATGCCGAGCGCTTGAATTTGATCGCGGTAACGGGCGGCTTCTTCAAATTGCAGATTCGCGGCGGCAGTTTGCATTTTGTGTTGCAAGGTGCGCGTCAATTCGTCGGTTTTGCCATTAAGGAAAGTCGCAGCTTCACGCACGCTGTCACGATAATCTTCTTCGCTGATGTGACCGACACAAGGCGCGGTACAGCGTTTGATTTGGTACAGCAGACAAGGACGGTCGCGATGCTCGAATACACTGTCTTCGCAGGTACGTAGCATAAAGACTTTTTGCAATACTTGAATGCTGTCACGCACGGCGTTGCTGTTCGGATACGGGCCGAAATATTGATTGGGCTTTTTCAGCGTGCCGCGGTAATACGCCATTTGCGGATATTGATGGCCGCTGAGCATCAAATAAGGATAGCTTTTGTCATCGCGGAAAAGAATATTGTATTTCGGCGACAAGGCTTTGATGAAGTTGTTTTCAAGAATCAGCGCTTCAGCTTCGGAACGTGTGATGGTGGTTTCGATATGGTGAACCTGTTTTACCATCAATGCGATGCGCGGCGAATGATCGTTTTTTTGGAAATAGCTGGAAACGCGCCGCTTGAGATTGACCGCTTTGCCGACATACAAAACATTGTTGTCTTCGTCAAAAAAACGGTACACGCCCGGCAGATTGGGCAGATTTTTCAGAAAAAGAGGTAAATCGAACGGTTCGGTTGCGCTCACGGGATTTTCTTTTGGAATAAGCAGGCCGTCTGAAAACTTTTCAGACGGCCTTATTCATTGACGTTTAAGATTCTTGAGACGGAGTATCTTCAGCTTTTACCACTTGGTTTTCAGCTGCATCGCTTTCCAGAGCAGCTTCATCTTCGGCCTCTTCGGCCACGCGTTCCAAGCTGACCAAGGTTTCGCCTTCATCCAGATTAATCAGGCGGACACCGGCAGCAGCCCGGCCGGTCTCGCGAATTTGCTCAACTTTGGTACGAATCAGGACGCCGCCGCTGGTAATCAGCATCAGGTCGTCGGTTTCGCTAACCAAAGTCGCGGCAACCAAATCGCCGTTGCGCTCGCCGGTATTGATGGCGATATTGCCTTGGCCGCCTTTGTTTTTACGGCTGTAATCGGCAATCGGGGTGCGTTTGCCATAGCCGTTGGCGGTAGCAGTCAATACTTGCAAATCGCTTTGCTCGGCTTCAGGGGCGAAGGTAATCAGGCTGACAATCTTGCCATCGGCCGGCAGGCGCATACCGCGCAAACCGCCGCTGCCGCGACCGGACGGACGGACACCGTGTTTGCCGCTTGGCAATGCGTTTTCGGCATTTTCATCATCCAGACCGTCTGAATCTTCGTTTTCGGTTTCGATATCGGTATCTTCTGCTTCATCATTACCGGATTTTTCCCAATATTCGTTAAAGCGGATGGCTTTGCCCAAGTTGGAGAACAACATAATGTCGTCCGCACCGCCGGTTTGCGCTGCGCCGACCAAGTAATCGCCTTCTTTAAGCGCGATGGCTTTAATGCCTTGGCTGCGGACGTTTTTAAACGCAGACAGTTGGACTTTTTTCACCATGCCTTGTGCGGTGGCGAAGAAAACGTATTGATCTTCCGGGAACTCACGGACAGCCAAAATCGCGCTGACTTTTTCGCCTTCTTCCAATTGGATGACGTTGTTAATCGGACGACCACGGCTGTTACGGCCGCCTTCCGGCAGTTTGTACACTTTAATCCAATGGCACTTGCCCAAATTGGTAAAGCACATCAAATAATCATGCGTATTGGCAACAAACAGGGTTTCGATAAAGTCTTCGTCTTTGGTTGCCGTTGCCTGTTTGCCGCGGCCGCCGCGACGCTGCGCCTGATAATCGGTAGTCGGTTGGGTTTTGATGTAGCCGCCATGAGTCAGGGTAACGACCATTTCGCGTTGCGGAATCAGGTCTTCATCGGCGATATCGCCGCCAAACGGATTAATTTCGCTGCGGCGTTCATCGCCGAAGTTGGCTTTGATGTCTGCCAATTCTTCGCGGATGATTTGGGTAACGCGCTCAGGTTTGGAAAGAATATCCACAAAATCAATGATTTTACTCATTAGATTCTTATATTCGCCGACAATTTCTTCCTGATCGAGACCGGTCAGGTTACGCAAGCTCATGCGCAAAATGGCATCGGCTTGCAATTCGCTCAGGTAATAGCCTTGGCTGTGCAGGCCCAAATTCTCTGGCAAGCCTTCAGGGCGCATCATGTGCAGGTCTAAATCGGTACGGCTGAGCATGTCTTCAACCAAGCTGCTGCGCCATGGGCGGGATAGCAATTTTTCTTTGGCTTCCGGCGCATTGGCAGATTCTTTAATCAGACGGATGATTTCGTCGATATTGGACAAGGCAACTGCTTTACCTTCGGCAATATGGCCTTCATGACGCGCTTTTTTAAGGCGGAATAAAGTACGACGTGTAACGACTTCGCGACGGTGGCGTAGGAACTCGGACAGGATTTGTTTCAGGTTCAGCAAGCGCGGCTGGCCGTCAACCAAGGCCACCATATTGATACCGAAGCTGTCTTGCAGCTGGGTCAGTTTGTAGAGTTGGTTCAAAACGACTTCGGCATTTTCATTGCGTTTCAATTCGATCACGACACGCATACCGGATTTGTCGGACTCGTCGCGCAGGTCGGATACGCCTTCCAACGTTTTTTCGCGTACCAACTCGCCGATTTTCTCAACCAGCTTGGCTTTGTTTACTTGATATGGGATTTCATCGATAACGATGGCTTCGCGTTCGCCGTTTTTGCCGATAGGCTCGATATGGGTTTTACCGCGCATTACCACGCGGCCGCGGCCGGTTTTATAGCCTTCGCGCACGCCGCTCAAGCCGTAAATAGTTGCGCCGGTTGGGAAATCGGGCGCTTGGATGATATTGATCAGCTCGTCGATTTCAGTTTCAGGCTCATCCAACAAACGCAGGCAGGCATTGATGGTATCGCCCAAATTGTGCGGCGGGATATTGGTTGCCATACCGACGGCAATACCGGACGAACCATTGACTAACAGCGCAGGGAAACGGGTCGGCAATACCAGTGGCTCATGTTCGCTGCCGTCATAGTTGGGGCCGAAGTTGACGGTTTCTTCTTCAATATCCGCCAGCATTTCATGGGAAATTTTTTCCATGCGGATTTCGGTATAACGCATGGCTGCTGCGGCCAAGCCGTCGACAGAACCAAAGTTGCCCTGACCGTCGATCAGTACATAACGCATGGAGAAGTCTTGTGCCATGCGGACGATTGTGTCGTAAACGGCTATATCGCCGTGGGGGTGGTATTTACCGATAACGTCGCCGACGATACGCGCCGATTTTTTATAGGCGGAATTCCAGTTGTTTTTCAACTCGTGCATCGCGTACAACACGCGGCGGTGTACCGGCTTGAGACCGTCGCGGACATCCGGCAGGGCTCGCCCCACAATTACGCTCATGGCGTAATCGAGGTAGCTCTTGCGCATTTCGTCTTCAAGGCTGACAGGCAGGGTTTCAAGTGCAAATTTATGGTCGTTGCGGATGGTTGCGTCGGTCATGATTATCTGTAATTTCGTATGGCAAAAGTCTTGTTGATTCTACCACAAAACAAGCGGTTTATGGCTTTTGCGTGAAGGCCGTCTGAAACAGGATTTCAGACGGCCTTCGTTATTTAATAAATTGAATTTAGTTGCAGCCAGAATCTTTGTCCGCAGCCTGCAAACTCAACTCTTTGCGTTTTTTAGCCCTTTCATAACGGCAGCGTTGGCGCGGAGTATTGATTTCCAAAGGTGGTACAGGAACCGGCTTACCGTCTTCAACGGCAACCATGGTGAAGTAGCAGCTGTTGGTATGACGCACTTCGCCGGTGTGGATGTTTTGCGCCTCTACACGGATGCCGACTTCCATAGAAGTACGGCCGGTGTAGTTGATGCTGGCGTAAAAGGTTACCAGTTCGCCGACATGAATAGGCTCTTTAAACAATACTTTATCAACAGACAGAGTAACGCAATAAGTACCGCTGTAACGGCAGGCGCAGGAATATGCCACTTGGTCAAGCAGGCGCAGAAGATCGCCACCGTGAACATTGCCGCTGAAGTTTGCCGTATCCGGCATCATCAGCTCGGACATGATGAGTTCGTGAGAAGGAAGTTGGCGTGCTTGTTCCATGGTTTGACCTCTTGAAGTGGTTTGTTTTTAAGGCCGCCTGTTATTTCAGACGGCATGTTTTGTAGGAATTTTGATTCTACCGTTTTTGAGTGGAAAAATTCAATCTGCCACACCTGATCATAACCATTTTCTACGCGAAAAGAAAATCAGCAGTCCGATGATGATGCACAGCATCACACCCAAAACCATGAAATAGCCGTAATGCCAATGCAGCTCGGGCATATTGTCGAAGTTCATGCCGTAGATACCGGTGATGACGGTCAGCGGCATAAAGATGATGGTGATAACCGTCAACACGCGCATTTGCTGGTTCATGCGGTTGGATTGGAAGGAAAGGTAAATGTCCATCATGCTCAACACCATATCACGCGAGGCATCAAGCGATTCGATAAGCTGCATATTGTGGTCGTACACATCGCGCAGATAGACGGTCGATTCGCCTTTGAAAATGGCAAAATCGCCGCGTACGGCCAGTTGGTAGAACACGTCGCGCAATGGCAAAAGCGTGCGCCGCAGACGGACGGCATCGCGCTTGAGGCGGTGAATCTTACTGAGAATATCGCTGTTTTCATTTTTAAACAGGGACTTGTCTATCGCTTCGACACGGTTGTTGTACGACTCCAAAACGATGAAATAGTCGTCCACAATACGGTCAAGCAGACAATACGCCAGAAACGCCGTGTTTTTGTTCAAAATATTGTGCGGATTTTCGTGCATCTGCCGGCGCAGATGACTGAACAAGCCCAACGGTTTTTGTTGGAAAGACAACACAAAATCTTTGCCGATAATCACATACACTTGGTCGGAATGGAGCTTGCCTGTAGTTGTGTAATGGTAAACCTGTGCGGCAGTAAAAACATAGCTGCCGTAGTCTTCAATTTTCGGACGTTGCTTGCGGCTGAGAATATCTTCAATAACCAGCTCATGGATGCCGTAAGGCTCAAGCGCATGTTTGAGCAAGGCAACATCATTGATGCCGACAAAATGCAGCCAGTTGATTTGGCCTTCTTGCGGACGGGTAATATCAGGCAAGTTTTTCCCGGCAAGATAATCATACTGAACAAAGGTATCGGCGGAATACAGGGTTTGATGGATGGCAGAGCGCGGCGCATTGTCGGTATTGCTGCGCTGCATGGCTTGGTCTTGCAGAATGTCGGTTGTCTCAACTGGATTGGCTGGTTTGCTCATAAAAATAAATCATGTTTTTTAGTTAGAATGAATTGTACAGACAGAAAAGGCCGTCTGAAAACAAATTTTCAGACGGCCTGACAATATCGATCAACGCTTTATTAGGCTTGAGGCGCGGTTTTCTCCAACTCCAATGCGGCAGCAAGCAAGGACAGGCGCGCCATTACGCCGTAAACGTAGAGGCGGTTGTGTTCATTGTCCACGTCGCAGTCTTTTTCGGAGCGCGGCATACCGAGCGAATCCCATTGTTCAAATACGCGTTTGCAGGCTTCAGGCGCTTCTTGGGAGTTGTCGCCGTTACCGGTAGGGATGCTGTTGGACAGCGGAACAAACACCATACCGCCGGCATTGAGGTTTTCGTCTGCACCACGGCCTTCGTGTACACGGAAGAAGCCGCCGATAACGAAACGGTCCATCATATAAACGACGGGTTCGCACACGGCGCCGTTCATGGTTTCGTAGGTATAAATACCTTCTTGGACAATGACTTCACTGACTTCCAAACCTTCTTTGACTTTTGCCATTTTATTGCGGTTTTTACGGTTCAATCCGCGCACTTCATCGGCAGATTTAACGCTCATCACGCCCATGCCGTAAGTGCCTGCGTCGGCTTTCACAATAACGAAAGGCTGGTCAGTAATACCCAATTCATCGTATTTGGCTTGAATTTTCGCCAATACGCGTTCTACCGCGCCTGCCAACGCATCTTCGCCTTCACGCTCTTGGAAATCCAAACCGCTGATTTTTTCAAAATAAGGATTGATTTGCCATTCGTCGATGTCAATCAACTTGGCAAAGTCGGCAGCAACTTGGTTGTACGCGCCGAAATGTTCGGTTTTACGGCGAGTCGTCCAGCCGCCGTGCAATGGAGGCAAAACGGTTTGACTGATATCTTTAAGGATTTCAGGAACACCCCCTGACAAGTCATTGTTCAACAAAACAACGCAAGGCGAGAAACCGTCTGCGAGATGTACACGCTCACGGGTACGCAATAAAGGCTCAAGCAAAATTTTGTCGCCCAATGCGGTTTCAAACTCGGTTGGCTCAGTCACTTCTGGATTCAAGCTGCCCAAGCGCACTTCGTATCCTGCCGAACGCAAAATCTCGCTGAGGGCGTAAACATTTTGCAGATAGAATGTGTTACGCGTGTGGTTTTCAGGAATAATCAATACGGATTTGGCCGTTTCACAGGCGCGCTGTACCGCATCCTGCGCGGCAACCGCCGCCAGCGGGATAAAGTTGGGATTCAAATTATTGAAGCCGCCTGGAAACAGGTTCATATCGATAGATGAAATTTTGTAACCGGCATTACGGATGTCAACCGAACCATAAAATGGCGGACGGTGTTCGTTCCAATGCGAACGGAACCATGCTTCGATTTTGGCATGATTGGCAAGGACTTTTTTCTCAAATTCCCGTAATTGAGTCAGATGCTCAGGAGCCATTACCGGTAATTTCATTCTCTATACCTCTTGGTAAGTGTGGATGTTGAGTGAGAATGATAGAACTTTTTAGTGCATTTCGACAAGTATTCTTTCAGATAAGATGCATCTTTTTGTCAACAATTCTACAATTTGTCTAATTTTTGATAAGTTTTTTTGAAACTTTACAACAAATTTTAAAAATTGGACAAATTCCTATTGCGCAGCCCCTATAAAAAGCCTAAAATCCGCCCATAAACGCAAACCATCATTCATACCTACCAATAGCAAAGAATACTCATCATGAGCGCACAAACCCTTTACGATAAACTTTGGAACAGCCACGTCGTCCGCGAAGAAGAAGACGGCACTGTCCTGCTTTACATCGACCGCCACCTGGTTCACGAAGTAACCAGCCCGCAAGCATTTGAAGGCTTGAAAATGGCCGGCCGCAAACTCTGGCGTATCGACAGCGTAGTCTCCACAGCCGACCACAACACCCCGACCGGCGACTGGCACAAAGGTATTCAAGACCCGATTTCCAAACTGCAAGTCGATACTTTGGACAAAAACATTAAAGAGTTTGGCGCACTCGCCTACTTCCCGTTTATGGATAAAGGCCAAGGCATTGTGCACGTTATGGGCCCGGAACAAGGAGCCACCCTGCCCGGCATGACCGTCGTCTGCGGCGACTCACACACTTCTACCCACGGCGCATTCGGCGCATTGGCGCACGGTATCGGCACTTCCGAAGTCGAACACACCATGGCGACCCAGTGCATTACCGCAAAAAAATCCAAATCCATGCTGATTTCCGTTGAAGGCTGTCTGAAACCCGGTGTTACCGCCAAAGACGTAGCACTTTATATCATCGGTCAAATCGGTACGGCCGGTGGTACAGGCTACGCCATTGAGTTTGGCGGCGAAGCCATCCGCAGCCTTTCTATGGAAGGCCGCATGACCTTGTGTAATATGGCGATTGAAGCCGGTGCGCGCTCAGGTATGGTTGCCGTCGACCAAACCACCATCGACTATGTAAAAGGCAAACCTTTCGCACCTAAAGGCGAAGCGTGGGACAAAGCCCTCGAGTACTGGCGCACGCTGGTGTCTGACGAAGGCGCCGTATTCGATAAAGAATACCACTTCAAAGCTGAAGACATCGAGCCTCAAGTAACTTGGGGCACATCGCCTGAAATGGTTTTGGACATCAGCAGTAAAGTGCCTAATCCCGCCGAAGAAACCGATCCGGTCAAACGCAGCGGCATGGAACGCGCCCTTGAATACATGGGCTTAGAAGCCGGTACGCCATTAAACGAAATCCCTGTCGATATCGTCTTTATCGGTTCTTGCACCAACAGCCGTATTGAAGACTTACGCGAAGCCGCCGCTATCGCCAAAGGCCGCAAAAAAGCGGACAATGTGCAACGCGTATTGATTGTCCCCGGCTCCGGTTTGGTTAAAGAGCAGGCAGAAAAAGAAGGCTTGCACGAAGTATTTATCGAAGCCGGTTTTGAATGGCGCGAGCCGGGCTGCTCTATGTGCCTTGCCATGAATGCCGACCGCCTGACCCCGGGACAACGTTGCGCCTCCACCTCCAACCGTAACTTTGAAGGCCGTCAAGGCAACGGCGGACGCACTCACCTCGTCAGCCCTGCCATGGCAGCCGCAGCTGCGGTGACCGGCCACTTTACCGACATCCGCACTATGGCTTAAAGTATTTTCAGACGGCCTTTATTGATCAGGCCGTCTGAAACAATACCTTGCTCAAGTAAGTTTTTCTATTGCGCAAAACGTCCGAAAACCTTCTTAATCATTGATAACTTGAAAGGAATCTAGTATGAAAAAACTGTTTGCATTAGCTGCCGCAGCCCTCATCCTGTCAGCTTGTTCCAGCACTTGGTCCGGCGCAAAAGACGATACCAACCGCAATTGGGACAAAACCAAAGAGACTGCCGAGCGCGTAGCCGATAAAACCAAAGAAACGGCAGAACACGTTGTCGACAAAACCGGTGAAGCCGTTAAAAAAGGCGGCAATGCAGTAGGCCGCGGCATGAGCCATGTTGGAGAAAAAATCGAAGCCGCTACCGAATAATTCGGTAAATCAGGCCGTCTGAAGCTCCTGACTCCGTTTCAGACGGCCTGATACATTATTAATTTTTCAGACATTTTCACGATTCCAAGCAAAGGAAGAAACAATGAGTAATCCGTCAAGCTGGTTTGGTATTCACGCTCATGATTTGGATCGCGCCAAAGCCTTTTACGAATCCGTATTCGACAAGCCCCTGCAAGACGTTGGCGGCAACGGATTCCGTTTCATCATTTTCCCAGCCGATTACACCCAACACGGTACGGCCGGCATGATTTGGCACGACAGCAATGCCCAGCCCGGCCACGGCGGTACAACCATTTTCTTCAATTGCCCGGATTGTGCCGAAACAGCAGAAAAAGCCGTTGCAGCAGGCGGCAAACTGTTACAAGAGAAATTCCGCATTGCCAACGGCTTTGCAGCATTTATCGAAGACACAGAAGGCAACCGAATCGGTTTGCACAGCACACGCTAACCCGAATAGCCATAAAATTTCCCATTATTACTATAAGAATCTGACATGAAAGCCTTTACCAAAATCACCGCCATCGTCGCCCCGCTCGACCGCAGCAACGTCGATACCGATGCCATCATCCCCAAACAATTTCTGAAATCTATCAAACGCAGCGGCTTCGGCCCCAATGCCTTTGATGAATGGCGTTACCTCGACCACGGCGAACCTGGCATGGACAACAGCAAACGCCCGTTGAATCCGGATTTCTCCCTGAACCAGCCACGCTATCAAGGCGCACAAATCCTGTTGACGCGTAAAAACTTCGGTTGCGGCTCTTCACGCGAACACGCCCCTTGGGCATTGGACGACTACGGCTTCCGCGCCGTCATCGCCCCCAGCTTTGCCGATATTTTCTTCAACAACTGCTACAAAAACGGCCTTTTGCCTATCGTTTTGACAGAAGAACAGGTTGACCAGCTTTTCAAAGAAGTTGAAGCCAACGAAGGCTATCAGCTCTCCATCGACCTTGCCGAGCAAACCCTGACCACCCCTAGCGGCGAAACATTCACATTCGACATTACCGAACACCGCAAACACTGCCTCTTAAACGGCTTGGACGAAATCGGCCTGACACTGCAACACGCTGACGAAATCCACGCCTTTGAGGAAAAACGCCGCCAAAGCCAGCCTTGGCTGTTTAACGGTTGATATACAAAAGGCCGTCTGAAAAATTTAAGTGTTTCAGACGGCCTTTAATCTACAAAAATATACCATGATTACCGACACCATAAGCAATGCCACCCGCTACGCTGCCTTGCATCCCGACTTTGCCGAAGCCTTCCATCTGTTGCAGACCCTAAATTTTGCCAAGCTGCCGGACGGCCAAGTACCATGCGAGAATCCCAATATCCGTATTTTTATCGGTAGCGAGCCGATGAGGACTAAGGGAGAAGCCCAGCCTGAAGCGCACTTAAAACATATTGATATTCAAACGCCGATTGACGGCAGCGAAACATATGGCTGGATAGACAGAGGCCGTCTGAAAAACGGTTTAGGCTACAACGAAAAGCGCGATATCGAGTTTTTCGACTGCGAGCCGGAAACCTGGCTGACCTTGGAGCCAGGTGAATTTGCGCTATTCTTCCCGAATGATGCGCATGCCCCATTGGTCGGCGACAGGGCGAACATACGCAAAGTTGTTTTTAAAATCCGTGTTGAAACCGAACGTCTATAATATTTCAGACGGCCTTATCCCCTTATTCAGGACACAATATGTCTTTTTTCAGCAGGTTGTTCCGCTCCAAACCTAAATTAATGACTTGGCAGGAATTTGTCGAATACTTTGCCCATCGCATTCAAGAAGAATTGGATCTTGAAGCAAAAATCGACTGGGGCGAAACTATTGCTTCTTCGCCCATCATTGTCCAGTTTTCCGAAGACGATGAAGCATCGTTCAGCACATATTTGAGCAACCATTACACAAGTTATCTGCAAAATCCCGAGGCCTTGGAAGCTATTGTTGCAGCTAATTTAGCAGTTATCGATAAGATTCAGGACGCTGATGCCAGTGTTTCAGCACAACAAATTCTTCCGACGATTAAAAATACGATTTATCTGGAAAATGCCAGACTGATTACAAATACGGACGAAGCCGAACCTGACGATTACCTGGTATACAAACCGATTGCCGGCGATATCATGTTGCTTTATATGGTGGATACGGAAGAATCCATGCATACGCTCAATCGTGAGCATATGAAAGAGGCCGGTATTGAAGATGAGGACGCCTTGTATCGTACCGCCATGGATAATCTGCGCCAACGAATGAATGGACGTGTTCAAATTCATCATGCCGAAGGTTGGTCATTGGCTCAAATCCATTTGGACAACGACTATGATGCTTCCCTGATTTTGCTTTTGGACGAAGTACTTAAAGACGATCCTATGCTGCCGGCCAACCCCGTTTTTGCAGTCCCGGCACGCAACGCCCTGCTCGTTTGCAGCCCGTCCGATGAAGAGGCTTTGCAGGCGATGGCAAATATTGCCCTGCAGGCATTTGAAGACTCTGCCTACGCGATTTCTACCCAGCTTTACCAGTACCATAATGGTACAATCAGCGTTTTCAGAGCAAATTGATTTAAGGCCGTCTGAAAAACAGACGACCTGCCCTTTACCTAAAACCTTCCCATAAGGAAACCCGAAATGACCAAACATATCGCTATCTTGCGCGGCGACGGCATCGGCCCTGAAATCGTTGCAGAAACCGTCCGCGTACTCGACAAACTTATCGAACAAGGTTTGGATGTCAGCTACGAATACGCGCCTTTGGGCGGCGAAGCCTATGACGAATACGGCCATCCTTATCCAGAATTCACGCAAAACCTTTGCCGTAAAGCCGATGCGGTACTGCTTGGTGCAGTCGGTTCTCCTCAATACGACAATCTCGACCGTCCATTGCGCCCTGAGCGCGGATTGTTGGCCATCCGTAAAGACTTGAATCTGTTTGCTAATTTGCGCCCTGCCATTTTGTATAAAGAGCTGGCCAATGCTTCCACTCTGAAACCGGAAATCGTAGCCGGCCTCGACATCCTTATCGTACGCGAACTGACCGGCGATATTTACTTTGGCGAGCCGCGCGGCATCCGTGTTTTGGAAAACGGCGAACGCGAAGGCTACAACACCATGAAATACAGCGAAAGCGAAATCCGCCGTATTGCCCACGTTGCCTTCCAATCCGCCCAAAAACGCAGCAAAAAAGTCTGCTCCGTAGGCAAAGCCAACGTTTTGGAAACCACCGAACTGTGGCGCGAAATCTTTGAAGAAATCGGCAAGGAATACCCTGATGTCGAGCTTTCCCATATGTACGTCGACAACGCCGCCATGCAGTTGGTACGCGCGCCCAAACAATTTGACGTGATTGCTACCGGCAACATCTTCGGCGATATCCTCTCTGACGAAGCCTCCATGCTGACCGGCTCCATCGGTATGCTGCCTTCCGCTTCTTTGGACGAAAACGGCAAAGGCCTGTACGAACCGTCTCACGGCTCTGCTCCTGACATTGCCGGTCAAAACAAAGCCAATCCGCTGGCAACCGTTTTGTCCCTCGCTATGTTGTTGCGCTACAGCCTGAACGACGAAGCACGCGCGCAACAAGTCGAAAACGCCGTACAAAAAGTACTGCAACAAGGCTTGCGTACCGGCGATATTTACGAAGAAGGTACCAAACTGGTTTCCTGCTCAGAAATGGGCGATGCCGTATTGGCTGCTTTGTAAGAGGCCGTCTGAAAAAGCGTGGGATCAATCCCGCGCTTTTTTATATGCGAAACTTGAAACCATAAAAAAGGGCGTGTCTTCACACGCCCTTATGTCTTTTTCAGACGGCCTTAAGATTGAAAAAATCAACCTCTTTTGTGTTTGCCGCCAAAGCTGTCGTTAGACTTACGTTTGCCTTTAAAGCCTTCGCCGCCTTTTTTGAACCCGTCAGCTTTTTTGAAACCGTCTTTCTTAAAGCCATCTTTCTTGAAACCGTCTTTTTTATGGCCTTCGCCGCGAGCTTTACCGCCGAAACCTTCTTTAGCCGGTTTCTTATCGCCGCGCCAGCCGCCGGATTTACGATCGCCCCAGCCGCCTTTACCTTTCGGTTTACCACCGGCAGATTTGCGTTTGCGGGTCGGTTCCATGCCTTCGATGGTCAGCTCAGGCAATTTGCGGCCAATGTATTTTTCGATTTTGTGTACTTTGACGTATTCGTTCACTTCGGCAAAGGTAATCGCAATACCGGTACGGCCTGCGCGGCCGGTACGGCCGATGCGGTGAACGTAGTCTTCAGCCTGTTTCGGCAAGTCATAGTTGATAACGTGGGTAATGGTCGGTACGTCGATACCGCGTGCGGCTACATCGGTGGCAACCAAAATTTTGCAGCGGCCTTTACGCAAGTCCATCAGCGTGCGGTTGCGCCAGCCTTGCGGCATATCGCCGTGCAGGCAGTTGGCGGCAAAACCTTTTTCGTACAATTCATCCGCGATGACTTCGGTCATGGCCTTGGTTGATGTAAAGATCACGCATTGGTCGATATTGGCATCGCGCAAGATGTGGTCGAGCAGGCGGTTTTTATGGCGCATATCGTCGCAGTACAACAGCTGCTCTTCGATTTTGCCTTGATCGTCCACACGCTCAACTTCGATGGTTTCAGGGTCTTTGGTCAGTTTGCGCGCCAGTTTGCCTACCGCGCCGTCCCAAGTGGCGGAGAACAACAAAGTCTGACGATCGCTCGGCGTCGCTTCCACGATGGTTTCGATGTCGTCGATAAAGCCCATGTCCAGCATACGGTCAGCTTCGTCCAGAATTAACACTTCCAAACGGGCGAAATCGACTTTGCCGCTCTGCATCAAGTCCATCAGACGGCCCGGAGTGGCGACAATCAGGTCAACCGGTTTGCTCAAAGCACGGGTTTGGTAGCCGAAAGATGCGCCGCCAACAATGCTGACAGTACGGAACCAACGCATATTTTTAGCATACGCCAGCGCGTTTTTTTCCACTTGCGCCGCCAATTCGCGGGTCGGAGTCAACACCAACGCGCGCGGGCCTTTGCCCGGTTTTTCGCTGCGCTTGGTCAGTTTTTGCAAAGTTGGCAGCAGGAAGGCTGCGGTTTTGCCTGAACCGGTTTGTGCCGAAGCCATAATGTCGCGGCCGTCCAAAGCAAACGGAATCGCTTGCGCCTGAATCGGGGTCGGGCTTTCATAACCCTCGCTGCTTACGGCAGACAAAATGTTTTTATCAAGATTCAAATCGGCAAATTTAATAGACATATCTATCCTAAGAGACAACAACGCGCACGCCTGAACAATTTCAGACGACCTGAAGCAAAGGAAAGTAACGATACGGGAAATGTGAAGTTACAGGGTTGTCGCAAGCATCTTGCTTGTGGTTAACATCGACGACAACCTGCACAGAAAAGGCTTTGCAAATATGCAAGCAATAAAAGAAACGCGCCCGAAACGGCGGTTTAGGTTGGATGACGATGGCTTCGTATCAAAAGACGAACGGCGGATAATATAGATTTTATAGACAACAGTCAAGCAAAAAGACATCAAGTGCGTTAAAATCCAACCCCTTCCCAATACTTATTCAGGCCGTCTGAAACCATGACCGACATTACCCCCTTTGCCAACCGTTTGGGCAAAAACATCAAACATCTTATGAAATGGGCCAAACGCAACAATATCGAAGCCTGGCGCATTTACGACCGCGATATTCCCCAATTTCCCTTTGCCGTCGATGTTTACGGCGACCAAATCCATCTTCAGGAATACGATACCGGCTGGCTGATGCAGCCCGAAGAATACGAAGCATGGCTTGCCGATGTATTGGAAGCCATCGGTTTTGTAACCGGTTTTGCGCCCGAACAAATCCACCTCAAACGCCGCGAACGTCAAAAAGGTTTGCAGCAATACGAGAAAACCGGCAAAACCGGCGACGATTTCGTCATCACTGAAAACGGCCGCAAGTTTTGGGTCAATCTCGACAAATACCTTGATACCGGCCTTTTCCTCGACCACCGCAACACGCGCAAAAAAGTCGGCGAAACCGCAGCTGGTAAACGCTTCCTCAACCTGTTTTCCTACACAGGCAGCTTCACCGTCTACGCTGCAACCGGCGGCGCGGTAACTAGCGAAACCGTCGATTTGTCCAACACTTATCTCGAGTGGGCAAAACGCAATTTCGAACTCAACGGCATCAACCCCGAACAACACAAAATCGTCCGCGCCGATGTGTTCCAATACCTGCAAAACGCCGCAGACGAAGGCAAAAAGTTTGACCTGATCGTCATGGATCCGCCCAGCTTTTCCAACAGCAAAAAGATGCTCGACATCCTCGACATCCAGCGCGACCACAAAAAACTGATTGACGGCGCAATGAGCCTGCTCGCTTCAGACGGCATTCTCTATTTCTCCAACAATCTACGCAGCTTTGTGTTGGATGATTCTGTATCGGAACAATACGCCGTCAAAGACATTTCCAAACAGTCCGTTCCCGACGATTTCCGCAACAAAAAAATCCATCAATGCTGGGAAATCAAGCATAAAGTCGCATTTCTCATACAATTTATGAAATAGTCATCCGAGTTAATAAGGATATTGGATATGATAAATATAACAACAACATGCCAACTAATATTATGACGATCCAAACAGATAAGCATGGTAATTTAATAACTAAGACCCCAGGTAGAATACAATGAAGAATAATGTTAAAAATTGGACAACGAAAGAAGTCAAGCAATCATTAGATGAATTTAATGATGTTTTAATTAAAAATACTTTTCTTCTTCAGTATCTGAAAAAAGAGTTTTCAGCTTCAAGTGCTTATTGTTTGTCTATGCTGCCTGAAGAAGAAGATATATATGAAATATTGGTTAATGGGAATATTATTGTTGATTTAGAATTTAATAAACATACAAATGAAACAGTTGTTATTAATGTTACTGATGTTGATGAATACTTGAAAACTTTAACCAATGAGAGTGGTAGAGTATTTTTTACATTAGCAAAAGAAATCGGCAAACAGAAAAACATTTAACAAGAGCGAAATACAAATTAAAAACTCAATGGAGTGATGGCGTATTTAGGATAGATAAACATCAGGCCGTCTGAACGCCAGTTTTCAGACGGCCTGATTGCTATATTGAATCTCTCAACCAATAGGCGCATAATTTAAGAGATTGTTGACAATATCAAAAGGAAAAGAACATGCAAAACTACCTGACACCCAATTTCTCATTCGCCCCCATGATTCCGGAACGCGCGCTCGGCAGCCGGGTTTGGGATACAGAAGGACGAGAATACATTGATCTGTCAGGCGGTATTGCTGTGAACGCGCTGGGGCATTGCCATCCCGATTTGGTTGCAGCCTTGGCCGAACAATCGCAAAAACTCTGGCACATTTCTAATATCTACACCACCCAACCGGCGCAAGAATTGGCCCAAAAACTGGTCGAAAACACCTTTGCCGACAAAGTGTTTTTCTGCAACTCCGGCGCAGAGGCCAATGAAGCCGCGCTGAAACTGGCGCGCAAATACGGCCGCGATCATTTTGGCGAACACAAAACCGAAATCATCTCCTGCCTCAACAGCTTCCACGGCCGCACCCTGTTTACCGTATCCGTCGGCGGCCAGCCCAAATACAGTAAAGACTACGCGCCGCTGCCGGCCGGCATTACCCACGTTCCCTTCAATGATGTTGCCGCATTGGAAGCAGCCGTCGGCGACAAAACCTGCGCCGTGATTATCGAGCCGATTCAAGGCGAAAGCGGCATCCTGCCTGCCACCCAAGAATATCTGCAAGCCGCACGCCGTTTATGCGACAAACACGGCGCATTGCTGATTTTGGACGAAGTACAAACCGGCATGGGTCATACGGGCAAACTGTTTGCCTACGAGCATTACGGCGTGACGCCCGATATCATCAGCTCTGCCAAAGCCTTAGGTGGCGGCTTCCCGATTGGCGCGATTCTGACCACCGATAAAATCGCCCCAACCTTCGGCCCCGGAACGCATGGCTCGACCTTTGGCGGTAATCCGATGGCGTGTGCCGTCGGCAGCCGCGCATTTGACATCATCAATGCGCCCGAAACATTGGCACACGTTGAACAACAAGGCCAAAAACTTCAGACGGCCTTGCGTGAAATAGGCGAAAAAACCGGCGTATTTAAAGAAGTCCGCGGCATGGGCTTGCTGCTCGGCTGCGTGTTGGCGGACAAATACGAAGGTAAGGCTTCGGAAATCACCGCCGCCGCTTTAAAACACGGCCTGATGGTACTGGTTGCCGGTGCCAATGTGGTGCGTTTCGCCCCCAGCCTACTGCTGAACGATGAAGACATGGCCGAAGGCTTGAAACGTTTTGAAGCAGCCTTGGCCGAATGGTTGGCCTGATTTTTAAAACCCAATATCCAAATCAGCCGACAGCTTTTGTTCTTAATTGATGCCATATAGTGAAGGCCGTCTGAAAGACCGTTTGAGTTTTTCAGACGGCCTTTTTTCAATATTGAAAACAACATCCGCCTACATACTTTGTCATTTGATGTTTGTTAAAAATCGTACTGGTTCTTCGTGTTACGCTTGGTAAACAATTTGATTTTGCGAAGAAAAGGAACAGGAGATGGTATCGTTGAAAACACAAATCGCCGGTTTTTCTTTTGACAACTGCCTGATGAATGCCGCTGGTGTATCATGCATGACTGTTGAGGAATTGGAAGCAGTCAGACAGTCTTCAGCAGGCACTTTCATTACCAAGACCGCAACGCTTACCCCTCGTCAAGGCAACCCCGAGCCGCGTTATCGGGACGTCCCTCTCGGCAGCATCAATTCGATGGGTTTGCCGAATCAAGGCATTGATTACTATCTGGATTACCTGCTTACCCTTCAAGAGTCTCAGCCGGAACGGACATTTTTCCTCTCACTGGTCGGGATGTCGCCCGGCGAAACACATATCCTGTTGGAAAAGGTGCAAAATAGCGGGTTTAACGGTATTACCGAACTCAACCTATCCTGCCCAAACGTCGCCGGCAAACCGCAAATTGCCTACGACTTTGAAACCACCGAGATGATTTTGGATAATGCCTTTACCTACTTCGACAAGCCCTTGGGCATCAAATTGCCGCCGTATTTCGATATTGCCCATTTCGATCAAGCGGCGAAAGTGTTCAACCGCTATCCCCTAAAATTCGTCAACTGTGTCAACTCCATCGGCAACGGCATGTATATCGAAGACGAATCCGTCGTGATCCGCCCGAAAAACGGCTTCGGCGGCATAGGCGGCCAATACATCAAACCGACTGCGCTCGCCAATGTCCACGCGTTCTATCAAAGACTAGATCCGTCTATCCAAGTTATCGGAACGGGCGGCGTTTACAGCGGCCGTGATGCGTTTGAACACATCTTGTGCGGCGCAAGCATGGTGCAGATAGGCACGGCGCTACACCAGCAAGGCGTAGACATTTTTGAACGGGTTTCCCTTGAATTAAAAGCCATCATGGCGCAAAAAGGCTATGAGAAGCTGGAAGACTTCAAAGGCAAATTAAAATATTTTGAATAAGGTTTACTCTAAAAAACGCCCAAGGCCGTCTGAAAATTTCAGACGGCCTTGTTGTATAATTGCTCCCCACATTACCCGTCTTCCCCTTCAATGAAACTCAACCCCCAACAGCAAGCCGCAGTCAAGTATCTAGGCGGCCCCCTGCTCGTCCTTGCCGGCGCAGGCAGCGGCAAAACCGGCGTGATTACACAAAAAATCAAGCATTTGATTGTCAATATCGGCTATCTGCCGCATACCGTCGCCGCGATTACCTTTACCAATAAAGCCGCCACGGAAATGCAGGAACGCGTCTCCAAAATGCTGCCCAAGTCGCAAACGCGCGGGCTGACGATTTGCACCTTCCACTCTTTGGGCATGAAGATTCTACGCGAAGAAGCCAATCAAATCGGTTACAAAAAAAACTTTTCCATTCTCGACTCTACCGACAGCGCCAAAATCATCGGCGAGCTCTTGGGCGGCACGGGCAAAGAAGCCATATTCAAAGCGCAGCATCAAATTTCCCTTTGGAAAAATGATTTAAAAACGCCTGAAGATGTCGTTCAGACGGCCGCTAATGTGTGGGAACAACAAACAGCGCGCGTCTATGCGAGTTATCAGGAAACCCTTCAAAGCTATCAAGCAGTAGATTTTGACGACTTAATCCGCCTGCCTGCCGTGCTGTTGCAGCAAAACAGCGAAGTGCGCAACAAATGGCAGCGGCGGCTGCGCTATCTATTGGTTGACGAATGCCAAGACACCAACACCTGCCAATTCACCCTAATGAAGCTCTTGACCGGCGCGGAAGGCATGTTTACCGCCGTCGGCGACGACGACCAGTCCATCTACGCATGGCGCGGCGCAAACATGGAAAACCTGCGTAAAATGCAGGAAGACTATCCGCAGATGAAGGTCATCAAATTGGAGCAAAACTACCGCTCCACCGCGCGGATTCTCAAAATCGCCAACAAAGTCATTGAAAACAACCCCAAGTTGTTCACCAAAAAACTTTGGTCGCAGTTCGGCGAAGGTGAAATCGTCAAGGTCGTTGCCTGTCAAAGCGAGCAACACGAAGCCGACTGGGTCGTCAGCCAAATCGTCAAGCAGAAGCTGGTCGGTGGCGACAAAACCCAATACGCCGATTTCGCCGTGTTATACCGTGGCAACCATCAGGCACGGATTTTTGAAGAAGCCTTGCGCAGCGCGCGCGTTCCCTACCAGCTTTCCGGCGGACAAAGCTTTTTCGACAAAGCCGAAATCAAAGACGTTTTGTCCTACTTGCGCCTGCTTGCCAACCCCAACGACGATCCTGCCTTTCTACGCGCCGTAACCACGCCCAAACGCGGCATCGGCGACGTTACATTGGGCAAGCTCAACACCTACGCGCACGAACACGAATGCAGCCTATATGAAGCCGCGCAAACCGAAGAAGCGCTTGCCCTATTGAACCATACCAACCGCCAACACCTGCAAGCCTTCATGGATATGATTGAAAACTACCGCACCAAAGCCGAAACCAGCGAAGCAGGCGAACTCATCAACGGCCTGCTCAAAGAAATCGACTACGAAAACCACCTGCTTGCCAGTGAAGAGGGTAAAGCTGGCGAAATCAAATGGCGCAACGTGAGCGACCTGACCGGCTGGTTGGAGCGCAAAGGCGAACAAGACGGCAAAAACATCATCGAACTTGCCCAAACCGTCGCCCTAATGACGCTCTTGGAAGGCAAAAGCGAAGAAGAAGTCGATGCCGTCAAACTCTCGACCCTACACGCCTCCAAAGGCTTGGAATACCCCTACGTTTTCCTCGTCGGCTGCGAAGAGGGCATCCTGCCGCACAACGACAGCATCGAAGAAGAAAACGTCGAAGAAGAACGTCGCCTGATGTACGTCGGCATTACCCGCGCCAAACGCCAACTTACGCTGACCCACTGCCTCAAACGCAAAAAGCAAGGCACATGGCAGTTCCCCGAGCCGAGCCGCTTTATAGACGAAATGCCGCAGGAAGACATCAAAATCCTAGGCCGCAAAGGCGGCGAGCCGATTGTGAGCAAGGAAGAGGGAAAAAGTAATTTAGCAGGATTGCTGGATATGTTGGGAAATAAAAGAAAAGGATAAAGCAAGGCCGTCTGAAAGTAAGGTTTCAGACGGCCTTATTGTCAGCAAAATGTCAAAGTCAACTATCAAATAATTTTTACTTTAGACCTTTACGCCTGTCTATCCCCATTCCTTCCGATTCTTCAAAAATAAACAAAAATAATCGAATAATCAGGTACAAAAATAAAAAATCAAACGATACGATTGCTCCATTCCCCTTCAATTCACAAGCAAAAATTGTCAACACTTGAAGTATAAATTCACAAGCAAAATTGCATTTTTCAGGTATAATAATGGATTCCCCAACTGCATTTTGTGAGCTGAATCCATGTCTGTTGTTCTGCCCTTGCGCGGTGTAACCGCCCTTTCCGATTTCCGTGTTGAAAAACTCTTCCAAAAAGCAGCCGCCCTCGGCCTGCCCGAAGTCAAATTAAGCAGCGAATTTTGGTATTTTGTCGGTAGCGAAAAAGCACTTGATGCCGCGACAGTCGAAAAACTGCAAGCCTTACTGGCAGCGCAAAGCGTTGAACAAACGCCCAAAGCGCGCGAGGGCTTGCATTTATTTTTGGTAACGCCCCGTTTGGGCACCATTTCTCCTTGGGCTTCCAAAGCAACCAATATCGCCGAAAACTGCGGTTTGGAAGGTATTGAGCGTATTGAACGCGGTATGGCAGTATGGCTCGAAGGTGTGCTTACCGATGGGCAAAAACAACAATGGGCAGCCCTGTTGCACGACCGCATGACCGAAAGCGTGTTGACCGACATCGATGCAGCGGCGCAACTGTTCCACCATATCCAATCGGAAACCTTCTCCAGCGTAGATGTATTGGGCGGCGGTAAAGAGGCTTTGGTCAAAGCCAATACCGAAATGGGCTTGGCGCTTTCTGCCGACGAAATCGATTATCTGGTTGAAAACTATCAGGCTTTAAACCGCAATCCGTCCGATGTTGAATTGATGATGTTCGCTCAGGCAAACAGCGAACACTGCCGCCATAAAATCTTTAACGCCGACTTCATCCTCAACGGTGAAAAACAATCGAAATCCCTCTTCGGCATGATACGCGACACGCACAACGCGCATCCCGAAGGCACAGTCGTTGCCTATAAAGACAATTCATCCGTGATTGAAGGCGCGAAAATCGAGCGCCTCTATCCAAATGCGGCGGAAAACCAAGGCTACCGTTTCCACGAAGAAGACACCCATATCATCATGAAAGTGGAAACACACAACCACCCAACCGCCATCGCGCCGTTTGCCGGTGCGGCAACGGGTGCGGGCGGTGAAATCCGCGACGAAGGCGCAACAGGCAAAGGCTCACGTCCAAAAGCAGGCTTGACCGGCTTTACCGTCTCCAACCTGAATATTCCGGGCCTAGAGCAGCCTTGGGAACAAGCCTACGGCAAACCCGGCCATATTGCTTCTCCTTTAGACATCATGATTGAAGGCCCGATTGGCGGCGCAGCGTTCAACAACGAATTCGGCCGCCCGAACCTCTTGGGCTACTTCCGCACCTTTGAAGAAAAGTTTGACGGACAAGTTCGCGGCTATCACAAACCGATTATGATTGCAGGCGGTTTGGGCAGCATTCAGGCACAGCAGACGCATAAAGACGAAATCCCTGAAGGCGCATTGCTGATCCAACTGGGCGGCCCGGGCATGCTTATCGGCTTGGGTGGCGGCGCGGCTTCTTCGATGGATACCGGCACAAACGACGCTTCTTTGGACTTCAACTCCGTACAACGCGGCAACCCCGAAATCGAACGCCGCGCGCAAGAAGTCATCGACCGTTGCTGGCAACTCGGCGACAAAAACCCGATTATCTCCATCCACGACGTCGGCGCGGGCGGCTTGTCCAACGCCTTCCCCGAACTGGTCAACGATGCCGGACGCGGCGCGGTATTCAAACTGCGCGAAGTGCCGCTGGAAGAACACGGCCTCAACCCGTTGCAAATTTGGTGCAACGAATCGCAAGAGCGTTATGTATTGTCCATTTTGGAAAAAGATTTGGATACCTTCCGCGCCATCTGCGAACGTGAACGCTGCCCGTTTGCCGTGGTCGGCACGGCGACCGACGACGGCCATTTGCAAGTGCGCGACGATTTGTTCTCCAACAATCCCGTCGATTTGCCGCTGAACGTCTTGCTCGGCAAACCGCCCAAAACCACGCGCAGCGACAAAACGGTTACGCCGTCTGAAAAACCGTTTAACGCGGGCGATATCGACATCACCGAAGCCGCCTACCGCGTTCTGCGCCTGCCTACCGTAGCCGCTAAAAACTTCCTGATTACCATCGGCGACCGCAGCGTCGGCGGCATGACCCACCGCGACCAAATGGTCGGCAAATACCAAACCCCCGTAGCCGATTGCGCCGTTACCATGATGGGCTTCAACACCTATCGCGGCGAAGCGATGTCTATGGGCGAAAAACCGACCGTCGCCCTGTTTGACGCGCCCGCCTCGGGCAGAATGTGCGTCGGCGAAGCCATCACCAACATCGCGGCGGTCAACATCGGCGACATCGGCAACATCAAACTTTCCGCCAACTGGATGGCGGCGTGCGGCAACGAGGGCGAAGATGAAAAACTCTACCGCACCGTTGAAGCAGTTTCTAAAGCCTGTCAGGCATTGGATTTGAGCATCCCCGTGGGCAAAGACAGTTTGTCGATGAAAACCGTGTGGCAGGATGGCGAAGAGAAAAAATCCGTGGTTTCGCCGTTGAGCCTGATTATTTCTGCGTTTGCTCCAGTAGAAGACGTACGCAAGACTGTTACGCCTGAGTTGAAAAACGTCGAAGACAGCGTATTGCTGCTGGTTGACTTGGGCAACGGCAAAGCGCGTATGGGCGGCTCTGCATTCGGTCAGGTTTACAACAACATGACCGGCGATGCACCTGATTTGGACGATACAGGCCGTCTGAAAGCGTTTTACAACATAATTCAACAGCTTGTCGCCGAAGACAAACTCTTGGCATACCACGACCGCAGCGACGGCGGCTTGTTTGCCGCTTTGGTAGAAATGGCATTTGCTGCACGTTGCGGCTTGAATGTGGATTTGACCTCGCTGGTTGCCAACCAAGCCGATGTCAACGAAGCAAGCATCCGTGCATTGTTCAATGAAGAGCTGGGCGCAGTGATTCAAATTGCCAAACAAGATGTTGCAGCCGTAGAAGCCTTGTTTAAAGAAGCTGATTTGGCACTGCATGCTGTTGCGACCATCGGTACTGACGAGAAAATCGTTATCCGCAATCAGGCAGGCATCGTACTGGAACAAAACCGCGCCGACCTGCAACGCGTATGGCAGGAAACCAGCCACGCCATCCAACGCCTGCGCGACAATCCTGCCTGCGCCGACAGCGAGTTCGCACTGATTGGCGACAACGACCGCAGCGCATTGTTTGCCGACGTGAAGTTTGATGTAAACGAAGACATCGCCGCGCCGTTTATCAACAGCTGCGCGAAACCCAAAATCGCCATCCTGCGCGAACAGGGCGTGAACGGGCAAATCGAAATGGCCGCCGCCTTCACCCGCGCCGGATTCGATGCCTACGACGTGCATATGTCCGACCTGATGGCAGGCCGCGTCCACCTTGCCGACTTCAAAATGCTGGCGGCGTGCGGCGGCTTCAGTTACGGCGACGTACTCGGCGCGGGCGAAGGCTGGGCGAAATCCATCCTGTTCCACCCTGCTCTACGCGACCAATTTGCCGCCTTCTTTGCCGATCCGAACACGCTGACATTGGGCGTGTGCAACGGCTGTCAAATGGTCAGCAACCTTGCCGAGATTATCCCGGGCGCAGAGGCATGGCCTAAATTCAAACGCAACTTGAGCGAGCAGTTTGAAGCGCGCCTGAGCATGGTTCATGTTCCAAAATCCGCATCGCTGATTCTGAACGAAATGCAAGGCTCCAGCCTGCCTGTTGTGGTCAGCCACGGCGAAGGCCGCGCCGACTTCGCGCTTCACGGCGGCAAAATTTCAGACGGCCTCGGCATCGCTCTGCAATACGTCGACGGACAAAACCAAGTTACCCAAACCTACCCGCTCAACCCCAACGGCTCGCCGCAAGGCATTGCCGGCGTGACCAATGCCGACGGCCGCGTTACCATCATGATGCCCCACCCCGAACGCGTGTACCGCGCCGCGCAAATGAGCTGGAAACCGGAAGACTGGACGGAACTGTCCGGCTGGTACCGCCTCTTTGCCGGAGCAAGGAAGGCGTTGGGTTAACCGGCAGGCTGATTTGATTCGGCTTTAAAGAGAAAGGTCGTCTGAAAACGATTTAGCGCATTCTGCTATATCTGTTTTCAGACGACCTTTATATGTTCTTTTGCGTATAATACCGAACCAACCGCCGTCATTCCCGCGCAGGTGGAAATCCAGCCCCCTGCATTTCAGAAATACTCAAAGACTACTGTAAATTCAAGCTTCTGGATTCCCGCCTACGCGGGAATGACGGTCATAGGAAAATCAATGCATTACCCCAAATAATTAAATTAGAAAACTTAACTTTGATAGGAAGACTTAATGGCGAAAACAAAATATTCCGCACGGATCAATGGGGAACATATTGATGGAACGATAGAAATTATAAAAAGAATCGTCTTACATCTGCATGATATGGGCAAAACACAATTTAAGGTAAAAGATGTAGATGAACAGATTGAAGAACTAAAAAACCAATGGCAGATTACTCCTGACTATAATGATGATACACATGCTTCTTTGCATGTACTTAGTGTCAATTCAAACTCAAGGAAGCATTATCACGAATCAATGCACCAAGACTTTTTATGGTGGAAAAAAGGAGGAATATTTGAATTATACAAACCAACAAATTTTCAAATAAACTCAACCCAATCTTTGGAACAAGATCTCAGTAAACTCAAAGAACAATTAGCATCCGAAATTGAACCAGAAAAGCGAACCGAAATCGAAACCTTAATAAAAGCTCGTCAAGGGCAAGGCAGATTCCGGCAAAAACTACTCGAACTGTATCCGAGCTGTCCGCTGACCGGTCTAGATATCCAGCCTTTACTCATCGCCAGCCATATTAAACCTTGGAGCGTGTGCGATGATAACGAGCGTTTATGTCGCTTCAATGGTCTGATGCTCGCACCCAATATCGACAGATTATTCGATAATGGACTGATTACGTTTGATACCGACGGTACGATAAAAATCAGCCCGACAATCGATTCGGAAAATCAAAAGCGGTTGGGAATTTCTCCCGATATGAAATTAAAAATTCGACCGGAAAGCGAAAAATATTTCGAGTATCACCGCAACCATGTTTTCCCAAAAGAAGAATAAATAGTGTTGAACAGTCCGTTGATTTAAGGTCATCTGAAAACGGGTTGGCACAAAATCCGCTATACCTGTTTTCAGACGACCTTTTTGCGTCCTTTTGCATATAAAGACCAAACCGACCATCGTCATTCTATTAGCGTATTCTGCAAGCAAAAGCATCATTCCGTATAATCATAATCCCCCTTAGCTCCCCATCAGCTATAATCGACATATTCAGACGGCCTTTCCCGACATTATGACTCGACAAGCCTTTATCCTCAGCGATTGCGAATTTTCCGAATGCGGCGAAAAGCCTTACGCCCTGTTGACCGCGAATCCGACGAAGGAACACCACTTCATCGCCCAAACCGAGCAGCGGCAACATTCGCATAATCCGCAGGTCAGCCCGCAAAATCAAAACGTTTATCGCTTACCGCTGTCTATGTTCCATACTGGCGAAAAAGCCCGTGGCAAAGAACAAAACCGCAGCGAAGCGATAAGCGTCAACATCATCGGCAACTTGGCGGCGAAAAACCTCTATACGCTGACCTTTGTCGAAGACTCCGCCAACCAATACAATCTGGAAAGCTGGTTCAACCGTCATGAAAGCGGCTACGAAGATGCCTGCAACCACCTGCGCACCCTGCCTGCAGGCCGTCTGAAAACACCTACGGCAAATGCCGATACCGTCAAAGTACCGGATGCCTTGTGGCGGATATTGCGGCTGAAATTCCTCGGCATTCTGCGCAATCCGCACAACCACAAAAACCTGTTTGCCCACCGCCTGCACCAAACGCTTCGGGCGCGGCTGCCGGAAGTCGGTTTTGAATTTGTCCGCTTGATCAGCAAACGCGATCCCAAGCGCATCGAAGCCATTATGCAGGACTACCGTTTCACTTTTCTCGGCTATGTCGATTGGCTGGGTGGGCTTTACGGCATGTTGAGCGAAGGCGTGGCGCAGCCATCGTTGTTTGAACGGCTGTTTTGCAACATCTTTGCCGCACCCGAAGCCGTGAAAATCGAATTGTTCCGCTATCCGGAAAACATGGGGCTGTGCCTGTTTGGCGACAGCAGTTTCTGCCTGCAAGCCTCGGCCAAGCTATTCAGTGTCGGCGTTAATATTTCACACGATATGTTTGCCGTCGTCCATCTGCAAACCGACCGTTGGCACGCGTTTAAGAATACCTTTCATCACGACGCGCCCAAACTGCAAGGCCAAGTGCGGATTATCGACGGCGATCAAACCCAAAGATTGCTGTTCAACCGACTGTGCATCCAGCAAGCCCATGAAGCCGTATTCGGCCAAAGCCCTAATATCAAAGATTATTTAGAGGCCGTCTGAAACCCCAAACCAGAAGAAAGCATATGAAAATCACGCCAATCCAAGCCCTAAACGACAACTACATCTGGATGATTCAAGAAGGCAACCATGCTGCCTGCGTCGATCCGTCCGATGCCACGCCCGTTTTGAAATTCCTCGTCCACAACCGCCTGATGCTGGCGCAAACATGGATTACCCATCCGCATCCCGACCATACCGGCGGCGCAAAAAGCCTGTTCCACGGCTTTTTAGAATCCCCAATCTATGGCGAAAGTGACATCGACGTAGCGACGCATACCGTCACCGCAGGTACGCAGTTCCCGTTTGGCGAAGGCTTGGTTACCGTTTGGGCAACCCCCGGCCATACCGACCGCCACATCAGCTATCTGCTGGAAAATTCAGACGGCCTGCACGTTTTCTGCGGCGATACCTTGTTCTCCGCTGGTTGCGGCCGCGTATTTACCGGCACAATCGAGCAGCTTTACGACAGCTTCCACCGATTCAACCAGCTGCCCGAAGAAACGCTGTTTTATCCGGCGCACGAATACACCGCCTCCAATCTGCGCTTTGCCCAGCATATCGAGCCGGACAATGCCGACATTCAGACGGCCTTGGCCGCAGCCGAACACACGCCGACACTGCCCGTCAGCCTGGCACACGAACGCAAAGTCAATCCATTTTTCCGCGTACACCTGCCCCAAGTTCAGGCACGCGCCGAAGAATTGAGCGGACGAAAATTAAACAGCGAACTCGAAGTCTTCGCCGCCTTGCGTGAATTAAAAAATCAATTTTAATTGGGCTTACTCCCTAAAGAATAAGGCCGTCTGAACAATATCTGTTCAGACGGCCTTTATTTTTTAGGGATTATTCCCATTCAATCGTGGCAGGCGGTTTGCCGCTGACATCATAAACCACGCGGTTGATGCCTTTGACTTCGTTGATGATGCGGTTGGACACTCGACCAAGCAGCGAGTATGGCAGCTCAGCCCAGTGGGCAGTCATAAAGTCGCTGGTAATCACGGCACGCAAAGCTACGACATAATCGTAAGTACGGCCGTCGCCCATTACGCCGACGGATTTCACAGGCAGGAATACGGCAAAGGCTTGGCTGGTCAGATCGTACCAAGATGTGCCGTTTTCATCGGTAGTATTGCGCAATTCTTGAATGAAAATATCGTCTGCTTGACGGAGCAAGTCGGCGTATTCTTTTTTCACTTCGCCCAAGATACGCACACCCAAACCTGGGCCCGGGAACGGATGACGGTACACCATTTCACGCGGCAGACCCAAAGCGACGCCCAATTCGCGTACTTCGTCTTTGAACAAGTCGCGCAACGGCTCAAGCAATTTGAGCTTCATGTTTTCAGGCAGGCCGCCGACATTGTGGTGGGATTTGATGGCATGGGCTTTTTTGGTTTTCGCGCCTGCGGATTCGATTACGTCAGGGTAAATCGTACCTTGCGCCAACCATTTGGCGTTAGTGAGTTTTTTCTCTTCAGCGTCAAATACTTCGATAAATTCCGCACCGATGATTTTGCGTTTTTTCTCCGGATCGGTCACGCCGGCAAGTTTCGCCAAAAACTGCTCTTCGGCATCAACGTGAATCACGCGTACTCCTAAGTTGCGGGCAAACATGTCCATCACCATTTTGCCTTCGTTCAAACGCAACAGACCGTGGTCAACAAACACGCAGGTCAGTTGGTCGCCGATGGCACGATGAATCAGCGCGGCCGCTACGGAAGAGTCCACGCCGCCGGACAAACCTAAAATCACTTCGTCGCTGCCGACTTGTTCGCGGATTTTGGCAACGGCTTCTTCGATGTAGTTCGGCATGGTCCAGCTTGGTTGTGCGCCGCAAATATCCAAGACAAAGCGGTTTAACAACGCGCGACCTTGTTTGGTGTGGGTCACTTCAGGGTGGAATTGGATGCCATAGAATTGTTTCTCAGCGTTTTCCATCATGGCAATTGGGCAAGACGGGGTGTCGCCGATAACAGAGAAGCCGGTAGGCAGTTTGGAAACTTTATCGCCATGGCTCATCCATACGTCGAGCGTGTTGGGCGTATCGTCTTGAATGCCGCGTGTCAGCTCACTGTCGATGGTTTTAACTTGCGCATAACCGAATTCGCGTTGGTTGCCCGGGCTAACTTCGCCGCCCAAGTGGTGCGCCATAAATTGCATGCCGTAGCAGATGCCCAAAACCGGAATGCCCAAATCAAAGATGCCGGTATCGGCTTGATAGTCGGATTCGTAAACGGAATTAGGGCCGCCAGAGAGGATGATGCCTTTCGGGTTGAAGGCTTTGATTTCTTCCAAAGGCATATCGAAAGAATGCAGTTCGCAGTAAACGTGGGCTTCGCGCACGCGGCGGGCGATCAGCTGGGTAACTTGCGAGCCGAAGTCGAGAATAAGGATTTTGTCTTGAGTCATGGCGGAAACTTTGCAAAATGTAAGAAAACGGTGCGGCCGTAAGGGCAAATTTTAAATTTAAACCACAATAAAAAAGGCCGTCTGAGTCGGCGGATTATACCATTGTTCAGACGGCCTTTATAGGGCAAAACCCAAATCTCTCATCTTTCTATTTTGTGTGTTTTTCAGGAATCATATCGCTACGCGAGAGCAACAGCAGGCAACCCAACACGACCATGCCGATGGCCAATAACGGCGAGAGGTAAATCCAGTAGCTCATGTGCAGATAAATGGCTGTACCGATATAAACCAGCATCGGACCGGAAACGATGGACTGTTTATTGATGCCGTCCATAATCAACACGGCAAAGCCCAAAATAATTAATGCGCCGGCAATCATGGTTGATGTCGCAGGCAAAATATCCGTAGCACGTAAAAACCAAATCGCACCAAAGATAATCAAAAACAAAGGCAGAAAAAGTGAGGGGCGGGACATAACAACGCTCCGTAAAGGTTTCAGACGGCCTGTATTATTAGGTGCGCCGGCCATGCAGGCAAGATATAAAAATGCAATCTTGTGTGTAATTATGCAAAGGTTGGCACAACAAAAAGGCCGTCTGAACAGCGGCAAACCGAAATCGAATATTTCAATTTATCCTGTTACAGACGGCCTTTTAAATCATCAGGCTTTGCCAGTGCTGCCGAATCCGCCTTCACCGCGCTCGCTGGCGGCAAACTCGTCCACAACCTTAAACGCAGCTTGGACAACCGGCACAATCACCATTTGCGCGATGCGCTCCATCGGCTCGATGGTAAACGCTTCTTTACCACGGTTCCACAGAGAGACCTTCAATTCGCCTTGATAATCCGAGTCAATCAAACCGACCAAGTTACCCAAAACAATACCGTGTTTATGACCCAAGCCAGAACGCGGCAACAAAACGGCTGCGTAAGCAGGGTTGGCCAAATGCACCGCCAAACCGGTCGGCACGAGATACACATCGCCCGGCTGCAATACAACAGCTTCATCCAAGCAGGCACGCAAGTCCAAACCGGCGGAACCGGGCGTTGCATAAGCAGGCAGGGAATCGGCCATTTTCGGATTTAAGATTTTCAGTTCGACTTCGGTTTGCATGACAGGACTCCGTATTGTTCTATATTGGAAAGGGCTACGATTATACACAAATGCCCTTGAGGCCGTCTGAAAAAACGGAGTATGATTCAGTCAGACCTAAGGAGAAAATCATGGATCTGCACAATATCCGCGAAGATTACAGCAAGCGCGAGCTGTCGGAAGCCGAATGCCACGCCGACCCGATTGTCCAATTTGAGCAATGGCTGAACGAAGCCATTCACGCCGAAGTCAACGAGCCGACAGCGGTCAACGTTGCCGCCGTGGGCGAAGACGGCAGGCCCAACAGCCGCATGGTACTGCTAAAAGAAGTCAACCCAAAAGGCTTTGTTTTCTTTACCAATTACCACAGCCGCAAAGGCCGCTCCTATACGGCGCACCCCTTTGCCGCTATGACTTTTTTCTGGCCGGAACTCGAACGCCAAGTGCGTGTTGAAGGACGCATTGAAAAACTCGACGCCGCCGCTTCGGACGAATATTTTGAAAGCCGCCCGTATACCAGCCGTATCGGCGCATGGGCAAGCGCGCAAAGCGAAGTGATTTCCAGCAAAGCCGTCTTGGTGGCCAAAGCCGCGGCCGTCGGTGTCAAACATCCCCTGCATGTTCCCCGCCCGCCGCATTGGGGCGGATACCTCGTTATTCCCGACCGTATCGAATTCTGGCAAGGCCGTCCCAGCCGCCTGCACGACCGCATCCAATACCGCCTGGTTGACGGCAACTGGATACGCGAACGCCTTTCACCATAATTTTCGGATTTTCAAACAAAAATTTACTGGTTGAGTTACAATACAGCCTTTCATCGGCAGGCCGTCTGAATCTGATTTTCAGACGGCCTTTTCCCCCAATCCAACCCCTGCCGCAACCGCCGCAGAAGAACCGCTTTTTCAAGCGAGTTAGGAAAAATCATGTCCAAACAGCCTTCCAGCAAACGCCAATGGCGCGACGGCGTATCATCTACCGCCAAAAAACCTTCCAAACCGGCCAAATCCTTTGCCAATAAAAAACGTCCAGACGACGAACGCAAAACATCAGGCAAACCTTACGGCCAAAAAGTTTCAGACGGCCCCAAAGCTCAAAATACCGCGCCTAAACAACGAGCCGCCAAAGCCAAAAAACTGGTTGTCCGCAATCCCAACCAAAAAATCATGGAGCACGCCCGCGATTTGAAAGAACGCCGCAGCGACCTTTCCCGCTTCGAACCCGAGCGCCTGCAAAAAGTCCTGGCCGCTTCCGGCGTCGGCTCACGTCGCGAAATGGAAGAATGGATCAGCAACGGCTGGGTAACGGTCAACGGCCGCGTAGCCCAACTGGGCGAAAAAGTTACGCCCGAGGACCACGTTACCGTCAAAGGCAGCATCATCAAACTCAAATGGGCAGACCGCCTGCCACGCATCATCCTCTACTACAAACAAGAAGGCGAAATCGTTTCCCGCGATGACCCACAAGGCCGCGTCAGCATTTTCGACCGCCTGCCGCAAGCAGCCAGCAGCCGCTGGGTGGCCATCGGCCGTTTGGACATCAATACCAGCGGCCTTTTGATCCTGACCACTTCAGGCGAACTGGTTCAACGCTTTGCCCACCCTAGCTTTGAAGTCGAACGTGAATACGCAGTGCGCGTATTGGGCGAGCTGACCACCGAACAAATGCGCGTCCTGACCGAAGAAGGCGTCATGCTCGAAGACGGTTTGGCAAAAGTCGAACGCATCTACGAACAAGGCGGCGAAGGCGCAAACAAATGGTACAACGTCGTCATCAAAGAAGGTCGCAACCGCGAAGTACGCCGTATTTTTGAAAGCCAAGGCCTGACCGTCAGCCGCCTCGTCCGCGTAGGTTTCGGCCCCATCGGTCTGCCAAACCGCCTCAAACGCGGCCAGTTCTACGAACTCAATCCGGCAGAAGTCGCCAACATTATCAAATGGGCGGATATGCTGCTGCCTGGTGAACGTCGCCGGAAGAAAAGTTAATGTAAGATAAATCGGAGCTGAGGCCTTTACAAAATCGTCTCAGCCCGACAAAATCTTGCCTAAGTCATAAAAATAGTGGGTATTGAAAGGATTTTCCTTATCCAACACATTCATCGGGCTACCATGCCCGACAAACAATACAGGCATTTTTTTCATCACTGCCTCCTTAATATTTGATGAGGCGGATTGTACGGATAAATGATTAAGCAATAAATCTCAATTTACGAACAGCATATTTTCCAAATAGGAAATAATGGGATATTCTTTGGCTTGCTGCAAAGTTAAAAAGAGGTCCGAAGATTCGGATTTCAATAGCAATACCTAAGTCAATCTAGTAAATCTGCCTAGAAGCACTTAATTCTATGACTGATAACTCAACGCCAGAATATTATTTTTTAATAGCAAATTATAAAAAAATGTCGTCTGAAAAATAAACTTGGTTTTCAGACGACCTTTTTATCTTAGAAAGATTAGAAAAATTTTCAATATAGAGATGGTAGAGCAATATTATTGACCATCTTTAAACTATACGTTCAGACGATTTTTATCTATTAGATTGAAAATGTGCAACAACACATTTTGCACTCGGACAGTTTGGATGCGTGGCAGCATTTTCGATTGAAAATTCCCAATATTTAATCATCTTCTTAGCAAAGCCAACTTTGTTTCCCGGTCCTCTGGCAGAACCGGTTTCTTTGACAATTTTGCTGATTCTGTCCCAAGGCAATTCGGGCGTCTCTTCCGGAAACTGTTCTCCCTCAAAATCTTCAATTTCTAAAAATTTTTTCATGGCTTGAGTATCTGCTAGAAACCATGCTTCTATCGCTTTAACCGCAATAAAATAGGCAGTAATTTTCGCGTGGCTGATTCTTTCCTTAACACCTTCAACAGGGAGTCCGTCCGAATCCGTCAAAATATACAGTCTTTCTGCTCCATTTGCTTCCAAAACACCAATAAAGGGCTCAATATTATGAGGCAATAAATTACCTGCGCCATTGGCATCAACAACAGGTTCAATCAATTCAAAATCATTCCTGTGTAAAAAGGTCTTGAATGCCTCTGATTCGATAATAATCTTTTCGCATGACCCTTCAACAATAAATCCGACTTTTACCATGGCAATCCTCCTCCCAGCAGATTGGTCAGCCAAGCCGTATCTAACGGAATTTTGTTTTTATCGACACCGGACTTCCGAACATCTTTAATTTGGGTTTTGCCTTGAGATTTACTGACAAAATACAACTCTTCCAATTCCAAGCTACGCACTACCGATTCACTATGAGTTGTCAGAATAATTGGATGGTGAGGGCTTACATATTCACGTATAAAGCCGATCAGTTCACTGATAGCTTTCGGATGTAAGCCACGCTCAGGTTCTTCAATGATGGTAATGCCGGGCTGTTTTACACGCGTTAAAACGGCAACCAACAAACATAAGGCATAAATTGTGCCGTCCGAAACCATATGGGCGGGGAAACGATTACCGCTGTCTTCCTCGAAAAATAACCCTTTTGAGTCATCAATTTTTTGCGTTTGAACAGAGAGTTGCTGCATTTCGGGGACAATCACACCCATCCATTCAATGATTTGCTCGCGTAATTCGTCGTTATCCTCAAGATGTTCTAACACTGCAGCAATATTGCTACCGTCTGTATTCAGCTTTTCAGGGTTATTGGCATTATTGCGAAGATCTTTGATTTTAAAAGGATCTATACGAAATATCTTTACATCTTTAAGTAAATTAAATGAATTATTTTGGTACAATATGCTGGTATCTAATGAATTTTTATTATCACTTAAAAATTTAAGAATAATACCCGTCATTGCACCTTTAACGATTTCCTTACTCATTTCATCACTATTTTTTAATGCCCCCAAAACAGTTCCACCAGTTATCCCTAATAAAATTGAGGATAGATATTCTACAAACTTATTTTCATTTCCTTCTTTTTTCTTTAATTCTAATTTTCGAGCTTCCTCACTACTGTCAAAAATAGTTTTTCCATTTTTAAAAATTTTCAAATATTCATGTTTCACCGATACAGGCACTGTAGGCAATGAGGGGAGTAACGATGATTTACTTAGAAGAATATCTATTTCATATTCATATACTTGTTCTTCAATCTCTGCATTTATTCGATAGCTGATAATCTCATTTTTCTGTTTTGGATCAATTAAGTTTTTCACACCACCAAACTCAGATACTGCCTTGCTCACTCCCATATCAATCACTTTTGATAAAAATGCCAAGGCATCGACAAAATTGCTTTTACCCGTACCGTTTGCCCCCGCTAAAACCATAAAAGGAGAAACATCTTTTAGCTCTACATTTTGGATACTTTTAAATCCTTTAATTTCCAAATAGTTAATTTTCATTTTTAATTCTCTTGAATTTATCAACAAAACGTGTTTGAAAGCATACAGAGCATTTCATAGGATGGCAACCTTTTTCTTGTGCAAAAATCAAGCTATACTATTGTTTTAAAAAACATTATTCTTACATGAATTCTCAGATAAGTATCAACTTTGCTAGAACGCCGTTTTTAAAATATTGGTATAAAAATTTTTCCGAAACTCTTTTCAGACGACCTCGGCATCGCGTGGATAGCACAGTATGAGCTTGGCAGATGCACTCCATTCGGGACAACTGGTCGAGCTCTTCCCCGAATACGCCATTACTTACGATCCGCTTTACCTCTATTCCCCAGCCGCCGCGGGCATTCGAATGTGTTTAAGTTGATTGTGGATGTGCTGCGGGTAGAGGTCGTCTGAAATTTGACGCCATCCCGTCCAAGTGTTATTAATAATTCCTATTCACAAACAAACAGGAATAAACATGAAAAAAGTTGGTAACAAAGTAGTCGTTGTGGGCTTGGGTGCGGTCGGTGTCAGCTACGCCTATTCCATGCTCAACCAAGCCTTGTGCGACGATATGGTTTTAATCGACATCAACCGCACGCGTGCTGAAGGCGAGGCGCGCGACTTCCGCCACGGAATGCCTTATGCCGCTTCGCCTGCACGCATTTACGTCGGCGATTACGATGATTGTTCGGATGCAGACATCGTGTGTATTTGCGCGGGCGCGGCGCAGGCACCCGGCGAAACCCGTTTGGACTTAATCAACAAAAACCTGCGCATCTTCCACGACATCGTTTCGAAAGTCATGGCTTCCGGCTTTGACGGTATCTTCTTGGTTGCCTCCAATCCTGTGGACGTACTGTCTTATACCGTTCTGCGCTTCTCAGGCCTGCCCAAAGAGCGCGTTATCGGCTCGGGCACCATCCTTGACTCCGCCCGTTTCCGCGTTTGCTTGGGCAACGAGTTCGACGTCGCGCCTTGGAGCGTCGATGCCATGATGATCGGCGAACACGGCGACAGCATCATTGCGCTTTGGAGCACCGCCAACATCGCCGGTATGTCGGTTCAGAAGATGCTGGAACAATCGGAAGACGGGCAGGCGCGTATGGACAAAATCTATAACAACGTGCGCAATGCCGCCTACGAAGTCATCGCCGCCAAAGGCACGACCAGCCACGGCATCGGCATGGGCTTAAGCCGCATCTCCAACGCCATCCTGCACAATCAAGGCGTCGTATTGCCCGTTTCCACCTTGCTAGAAGGCGAGTTCGGACAAAACGGTGTGTATATCGGCGTACCGACCGTCGTCAACCGCCAAGGTGCGGTACGCATCATTGAACGATGAAGCCGAACGCTTTGCCCGCTCGGCGGAGCTGTTGAAAAGCTATCAACGCAAAGTCGATGAAATGGTCGGATAAATAGAATAGCCTCTGAATAAAACGTCGTCTGAAAACTGGAAATCTGGTTTTCAGACGACGTTTGCTATGTAGGAGGAAGTTAAACCGTCAATAGTCTAAATTCAAATAAAAAATACCTATATCTAAGTTACTTTATTCTCGTTACGCAATTTACCGGTTGTCGTCATTCCCGCCCCCGCCTACGCGAGGACAGGCTACGGCGGGAATCTATTTTTGAAATTCGGAAACTGTTTTTCAAATAAGGGTTTCTCAAGTTTTACGATGGATTCCCGCCTGCGCGGGAATGACGGTGCTAATCCGCCTATAACAAACGTCGTCTGAAAACCAAATTTCCGGTTTTCAGACGACGTTTTCTGTTCACAAACCTAAGCGTTATTTCTCTGCTTTCAACACCCGTTGACGGCGGGTTTCGCTCAATACCATGCCTGCGCTGACGGAAACGTTCATGCTTTCTACCGTGCCAAACATTGGAATCGATACCAGCATATCGCAATGTTCGCGCGTCAGGCGGCGCATGCCTTCGCCTTCGTTGCCCATTACCCAGGCCACGCTGTCGGGCAAGTCGCAGTGGTAAAGGTCGGAGTCGCCGCCCATGTCCGTGCCGACAATCCAAATGCCGTACTCTTTCAATTCACGCAAAGTACGGGCAAGATTGGTTACGGTAATATACGGCACAGTTTCCGCCGCACCACAGGCAACTTTGCTGACGGTCGCATTCAGGCCGGCGCTTTTGTCTTTGGGCGCAATCACGGCATGCACGCCCATCGCATCGGCAGTACGCAGACACGCGCCGAGGTTGTGCGGGTCGGTAATGCCGTCCAATACCAGCAAAAACGGCGGTTCGCTCAGGTTTTCCAACACATCTTCCAAGTGAACATGGTTTTTGGAGGCATCGATAAACCCGACCACGCCCTGATGACGCGCCCCTTTGCTGATGGCATTCAGGCGGTCGGCATCAGCAAAATGCACGCGTACGTTTTCAGAGGCCGCCTTATCCAATACATCGCGGGTGCGCGCATCGGATTTGCCCTCTTGGATATAGAGTTCGGTAATCGATTTCGGGTTTTGCCACAAACGGGCATTGACGGCGTGAAAGCCATAGATGAGTCGTTGGTTTGCCATGTTTTTGCTTTATCAAAAAATTCAGACGGCCATTATAACAAGTAAGGCCGTCTGAAAATTTTTTATTTCATCAAATAACCGAGTATGCCCGAAGTGCCAACGCCGATTAAGACCGTTACCAACATCGAAAACCGGCTGGCCGCCAATACCGTCAAAGCAATGGCAATCAGCTCATGCGGTTTATCTGATACAAAATAAGGTGCAATCACGGAAATCAACACACAGCCCGGCGCGGCCTCCATAACCACTTGCGCGCGACGGCTCAACGTACGGTTGCGTAATGCAAAAAAGCCGATTAATCGGGTTGAATAGGTAACAGCCAACATGCTTAAAAACAGCAGAAACGATTGCAGCGACAACAAATCCTTCATTTTTGCTCTCCCCACAAATACGCCGCCAACAAGCCAGACAACGTTCCGGCCGGAACATACCATGCGCCATCCACGGTCAAATAGGTTGCGCACGCCACAATCAGGCTGACAAACCAAGGGCGTGAAGCCGCAAAGCTCTTCCACATCCCGCGCAGCAACACCAAAAACACTGCAGGAAACGCCATGCCGAAGCCCCAAGCCGCCACATCGCCGAACATCGGACCGACTGCCGCGCCAAACGCCGCAAAACCAATCCAAGTTACATACAAAATAAAGCACACGCCGGCATAAAACGGCATATTGAACGCAGGCAAACCTGCCGCCTTACGCTTTTGAATTTCAGCAAACGCCATTGCCCAGCTTTCATCACACATTACAAACAGCGCAGGCATCGCCTTTTTCAGCGGCATATCCCTCATATAGGGCGCAATCGCCGCACCCATCAGGATATGGCGCGAATTGATCATAAACGTTACCGTTGCAATCAGCAGAATCGGCAAGGGATTTGCCCACAAATTGACTGCGGCAAATTCCGAACCTCCGGCAAAGTTCATGCCCGTCATCAGCAGCATTTCCAGCCAACTCATGCCCTTTTGTCCGCCCTGCATGCCCAAAATCAGCGCCCACGGCAACAAGCCGATCAGCATGGGGGAACATTCTTTGATACCGCGCAGAAATTCAGACTGCGGGGAAATAGTATGACTCATTTTAATTGAAACGGTTTATCAAAAAGAAGCGACGTATTATAAAGCATGCCGTCTGAACAAGGGTATAATACGGAAAAATAGATTTATCACGGAAACCGATATGACCCACACCGTCCATCTGCAATTTGAAGAAATTGACAATACCGTGTTGCAACGCCTGTGCGGCGCGCTCGACAGCAATCTCGAAGTCTTAGGCAAAGCCCTTGATATCCAAATCAGCCGCCGCTTCGAACATTTCACCTTCATGGGCGAACTGGCACACGCCGGCCGCCGTGCCTTGCTATCGCTTGCCGAAGCCGCAGAAAAAGGCGACTTGGACGACAACGCCATCAGCCTCGCGGCCGTTGAAGCCAAAACCGCAGATGAAAAACACGAAGAAAAACACCACGACCAACAATACTATTTCCGCACTAAACGCGGCAGCATCGGCGGCCGCACACCGCGCCAAAACGGCTATATCCGCGCCTTGCTCAACCACGATGTCGTGTTCGGTTTAGGCCCTGCCGGTACAGGCAAAACCTATCTTGCCGTTGCCGCCGCAGTTGATGCCATGGAAAAACACCAAATCGAACGCATCGTTTTGGTGCGCCCTGCAGTCGAAGCAGGCGAAAAATTAGGCTTCCTGCCGGGCGATTTAGCGCAAAAAGTCGATCCCTACCTGCGACCGCTTTATGATGCGCTTTATGACTTGATGGGCTTTGACCGCGTAACCAAACTGATGGAAAAAGGTTTGATTGAAATTGCGCCGCTGGCCTATATGCGCGGCCGTACCTTAAATGGCGCGTATGTCATCTTGGACGAAGCGCAAAACACCACGCCCGAACAAATGAAAATGTTCCTAACCCGTATCGGCTTCGGTGCCAAAGCAGTCATTACCGGCGACATCAGCCAAATCGACCTGCCGCGCAACATCAAATCCGGCTTGAAAGATGCACGCGAAAAACTGCGCGACGTAGAAGGCCTGTATTTCCACACCTTCACCAGCGAAGACGTTGTCCGCCATCCTTTGGTACAGAAAATCGTCGAAGCCTATGAAGCAGCAGAAGAACAAGCTGAAAAGAAAAACGACGAATAATCTTTTCAAATACTTAAGGCCGTCTGAAAATCAAATTTCAGACGGCCTTTCTACATCATTCTCCCTATAATACTGCTATAATCCGAAAATCAAGTAAAACAAAGACTTCAAAAGGAAAAATATGACCCTCAAGCCACCCGTCCGAATCGCCGTTACCGGCGCAGCAGGCCAAATCGCCTACGCCACCCTTTTCCGTATCGCAGGCGGCATCATGCTAGGACGCGACCAACCCGTTATCCTGCAGCTGCTCGACCTGCCGCAGGCACAACAGGCATTGCGCGGCGTAATTATGGAAATGCAGGATTGCGCCTTCCCACTCCTTGCCGACATCTTCGCCACAGATGACCCCGAAGTCGCCTTCAAAGATGCCGACATTGCCCTCTTGATTGGAGCGCGCCCGCGCACGCAAGGCATGGAGCGCGCCGATTTACTGCACGCCAATGGCGAAATTTTCAAAGTACAAGGCGCGGCGTTGAACAAAGTTGCCAATCGCAACGTTAAAGTCCTCGTCGTCGGCAATCCGGCCAATACCAACGCCTACATCGCCATGAAATCCGCACCCGACATCCCGCCGGAAAATTTCACCGCCCTGATGCGTCTCGACCACCACCGTGCCGTCAGTCAAATTGCCGAAAAAATCAACCGCCCGATTACTTCCATCGAGCAAATGTGCGTCTGGGGCAACCATAGCCCGACCATGTACGCCGACTACCGCTACGCCACCAGCAACGGCGAGTCCGTCCAAGACATGATTACCGAACCCGACTGGAACACCGAAGTCTTCATGCCGAAAATCGCCGAACGTGGTGCCGCCATTATTGCCGCACGCGGTTCATCATCCGCGGCCTCCGCCGCTAATGCCGCCATCTACCACCTGCGCGACTGGTTGCTCGGCAGCAGTGGTAAATGGATAACCATGGGCGTTCCATCCGACGGCTCTTACGGCATTCCCGAAGGTTTGATTTTCGGCTTCCCCGTCATTTGTAACGAAGGCAGCTACCGCATCGTCCAGGGCTTGGATTTGTCGGACGAATTCAGCCAAAAACGTATTGCCGCTACGCTGGCCGAATTGGAAGAAGAGCGTTCAGCCATCCAGGATCTACTCTAAAACAAAGGCCGTCTGAAAACCAAATTTCAGGCGGCCTAAATAATTAAATGCCCGTTCTACAATCATTTTTAAAAACTAGAATGGTACTCTTTGTCCTTGTTTATCTTTAAGATGCCATTGACCTGCCGGTGTACAACCGCCACCACTACCACCGACAGCATAATGATCACAATTCGGATCAAGACGTTTTCCTTGAGAATATGAGCCATTTGTCAAACCATCCCCATCAAAGGAACTGCACGCGCCGGTAAAAGCTACGCAAAACAGGACTAAAATTTTCTTAAACATTCACATCACCTTTTTTCAAACATTGCAGCCTAGATAAAGTTCCCACGCTATCGATATAAGCCACACTGTGTGAGCAAAAAGAACCAATCCTGCCTTGCTCACTGTTGTATTGCCGCCGATATAGGTACCAAAATTTCCGCTGCCTTCGCTTAAAGAAAAACTAACTCCATAAATTTGGAATACACATATAATGAAATTAAAAACATATAAAATAGTTATTAAGCTAATTTAATATACATATGACAAAATTTTTGAAACTTTGTTTCTTATGGTTTTGCTTTTTTACAAAGCTCGTTCTAATAATATCAAAATTAACAAGTAGCTTTACTGCATTTGAAAAAGGTCGTCTGAAAACCAAATTTCAGACGGCCTTTACTGTACAGCCTTATTCCGCTACATCAATGCACAAATATTTCAATTCTAAATACTCGTCCGCACCATATTTGCTACCTTCGCGTCCCAAACCGCTGCGTTTCACGCCGCCAAACGGTGCCACTTCATTACTGATTAAGCCCGTATTGATGCCGACCATGCCGTATTCCAAGGCTTCGCCGACGCGCCACTGACGGGCGGTGTCGGAGGTAAAAAGGTAAGCTGCCAAACCGTATTCCGTATTGTTTGCAGCCTCGACGACTTCGGCTTCGGTTTCAAAACGGAACACCGGACACAAAGGTCCGAAGGTTTCCTCGTGAGCTACCGCCATTTGCGCCGTAACGCCGCTTAAAACGGTCGGCTCAAAAAACGTTCCGCCCAATGCGCTGCGTTTGCCGCCGGTCAGGCAACTTGCGCCTTTAGCCAATGCGTCGGCGATGTGCTGCTCTACTTTCTCCACCGCTTTTTCCTCAATCAGCGGTCCTTGGTTTACGTTATCTTCCAAGCCGTTGCCCAATTTGAGCGCAGCCACTTTTTCACTCAATTTGTGACAAAATTCCTCGTAAATGCCGGATTGAGCGTAAACGCGGTTGGTGCAGACGCAGGTCTGACCGCTGTTACGGAACTTGCTGGCGAGCGCACCTTCGACGGCTTTGTCTAAATCGGCATCGTCAAACACGATAAACGGCGCATTGCCGCCCAGTTCTAAGCTAAGTTTTTTAATGTCTGCCGCACTGTCGGCAAAAATTTTTGCGCCGACTTCGGTTGAGCCGGTAAAGCTGATTTTGCGCACAGTTGGATTTGTGGCAAATTCATGGCTGATTTCCGAAGCACTACCGCTGACAACAGGCAACAAATCCTGTGGTACGCCCGCTTCATAAGCCAAAACGACTAATGCATACGCACTCAAAGGCGTGAGTGATGCTGGTTTGACTATCATCGCGCAACCCACCGCCAAAGCAGGCGCAGCCTTGCGTGCAATCATCGCAGATGGGAAGTTCCACGGCGTAATCGCAGCGGTAACACCGACAGGCTGTTTCAATACAACCAGTTTTTGCGATGCTTTCACACTTGTCAGCACATCGCCGTCAATCCGCCGCGCCTCTTCCGCAAACCAGCGCACAAACGAAGCCGCATAATCAATTTCACCACGCGCCTCAGTCAGGCTTTTGCCCTGCTCCATCGTCATGATACGCGCCAGTTCTTCTTTGTTTTCTTTAATTAAAAAATACCAACGCCACAACACATCGGCCCGTTCCAACGCGGTTTTTGCTGCCCATAATTTTTGTGCCGTCTCTGCCTTTTGAATCAAAAGCTTCAGGCCGTCTGAACCAGTCTTACGGACAAATGCCAAAGCCTCACCTGTTGCAGGATTATCAACTCTAATGGCATCTGGAATCGGAGAAAAGGAAACATCGGGATGATTGAGAAAACGGGCAAAATTTTTCATGAGAAACAACCTTTCTAAAACCGAGGATATACGTTCATTATCATATTCATACCAAGAAAGCGCAACTGAATCGCAAAATAAGACAACAGCAAAGGCCGTCTGAATATCTTACAGCCGATCTTTGGTTTAGCGACATCATATCCATCTTAATAACGAATGAAATACGATTATTAATACTCTACCTCAAAAGGATAAGACACATGTATTACAACAATTTGCTATAATACAAAACTCATTTCAACCCTCATCCAAAATTCCATTTTCAGACGGCCTTTGTCTGTTTATAAGGCCGTCTGAAATATTTTCCGTCCATCCTCTTCTGCCGAACCATGATTCCATCTGATTTCATTGACGAGCTTTTGTCCAAAGTCGATATTGTCGATATTATCGACGAGCAGGTTCCGCTGAAGAAAGGCGGGGCGAACTATATGGCCTGTTGTCCGTTTCACAAGGAAAAGACGCCGTCGTTTTCGGTCAGCCCGACCAAGCAGTTTTACCATTGCTTCAGTTGCGGGGCGCATGGTTCGGCGATTGGTTTTGTGATGGAACATCAGGGACTGTCTTTTCCGGAGGCGGTGCAGTTTTTGGCTGATCGCGTCGGTATGACGGTGCCTAAAGTTCGCGGGCAGGAAGACAATCCAGAAATCCGTGCCGAACGTAAGAAAAAACAGCAGACTTTGGAAGAAACGACGGCAGCAGCAGCGGATTTTTATGCGCAACAGTTGAAATTCAATCCGGCAGCAAAGGCTTATTTGGACAAACGCGGCTTGAGTGCGGAAGTTATTGCGCATTATGGCTTGGGCTATGCACCCGACGGCTGGCAACCTTTGGCGCAAGTATTCCAACCCTATCCTAATACTGCGTTGGTGGATACGGGCATGGTCATCGACAACGAAGGCAAACATTACGACCGCTTTCGCCATCGGATTATGTTCCCTATCCGTAATCCGCGTGGGCAGGTAATCGGCTTTGGCGGCCGCGTATTGGACGACTCCAAACCCAAATACCTGAACTCTCCCGATACGCCTTTGTTCGATAAAGGGAAAAACCTTTACGGACTATATGAAGGGCGTGCTGCCGTAAAAGAGGCAGGACGGATTTTGGTGGTCGAAGGCTACATGGACGTGGTTGCATTGGCGCAGTTCGGCGTCGGCTACGGCGTAGCGGCTTTAGGTACGGCAACCACGGCGGAACACGTCAAAATCCTGATGCGTCAGGCCGACAGTATTTATTTTTGTTTTGATGGCGACAGCGCGGGACGTAAAGCGGCTTGGCGCGCGCTGGAAAATGCGTTGCCGCAATTAAAAGACGATAAATCACTGCATTTTCTATTCCTACCCGAAGAACACGACCCTGACAGTTACATCCGCGCCTACGGCAAAACGCAATTTGAAGATGCCCTGTTAAACCAAAGCAAGCCCCTATCGGAATACTTTTGGGAACATCTTTCAGACGGCCTCAACCTCAATACGCAAGAAGGCAAAGCAGAATTGGTCAAAACCAGTTCTCCGCTCTTGGCTCAGATTACCGCGCCGGCATTGGGCTATCTTCTGAAACAAAAACTCAGCGAGCTCGTAGGCATTGACCCGGACAACCTCGCCCAATTACTCGAACAAGAAGCGCCAAAACGGCACGTCAAACAAAAAAGTTACAAACTGCCGCCTATTTCTGTCAAACAGCCAACCATGCTGACGCTGGTTCAAAGACAGATACGCAGCCTCTTGATAAATCCGGCTTGGGCTTCATATATAGACCTACCCGATTATCTGGCTTTAAGCGGCGACTTTGCCTGCCTTGCCAATTTAGCCGAAACCATCAAGCATCACGATACGACTCCTGCAACTGCACAAGTGCTTGAATATATGCGCGGTTCGCCCTATGAGGAAACCGTCAATCAAATCTTTTTATCGACCCTTCACTCTGAAGAAATGGAAGGGGATAACGAAGAAGATTGCGAAAGTTTCCAAATCGGCATGAAAAAGTTGTTAAATGAATTAAAATACAGTCAAATCGAAACTTTAAAGCAAAAAAGTATTCAAACTGGTTTGACCGAAAATGAAAAAAGACTTTTGCTGTCGCTTTTGACGGCAAAGCAAAACTAACCCCTCAGGCCGTCTGAACAATCTAAACACACGCTGCGAAGCATGACACGCAGAACACTCCATCCGTAATATTTTCAGACAGCCTCAGAGTATTAAAGTGAAATCTGATTTCACAACAAAAAGCTCTGCTCCGCCTTCAGGTACGGCCACATCACCGTAAACCGTCGGCATCCTATCAACCTAGAGAGCAATCCATGTCTAAAAACCAAAACTACGAAGAATACCAAGACCAAGATGACAACCGTCCCTTGAGTATCGAAGAGCAGCGCGCCCGCCTGCGTCAACTCATTATTATGGGTAAAGAACGCGGCTACATCACTTATTCCGAAATTAACGACGCGCTGCCCGACGATATGTCCGACGCCGAGCAAATCGACAACATCGTCAGCATGATTTCCGGCTTGGGTATCCAAGTAACCGAGCAAGCTCCCGATGCTGAAGACATCCTCTTGAGCGACAACGCCGCCGCCATGACCGACGACGATGCCGTTGAAGAAGCCGAAGCAGCACTCTCCAGCGCAGATTCAGAATTCGGTCGCACAACCGATCCTGTACGTATGTATATGCGTGAAATGGGTCAAGTCGATCTGTTGACGCGTGAAGACGAAATCATCATCGCCAAAAAAATCGAAAATGCACTGAAAAACATGGTGCAGGCAATCTCCGCCTGCCCTGGCTCGATTGCCGAAATTCTGGCTTTGATCGAACAAGTCCGCAACGACGAAATCCGTGTTGATGAAGTGGTTGAAGCCATCATCGACCCTAATGAAGTCTTGTTGAACGAATTGGGCTTGGGTCATTTGGAAAATGCCAAACCAGATGACGAAGAAGGCGAAACCGTTAGCGATGATGAAGATGGCGACGATGAAGATGAAGACGATTCAGGTAGCGACTCTGAAGCCATATCCGCTGCCCATTTGGCCGAACTGAAGCAAAAAGTTTTGGAACACTTCGCCTTTATCGAGAGCGAATACGGCAAAATGATCAAGCAGTTGGAAAAACACGGTAGTCAGCACGCCAACTACCTGAAACACCGTGATGCCATTGCCAACAAACTGTTGGAAGTCCGTTTCGCTACACGTCAAATCGAAAACCTGAGCAGCAACCTGCGCAGCCGCGTTGAAAACATCCGCAAACTCGAACGCGAAATCCGCGACATCTGTATCGACCGCGTCCGCATGGAGCGCGACTACTTCATCAAAAACTTCCTGCCAGCCATTACCGATTTGGAATGGGTAGAAGAAGAAGTAGCCAAAGGCCGTGTATGGGCAAACGCATTGGATCGTTTCCGCCATGCCATCCTCGAAAAACAAACCGAGCTGGCCAATATGGAAGCCGAAACCCGCATTTCCATCGAAGAGTTGAAAGAAATCAACAAAAACATGGTGTTGAGCGAAAAAGAAACCTCAGCCGCGAAACAGGAAATGATTCAGGCCAACTTGCGTTTGGTTATTTCCATTGCCAAAAAATACACCAACCGCGGCTTGCAGTTCCTTGATTTGATTCAAGAAGGCAATATCGGCCTGATGAAAGCGGTAGACAAATTCGAATACCGCCGCGGCTACAAGTTCTCGACTTACGCCACATGGTGGATCCGTCAAGCGATTACCCGTTCCATCGCCGACCAAGCGCGTACCATCCGTATTCCGGTTCACATGATTGAAACCATCAACAAAATGAACCGTATCTCGCGCCAATACCTGCAAGAAACCGGTGAAGAGCCTGATTCTGCCAAACTGGCCGAGCTGATGGAAATGCCGGAAGATAAAATCCGCAAAATCATGAAAATTGCCAAAGAGCCGATTTCCATGGAAACACCGATTGGCGATGACGACGATTCGCACTTGGGCGACTTCATCGAGGATGCAAACAACGTTGCGCCGGCAGAAGCTGCAATGTACACCAGCCTGCACGAAGTAACCAAAGAAATCCTCGAAAGCCTGACGCCGCGCGAAGCCAAAGTTTTGCGTATGCGTTTCGGTATCGATATGAATACCGACCACACTTTGGAAGAAGTCGGCAAACAATTTGACGTAACCCGCGAACGTATCCGTCAAATCGAAGCCAAAGCACTGCGCAAGCTGCGCCACCCAACCCGTAGCGACCGCCTCCGCAGCTTCCTCGACAGCGAGGAAAACAAATCATAAAAGCAAACCGCAGGTTGAAAGACCTGCGGTTTTTTATTGAAATATAATAAGGCCGTCTGAAAAACAAATCTCAAAAGATTTAATGGTTTCAGACGGCCTTAAATTTATTTTGATAATTTATTCAGCCTCTGTAGTTTTCTTTTTCGAACGACGGCGGCGACGTTTGGGTTTGCCATCAGTTGATCCACTTTGTTTCTGACGTTTGTGATCATTGGCCGCAATCATTTGCTGGCGTGTTTCCTCATCGGCATGTTGGAAAGTTGTCCACCAAGAAGCCATCTCTTTATCAACCTCGCCAACCTCGCTACGCAAAATCAGGAAATCATAAGCGGCTCGGAAACGTGTTTGCGATAGCAGGCGATACGGGCGGGCGCCGCGCATATTGTCGAATTGCGGCTGAAATTGCCAGATTTCACGCATGGTTGCAGAAAATCGTTGCGGTACGCCCCAACCCTTCTCTACCGTATCCCGCATGGTGTTCATCGCATCCATCAATGCAGGGACAGGTTTTTGACCATGGCTTTGATTGCGTTGCCACATAGTATTTAGTGTCGGCCACAATACCGCCGCCAATACGAAGCCGACGGAAACGGACTTATCCGCACGGATACGCTCGTCGGTATTTTTCAAGGCCAACATAATCATACGGTTTTCAGCCGCTTCAGCAGTTTTCAAGGCATCTAAAAGTGGATGAATGCCTTCGGGAATGCCCAACTCGTTTAGCCGCTTCAAACAGGCACGAGAATAACCGGAAAACAGGATTTTCAGAATTTCATCAAAAAGACGGGCAACAGGCTCATTTTTCAGACGGCCTGCATATTCGGCAATCGGCAAAGCGGTTTGCTCTTCCACTTCAAAACCCAATTTACCCGACAAACGGACGGCGCGAAGAATACGGACAGGATCTTCCTGATAGCGTTCGGCAGGATCGCCTATCATCACCAATTTTTTATCGGCAACATCAGCCACGCCCTGATGGAAGTCCCAAATCTCCTCTTTAATCGGGTCGTAATACAGCGCATTGCAAGTAAAGTCGCGACGCATGGCATCTTCTTCAATGCTGCCGTAAGTATTGTCCTTCATAATGCGGCCTTGCGCATTTTGCTGAACCTTATCGCCGCCGCGGAACGTTGTCACTTCAATGGTTTCAGGGCCGATCATCACATGAACGATTTGGAAGCGGCGGCCGATAATGCGGCTGCGGCGGAATACTTTGCGGATTTGCTCCGGCGTGGCATCGGTTGCAATATCAAAATCTTTGGGCTCAACCCCGAGCAACAAATCCCGAACGGCTCCCCCTACAACATAAGCCTGAAAACCGGTTTCATGCAGGCGTTTAGCAATTTTCTCAGCGGCAAAGCTCAACATATCCGCATGGATACCATGTTGCTCAAGTGAGATAATTTCCTTTTCGGGCAACGACTTGACGTGTTTTTTAGGCAACACTTTATGCAGCCATTTTTTTAACATAAGCAGCTCTTTTCACAATAAAAAAGGCCGTCTGAAACTTGTCCGGCTTAAGCCTTTGCACAATATCCTGCCGTAGAAAGAACAAAACATTGAGCAAAGGCTTCAGACAGCCTAAAAAAGACGTGCCATTATACCTTATGGAAGTTCGATTAATTAGCGTATTGACAAAAAATATCGGCTATAATGACGGTCTGACAACGATTCAGGCAAGACATCATGTACCACTACAAATCCGAAGCTACCCAATTCCTCGACAAACTCATGGAAGACAATCCCGAAATGGAAGCGCAACGCCTCGAAAACCGCCATTTGCTGTGGGATGTTACCCTCAATCCGGCCGAACAGGCTGAATTTGAAGCGGCCAAAGTCAACAAAAAACCTTACACCTATTATCAAGACTAACCCATATCGGTATGACGACCAACACCCACAATACCGATCCGGCGTTACAGCAGTACCTCAACAGCATCGGTCAATCTGAACATCCCGTTTTGACCGCATTGCGCGAGCGCACCCAATCACATCGTCTGGGAAAGATGGCCATCGCACAAGAGCAGGCAGCCATGTTGGTGTGGTTGGCCAAATTATTGAATGCCAAAAAATATTTGGAAGTTGGTGTCTTTACCGGTTACAGCAGCACCGCCATGGCACTTACCCTCCCCGAGGACGGCAAAATCACGGCTTGCGACATCAATGTAACCTTTACCGATATTGCCCGCGAAACATGGCAGGCAGCAGGCATAGCGCATAAAATCTCGCTTCATCTGCAACCGGCTTTGCTGACTTTGGACGATTTGATTGTGCAAGGCGAATCGGAAAGCTATGACTTGGCGCTTATCGATGCCGACAAACCGCCTACGCCGAAATATTTTGAACGCTGTTTACAACTGGTACGGAGTGGCGGCGTAATTGCCATCGACAATATCTTATTGGGCGGGCGCGTCATGAATGAAGCTGGCGAAAATGATCCACCCAGCTTGGATATCCTGCGCCATTTCAACCAAAATCTGCCGCACGATACACGCATTATTCCCATTACCCTGCCTATCGGCGACGGTTTGACACTGCTGCTAAAAAAATAAAACGACACAATCCGATGAAAACATTATCACATTCCCTGTTTCTTTTGCCGCTTACTCTATTGGCCGCATCATGCGCCGTTTCCCATCCTCCCCAACCTGCCGACAATCCCAACTTTGTCCTGCCGGATATTCCGCGCGAGCCTTTGCATGAAAAAAGTATCCCCTATCCACGCTTAGATGCACAAACCCAGATTGACCACTTAGGTATACAAATTGCCCGACTGGAACGCACGGTTGAAGAATTAAATCAACGCTTGCACACATTGGAACAACAACGAACCATCAAGCGTCCGACTACTTCGGCTTCCAACCCCAAAGCCCAGCGATTAGACGACCGCAAGCTGAAAATGAACTATTTGGCCAATGGCGGCGGCGTGCCGTCTGAAACAGACTCAGCCGCACAAAACGAACTGCGCCTTTATAATCAGGCACAAAAATACTACCAGCGCAACAACTTCTCTGCCGCAGTAGCCATTTTGAAAGAGGCAGACGGCGGCAACGGCAGCGAAATTGCCCGCCGCAATATGTACCTGCTTCTGCAAAGCCAACAACGTCTGGGCAACTGCGAATCCGTTATCGAAATCGGCAACCGCTACGCCAACCGATTCCGCAACAGCCCGCAAGCTCCCGATGCCATGTACAGCATCGGCCAATGCCAATACAAACTGCAACAAAAAGACATCGCCCGCAGCACATGGCGCAAACTGATACAAAGCTTCCCCAACAGCGAAGCGGCAAAACGCGCTTCCATCAGTCTCAAACAAAGATAAACGTTCAGACGGCCTTGTCATCCCCAAGGCCGTCTGAATATTTTTTTACCCTTAATCCATTCAAGCAAAAGGAACTCCTCATGATCCAAGTCGGCATTATTATGGGCAGCAACAGCGATTGGCCGGTGATGCAGCAGGCAGCACAATTTCTCAAAGAATTCGGCGTTGAATACGAAGCGCGTGTCGTCTCTGCACACCGTACGCCTGATTTGATGTTTGAATACGCCGAAACCGCACGCGAACGCGGCATCAAAGCCATCATTGCCGGCGCAGGCGGCGCAGCGCATTTGCCAGGCATGGTTGCAGCCAAAACCACGGTGCCCGTCTTGGGTGTTCCCGTGCCCAGCAAATATCTGCGCGGCGAAGACTCCCTGCTTTCGATTGTACAAATGCCCAAAGGCGTTCCTGTTGCCACATTTGCCATTGGCGAAGCAGGCGCGGCCAATGCAGCGCTGTTTGCTATTTCACTTTTGGCCAATGAAAATCCTGAATTGGCTGAAAAATTGGCGGCTTTCCGTGCCAAACAAGAACAAACCGTTCTAGCCATGGAATTGCCTGAAGCATAAGGAACAAAGGCCGTCTGAAAGTTGTAAAGAGAAACTTTGATTTTGTTTTACGATTGTTCAGACGGCCTTTTTTCTTTTATCAAATTGAATTAATGCCATGAAAATCCTAGCATTCGTCCTACTCTCCACCCTGCTTTGTTCCTGTCAAAGCCCAAGCACTCCTACTCAATTAACTGCTATTCCATCTCAGCAACAAACCCAAGATACAACCGGCAACCTGATTATCTTCTATGATGCCCAAACTGGTTCTGCGCCATTGCTAAAAGCAGTGAAAACCTCTGGTGCAACTTTGGTTTACGAATACAAAAACCTGAACGGCATTGCTATTCGTCCGGCTTCCAAGACCAATATTGAAGATGCCATTGCCTATTTCAAAAAAGTAAACGGCGTATTGTCTGTTGAACAAGACCGACTGCTTAAACTTCAATAAACAAACTATTTTTTGACCAAATAAAAAAGGCCGTCTGAAACGCATCACTACGATTTCAGACGGCCTTTACTTTTTTCAATAAATCAAATCATGCCGCTGCCTTGTGCTTTAGGCTTGGCTTGACCGAATTCCAATTTGCTCAGTGCAGACAGATAAGCCTTGGCAGTCGCCACCAACACATCGGTATCTGCGCCTTGACCGTTAACCACACGATCGCCACGCTGCAGGCGGACTGAAGTTTCGCCTTGGCTTTCTGTACCTTGCGTCACCGCATTGACAGAGTAAATCTGCAAAGTTGCGCCACTTTGTGCTACGCTTTCAATGGCTTTGAAGATGGCATCAACAGGGCCTGAGCCGCTAGCGGAAGCGTGTTTTTCTTCACCGCGAATACTGAACACAATATCGGCGCGCGGTTCTTCGCCGGTTTCAGTGCTGATTTTTTGGGAAATGAATTTGTAGCTTTCGGTATTCATATTGCCCATTTCGTCAGACACCAAAGCGTGCAGGTCTTCATCAAAGATTTCGCGTTTCTTATCCGCCAGCTCTTTGAAGCGTGCAAATGCCGCATTCAACGCTTCTTCACTTTCCAATTCGATACCCAAATCTGCCAGCTTGGTTTTGAAAGCATTACGGCCGGAGAGTTTACCCAAAGTCAGGCGGTTGGTTGACCAGCCGACTGATTCGGCAGTCATGATTTCATAGGTTTCAGGGTGTTTCAACACGCCGTCTTGATGGATGCCTGATTCGTGCGCAAAGGCGTTTGCGCCGACTACTGCTTTGTTTGGCTGAATCGGATAGCCGGTGATAGTAGATACTAGTTTGGATACCGGTACGATTTGCGTGGTATCGATGCCGGTTTCCAAGCCAAACAAATCATGGCGCACTTTCAACGCCATCACGATTTCTTCAAGGCTGGCATTACCCGCACGTTCGCCCAAGCCGTTGATGGTACATTCCACCTGACGCACACCTGCCTGAACAGCAGCCAATGAGTTAGCAACCGCCATACCCAAGTCATTATGGCAGTGGGTCGACCAAACTACTTTGTCGCCGTTGGGCACGCTTTTGATGATGTTACTGATACGCTCGTACCATACGGAAGGGATGGAGTAGCCGACAGTATCGGGTATATTGATGGTGGTTGCGCCTGCCTCGATAACCGCCGTAAAGATTTTGGCAAGGAAGTCCAAATCCGAACGCACTGCGTCTTCGGCAGAAAATTCCACATCGTCAGTGTATTCTTTGGCAATTTTTACCGCTTTGACCGCCGCATCAATGACCTGCTGCGGCTTCATTTTCAGTTTGTGCTCCATGTGGATGGGGCTGGTGGCGATAAAAGTGTGAATACGTTTATTCGGAGCAGGGGAAACAGCTTCGCCTGCTTTGCGCACATCGTTTTCAACGGCACGCGCCAATGAGCAAACTGTAGATTTAGTAATAATTTTGGCAATCGCATTAACCGATTCAAAATCGCCCGGACTGGCTGCTGCAAAACCTGCCTCAATCACATCGACACCCATCTTTTCCAACTGGCGGGCAATACGGATTTTCTCCTCTTTGGTCATGGATGCGCCGGGGGACTGCTCACCGTCGCGCATGGTAGTGTCGAAAATAATTACACGATTGGTTTGTGTCATTTCTGTTCTCTCCAGAGATTCGTTTTTTTGTAAAAAAGCATTCAAATCAAGCGGTCTGCCTTGCGCTTCCGCCAAAGCGGTCAGTTTTTGCAACTGAGCCAAAGGCAGGGAACCGCGTGTACGCCATTTGTAGATAGCCGCTGTGGTCGCAGCATTTTCCGGGTCGTGCTGTTTCAGGGCTTCGGCCAGCGCGTTTACACCGCCAAAATAGGCAACCAAACGGTCAATGTCTAATTGCATGATATTCCTTGTCCAAATCTGATTAAGATTATTATGTTCTAGTTTTGCATTATACTCATTTTAGACAAAACGACAATCTATTTTTATCAAGATATTGGTTTAAATTTTAAAATTTGAGAAATTTTTATACATTCTGTCTAATTCAGACTATTAAAAGCCCATCTCAAACCGAACCTATCCTAAATATAGTAAACTAATCCCCTATTTCCCCGATTTGAAACACATTATGCCCCATACCATCCCTACCAACCGCTCCGACATCGAATGGCGCAACGAAAGTACACAAAAGCCACTCAAGCAGGCGGTTTACATACAAGAAGCAGGTGCAACAGAAATCTTAAAAAATGCCCACGCGCAAACTGCAACTGTTTGGACTGGCGATTTTCACAATGCCAAGCAAGTCTTATCTGCAATGAAAAAACGTATCCGCAGGCCGTCTGAAAAAAAGAAAGGCGCACCTGCCGATATTCAGACAGCCTTTCATGCCCACCGTATGAAACAGGCGCAACAAAGTCGTTTGCTCAATATGCTTGCCGTTGAAATCCAACCGAATTTTCAACTGGATAATGCACGTGCACCCGACATCTACGCCGCCCTGTGCGATGTTTACGACACACCAAACGACAAACCGTTTCTCTTGCCGCTGAATCAATTACTGGGCTTTATCGGTGCGCACGAGTGGCACAAAAAAGGTATAGATATTCCGCAGCTAGACGGAAAAATCCATGTTCCTTTCGGCGTATTCTCTCCACTGCGTGGCGAATATTTGGATTTAATCGCCCAAGCGCCACTCGCTCCCAATATTCAGACGGCCTTTGACATCGGCACCGGCTCAGGTGTTATTGCCGCAATTTTGGCCAAGCGAGGCATACCCGACATCATTGCCACGGACACCAACCCAAAAGCAATAGCCTGCGCCACAGCAAACCTTGAGCGTCTAAGCCTAGATAAAGCTGTCAGCATCCAATCGATTGATTTATTTCCCGAAACTTGCGCCGACCTTATCGTCTGCAATCCGCCTTGGCTGCCGGCAAAACCGACCTCCGCTATTGAGACTGCACTTTACGACCCAAACAATGCCATGTTGACAGCCTTCATTAACGGCGTACGTCATCACTTAAATCCAAACGGCGAAGCTTGGCTGATTATTTCAGATTTGGCAGAACACTTGCATTTGCGTGATAAAGACTTTCTAAACCAATGCTTTCAGACGGCCTCACTCAATGTAGTCGATATTTTGAAAACCAAACCGCAACACAAAAAAGCAATAGATGAATCCGATCCTTTGGCGTTTGCCAGAAACAAGGAAACTACTTATCTATACCGTTTGAAAGCGATATAAAATCAAGGCCGTCTGAACATTCAGACGGCCTTTAAGCATTTCCACAAAAGAAAACGGCATATCGTAAAGATATGCCGTTGATGGGAGCAGGGACTGCTATATTTGGCAGTGGTTTGTGTTTTAGTCCTCTTGCGCCGCTGTTTGCAGGTAGTTTGGCAAACCAACTTTACCAATTAATTCCTGCTGAGTTTCAAGCCAGTCGATGTGTTCTTCGTTGATGTCTTTTTGTTTTTCCAACAAATCACGGCTGACGTAGTCTTGTTGCTCTTCTGCAAGAGCGATGGCTGCAACCAGAGCATCATGTTTTTCATACTCTTTTTTCAGATCGCAGGCAATGATTTCTTCGGTAGATTCACCGATCAACAGTTTACCCAATTCTTGCAGATTAGGCAGGCCTTCCAAGAACAAAATACGCTCGATCAAATCGTCTGCGGATTTCATTTCGCGGATGGATTGTTTGAAGAAGTGTTCGCCCAATTCTTCAAAACCCCAGTTTTTCAAAATGCGGGCATGCAGGAAGTATTGGTTAATGGTAATCAGCAACAAACCTAAGTTTTTGTTCAGCTCGCGAATAACTAAGCGATCGCCTTTCATATTCAGCTCCTTATATGTTATAGGCTAGATTACAGTTGGCTTTGGTAGTAGTTGCCTTCGCCGACCAATTCGATCAGACGCAGTTGTTGTTCCAACCAGTGAGCGTGATCTTCTTCAGTGTCTTTCAGTTGGGCAACCATCAAATCGCGGGTAACGTAGTCTTGAGCTTCTTCGCACAATTTGATGCCTTTTTTCAACGCATCGCGTACTTCGTATTCAGTATTCAAGTCTGCTTTCAGACAAGAGACTACGTCAGTACCGATGTTCAGTTCGGCACGGGTCATTTTAGGCGTACCGCCCAACATCAGGATACGACGGATGAAGTCTTCGGCGTGAGTGGTTTCTTCTTCCATCTCGTGGCTCAAACGTTCGAACAATTTGGTGTAACCCCATTCAGAGTACATGCGAGAGTGGATAAAATATTGGTCGCGAGCAGCCAACTCACCAGACAATAATTCGTTCATGTAATCAATAACTGCTTGGTTGCCTTGCATAATTCTTTCTCTTTCTTTTAAAAGTTGATAATCACGAATGAAGATTCGTATGTTGTTATGGAATGAGGTAATTGTATGCACAAGTAGCACTTTTGACAAATTTTCTATTTAAAATACAAACAATTATCAAAAAATTTAACCTGCCTAAAAGGCCGTCTGAAAAATTAATCCCCTGTTTTTAATAACAATTTTTTGACATTAATATTAAGAATCCATTGCATTATTCAAAAACATTTACATTCGTTAACCATAAATAAAAGCAAATAATCCAACAAAATCAATCAAATTTAATTATGAATTATTCTCAACTGCTTTTACCTGATTTTTTTGAATCTCCCATTCCGTCATCACTTGCGAATCGTGCTATAATCGCCAGTTATCTTTTTTTTAAGCAACCAGCTAAACCTTATAAATTATCATGAAACAAATCCGCAATATTGCCATCATCGCCCACGTCGACCATGGCAAAACCACATTAGTTGACCAATTGCTGCGCCAGTCCGGTACATTCCGTTCCAACCAGCAAGTCGAAGAACGCGTCATGGACAGCAACGATCTTGAAAAAGAACGCGGCATTACCATTCTCGCTAAAAATACCGCCATCGAATACGAAGGCTACCACATCAACATCGTAGATACCCCGGGACACGCCGATTTTGGTGGCGAAGTGGAACGTGTATTGGGCATGGTCGACTGTGTCGTACTGTTGGTTGACGCACAAGAAGGCCCTATGCCGCAAACCCGTTTCGTGACCAAAAAAGCCTTGGCTTTGGGTCTGAAACCTATCGTTGTTATCAACAAAATCGACAAACCGTCTGCCCGTCCAAGCTGGGTTATCGACCAAACATTCGAATTGTTCGACAACTTGGGCGCAACCGACGAACAATTGGACTTCCCTATCGTCTATGCTTCCGGCCTGTCCGGCTTTGCCAAACTGGATGAAAACGACGAGAGCAGCGATATGCGTCCTCTGTTCGAGACCATTTTGAAACACACGCCTGCACCAAGCGGCAGCGCGGACGAAACGCTGCAACTCCAAATTTCCCAACTGGACTACGACAACTATACCGGCCGCCTCGGTATCGGCCGCATCCTGAACGGCCGCATCAAACCCGGCCAAGTCGTTGCCGTTATGAACCATGAAGAACAAGTTGCCCAAGGTCGCATCAACCAACTATTGGGTTTCCAAGGCTTGGAACGCGTACCTTTGGAAGAAGCTGAAGCCGGCGACATCGTGATTATTTCCGGTATCGAAGACATCGGTATCGGCGTAACCATTACCGACAAAGACAATCCTAAAGGCTTGCCTATGTTGAGCGTAGATGAGCCGACCCTGACCATGGACTTTATGGTTAACACTTCTCCTTTGGCCGGTACTGAAGGCAAATTCGTGACTTCCCGCCAAATCCGCGACCGCCTGCAAAAAGAATTGCTGACCAACGTTGCCCTGCGTGTTGAAGATACCGCCGACGCTGATGTATTCCGCGTTTCCGGCCGCGGCGAATTGCACCTGACCATTTTGTTGGAAAACATGCGCCGCGAAGGCTTTGAATTGGCAGTCGGTAAACCGCGCGTGGTATTCCGTGAAATTAACGGTCAAAAATGCGAGCCTTACGAAAACCTGACTGTGGACGTACCTGATGACAACCAAGGCGCCGTTATGGAAGAGCTTGGCCGTCGCCGTGGCGAATTGACCAATATGGAAAGCGACGGTAATGGCCGTACCCGTCTGGAATACCACATTCCTGCACGCGGTCTGATCGGTTTCCAAGGCGAATTCCTGACTTTGACCCGCGGCACCGGCTTGATGAGCCACGTTTTTGACGACTATGCTCCGGTTAAACCTGATATGCCCGGCCGTCACAACGGCGTACTGGTTTCTCAAGAGCAAGGTGAAGCCGTTGCTTACGCCCTGTGGAACTTGGAAGACCGCGGCCGTATGTTCGTTTCTCCAAACGACAAAGTCTACGAAGGTATGATTATCGGTATCCACAGCCGTGACAACGACTTGGTGGTAAACCCTCTGAAAGGTAAAAAACTGACCAACGTCCGTGCCAGCGGTACAGATGAAGCCGTGCGCCTGACTACGCCAATCAAATTAACTTTGGAAGGCGCAGTTGAGTTCATCGACGATGACGAACTGGTTGAAATTACGCCACAATCCATCCGCCTGCGTAAACGCTACCTGAGCGAATTGGAACGTCGCCGTCATTTCAAAAAACTAGACTAATCACTTCTGATTGACGCATTTTAAAATTAAGGCCGTCTGAAAAGTGTTTTAGAAATCCTAGATTTCATTTTTACACTTTCAGACGGCCTTTTATCATCTGTTCAAATAAAGTAAATCGGCATTTCTTCCGCTTGTACTGCAGCCTCATCAGCGCGCTCATTCTTACGATATTGCCCCGGCGATATCCCATATTGCTTTTTAAATGCTTTGCCAAAATGCGTTTCCGATTGAAAACCAACCGAAAGCGCAACCGATAAAACCGAATCCGCCGTCTGTTTCAACAATAATGCCCCTTGCTGCAAGCGGATACTGTTAACAAAGGCGTGCGGGCTTGTTCCTGTCTGCTGCTTAAATACCCGCATCAACTGGGCGCGAGATAAGTTGGCTATCGCGGTCATTTTCTCGATATTCCATTCTTCTTCCGGCTTATCCACTACTGCCTGAAGCAGATTCCGCAAGCGTTTGTCCTGCCAACCATTCAGCAAACCGCTTAATTGCGCTTCCCCATTTTTCTCCAGGCTGGCTCTAAGTAGAAATACCAGTAACACCGAAGCCAATGCATTCACAACCGCTACCGAGCCGGACAAAGCCTGACCGCTCTCATATTGCAACAATGCCACCAAATACTGCAAAGAAGGATGGTGGATATTCAGTAAGACCGTATCAGGCAGCCCCGCCATAATATCCGCCTGCGCTTCATATTCAAACCTCGCGCAGAAAAGATGCAAAGCCGCATCGCCCCCAGCATGACTCTGCTTGACTTTAAATGCGCCTTTTTCACTCGTCAGCACGTTGACGCCGAGATTTTCACAACTGCTGTCGCTACTCAAAGTATGCCCTACGCTGCGCGGGAAAAAAATGACATCCCCTGCCCTTAGCAGCCTAGCCTCTTGCTCCCCATCAATTCGGATATAACCCGAACCGGCAGTTACGATATGCACCAAACCATACGCGCACTTTGGTTCATGCCGCACATACCACTCTCCATGAAACAGACATTGAACATCCACACTGCCTTTTACCTGCGCCAATTCGACCAGCCTATCCAAAATATCCATAGTGTTTTTTTACCAATAAATGAGATGTTTTGACGATTTTAATCTTCCAATTATTGCAATAATACACACACCAAACACAAACGGATAGGATTTTTTATCTTATCCACTCACATTAAGAAAGGACATATCATGTTTAAAGACTGGCCAGAACATACCGCCTTGGTAAAAAAATCATTCGGCGAACTGGGTAAAAACCATCCTAAAATGCTGCAAGCCTACGGCGCACTGGATCAAGCAGCCGCTGCCGAAGCATTGGATGCCAAAACACGCGAACTAATCGCTATTGCCGTTGCTATTACCACACGTTGCGAAAGCTGCATCAGCGTGCATGCCGCCGCTGCAGCCAAAGCTGGGGCAACTGAAAGCGAAATCGCCGGCGCATTGGCCACCGCTATCGCCCTGAACGCAGGTGCCGCTTATACCTACGCTTTGCGCGCTTTGGAAGCAGTAGAAACCCAACGCTAATCGGTTTGTAAAATCAGGCCGTCTGAAAGCCGACTCCCCTTTCAGACGGCCTGATGAAATGCTAGACTGATAAAGTTATCATATTGTTTTCTGTCTAATAGGAGATTGAACCATGAAGAAACTGCTGACCGCCGTACTTTTTGCCGCCGCTGTTGCTACTCCTTTGGCCGCTTCCGCAGCCTCTATGCCTAAGGTTGAAAAAAGCGCAGCACAGCCTGCAAAAGCAAAAGGCGTTTGGATTGATGTCCGCTCTGCCGAAGAATTTAAAGAAGGCCATTTGCAAGGTGCACTCAATATTCCGCATGACCAAATCGTTGACCGCATCAAATCCGTCAGCCCGGATAAAAACGCACCGGTAAACCTCTACTGCCGCAGCGGCCGCCGTGCAGAAGCTGCACTGACTGAGCTGAAAAAAGCCGGCTACACCAACGTAACCAACCATGGCGGTTATGAAGACTTGGTGAAAAAAGGTTTGAAATAAATCTAGCTGATTTTAAAAAGGCCGTCTGAAACTTTTCAGACGGCCTTTATTGCCATTACAGACAGCAACTTCCAAACCTCAACCGTTTGCTGAGACCAGTTTCATGAATTAATTGTTTAATAACCAAAATATTGGTGTTATCGGCCAAGGCGCGAATGCTGTGCGCTTCCATAGGCTCAAGACGGATAACTTGCAAGCCTTCGGTTTCCAAGACTTCGTCCACCGTTTTGATTTCGGCTTTGCCGTTTAAAACCAAAAGCAAAATAATCGCATCCGCCTCATATGCCGGAATTTCATTATCCTTCTGCAGTGAAAGCTGAACAATCTCCTGATTGCCGTCTGAAGCAATCACGCCGCCCAATAAAGCTTTGGGATCTAACTCATAATGTTTCATTATTATCCTTTCCGCCCAAACGTTGCCGATTCGTGGACAATCGCTCAAGCAAACCAGTACAATACCGCCCATCTTACCGATAGACACAATATTGTCACATGAACATATTAATCTCAAACGACGATGGTTATCTTGCGCCTGGTTTGGCAGTTTTGGCAAGAGTGTGCGCAGAATTTGCCAATGTCAGAGTGGTTGCGCCCGAACGCGATCGCAGCGGCGTCAGCAATTCCCTGACTTTAGACCGTCCTTTACAACTGAAACAAGCGGAAAACGGGTTTTACTATGTGAATGGCACACCCACCGACTGCATTCATGTCGGCCAACACGCCCTTGCCGATTTCAAACCCGACTTAGTCTTGTCCGGCATTAATAACGGTGCAAACATGGGCGACGATACGCTTTATTCAGGTACGGTTGCCGCTGCGACGGAAGCCTACCTGATGGGCATTCCCGCCATTGCTTTCTCGCTTGCAGACTCCAGCGGCCGTTATTGGGAAACCGCGGAAAAAGCCGCTTGGATACTGCTTTCCTATTTTCTCAAACGCCCTATTTCCAAACCCATCTTATGGAACATCAATATCCCGGCCGTCGCACCTGAAGATATCCAAGGCATAAAAATTACACGGCTCGGGCGTCGTCATCATGAACAAAGCATTGTTCCCATGTATAATCCACGTGGCGAACAAATTTATTGGATTGGGCCGGTCGGCGATGTTTCCGACAGCGAAGAAGGTACCGACTTTGGCGAATGCGCGTCCGGCTTCATTACGATTACCCCCCTGCAAGTCGATTTGACTGCCTACGGACAAATGGAGCAAACCGCTTCCTTTTGGTCAGAAATCCCTGCGCCTTAACAGTCCCTAACAGCCGAACACTTGAGAAACAAGCATATTTTTATTATGATATGCTCCGATGAGAACAATTACCCGAATACGAAAGTCATTAACATGTTGAAAAAAAGTGTATCTTATGCCGGATCGGCAGCTTTGGTTTTATTACTTGCAGCCTGTGCCAGCCAACAACCGGCTCCTGTAGTCGTCGGCACACAAAGCGGTAGTTCAACAACAAGCTCTACCGCTGACAATCCTTACGGTGCAGCGCCTTACAATACCAACACCAGCCCAGCGGCAGATGCGCCATACACTCCGCCGGTAAGTACACCTGCTCCAACGTACAACAGCGGCAGCACCGGCACTTACACGCCTTCTTACGCGCCTGTTGATATTAATGCAGCGACACATACTGTTGTTCGTGGTGATACCGTTTACAACATCTCCAAACGCTACAACATTACCCAAGATAACCTGCGTGCATGGAATAACTTGGCCGACAACACCATCAGCATTGGTCAAACCCTGCGCGTGAAACCTGAGGGCTACGTTGCACCTGCAGCTTCTGCAAGCAAACCTTCTACTCCAACAACGACAACCACTGCTCCAACCCCAAGCACTCCTGCCAATACACCAACCGTATCTACCGGCAGCAGCCGTAACGTCAGTGGCATCACATGGCAGCGTCCGACTACCGGTAACGTTATCGCCAACTTCGGCGGCAGCAACAAAGGTGTGGATATCGCCGGTACGCAAGGTCAGCCGGTTGTTGCAGCGGCAGACGGTAAAGTCGTTTACGCAGGCTCAGGCTTGCGCGGTTACGGCAACTTGGTCATCATCCAACACAACTCCTCATTCTTGAGCGCATACGGTCACAACCAACGCCTGCTGGTTAATGAAAACCAAACCGTTAAACGCGGTCAAACCATTGCGCACATGGGTAATACCGACGCATCTCGTACCCAGTTGCACTTTGAGATCCGTCAAAACGGCAAACCGGTCAATCCGGCAAATTATGTTGCCTTCTAAGCTGATTCAAGCAACCTAATTTCACTTCAATCCCTGCCTAAATGTCATTTAGGCAGGGATTGTTTGTACCGGTTTCCCATGAAATTTCATCTTCCCTTTCTTTATACCCTGCTATTGGGCGGTTGCGCCGCGTTTTTGCCCTCATTGGACGAACGCACTCAAAGCAGTTATCTTGACATACCTGCAACCCCGCGGCTGGATAGCGCATTAGGCATTCCTTCTACATCCTCCAAGACCGATGTTTCCCATATCTATCTGCTGAACGATGCCCACGAAGCCTTTGTTGCCCGTGCCGCCCTGATTGAATCCGCCGACCACACCCTCGATTTGCAGTACTATATCTGGCACAACGACATCTCCGGCAAGCTTCTGTTCAACCTGATTCATCGCGCGGCCGAGCGCGGCGTCCGTGTGCGTTTGCTTCTGGACGACAACAACACCAACGGCATGGATGATCTCCTGCTGGCACTCGACAATCATCCCAATATCGAAGTCCGTCTGTTTAATCCCTTTATTTTCAGAAAATGGCGTGCACTCGGCTATATTGCCGACTTTCCGCGACTTAACCGCCGAATGCACAATAAATCGTTTACCGCCGACAACCGTGCCACCATTTTAGGCGGCCGCAATATCGGCGACGAATATTTTAAGGTTAACGACGATACCATCTTTGCCGACCTCGATATCCTCGCCACAGGCCGCGTAGTAACCGAAGTTTCCCAAGACTTCGACCGCTATTGGGCAAGCCATTCCGCCTATAATGCGACCAGCGTCATCAAACGGGGAAACCTGCAAAAAGGACTGGCCGAACTTAATTACACCGACCAAGATAAAAATCAAACGCTCATCCGCTATCGCCAAAGCATCGAACACTCCAGCCTCTATCAAAAAATGCAGAGCAACCTTATAGAGTGGCAAAGCGTCAGCACACGTTTAATCAGCGACGATCCGGCCAAAGGCTTAGACCGCGACCGGCATAAACCGCCTATTTCCGAACGCCTACAAGACGCCCTCAAGCAACCCGAAAAAAGCGTTTACCTTGTCTCGCCCTATTTTGTACCCACAAAATCAGGTGTCAAAGCCATAGAAAAGCTGATACACAACGGCGTGGACGTTACCGTCCTGACCAATTCCCTCCAGGCGACCGACGTTGCCGCCGTCCATTCCGGCTACGTCAAATACCGCAAGCCCTTGCTTAAAGCCGGGGTCAAACTTTACGAGCTCCAGCCCAACCACGCCGTTCCGACCTCCAAAGACCGCGGCTTGACCGGTAGCTCCGCCACCAGCTTGCACGCCAAAACATTCATCGTGGACGAGAAACGCATTTTCATCGGCTCATTCAACCTCGACCCACGCTCCGCACGCCTCAATACCGAAATGGGTGTCGTCATCGAAAGCCCCGAAATCGCAGGCCAAATGCAGCGCACCCTCGTAACGACCACCCCAAGCTACGCCTATCAGGTAACGCTTGGCAATTACAATAAACTATACTGGTATGACCCGAGCGAAAAACGAACTTACGCACACGAGCCCGAAGCCAAGTTCTGGAAACGGATGACTTCAAAAATCCTGTCCATTCTGCCCATAGAAGGATTATTATAGAGGCCGTCTGAAAACAAAAATCATGCGGCCGGAGGAATTCACCATGTCTCGACTCATCTGCAAAACCCTATTTGTTTGTACCACCGGCCTATTGTTGGCCTCCTGCGGCACCACTGGCAAGCATAAATCCCACAAGCCGCAAACAACCGCCAGAACGGTCCAACCTGTCCGTATTTCCCATATCGACCACACCCAAGGTTCGCAGGAATTGATGCTTCACAGCCTAGGCCTGATCGGCACACCCTACAAATGGGGCGGCAGCACCACAGCCACAGGCTTTGACTGCAGCGGCATGATCCAATACGTCTATAAAAACGCCCTCAACGTCAATCTGCCACGCACCGCACGCGATATGGCCGCAGCCAGCCGGAAAATTCCCGACGGCAAATTGAAAGCCGGCGATCTTGTCTTTTTCAATACCGGCGGTGCACACACATATTCCCATGTCGGCCTCTACATCGGCAACGGCGAATTTATTCACGCCCCCAGCAGCGGTAAAACCATCAAAACCGAAAAACTTTCCACTCCGTTCTACGCAAAAAACTATTTGGGCGCACATACTTTTTTTACTGAATAAATCAAGGCCGTCTGAAAGGTATCGCAATATCATCATTAAAGGCCTGTCAATCTTGCAGCAATGTTATTTTAGAGTTTAGAAATCGCTATCCAAATATTCAATTAAATATTTTTACAGGAAAATAGAATCATGGAAAAAATAAAAAATTATATAGAATTCAAGAAATTATTTAAAAATATAACGGAAAAATTTGTCAGAGATTTAGATATAACATTAATTGAAGCAGCTGAATATTCTATAATTGAATTCGAAATTTATTTATCTGAATATCCGGAAGATAGTATATTTATTTTTACAGCATGGGCAATCTATCTGTTAGAAAATAACTGTCTCAATGAAAGAGGAAAAGATAATTTTTTCATCGCGGAAATGAAAAAATGTTATCAACAAACTAATTTGGATAGAATAAAATCTATCTATTCTTCGAGTGACTATCATATTTTTGCTAAGGATGTAAACAAGATTCAACAAACATTTAAATTAAATCTTGCCAATATCATGCAGCAAGAGTAGCAACTGTATTTTTAACCCCGTAATACCTTTCAATCTATTGCCGATGAGTAACGCTTGATTGCAAGATACGCCCATGCAAAAATTTACCCATAATAAAGAAACAGAAAAATAACAATTAGTTTCAACAACTTAAATCATCTTCCGCCCTGTCATTTTACAAATACGAAACCATCAAGGATATATCATGCACACAGAATCCGTTCTAACCCTCCTCAAAACACTGCAAAACCAAATCTGCGCCGCGCTGGAGCAAGAAGATGGCGAAGCCAAATTTGTGCATGAAGTATGGACTGGGAAGCTGGGTATCGGCGAAACCCGTGTATTGAAAAACGGCGCAGTATTCGAGCAGGCCGGTGTGAATTTTTCGCATGTAAAGGGAACAAAAATGCCGGCTTCTGCTACGGCCCATCGTCCGGAATTGGCAGGCGCGGCGTTTGAAGCCATGGGCGTGTCGCTGGTCATTCATCCGAAAAATCCTTATGTTCCGACCAGCCATGCCAATGTGCGCTTTTTTATTGCCTACCCTGAAAATGCCGAGCCGGTTTGGTGGTTTGGCGGCGGCTTTGATTTGACGCCGTTTTATCCTTTTGAAGAAGATATCGTGCATTGGCACACAGTGACTCGGGACGTATGCGCGCCATTTGGAGAATCGGTTTATCCTGAATTCAAACAATGGTGTGACGAATATTTCTATTTGAAACACCGTAACGAAACACGCGGCGTGGGCGGCCTGTTTTTTGACGATTTAAACCGCTGGGATTTCGATACCTGCTTGAATTTTATCAAGGCAGTCGGGGAAGGCTATATCGCAGCGTATCTACCGATTGTGGCCAAACGCAAAAATACGCCTTATGGAGAACGTGAACGAGATTTCCAACTCTACCGTCGCGGACGCTATGTGGAATTTAACTTGGTTTGGGACAGAGGCACGCTGTTTGGCCTGCAAAGCGGCGGTCGTACGGAAAGCATTTTGATGTCCATGCCGCCTTTAGTACGCTTCGAGTATCAATATGCGCCGGAAGAAGGTTCTCCAGAAGCCGCATTAAATCAATTTTTGGTAGCGCGAGACTGGCTGCAGGAATTCGGAAAATAATATCTGTTTGCAATCAGGCCGTCTGAAAAGCTGTTTTTAATCATAAATCCTGCTTTTTCAGACGGCCTTTGCTTCAATTGCTTTGAATTTGCATACCTTTGCCTATTGCGCTGTTTCATCTCTATAGAGTTTTTGAGACAATGCGCCCATATAAAAATCACCTCACAAACCACACTAAAAAGGAATAATCGGTGAAACGCATTTTCTTATTTATCGCAACCAATATCGCAGTTCTGGTTGTCATCCGTGTTATTTTGGCCATCTTGGGCATCAACAGTACCGACCAAGTCGGCAGCCTGTTGGCTTATTCCGCAGTCGTCGGCTTCAGCGGCTCGATTGTCTCCCTGCTGATGTCGAAAACCATCGCCAAACATTCGGTCGGCGCCGTCGTCATCGACCAGCCCCAAAGCGAAGAAGAAGCTTGGCTGTTGGCAACTGTTGAAGCGCAAGCCCGCCAATGGAATCTGAAAACACCGGAAGTAGCCATTTACGACTCTCCAGAGCCTAACGCCTTTGCAACCGGCGCGACTAAAAACAGCTCGCTCGTCGCCGTCAGCACCGGCCTGCTCGACCACATGACCCGCGATGAAGTCGAAGCCGTTTTGGCGCATGAAATGGCGCACGTCGGCAACGGCGATATGGTAACGCTGACGCTGATTCAAGGTATTGTGAATACTTTCGTCGTCTTCTTGGCGCGTATCGTTTCCAGCATGGTGGCGCGCAACAATGACGGCAGCACTTCGCAAGGTACATATTTTATGGTCAGCATGGTATTGCAGATCGTATTCGGCTTCCTCGCCAGCATCATTGTGATGTGGTTCAGCCGCCAACGCGAATACCGCGCCGATGCGGGCGCTGCAAAACTGGTGGGCGCGCCGAAAATGATTGCCGCCCTGCAACGCTTAAAAGGCAGCACCAGCGATCTGCCGCAAACCATGACCGCAATGGGCATTGCCAGCGAATCCAAAGACTCTTGGTTCAGTACCCATCCTTCTTTGGACAACCGCATCAACCGTTTGAAAAACCGCTAATCGAAAACATCAAGGCCGTCTGAAACATCCATTTCAGACGGCCTTTTTTTATTTCTTCATCAAAGCCCGTTTGATGATAATCATCCAGTCTTTCTTATCCAACAGCGGCCGCTGGTTAAACACGTCATATTTGCAACCGTCCAGCTTCTGCAAAATCAACTGGCCGCCGACAATAATCATGCGCAGCTCAAAACCGATTCGCCCTTTGAGGGTTTTGCCCAACGGCGAGCCTGCCTTCAGCATTTGAAAAGCACGTTGGCACTCGTGCGCCATCAATCGTTGAAAGGCGAAGTCGGCTTTGCCGGCCGCAATCTGCCCTTCACTGACTTTGAACTTCCGCAAATCTTCCTGAGGGATGTACACGCGCCCTTTCTGCCAATCTACCGCCACGTCCTGCCAGAAATTAATCAGCTGCAAGGCAATGCAAATGCCGTCGCTTTGCGCCATGCTCACTTCATCGGTTTGCCCGTACAAATGCAGCATAATGCGCCCCACCGGATTGGCGGACAAGCGGCAATAGGCAATCAATTCGCCAAAGTTTTCATAACGGGTTTTGACTACATCCTGACTGAACGCCGCCAGCAAATCATAAAACGGCTGCAACGGTAATTGAAACGGCACAATCGCTTCGTTATATAAACGCTGCATCAATGCCGTTTGCGGTTCCCCTCCTTTTGCAATGCGGTCTAACTCTGCCTTCAGTTTGTCCAGTTGGCGCAGGCGTTCGACTGCTTCGGCATTGCCTTCGTCGGCAATATCGTCCGCCGTCCGCGCAAAAGCGTAAACGGCGTGAACCGGCTTGCGCAAACGGCGCGGCAGCACAATAGAGCCGACTGGGAAGTTTTCGTAATGATTGACTGACATGGGGAAATCCGAAAATTTAAAATAAAGTGTTTTTGCTGACAGGCCGTCTGAAATTCAGACGGCCTTACGTTTGGCCGCAAAGAAATCCTGCAATACGCTTTGGCATTCTTCTGCCAATATGCCGCCCAAAATTGCGGTATGCTTGTTCAGACGTTTGTCGGCAAACAAATCGACCACGCTGCCTGCCGCACCGGTTTTGGCTTCGGCCGCACCATAAATCACGCGCCCGACCCGCGCCTGTATCAAGGCAGATGCGCACATGGAGCAAGGCTCTAATGTGATATACACGTCGCAGTCTGCCAAGCGATAGTTTTGCAAGGCCTTACCTGCGGCGGCAAGCGCATTAATTTCGGCGTGGTGGCTGACATTGTGGTCGCCAATGCAGGTATTGTGTGCCGCTGCGATTGCCTTACCTTGATATACGATGAGCGCGCCAACTGGTATCTCGCCCAAGGCCGCCGATTGTCTGGCCTGTTCTATCGCCAGCCGCATAAAGGTTTCCATATCGTTTTGCGAAGGGAAAACGGCAACAGGCGGATGGTTTTTCAAGGCCTCGCCCAGCTCCGTCTTTCTCTCCTCGGAAATATGCCGGACATCTACACCTGAAACCAGCGCAGCCAGTTGCCACAAGGTGCTTTTGGTTACGGTCAAACCCGACGCTTTCAGCAATAGAAATGTGCGGACTGCGCCGATTTCCTGTAAATCTTCCAGCGTACAAACACCCAATTCTTTTAGCGCGGTCAATGTTTTAGGGGCAAGTGGTGGCGTGGTCAGCATGGATTATTCCTGAAAATGCTGACGCGCCAAGGCTAAGGCCGTCTGAACATAATCGCTGTCTGAGTAAGGATCTAACGTGTGCGCCAAAGGAATTTTCCGCAACCAGGTCAACTGGCGTTTGGCAAGCTGGCGCGTGGCGACAATGCCTTTTTCGACAAAGGTAACATAATCGGTTTCGCCTTCGAGATAATCCCAAGCCTGACGGTAGCCCACGCAGCGCATAGACGGCATATCGGCATGCAGCTGCGGATAATCGCGGCGTAAGGCGTGCATTTCATCGAGGAAACCGTGTTCCAGCATATTTAAAAAGCGTTTTTCGATTTGCTGGTGTAACAAATGGCGGTCTTCGGGAATCAGGGCAACCGTGCATAAATCCAATAAGGGCGCAGCCTGCTTCTGCTCTGTGAAATGTTCGCTCAAAGGCTTGCTGGTCAGAAGATAGACTTCCAAAGCGCGCTCAATACGCTGACTGTCATTGGCTTTCAGACGGCCTGCTGTAATCGGGTCAACTTCCTGCAAACGGCGATATAGGCCTGCCAGACCGTGTTCGTTTTTTTCTGCCTGAAGCTGTGCGCGCACTGCCGCATCCGCGCTAGGTAAGTCGTTCAAACCTTCCGTCAGCGCGTGGAAATACATCATCGTACCGCCGACAATCAGCGGATAGCGACCGCGCGCATGTATTTCGTTCACCAAGCGCACGCAGTCGCCGACAAAATCTGCCGCACTGTAACTTTCCAGCGGCGAAATAATATCAATCAAATGATGCGGTACGGCGGCAAGCTCTTCGGCAGTCGGCTTGGCCGTACCGATGTCCATGCCGCGATACACCAGTGCGGAATCCAAACTGATGATTTCCACCGGCAGCGATTGGGCAATATTTAAGGCCAGTGCGGTTTTACCGCCGGCGGTCGGGCCGAGTACGGCGAAGGCTTTGGGCGCGTTCATAAGAAAACGGAAAAATTAAAAATGCGATTATAGCAAACCCGGGCAAACCATATTTCAGGCCGTCTGAAACATTTGCTCTACATTATCAAAAGCGTTACACTTGCTGCGCCGTTTCAGACGGCCTTTTATATTGATTTCAAACCTGCTGCTGCCGTCATTGCGCCGGCAGTCAAGCCGTCAGCGACACTGCGTCGCTGTAAACACGAAAGAACACACTATGACCGTATCTCCCGTAGCCTTGCGCCGTCAAACCGAGCGCAAGCCGCATCCGACTGCGCGTTATTGGAAAAAATGCGATGTCGAGGCTTTGTTTGGACTGCCTTTCCTCGACCTCGTTTTCCAAGCCGCCGAAATCCACCGCCAAAACTTCAACCCGCGCGAAATCCAACTTTCCACCCTGCTCTCCATCAAAACCGGCGGTTGCCCCGAAGACTGCGCCTACTGCCCGCAATCGGCACACCACAACACCAATCTGGGCAAAGAGCAGATGATGGATGTGGACGAAATCGTCGAAAAAGCCAAAATTGCCCAATCGCGCGGCGCCAGCCGTTTCTGCATGGGAGCGGCATGGCGCGGCCCCAAACCCAAAGACGTGGCTGTCGTTTCCGAAATCATCAGCGCGGTGAAAGGCTTGGGCATGGAAGTGTGCGGCACCTTCGGCATGCTCGAAGACGGCATGGCGGAAGACTTCAAAAAAGCCGGTCTGGACTACTACAACCACAACCTCGACACCGACCCCGAACGCTACAACGACATCATCCACACCCGCAAACACGAAGACCGCATGGATACTTTGGGCAAAGTCCGCAATGCCGGTTTGAAAGTCTGCTGCGGCGGCATCGTCGGCATGAACGAAACCCGCGCCGAACGCGCCGGCCTGATTGCCAGCCTTGCCAACCTCGACCCGCAGCCCGAAAGCGTGCCGATTAACCAGTTGGTTAAAGTAGAAGGCACACCGCTGGCCGATGCCGAAGATTTGGACTGGACGGAATTTGTCCGCACCATCGCTGTGGCGCGCATTACCATGCCCGAGAGCTACGTCCGCCTGTCCGCAGGCCGCAGCAATATGCCGGAATCCATGCAGGCCATGTGTTTCATGGCTGGCGCAAACTCGATTTTCTACGGCGACAAGCTGCTGACTACGGGCAATCCGGACGAAGACGGCGACCGCCTGCTGATGGAAAAATTGAATTTGTATCCGCTGCGCTTTGAATTGGAAGAAGAATACAAAGCCGCGCAGGAAACACCCAAAATCAAAGTCGACTATTAACCGCCATCATAATGCCGTCTGAAAGGACAGGCTTTCAGACGGCATACGGCACTCCTGCACGCGGCGCAACATCAGGCGCGGCGCGTGCCGCCCCGTCCGAAGCCTGATAAACAAACCGATAAGGAAATACGATGAAACACATACTCCCCCTGATTGCCGCATCCGCACTCTGCATTTCAACCGCTTCGGCACATCCTACCGGCGAACCGTCCACCCAAAACGAAACCGCTATGACCACGCATACCCTCACCTCAAAATACAGCTTTGACGAAACCGTCAGCCGCCTTGAAACCGCCATAAAAAGCAAAGGAATGGACATTTTTGCCGTCATTGACCATCAGGAAGCCGCCCGCCGAAACGGCTTAACGATGCAGCCGGCAAAAGTCATCGTCTTCGGCACGCCCAAAGCCGGCACGCCGCTGATGGTCAAAGACCCCGCCTTCGCCCTGCAACTGCCCCTGCGCGTCCTCGTTACCGAAACGGACGGCAAAGTACGCGCCGCCTATACCGATACGCGCGCCCTCATCGCCGGCAGCCGCATCGGTTTTGACGAAGTGGCAAACACTTTGGCAAACGCCGAAAAACTGATACAAAAAACCGTAGGCGAATAAGCCCGTCGCCGACATAAAAGGCCGTCTAAAACTTTTTCAGACGGCCTTTTATCGTTATTCAGCATCAAAACCTTCAATCTTCCGTATCCACTCTTCCTTTTCCTCCTCGCTCAAAAACGAAGCGCGGAACGAATTGGTGCACAAGGTTTTGATTTCTTCCGCACTCAAATCTAAAGCCTCGGCAAGCGCTTCAAAATTGCGGTTCATATAGCCGCCGAAATATGCCGGATCATCGGAATTGACGGTTACCAAGACGCCACGTTGCAACATACGGCGCAAATTGTGTTTCGCCATTTCAGGGAACACTTTTAATTTCAAATTGCTCAATGGACAAACGCTCAAGGGCATTTGTTCTTTAATCAAACGCGCCATCAACGCCTCATCTTCTTCCGCCCGTACGCCATGATCGATACGGCGGACATGCAGCAAGTCCAAAGCCTCATAAACATATTCGGGCGGGCCTTCTTCTCCAGCATGTGCCACCGTCAACAAACCCTCCGCCTGCGCCTGCGCAAACACGCGCTCAAACTTAGACGGCGGATGCCCCAATTCGCTCGAATCCAAGCCTACGCCAATGATGTGTTCTTTATAAGGCAAAGCCTGATTTAAGGTTTCAAATGCGCTTTCTTCCGACAAATGGCGCAGGAAACACATAATCAAACGCGTACTTATACCCCATTGCTGTCCGGCTTCATGACAGGCGCGGACAATGCCGTTAATCACGGTTTCAAACGCCACACCCCGCGCAGTATGGGTTTGCGGATCGAAAAATATTTCCGTATGCACGACATTGTCTTCACGGCAACGCTCAAGATACGCGCGGGTCAAATCGTAAAAATCCGCCTCGTGCAACAATACGCCGGCACTGGCATAATAAATATCCAAAAACGACTGTAAATTGTGAAAATCATAAGCCTGCCGTACCGCATCGACATTTTCATAAGGAATCGCTATATGGTTGCGCTTAGCGATTTCAAACATTAATTCCGGCTCGAACGTCCCTTCGATATGGACGTGCAGCTCGGCTTTGGGCAGGGCTTGGATAATTTGTTTGATATTCATATTTTCTCTGATTTTCGGTCTATATTTAATATTGAAGGCCGTCTGAAACTTTCAGACGGCCTTTGACCATTTATCTGTTAAAAACCATTTTCCATCATGATTTCTCCGGGGATACGGTTGCGGTGCATGGCGTAGCCCAAATCCATCAGGGCTTGGAAAGTGTCTTTGACCATTGCCGGATTGCCGCAAACCATAAAACGCGTATCGGCCTTGGTGAACTTGAAGCCGACTTTATCTTCCAAGCCGCCATTCTTCAGCAATTCGGGAATCCGTTTGCCGCTCAATGCGCCTTCCGTTTCCTCACGCGTGGTAACCGGAACAAAAGTGAATTTATGGAAATATTCTTCAATCAGCGGATGCTCTTTCAAATCGGCAAGGCGCTGATTGAAAATCAACTCGTCGGCATAAGAGACGGAATGCGCCAAAACCAAACGGTCGAAACGCTGCCAAATTTCAGGCTGCTCAATAATGGAGAGGAAAGGCGCAATGCCGGAACCCGTGCAGAGCATGACCAAATCTTTGCCGTCAGGGAAACGCTCGGGCAAGAGGAAACCGGTAGCCGTTTTATCCAATAAAATAGTGTCGCCCTCTTTCATCGCAGCAAAACGCGCCGACATCGGGCCGCCTTCGATTAACACCGCGAAATACTCAAGCGTATCGGCGTATTCGGCAGACACGACAGAATACGCGCGCCAAATAAAGCCCTCGCCGTCACGGAAACCAAGGCGCGAAAACTGCCCTGCCGAAAAACGGTAGGACTCAGGGCGGCTGACGGCAAAAGTCATCAGCTTAGGCGTATGGTGTTTGATCCACAAGACTTTTTCTTCGGTAAACTTGGCTTCTGGAGAAGCTGCCATAATAGGTTTCCTTGATATTCGGTATCAGTTTCAAATAGGGCTTATTATAAAGATTCAAAAGGCCGTCTGAAATATTTATTTTCAGACGGCCTTTAAGATTATTCACGGCGCAAACGGATACTGATGCCTTTTTGTTCCAAAATCAAATCGTTACCGTCAAAACGATAGTTCCACACTCTTTGTTTGCGCAAAAACGCATTTTCCAGCTTCATGTCTTCACACAGCATCATGCTTACCGCAATATGGCCAAAATCAATTTTGTCCGAACCAATCGTATTGGCTTGAAACATCATACCGTTACACCCCATCTTGCCATACGCCTTAGGCATCTCGCTCAAATCCAGATAGGCATCAGTACCGGCCAAATCTTTTTCAGTGAATTTATTGAAAGCGACAACACGCCATTTGGCGGCTAGAGTAGGTTGCGCCGTTTGTTGAGTTTGCACCTGCACTTTAGAGGCTTGTTCAGGCTGAGATGCTGAAGGAGATGTACAAGCTGCTAAAACTACCATACTCATCAATGCACCGAATAATGTTTTCATATCCATTCCTTGGTTATTGCTAAAGGCCGTCTGAAAAACTATTCACCTTCAGACGGCCTTTAAACCTTATTTACAAAGTCGTATCCAATGCTTTGGAAATATCGTTCCAAATATCGTCCACATCTTCGATACCGACAGAGAAACGTAGCAGGCCGACTTTGATGCCCATTTCCATTTTCACATCATGCGGCACGCCGCTGTGGGATTGGGAATAGCAATGGTTGACCAGACTTTCCACACCGCCGAGGCTGGAAGCCATTTTGACCAGTTTCATGTTTTTAATCACGCTATTGGCTGCTTCACGCGTGTCGTTTTTGAGATAAACCGTAACCACGCCGCCGATGCCTTTGGGCATTTGTGCTTGGGCGAGTTCGTAATGTTCGTGCGACGGCAGGCCGGGATAGAACACTTTTTCAATGGCAGGATGGGCTTCCAAACGGCGCGCGATTTCGAGTGCGTTTTGGCAATGGGCGTTCATGCGCAAGGTCAATGTTTTGATACCGCGCAACACCAGCCAGCAGTCCATCGGGCCTGCAATCGCGCCGGTATGAACCATCATGTCGTGCAAAGGCTGCGCCAGCTCTTTGGTTTTGGCAACGACTACGCCCATCAGTACGTCCGAATGGCCGCACAAATATTTGGTAGCGGAATGGAACACAAAATCGCAACCCATATCCAACGGCTGTTGCAGATATGGCGTGGCAAAGGTGTTGTCGATACCCACCAGCGCACCGGCTGCTTTGGCTTTCACGACAAGTGCTTTGATGTCTACCAAGCGCAAAAGCGGATTGGACGGCGTTTCCAGCCAAACCAGTTTGACATTGTGCGCTTTGAGCGGCTCGTCCAAATTATCCGGATTGCCCAAATCGGCAAAAACAACGTTCACACCCCATTTTTGATAAACATCGACCAATAAATCATACGCGCCGCCGTAAATATCGGCGACGGCAACAATGGTATCGCCCGGTTGCAGGAATGTGCGCCACACAGCATCAATCCCCGCCATACCGCTGGAAAATGCAAAGCCGGCCGCACCATGTTCCAAATCGGCAACGGTATCTTCCAAGACCTGACGGGTCGGGTTGCTCAGGCGCGAATAGCGGTAAGGCACATTTTCGCCAATCTCGTGCAACGCAAACATACTGTTTTGATAAATCGGCGGCATCAGCGCACGGTTGTGTTCGTCGCAATCGTAGCTGGAATGAATGGCTTTCGTGGCGAATTTCATTTGGTCTCTGCCTATGTAGATGTGAATAATCGAAGATTTTATCACTATCTGAAAAATAGAAACAATCAATGCAGGCGGATAAAGCAAGTGATATAATCTCGCATTTGCAAATCGGCCGATACGAGCCGATTCCCTCCACACGCATCTCAACAATCCTATCATGAAGGACATACCACGCATGAACGCCATTGCAGACGTGCAATCCAGCCGCGATTTACGCAACCTGCCGATTAATCAGGTCGGCATCAAAGACCTGCGCTTTCCAATCTCCCTCAAAAGCAAAGAAGGCGAACAATCCACCGTCGCCCGCCTGACCATGACGGTTTTCCTGCCTGCCGACCAAAAAGGCACGCATATGTCGCGCTTTGTCGCCCTGATGGAAAAACAAACCGATGCTTTGGATTTTGATACGCTGCACAAACTGACCGCCGATATGGTTGCCCTGTTGGATTCGCATTCCGGCAAAATCAGCGTTTCCTTCCCGTTTTTCCGCAAGAAAAGCGCGCCGGTCTCCGGCATCCAATCGCTGCTCGACTATGATGTTACCCTGACCGGCGAAATCAAAACCGGTACATACAGCCACAATCTGAAAGTGATGGTTCCGGTTACTTCATTGTGTCCGTGTTCCAAAGAAATTTCCCAATACGGCGCGCACAACCAACGTTCGCATGTGACGGTCAGTCTGATTGCGAATGCGGATGTAGGCATTGAAGAAATCATCGATTACGTTGAAGCACAAGCAAGCTGCCAGCTCTACGGTTTGCTCAAACGCCCTGACGAAAAGTATGTAACGGAAAAAGCATACGAAAATCCGAAGTTTGTCGAAGACATGGTTCGTGATGTGGCCACGGTGTTAATTGCAGACAAACGCATCGAATCATTCGTCGTCGAAAGCGAAAACTTCGAATCGATACACAACCATTCCGCTTACGCTTATATCGCTTATCCTTAAAAGCCGAGCCGAATAGAAACAAAGGCCGTCTGAACATTTCAGACGGCCTTTGGCATAGATTGAACGATAACATGAGACTATCGGTCATATATGGGCAACCCTATTTCGATATAATTCAAAAGCATTAGATTTCTCTCGCAATATTTAACATAAATTAAGCCGATTGTTTTCCCCATCATTTATAATGACGGTTTCTCAACGGCATATCCGTGGATATTATGAAAAAATTCCTTTATTTCCTCATTGCATTTTTAGGCTTGAGCAGCTTCGCATTCGCAGTAGATGCCAATGATTTACTGCCCCCCGAGCAAGCCTTTGTACCTCAAGTCAATGTATCCGACCAAGGCATCAGCGTGCAGTTCAAAATCGCTGACGGCTACTATATGTACCAGTCCAAAATCGTTGCAGCGACCAATCCTGACAAAGTCTTGGCCGAACCCAAATTCAGCAAAGGCGAAGAAAAAGAAGACGAATTCTTCGGCAAACAAACGGTTTACCACCATACCGCACAGGTTGACCTGCCTTACAAACAAGCCGCGCCGCAATACAAACTGACGCTGACTTATCAAGGCTGTGCCGAAGCCGGTGTGTGTTATCCGCCTGTGGATACCGAGTTTGACGTAAAAGGCAACGGGGTTTACCAGCCGCAAAGCGACGAGCCGGTTTCTGCCAAAGACCGCTTTTTGCAACCGTCCGCCTCTTCAGACGGCCAAATGCCAACGCAACCCAGTACAAACAATCCCGACAGCAGCCGCTTCAAGCTCTCTTGGGATACTTTAAACGCCAACCTGTTGGCGTTTTTTGTCGCAGGTTTGGGCTTAAGCTTTACCGCCTGTATGTATCCGCTCCTGCCGATTGTTTCCAGCATTGTCGTGGGTGATAAAAAAGCCGGCAAAGGCCGCGCGTTCACCTTGTCGATGGTGTATGTACAAGGCTTGGCATTGACCTATACCTTGGTCGGCGTGATTGCCGGTTTGACCGGTGCGCTGTTGACTGTATGGCTGCAACAGCCTTGGGTTGTGCTTGCCGCTGCCGCATTGATGGTGGTACTGGCCCTGTCTATGTTCGGCCTCTTCAATATCCAACTGCCAAACTCCGTCCAATCCTATTTCCAAAACCAAAGCAACAAACTCTCCGGCGGCAAAATCATTTCCGTTTTCATCATGGGTATTTTGTCCGCCCTGATTGTCGGCCCTTGCGTTGCGCCTCCACTGGCATTTGCTCTGGGCTATATCGGCCAGACCGGCGATGCCGTATTGGGTGGCCTTGCGCTCTATACATTAGCACTCGGCACAGGCGTACCGCTAATCATCATCGGCACATTCGGCGGTCATATCCTGCCCAAAGCAGGCGACTGGATGAACGGCATCAAATACGCATTCGGCTTTATCTTACTGGCCGTTGCCGTATACCTTGCCACACCGCATCTGCCTTACTTCGCAGTAGTCGGCCTCTACACCTTGCTGATGATTGTTCCCGCCCTTATGCTTTTGGCAAAATCTGGCAAACAAAAAGGCCGTCTGAAAACAGTTGCCGCCGTATTGGGCTTTTTACTGCTGATTGGCGGCTCATGGTTTGGCTGGCAAAGCTTTAATAAACAAACCACTGCCCTGCACCACTTCTTAACGTTGGTTCCGCCATCCGAAGCCGGACAAGAAACCGACCACGGCAAGATGTTTACTGATGTCGGCGAACTCAAAGCCGCTATGGATGCCGCCTTGAAAGCCGATCCAACCAAGCCCGTGTTGATTGATTTCTACGCCGACTGGTGCGTATCCTGCAAAGAAATGGCCGCCTACACGCTCAACCAACCGCAGGTACACGAAGCAGTCGATATGCAGCGCTTCTTCCAAATCGACGTGACCGCTAACACTCCCGACCATCAGGCCTTACTGAAAGAATACGGCCTCTTCGGCCCTCCGGGCGTGTTTGTTGTCCGCGCCGACGGAAGTCATAGCGAAGCCTTATTAGGCTTTGTCAAACCCGATGCCTTTATCGAATGGTATCGCAAAAACGAGAAATAGCCGTCTATAAAAAGGCCGTCTGAAACAGTTTTTCAGACGGCCTTTTCTTATGTTCAGAAATTAAAATTCATCTTGATGCCAACGCGTAGAACGCAAAATGCTGGAATCCACATCTTGAATATTGCGATGACCGGTAAACGCCATGGAAATATCCATTTCTTTATACAGGATTTCCAGCGCACGGGTTACGCCTTCTTCACCATACGCACCCAAACCATACAGGAACGCCCGGCCAATCATCGTACCTTTCGCACCCAAAGCCCAAGCCTTCAAAATATCCTGACCGCTGCGGATACCGCTGTCCATCCAAACCTCAATGTCGCTGCCTACCGCGCTGACCACATCAGGCAAAGCCTTAATGGCAGACACGGTATCGTCAAGCTGACGGCCGCCATGATTGGAAACGACCAATGCGTCCGCACCGCTTTTCGCTGCCTTTTCCGCGTCTTCAGGTTCCATAATGCCTTTGATAATCAGCTTGCCGCCCCACAAATCTTTAATGCGCGCCACATCGTCCCAGCTCAGACGCGGGTCGAATTGTTCGGAAGTCCATGAAGACAGCGAAGACAAATCGCCCACGTTTTTCGCATGACCGACAATATTACGGAAGGTACGGCGTTCCGTGTTCAGCATTTTCATGCACCATTCGGGCTTAGTCGCCAAATTGATTAAATTGGCGATGGTCGGTTTCGGTGGCGCAGACAGGCCGTTTTTGATGTCTTTGTGGCGCTGACCCAAAACCTGCAAATCGGCAGTCAATACCAAAGCCGAACAATTAGCATCCTTCGCACGCTTAATCAGGTTTTCCATAAACTCGCGGTCGCGCATCACATAAAGCTGAAACCAAAACGGCGAGCTGGTGTTTTCAGCCACATCTTCAATCGAACAAATGGACATGGTTGACAGCGTAAACGGAATACCGAATTTTTCAGCCGCACGTGCCGCCAAGATTTCGCCGTCAGCGTGTGCCATGCCCGTGAAACCGGTCGGCGCAATCGCCACCGGCATTTTCACATCCTGACCGATCATTTTAGTCTCAAGGCTGCGTCCTTCCATATCAACCAATACTTTTTGACGAAAACGGATGTCTTTAAAATCCGAAGTATTTTCACGATAAGTGGTTTCCGTCCAAGAGCCTGAGTCAATATAGTCATAAAACATACGCGGCATTTTACGTTTGGCAACAAGGCGCAAGTCTTCGATACAGGTTATTTTGCTTAAATCACATTTCATTGTCGATTGCCTCTGTTCAAGTAAAGATGGATGGTCAAGGCCGTCTGAACATTTCAAACACCTCATTATTTTACTCCATCAAAACAACTAAATTTTAAGAATAATTTTGATAATCTATATCACTATCAATATTAAATCAAAACATTTTAACCCTGCCATCCGTAGGGTTGATAGCCTTTTTTCAGATGGCCTCAAGTCCAAATTACAGAAAAATAAAGAAAATATTTTCCGATTTAAAAATTAACCCATGCCACCATTTAAACAAACAATCAAACCGAGCCACCACATACTTGACTGAAACACTCAGATATTAGACAATTCCCTCCACTAATAAAAACGCCCACACAGGCAACCACACCATGAGACTGACTACCAAAGGGCGATTTGCAGTAACCGCCATGATAGATTTGGCGATGAACGCGCAAACCGGCGCTGTCAAACTCAGTGCCATCAGCGAACGACAAAGCATATCGCTCTCCTACCTCGAACAATTATTCAGCAAGCTGCGCCGTGCCGGATTGGTTGAAAGCCTACGCGGCCCAGGCGGAGGCTACATCCTTGCCGCTCCCGCCGAGCAAATCAATATTGCACAAATCATCTCCGCAGCCGAAGACCGACTGGATGCCACACAATGCGGCAGCAAAGCAAACTGCCACCACGGCGCCCCCTGTCTGACCCATGACCTTTGGGAGAACTTAAACAAAACCATCAATGATTACCTCAGCGGCGTTACGCTGCAAAGCATCATTGAACAAAAAAACTGCAGCGACAGCAGTCATGTCGTTACCTTTACACACATTCATTAAACCGACTTGCGGCAAAGACCGCAGGCAGATGACCAAACGAAAGAGCAAACCATGACCGTCAAAACCCCCGTATACCTCGACTACGCCGCCACCACTCCCGTTGACCGCCGCGTTGCCGAAAAAATGATTCCCTACCTGTCCGATATTTTCGGCAACCCAGCCTCCAACAGCCACAGCTTCGGCTGGGAAGCAGAAGAAGCCGTAGAAAAAGCACGTGCAGACATTGCTGCCCTGATTAACGCCGACTCTAAAGAGATTGTTTTTACCAGCGGCGCAACCGAGTCCAACAACCTCGCCATTAAAGGCGCGGCGCACTTCTACAAATCTAAAGGCAACCACCTCATCACCGTAAAAACCGAGCACAAAGCCGTGCTCGACACCATGCGCGAACTCGAACGCCAAGGTTATGAAGTGACTTATCTGGACGTACAAGAAAACGGCTTAGTTGATTTAGACGTACTGAAAGCCGCCATCCGCGAAGACACCATCCTTGTTTCCGTCATGTGGGTAAACAACGAAATCGGCGTGGTTCAAGATATTCCTGCCATCGGCGAAATCTGCCGCGAACGCAAAATCATTTTCCACGTTGACGCAGCACAAGCATGCGGCAAAGTGCCTGTCGACGTTGACGCAGCCAAAGTTGATTTGTTGTCTATGTCCGGCCACAAAGTATACGGCCCTAAAGGCATCGGCGCCCTGTATGTACGCCGTAAACCACGCGTGCGTCTCGAAGCCCAAATGCACGGCGGCGGTCACGAACGCGGTTTCCGTTCCGGCACATTACCGACCCATCAAATCGTCGGCATGGGCGAAGCCTTCCGCATTGCCAAAGAAGAATTGGCACGAGACACTGCGCACTACTTGAAACTGCGCGATATCTTCCTCAAAGGTATCGAAGGCATTGAAGAAGTCTACATCAACGGCGACCTCGAACACCGCGCTCCGAACAACCTAAACGTCAGCTTCAACTTCGTCGAAGGCGAAAGCCTGATTATGGCAGTGAAAGAACTCGCCGTATCCAGCGGCTCCGCCTGTACTTCCGCAAGCCTTGAGCCAAGCTACGTTTTACGCGCACTCGGCCGCAACGACGAATTGGCACATTCCTCCCTGCGCATCACCTTCGGCCGCATGACCACCGAAGAAGAAGTGCAGTTTGCGGCAGAACTGATCAAATCCAAAATCGGCAAACTGCGCGAACTGTCGCCGCTGTGGGAAATGTTCAAAGACGGGATTGATTTGAACTCGATTGAATGGGCAGCGCATTAAGATTGATGTCAAACAAAGGCTGTCTAAGAAAGTGAGTCTGATTTTTGAATACAGTAAAACACTTTTTATAGACAGTCTTGTATGCTATTTTCATAGAAAGAATACCATGAAAGTTAAAATTATTAATTTGCCAAATGGTTATAAACGTATTATTTATGGAAAATATTTTGAACAATTTGACTTAGATTATGAACAAGATTTAGACGTATTAAAAAAAGATATTGAATTTGCTTTATCTGTTATTGAATACAATCGATCTATATTCAATAAATTCTCTTCCTTATTTAAGAGTAAAAACATTTTTGTTTATCAAGGAGGACATCATCTTGATATTATTGATCGTGATAAAGGAAGTTTGGAATGGTTAACTATTGAAGATCATTGGACAAAAGATGTTGATGATATCACTGGTTCATGGAAAATGGAGAATTTAGAAATTAGTCGACAAACTCAATATGCAATGCAACTTCTAAAGATTGGTAAAACAAATATTGAGAAAGAAATAAGAAAAATTAAACAAAGGTTCTAAAAAAATGAGTAAATACGGTGGTGAAGACATAATCTATATGAATGATGGTGTATTTAGAAATAAATTAGCCATTCAAGATCCACTTAAATTAGAAAAGGTCGAAAGAGACATTTCTGCTATTTCCGCCCAAAATCTGCTTTTGCAACCCATTACAGGCAATTTCGATTTGGCGCATTTACAGACCATTCATCGCAAACTGTTTGGCAATGTTTATGATTGGGCAGGAGAAATCCGGCGAATTGATATTTCCAAAGGTAATACCCGATTTGCCAATTTTGCTTTTATCGAAAACGAAAGCCGTACACTTTTGGAGAAGCTGCAAAGCGAAAACTATTTGCGGGGGTTGGATAAAGATAAATTCGCCGAGCGTGTGGCCTATTATTTGGGCGAGTTGAACGTCCTACATCCTTTTCGTGAAGGAAACGGCAGAACATTGCGCCTGTTTATGACGCAATTGGCAATGAAAAACGGTTTGCAGATACATTGGCAAAATATCTCTGCCGAACAAATGATTCAAGCCTGTATTCAGGCATACCATGTCGATAGCAGCTTATTGGCACGCCTAATTTTAGAAAATTTAGAACAATCGTCTTTTTCAGACGACTAAAACATCAACAAACCACGATATTTTAAGCAAGCGTAGGTTGGGTTGGAAACCCAACGAGTCTATTAAAGCGCCTGAAATGTTGAGTTTAATAACCCAACCTACCTATAAATAAAAAAAGGTCGTCTGAAAATCCCCAAAGGCCTTTTCAGACGACCTAAAAGCCACCACATTAGAATCAAGGATACAACCCATGAACGAACAAGAAATCGACCTCGACAATCTCGACAACCTGCTCGAAGATTTTGACGACGTTACCGTAGAAGGCGGCGTTGATTCAGAGAATGATGACGGCTGCGAAGGCGGCGCATGCAAAATCTAAACTTCAGGCCGTCTGAATATTCGTAAACAAACCATTTACACCACTAAAAACACAAAGGAAACCACATCATGGCATACAGCGATAAAGTAATCGACCACTACGAAAACCCCCGCAACGTCGGCACTTTCGACAAAAACGACGAATCTGTCGGTACCGGCATGGTCGGTGCTCCGGCCTGCGGTGACGTAATGCGTCTGCAAATCAAAGTAAACGATGAGGGTATTATCGAAGATGCAAAATTCAAGACTTACGGCTGCGGCTCCGCCATCGCTTCTTCCAGTCTGATCACAGAGTGGGTTAAAGGCAAAAGCCTTAACGATGCACTGGCAATCAAAAACAGCGAAATTGCCGAAGAGTTGGAATTACCTCCAGTTAAAATCCACTGCTCCATCTTGGCTGAAGATGCGGTAAAAGCGGCCGTTGCAGACTATCGCAAACGTCAGGAAAACAAATAACCGGATTTAACGAACCCTTATCGGCAGGTGCCCAAGATTCCCGGCGAATCTTCGAGAAAAGCAAATCTAATGGTTTCCCCCCTCTTCTTTTGTGAGACAAAACCAACTGTACAGAAACTTAATCGTTTTGAAGTTGCTACCAAGTTTGGGATTACCTGCCAATCTATCCCCTCTCCCCACGGGAGAGGGTTAGGGAGAGGGCAATAAGCTACAGCTTATATTTAGTCGTTATACCTGCAAAATCAAAGAAGACGATATGCCTTTTACTGATAAAGAAGTCCAATCCCTACTTGCTGTCAAAGGCATAGGTAAAACCATATTGCAGCGTTTGCAGCAAATGGGATTGGATGATATTGCCACTTTGGCGGTTGCGGATTTAGACGATATTTTGGAACAGGGCGCACAATTGACCGGCTCGACCTGTTGGAAAAACAGTCCGCAGGCAAAAACTACCATTGCCACCGCAATAGAGTGGGCAAAACAGCGTTTTCAGACGGCCTGAAAATCAAGAGGCCGTCTGAAATAAAAAGCAGACAAAACAGAAAATGATTGCGAAATGAGGAAAAAAGCATGATTACCATCACAGAAAACGCAGCCAAACACATCAACGGCTACTTGACCAAACGCGGCAAAGGCTTGGGCGTGCGCTTGGGTGTCAAAACCAGCGGCTGCTCAGGCATGGCATACAACCTTGAATTTGTCGATGAAGTGAACGAGGATGACCTGATTTTTGAAGAACACGGCGCACGAGTTTATATCGATCCGAAAAGCTTGGTTTATCTAGACGGCACGCAAGTTGATTACACTAAAGAAGGTTTGCAGGAAGGTTTCAAATTTGAAAATCCAAATGTCAAAGACTCTTGCGGCTGCGGTGAGAGCTTCCACGTTTAAAATATAAAAAATGGCGGGAAAGTATCAAAACCATCCCGCCATTTTTTGGCTTCTTGCCTATTATAGCTACCCTTGCCTTTTCTTTTTCGTTCTACTTTGTGTCGGAACAAATCAGATTTGACTAAGGCTTTTAAGGTATTGTCTCGTATTTTGCCTTTATTGTGTTGCACCTTACCGGTCATATTGTTTTCCTTTCATATAAACAGTTTCCGGATTATATCGTAAAATAATCCTCTTCTTTAGATTTTTTCCTTTAATATCATGTCTCAATACTTCAACCTCTTCCAGCTTGAGCCATCTTTCAATATTGATACCGAAGCACTCGAACAAAGCTATCGGGCTTTAGCTGCCCGATTTCATCCTGATAAATTTGCTTCTGCTTCAGCTTTTGAGCAGAAACAAGCCGTTATGATGTCTTCTACAATTAATGATGCCTACCGCACATTAAAAAGTCCTATTGATCGGGCTGCTTATCTCTTGAAAAGCCAAAATATCGATGCTGATGCACCTGAACACACTTCGTTTTCACCAGAATTCCTCATGCAGCAAATGGAATGGCGGGAAACATTGATGGATGCACAAATAGAACAAAACCATGATGCCATCCGGGCACTGGATCAAGAAATTCAAGAAGTACAAAGCAGCCTATATCAAGATTTACAACAAGCATTTGAACAACAGGATTATGAATCAGCCGCACAATGGGTACGGCATGGCCGCTTTCTTAATAAACTTCGCAATGAAATTGCTTCAATTTTATAAAGTACATATGCTGTTACGTTTACCCAAGTTTTATAACAAATGATTTTATATGTAAAACAAAAACCGTATCAGATAAATCTGATACGGTTTTCTTATATTAACTACCGATTAGCGTTTTTTACCGGTAACAGTAGCAACAGCCAGGTTTTCATTACGTTTCAGGGAAACGCTTTCAACACCTTCTGGCAATTTGACGTCTGACAAGTGCAGAATGTCGCCGGCAACTACTGATGCACAATCCAACTCCAAGAAAGCAGGAATGTTTGCAGGCAAAGCAACTACTTCAACAGAAGTGTTCAACAGAGATACGCGACCACCTTGCAATTTAACAGCTTGAGAGTTTTCAGCGTTAACAATGTGCAGAGGAACACGGATGCGTACAGGTTGATCAGCTTTTACAGCTTGGAAGTCGATGTGTTGAACTTCGCGACGGAATGGGTGCATTTGGAAGTCACGCACGATAACGTCTTTAGTTTCACCGTTCAAAGACAGTTTAATCAAAGCAGTATGGAAAGATTCTTTTTCCAATGCGTAGAATACAGTTTTGTGGTCTACAGCGATAGCAACAGGCTCTTGACCTTCACCGTACAGGATGCCAGGGATTTGGCCTTCGCGACGAAGGCGGCGGCTCGCACCAGTGCCTTGGGCTTCGCGAACAGAGGCTTGAATTTCGTAAGTCATGTTTAATACTCCAATTTAGATAAAATCGTCGTCATCGGCCGCGACCAGCTTAAGACGACATCGGGTTATGGCAGCAACATGCCGCCAGTCATCACATCTTCATTGAAAAGATATGAGACAGATTCTTCATTACTGATACGGCGTACCGTTTCAGCCAGCAAACCGGCAATAGTAACTTGACGGATGCGTTCACATTTTTTAGCTGCTTCAGACAACGGAATCGTATCTGTCACAACTACTTGGTCAATTTCGGAAGAAGCAATTCGATTCACTGCTTCACCGGAGAATACTGCATGGCTGGCGTATGCCAGTACACGATCTGCACCGCGCTCTTTCAGGGCAACGGCTGCTTTACACAAGGTGTTTGCTGTATCGATCATATCATCTACGATCAAGCAAGTACGGCCTTGAATATCGCCAATAATGTTCATCACTTCAGCCACATTGGCTTTAGGACGACGTTTGTCGATAATCGCCAAATCAGCATTTAAAGATTTAGCAACAGCACGTGCACGTACAACACCACCAATGTCAGGGCTGACAACAGTCAGGTTCTCAATGCGCTGTTGTTTAATATCGTTCAACAAAATCGGGGTAGCGTAAATATTATCTACCGGAATATCGAAGAAACCTTGAATTTGATCAGCATGCAAGTCAACAGTCAATACGCGGTCGATACCTGCTGAGTACAACATATTTGCCACTAATTTAGCAGAAATCGGCACACGGACAGAGCGAGGACGACGATCTTGACGCGCATAGCCAAAGTAAGGAATCGCGGCAGTAATACGCCCGGCAGAAGCACGTTTGAGTGCATCGGCCATAGTCAAAATTTCCATCAGGTTGTCATTGGTTGGCGCACAGGTAGGTTGCAAAATAAACACATCGCGACCACGCACATTTTCCAACAATTCAATGGCTACTTCGCCATCAGAGAATTTGGAAACGGTGGCTTCACCGAGTGAAATATCCAAATGTTTGACAACACGTTGCGCCAATTCCGGATTTGCATTACCGGTAAACACCATTAAACTGTCATAAGCAGCCATATCTTCACCTGATTCTAGATTTGATTTACGCGCAGAAAACATTACGCTTCCCTTTGCCCTATATCTAAGACACTAATTACGCGATTATACGCGTAAAGACGGGTAAAAAAAAGTTTTTCAGCGTTATTTTGCTCTTAGCGTAAAAAAGCGTGTAAGAGAACTTACACGCTTTTATTTGGCTGGGGAGGAAGGATTCGAACCTTCGCATGCTGGAATCAAAATCCAGTGTCTTAACCGCTTGACGACTCCCCAATAAAGGGTGTTGGCTGGGGAGGAAGGATTCGAACCTTCGCATGCTGGAATCAAAATCCAGTGTCTTAACCGCTTGACGACTCCCCAACAAAGGGTTTGGCTGGGGAGGAAGGATTCGAACCTTCGCATGCTGGAATCAAAATCCAGTGTCTTAACCGCTTGACGACTCCCCAACTTACTAAATCATATGAAACAGCGGATGAATATCTAATCCTTCCACACAATACGCTTCATATGATTGAGAAACCTGTTGGTAAATTGTATTTGCTTCTTGATGAGATTCACTTGCTATGAATAAACAAGCTCCAGAACCAGTCATTAATGTATAACCATATTGGGATAACTCAACATAAGCCTTCCAAACTTCAGGATATTCCTGAAACACAACCGCCTGCATATCATTTTGAAACGGCTGTAATGATTGGAAAGTCGGCATTATGCTGGGTTTGGAATCCCGTGTCAAGCCTTCATGTGCAAAAATTTTAGCTGTTGCCACATGAACAGGGGGCTTAACGATAACATACCATTGTTTAGGGACATCTATTTCAGCCAGCTTCTCGCCTACGCCTTTGGCAAAAGCACTTCTTCCAAAAATAAAAAAAGGAACATCCGCGCCAAGACTTAGGCCTAAATCAATCAGTTGCTGCCTGCTCAAATCACATTGCCACCATTGGTTTAAAACCATTAAGACTGTGGCTGCATCAGAGCTGCCACCGCCCAATCCGCCTCCGGTCGGAATCACCTTATCCAACCAGATTTCAACGCCGTGCGGCACGTTGGCATAGGGCAGTAATAATTTAGCCGCCCGATAAGTCAAGTCTTGCTCAGGCTTAAGCCCTTCGACCGGCGTATGCAGAATAATCTGCCCATCAGTACGCATTTTCAGATGAACGGTATCGTATAAGCCGATCAAACAGAAAATACTTTCCAAATTATGATAACCATCGCTCCTACGGCCGGTAATCCTCAAATCCAAATTTAATTTGGCCGGCGCAGGAAAGGCTTGGATTTCCTCTGAAACAGACATGGCATCCTCTATTTGCGTGCTGCGCATCGGGTTTGTCCATTCTTATCCAAAGAGTGGTTTACCGTGTCAAACACCAAGCGGATATTAAACTTGGCATTCTCAAGTTGAAGCGTTTTAGGCTGTCCTGAACTATTTAAAGTACGCGATATTGTCCAGTCAAACTGCTCCAGACGGCCATCAGGCAGGATTTTGTATGGCGCATTGGCAACGCGTTTACCATCAGCCCAAATATGCAGATATTGGACCGGCAAAGCAAAGCCTAAAAGCTGTCTGCTCAATTCCTCAGCCGTTTCCGCCTGATAGACCTTACCCTTACTGTCTACTGCCAATACACCTTCACTGTCTTGACACAGCTGACCTACGGTATTGCCCAATGGTGTATTGACATCAATGGTTTGAACCGCATTCTGATAAGTCCAGTCGAAATTAGCATATGAGCCTTTGCCTTCCACTTTAACAGCCAATCGACCATCTGCGCTAAAATCCTGCACCTGCTCTGCTGCTTGCCAACTGTTTTGCTGAGGTAAATTTGGCTGCGCACAGGCAGCCAAAAGCAATAAGGCTGCAACCGATGATAATCGTTTCAAATTCATGGATATTCCTTCATAGGCCGTCTGAAATCAAACGCTTTTCAGACGGCCTTTTGGTTTTATTTGTGTTTTTGAGTATGCGGTTTACTGGACGTTATACCGAATTTGGACATTGTCTCTTTTAATACTCGGAGATTGCTTCCGCGCTTCAAACCATCATTCCAGATTTCTTTGGCCTTATCTTGGTCTCCAAGCGTCCATAGGACTTCGCCCAAATGCGCGGCGACTTCGGCTTCAGGTTCTTTTTCGTAGGCATATTGGATATATGGAAGCGCCATTTGCGCATCACCTTTAAGATAATACGCCCAGCCTACACTATCATTAATTGCTGCGCTTTCCGGCTCCATTTGATAGGCCGTCTGAACCATTTTAAAAGCTTCCTCCAAATCCTTGCCACTTGACAGTAAGGTATAGCCCAAAGCATTCCAACCGTGCGGATTATCCGGATACAGCTCTACCACACGGCGCAAATCGGCAATCGCCTTGCCTGGCTGATTCAGCTTCTCATACACCATCGAACGCTGATACAGCACATTGGCAAGCAACTCTGGAGAAGCTTGGGTTTTCAAGGATTTTTCGGTGGAGTTTACCAAGCTGTTCAAAGCGTTCAACGATTCTTGAAGATTGGTATTTTTAGACAATACAAACAAAGCCGTATTCAGCAAATCCCTGGCTTCAAAATAACGTCCTCTTTGCTCGGGTATTTTTTGTGCGCGTTGCACCAAAGCCCAAGCCTCTTTATGGTTGCCCTGCTTGGCCTCGATGGAAGCGGCCAAAATGGTTTTATCAAACGTATAAGCCGTAGCCGTGACCTTGGCCAGCCATTGTTTGGCTTTGGCAAAATCCTCGGCATCATTGTAAGACACCGCGCCAATCAATGCCGCACGGCTGCGCTGCTCCTCCGTACCGGCTTTATAAGCCTTTTCCAGATAGCTGTTTACTGCAGAAATATTTTCCGTCTTGCTGGCTGACAATAAGGCAGCCTGAATATACAAATCAGGGTTGGGATTTTCTTCCAACAAAGTCTGCAAACGCTTGAATGCCTTATCATTTTGACCATGAGCGATCAAATTGGCGATGTCCAATTCCTGCCAAATCGGAGATAAGGTTTTGGTGTCTGTCTCTTTGAAGAAACCGTCCAGAATATCAGGATGCCGTTGCGCCATCAGCCGCAGGGTGACGAAAGTCGGCGGCAGGATTTCGTTGTCCAACTTGGCCAATCGCTGCAATGCCGCAATGGCGTGTTTCTTTTGACCGTCTTTTGCACTAAAAATTGCATCCGCAATCGCCGCTTCTGGAAAGTCTTTATAAATCAGTGCCGTTTTATGTACCTGTTTGACTGCATCGCTGGTCAGATTCGGCTGTTGGGCTGCGGTTTGTGCCAAAAGCAGGAACACGCGCTTTTGCTCGTCTTCACTACCGCCGGCAATCACCTTATCCAATCCGCTCAAATTCTTATCGGCTTTGCCCAGCAGCAAATTGCGCAACCAAGTCATACGCTTTTGTGTTTCACCAGGCTCCGGCTCAATTTCGCGCCATTTTTGGTAAATAGCTTCAGCCTGTTCAAATGCGTTTAAAGAAACCGCCATCTCCAAAGCGCGTTCGGCCACTTCGGGAGATTTGGTGCGATGCAACGTCAAAATATAAGTAAACAAAGCAGAAGCCGCATCACCCTTTTGCAGGGCCAGTTCTGAATTTAACAAAGTGAAAACCTGCGAGGTGCGGTTTTGTATACCCAACAGACGTATCCGCTCCTGCTCTCGTTCTTCGGGAGAAAAATGGTCGGCACGGCTTTTCTTTTTAATAATCTTAGCCGATTCAAAAACTGCATTTGAATCGCCGGGCGCGGCAAAAGTCTGTGTAGCAAACAACATCATGACAGCCGCGGCTACTACTCGAATACGGGATGGGGAAAACAACATAACTATCCTTTTTGAGAACCTGCCGACATTTTCAGACGGCCTAAGCACTTGCAAAACAGACGCAAAGCTTTATTTATCATTCAGGCATAACTGTAACACACGCACCCTATTTTGTTGACACGGTAACCGTAAACCTTGTGTAATCCTCATCTGCATAAAACGATCAGCGCCAAAAATGAATACCGACCACCTTATCCATTTCCTAACTCAAGCTTCACACTTCAGCAGCCGTATGCAAGCAGAGCGCAATCAATTAGTTACCCCAAAAACGGTCAAAAAAGCAGCCGTTTTGGTCGGCATTGTCTTGCATGAAGGAGCGTGGCAAATTTTACTGACCAAAAGGGCCGAGACCTTAAGGCAGCACACCGGACAAATCGCCTTTGCCGGCGGCCGCAAAGATGCCCAAGATGACAGTCTAACGGCAACGGCGTTAAGAGAAGCTTATGAAGAAACCGCCATTCCGATTGCCGCATGGCAGACTTTTGCGCCGCTACCCTTTTATGACACGCCTTCCGGCTACCGTGTTACGCCTGTTCCGGCAATTTGCACCCAGCCCATCAACCCAAAAGCAAATCCCGATGAAGTAGCAGAAATTTTTTATCTGCCTTTGGACTTCGCCTTAAACCTGCAAAACTACACATTCCGCCAGCTTCATCACAACAATCAAACCCTCGCCCTCCCCGCCCTACCTTTTCGGCACTACGACATCTGGGGGCTGACAGCAATCATCCTATATGGACTGGCAGAACGTTATCAGCAATATTGCCAAGCTTTTAAATAAGGCAAGGCCGTCTGAAAACCAATATTCAGACGGCCTTGTTTGATCAATACTCTTTACGCCGCTTCTTCATAGCATTCGACAAATTCTCCAAACCATTTCATCTCATCGCGCAGGGCAACCACTTCACCAATCACCATTAAAGCCGGACGCTCTGCTTCGGCAGCCAGCAAGCCCAAATCTTTCAGACGGCCTGTCCGCACGGTTTGATTAGGTAAAGTGCCATTAGAAATCACGGCAACGGGCGTAGAAGGCTGCCTGCCATAAGCCATTAGTTTTTCCGCAATCTCAGCCGCTTTAAGCGTGCCCATATAGATTACCAGCGTTTGACGGCTTAAAGCCAAAGTCTGCCAATCAGGCTGATTGCCCTCGTGTTTGCTGTGGCCAGTTACAAATAAAGCACTTTGGGCGCAATCGCGATGGGTTAACGGAATACCGGCATAAGCAGTAGCTCCAAGTGCAGCAGTAATACCCGGCACAATGCGGTAAGCGATTCCAGCTTGATGCAGGGTTTGCACTTCCTCCCCACCACGTCCGAACACAAAAGGATCGCCGCCTTTCAACCTTACCACACGCTCGCCTTTTTGAGCGTGTTCAACCAACAGACGATTGGTTTCTTCCTGCTGGACATGGTGCGCACCGGCGCGTTTGCCCACGCTGATTTTCACTGCATCTTTACGTACCATCGCCAAAATATCATCCGATACCAAAGCATCGTAAAACACCGTATCCGCAGCCTGTATCGCCTGCAAAGCATGTATAGTCAGCAAGCCCGGATCACCCGGCCCTGCGCCCACCAAAACCACTTCGCCGCCAAACGGCGTTTCCCGATTCAACTGCGTGATCAATTCACGTTCTGCCGCTTCGATATTGTTTTGAGCCGCAAAAATACTAAAACGGCTGTCGAACAACTTTTCCCAAAAATAACGGCGGCGTTCGACATGATGAATCGTCTGTTTCACCTTCTCACGCCATTTACCGGCAATACGCGCCATCGTGCCCGTATGCAACGGAATCAATGTTTCAATAATCTGCCGCCATTTACGCGCCAATACAGGCGCAGTACCGCCGCTGGATATGGCTATCTTCAATGGCCCCCTATCCACCACGGCAGGCACGATAAACGAACACAAATCTGCCGTATCCACCGTATTGCTCAATTTTGCCCGTCGTTCCGCCGCTTCAAAAACACGGCGGTTAAACCCATCATCATCCGTCGCCGCAATAACGAAATACACCTCGTCCAGCATAGCTTCTTCAAACAAGCCGCCCAGCCAAACTATTTTCCCTTCAGTCACCCATTGCTGAAACTGCGGATTCAGAGTTTCCGCAACAACGCGTACGCGCGCTCCGGCAGACAACAGGCTTTCCGCCTTGCGTTCGGCAACCTTACCCGCACCTGCCAGTAAAACTGGGCGGTCTCTCAAATCGGCAAACAAAGGATAATGTCTCATGGTCGTGCTCTTGCTTTATCAATGATTGTCCGCCGATATTAAAGGCCGTCTGAAAAAATAGGAAAGAATGGTTTCTGATTTTCTTATGGTGTTTGGTTATATGCCTGCCACAACAAAATAAGTTATAGTGGCAAACATAAAACTGAAGCAGAAAATTTCAAAATAAACGATTAGAAAATCGTGTACTGATATAAAAATTCATTTTTTCACAAATAAATTGCACCCTCTTCATTTTTCAGACGGCCTTTGCCTGCGTATAATATCGGTCTAATTTACAACTCAAATGAGCTTAGTCCAGCCATGACCGAATCCATCCGCCTGCCCGCTTCTACACTCAAGCCTTCGACCGTTGCCCTGCCCGGTTCCAAAAGCATCAGCAACCGCACGCTACTCTTGGCGGCACTCTCCGACAACGTTTGCGAAATCCATTCTTTGCTCAAATCCGACGATACCGACCGAATGCTTGAAGCACTCGATAAACTCGGTGTTCAAATTGAATCTTTACCTGAAGGCCGTCTGAAAGTTCATGGCACCGGCGGCCGCTTTCCCAACCAAACCGCCGATTTGTTTTTAGGCAACGCCGGTACGGCATTCCGTCCTTTGACTGCCGCGCTTGCCGTTTTGGGTGGCGACTATCATCTGCATGGCGTACCGCGTATGCACGAACGCCCCATCGGCGATTTGGTGGATGCGCTGCGGATTGCAGGCGCGGACGTACAATATCTGGGCAATGAAAACTATCCGCCTCTTCAGATCGGCAAACGCCAAGACAACGGCGAGCGCGTTATTCCGATTAAAGGCAATGTTTCCAGCCAATTCCTGACCGCCCTGCTGATGGCTTTGCCCTTGACCGGACAAGCATTTGAAATCCACATGGTAGGCGAATTGATTTCCAAACCTTATATCGACATCACGCTCAAGCTGATGGCGCAGTTCGGTGTGGACATCATCAATGAAGACTACCGTGTATTTAAAATCCCGGCTGGTGCCAAATATCATGCGCCCGAGCATTTATATGTAGAAGGCGATGCCTCCAGCGCGTCTTATTTCTTGGGCGCAGGCCTGATTGCGGGTACACCCATCCGCGTAACCGGCATCGGCGCACACAGCATCCAAGGCGACGTTGCCTTTGCGCGTGAATTGGAGAAAATCGGCGCAGATGTCATTTGGGGCGAAAATTTTGTAGAAATTTCCCGTCCTGCCGAGCGCAAGATTCAGGCTTTTGATTTGGATGCCAACCATATTCCAGACGCGGCCATGACTCTGGCCATTGTTGCGCTGGCCACTAAGCAACCCTGCACCCTGCGCAATATCGGCTCATGGCGCGTCAAAGAAACCGACCGCATCGCCGCTATGGCAACCGAACTGCGCAAACTGGGTGCAGAAGTCGTTGAAGAAGCCGAAGCCATCCATATTACGCCGCCCGAAACACTTACCCCCAATGCCGTCATTGATACTTACGACGACCACCGCATGGCCATGTGTTTCTCGCTGGCTTCGCTTTTGGGCGTCCCCGTCATCATCAACGACCCGAAATGTACGCATAAAACTTTCCCCGAGTATTTCCAAGTTTTTGCATCATTAACCAACTGATTGATTATTCAAAGTTTCAGACGGCCTGTTGCATACAAAAAACACAGGCCGTCTGAAAAATAAAAATAAAACTATACTTTTTCTTAATTTATGCGATAATAGCTAAATAAATTCTTAGCGATTCATATTTCCTTTCGGAGAGAAAACATGTCAGACGAAAAAAGCAAAGCCTTAGCCGCCGCCCTTGCCCAAATCGAAAAAAACTTTGGCAAAGGCTCCATCATGAAAATGGACGGCAGCCAACAGGAAGAAAACCTTGATGTTATTTCCACCGGCTCCCTCGGCGTGGACTTGGCACTCGGCGTTGGCGGTCTGCCCCGCGGCCGCGTGGTTGAAATTTTCGGCCCGGAATCCTCCGGTAAAACCACACTCTGTCTCGAAGCCATTGCCCAATGCCAAAAAAATGGCGGCATCTGCGCATTCATCGATGCCGAGCATGCTTTTGACCCGATTTACGCCCGCAAACTCGGTGTAAAAGTCGAAGAACTCTATCTCTCCCAACCGGATACCGGCGAACAGGCATTGGAAATCTGCGATACATTGGTACGCTCAGGCGGTATCGATATGGTTGTTGTCGACTCCGTAGCCGCACTTGTACCTAAAGCCGAGATCGAAGGCGAAATGGGTGACAGCCACGTCGGCCTGCAAGCTCGCCTGATGAGCCAAGCCCTCCGCAAACTGACCGGCCACATCAAACGCACCAATACATTGGTTGTTTTCATTAACCAAATCCGTATGAAAATCGGCGTGATGTTCGGCAGCCCTGAAACCACGACCGGCGGTAACGCACTCAAATTCTACGCCTCCGTCCGCCTCGACATCCGCCGTACCGGTCAGATTAAAAAAGGCGATGACGTCATTGGTAACGAAACCAAAGTCAAAGTCATCAAAAACAAAGTTGCACCTCCATTCCGTCAAGCCGAATTCGATATTCTTTACGGTGAAGGCATCAGCTGGGAAGGTGAATTGATCGACTTGGGCGTCAAACATGACATCGTTGAAAAATCTGGTGCATGGTACAGCTACAACGGCGCAAAAATCGGCCAAGGTAAAGACAATGTACGCGTTTGGCTGAAAGAAAACCCTGATATCGCCAACGAAATCGATGCCAAAATCCGTGCGGCAGTCGGTATCAATGTCGATATTACCGAAGGCAAATTGGACGATACCGACGGCGAACGTCCTGAGGAATAAGTCTGTTTGAAATTAAAGGTTAAAGACCAAATAAAGGCCGTCTGAAATCCGACCATTAATCGGATTTCAGACGGCCTTTTATTCAATACTGCTTAAAGCCCCAATGCCTGAGCATGAAACTCAATATGCGAATCGATAAAGCTGGCAATAAAGAAATAGTCATGCCCATAGCCCGGGCGTACTTTATATTGGATATTGAAACCTTTTTCGCGTGCTGAGCGGACAAACCCTTCCGGTTGCAGGACTTCAGGATACAAAGCATCTTCACTGCCGACATCAATCAAAACAGGCAATTTATGCGAGGTCGTCTGAAGCAGCTCTGTACTGTCATAGCGTTTCCACGTTTCCACGTTTTGGCCCAAATAAGCTGACAACGCCTGCCTGCCGCCTTCCGTATCGATAGGATGACATAAAGGCGCAAAGGCTGAAACCGCAGCATATCGGCCTGGATGATTCAAAGCCAAATGCAGCGCGCCATGCCCGCCCATGTTGAAACCTGCAATGCTGCGCTCTTTCGTTACCGGAAAATGATGCTCGATTAAATCAGACAATTCTTGGCTGATATAGCTTTCCATTTGGTAATGCTGCGCCCAAGGCACTTCAGTTGCATTGACATAAAATCCGGCACCCTGTCCAAGATAATGTTCCTCACTGTCGGCAACATGCTGACCGCGTGGCGAGGTATCCGGAAAAGCCACAATAATATTCCACTGTGCCGCAAAACGTTGGATTCCACTTTGCCGAACCAATTCAGAACCATCGCTATTTAAACCGGAAAGAAAATATAAAACAGGCGCGGGATAGCCTTTTAAGACTTGTGGCGGCAGATAGACATCAAATACCATATCCGTCCGGCAGGTTTGAGAAAAATGGCGGTACCGTTCCTGATACCCGTTAAACATCTTTCTGCGTTCCAGCAAATGCAATTCTGAATTTTTCATTTTACCTCTTGTAAGGAAACAGCAATAAGCAGAATGTTAGCGCAAAACCTGCCCATCGTGTTGTTGCCCCATCTTTTTAAGGCAATCAAATCTGCTTTAAACAAGGTTGCCAATCATGCAAAATCATTACGCTGGCGGCATTTAAAATCTATACACAATCTCTGTGGATAAATCTGTTGATAAGCTTTGGGTAATCGTAAAATTTTCTTTAGGAACAAACCAAGTCTTAAATTGACTAAAATTTAATCAAATAAAACATAATAAAATCAAATAGTTATATTTATAAGATTTTACTATAATCATACAGTGAAAATTTATAGGTAAAACAAGGTTATGCGGCTTTGTGCATAAATTAGGGTTGACATCCCTAAAAATCGCCCCGAATCAAAAGCTGCGTAAAACAACGGCCGATTTCATCAGATGCCATTCAAAAGACACGCGGTCATACATTTTGCGTTACAATACGCACTTATTTTTAAGAAAGAAAAATACGCCATGAAAGCCTCCCAGTTCTTCATTTCTACCCTTAAAGAAGCCCCTGCCGAAGCCGCACTTGCCAGCCACAAGCTGATGATTCGTGCCGGCTTGATCAAAGCCAACGCATCAGGTCTTTATACTTGGATGCCGATGGGTCTGCGCGTATTGCGCAAAGTTGAAAATATCGTGCGCGAAGAAATGGCCCGCGCAGGTAGCGTGGAGCTGCTGATGCCGGTGGTACAACCTGCCGAACTGTGGCAGGAATCCGGCCGCTGGGAGTTTTACGGTAAAGAACTGCTGCGCCTGAAAGACCGTCATGACCGTGATTTCTGTATGGGTCCGACTTGTGAAGAAGTGATTGCCGACATCGTGCGCAAAGAAGTCAACAGCTACAAACAATTGCCGAAAAACTTTTATCACATCCAAACCAAATTCCGCGATGAAGTGCGTCCGCGCTTTGGTGTGATGCGTGCACGCGAGTTTGTCATGAAAGACGCTTATTCCTTCCATGCCGACTATGCCTCGCTTCAGACGACCTATCAAGATATGTACGACGCTTACTGCCGTATCTTCACCCGTTTGGGTTTGGAATTCCGTCCTGTTGCCGCGGATACCGGTAGCATCGGCGGTACCGGCTCTCACGAATTCCAAGTATTGGCTGAAAGCGGCGAAGACGTTATTGCATATAGCGACACTTCTGATTACGCCGCCAATATCGAGCTGGCGCCGACTTTGCCGCTTAAAGGCGAACGCGCTGCTGCTCAGGCCGAGTTGACCAAAGTACATACGCCAAACGTCAAAACCATTGAGTCTTTGGTTGAATTCCTCAATATTCCGGTTGAACAAACCCTCAAATCCATCGTGGTTGAAGGCGAAAACGAAGGCGAACTCGTCCTGCTGCTGTTGCGTGGCGACCATGAATTTAACGACATCAAGGCAGAAAAACTGGCCGGCGTAAAATCGCCACTGACCATGGCGAGCCCTGCCGTGATTATTGAACAATTCGGCGCAAACGGCGGCTCTCTCGGCCCTGTCAACTTCAAAGGTAAAGTCTATGCCGATTTCGCTACTGAAAAAGGCGCAGACTGGGTTATCGGCGCGAACGAAGACGACTACCACTATACCGGCTTCAACTTCGGCCGAGATGCTGACGAGCCTGAATTTGTCGATTTGCGCAATGTCATCGAAGGCGATATCAGCCCTGACGAACAAGGCCGTCTAAAACTGGCGCGTGGTATTGAAGTCGGCCACGTTTTCCAATTACGCGATAAATATACCCAAGCCATGAATGTCAGCTTCTTGGACAATAACGGTAAATCCCAAATCATGGAAATGGGCTGCTACGGTATCGGTATTACCCGCGTTGTTGCTGCCGCCATCGAACAAAACAACGACGAAAAAGGCATTGTTTGGACCAAAGCAATGGCGCCGTTTGAAGTCGTTATCGTGCCGATGAACTACAAAAAATCTGAAGCCGTACGCGAAACCGCCGACAAAATCTATGCCGAGCTTTTGGCTGCCGGTGCGGATGTATTGTTGGATGACCGCGACGAACGTGCAGGCGTTTTGCTGAATGACTCCGAGCTGCTGGGCATCCCTCACCGCATCGTCATCGGCGATCGCGCCTTAAAAGAAGGCAATGTCGAATATGCCGAGCGCCGTGACAATCAGGCTCAAGCCGTTGCAGTATCAGAAGTTGTCGCCAAGGTTTTGGCCGCATTGAACGCTTAAGTTTTTTCAATGATAAAAAGGCCGTCTGAAACTGATTATTTCGTTTCAGACGGCCTTTTTCTGTTTTAATAAATAATATTTTTTCCGTAACTCTCTAATATTTCTTTGATTTTTAAAATAGTTTCTTTAGGCGGCGGATGTACGCCTTTTAATTTGTATTCGTCGCCGCACAAAGCCCATTTGTGTGCGCCCAATTCGTGATACGGTAAAAGCTCGACCATTTCGACATTATCCATATCACCGATAAACTCGCCCAATAAATGCGCTGACCGCTCATCATCGGTATAACCGGGAACAACCACATAACGTACCCGTGTCGGCTGATTGCGTTCGGCAAGATAGCGCGCAAATTTCAGCGTTTTGGTATTGGGAATACCGACGAGTACTTTATGAATTTCAGGATCGATTTGTTTCAAGTCAAGCATGACCAAATTGGTATGATCGAGCAAATCATCCAAAATTGAATCATAGTGCAAAGCATAGCCATTGCTGTCGAGACAGGTATGAATATCGTGTTCCCGACAGGCCGTAAACCAGTCGCGTACAAACTCATATTGCAATAATGGCTCGCCGCCGGTTGCCGTTACGCCTCCGCCTGTCGCACGCAGATAATGGCGATAGGTCATAACCTGCTTCATCACGGTTGCCACATCCAATTTCTGTGCCTGCTCGGTATGCAAATCCCAAGTATCTCGATTATGACAATAAAGGCAACGCATCAGACAACCTTGCAAAAAGAGCACGTAGCGCAAACCCGGACCATCGACAGCGCCGCAAGATTCAATCGAATGAATAATGCCTTTGCCGTTATAGTGGCGGTGGCCAAGGTTTTTCAGTTCCGGCTCGGGAGTGATCGCAAAAGTCGTGGACATAATGTTCGGCTCAAAAATAATTTTGCTGATGTGAATTGTACGATAATAAAGGCCGTCTGAACATTTCAGACGGCCTTGGAGCTTTGTTTCAAAACAAACCAAATGCAAATTTAGCTTCTAGTTTGTTTCGTCACCCGGATTACATGGTTTCTGTGAACGTACGGGTAATCACGTCAAGCTGTTGTTCGCGGGTCAGCGAGTTGAAGCGAACCGCATAACCGGACACGCGAATGGTCAACTGCGGATATTTCTCCGGATGATGCATCGCATCTTCCAAAGTCTCACGGTTCAATACGTTGACGTTCAAGTGTTGGCCGCCTTCCACTTCTCCTTCTTCATGATGGAAATAACCGTCCATCAGACCGGCAAGGTTGCGTTCGCGGGAATGCTCGTCTTTACCCAACGCGCCAGGAATAATGGAGAAGGTATAGGAAATACCGTCTTTGGCAAACTCAAATGGCAGTTTGGCTACGGAAGTCAATGAAGCGACTGCACCGTTGACGTCACGGCCGTGCATTGGGTTTGCACCCGGACCAAACGGAGCGCCTGCACGGCGGCCGTCTGGAGTATTACCGGTTTTCTTACCGTAAACAACGTTGGAAGTAATGGTCAGTACGGACTGAGTCGGAGTGGCGTTGCGGTAAGTTTTGTGGGTTGCCACTTTTTTCATGAAGCGTTCAACCAAGTCGCAGGCAATCTCGTCAACGCGGTCGTCGTTGTTACCAAATTGTGGGTATTCGCCTTCGATTTCAAAGTCAACGGCAATGCCGTTTTCGTCGCGAATCGGTTTCACTTTGGCGTATTTAATGGCAGACAGAGAGTCGGCAGCCACAGACAGACCGGCAATACCGCAAGCCATCGTACGGATCACATCACGGTCATGCAATGCCATCAATGCAGCTTCGTAGCTGTATTTGTCATGCATGTAGTGAATGATGTTCAAGGCAGTAACGTATTGGGTTGCCAGCCAATCCATGAATTTGTCCATGCGCGCAAAGACAGTGTCGTAGTCCAAGACTTCGTCCATAATCGGTTCGGTTTTCGGACCAACTTGTTCTTTAGATTTTTCATCCACACCGCCGTTGATTGCGTACAGCAGGGTTTTTGCCAAGTTGGCACGGGCGCCGAAGAACTGCATTTGTTTGCCGACAATCATCGGGCTCACGCAGCAGGCAATAGCGTAGTCATCGCTATTGAAGTCAGGACGCATCAAGTCGTCGTTCTCGTATTGGATAGACGAAGTGTCGATGGATACTTTGGCGCAGTACTCTTTAAAGCCTTGTGGCAGTTGTTCAGACCACAATACGGTGATGTTCGGCTCAGGAGACGGACCCATGTTGTACAAGGTGTGCAACACGCGGAAGTTGGTGCGTGTTACCAAGGTACGGCCGTCCAAGCCCATACCACCGATGGATTCGGTTGCCCAAATCGGGTCGCCGGAGAAGAGTTGGTCGTATTCAGGCGTACGCAGGAAACGGACCATACGCAGTTTCATCACTAAGTGGTCGATAAATTCTTGCGCTTGGGTTTCGGTAATCACACCGTTTTTCAGGTCGCGTTCAATGTAAATATCCAAGAATGAAGATACACGGCCGAAGGACATCGCTGCGCCGTTTTGAGATTTAACGGCAGCAAGGTAGGCAAAGTAAGTCCATTGGATGGCTTCTTGTGCATTTTTTGCAGGGCCGGAAATGTCGTAGCCGTAAGAAGCCGCCATTTCTTTCATTTGACCCAAGGCTTTGTATTGTTCGTTGATTTCTTCGCGACGGCGGATGACCTCTTCCAAGTCCACACCGTTTTCCAAATCGGCTTGCAGTGAGTTGAACTGGTTAAGTTTGTCTTTCATCAAGAAGTCGATACCGTACAATGCCACGCGGCGGTAGTCGCCGATAATACGGCCGCGGCCATAGGCATCCGGCAGGCCGGTAATCACGCCTGATTTACGGCAGCGGCGGATGTCGGGCGTATAAACGTCAAACACGCCTTGGTTATGGGTTTTGCGGTATTTGGTGAAAATTTCGCTGACTTCAGGATTCAATTCAACGTTGTACACTTTGCACGCGTCTTGCACCATTTTCAAACCGCCAAACGGCATGATGGAGCGTTTCAAAGGCTCGTCTGTTTGCAGGCCGACGATGGTTTCCAAATCTTTGTCGATATAGCCTGGAGCGTGGCTGGTAATACCGGAGACGATTTGCGCGTCGATTTTATACGGCTCGTGTGTACGGTTTTCAACCTTGATACCTTCCATCACTTCCGCCCACAGTTTGGTTGTGGCTTCGGTTGCTGGTGCCAAGAAAGAGGCATCGCCTTCATATGGCGTGTAGTTTTTTTGAATAAAATCGCGGACATCTACGTTGGTTTCCCAGTTGCCACCGACAAAACCTTCCCAAGCGGCTGGACGTTGCTGAACATCATTTGACATATCAAGCTCCTAATTTTATTGAAAATATAGACTGTAAATTTTCTGAAAGGATAACATCAATACCCATTTATTTACAGGGGTTTTTATGAAATAAAATTACAGATTTGGTTTTTCTTGATTTACGTCAATGAGAATAATTGTTACTTGGCACTACATCTCACTTTCCAAACATTCGTACTTAAAAACAGCGTAAAATACAAAATTCAGCCCTGAAGACAGGTGTTCTTCAGGGCTGAATTTTTATTGCATTTTATATAAAAGGCCGTCTGAAAATTCAGACGGCCTTTTATTCACTTCTTCAATTAAGCAAACGGATGATGCAAAACAATGGTTTCTTCACGGTCAGGACCGGTTGAAACAATGGCCACAGGCGCACCGCACACTTCTTCAATACGTTTCAGATAAGCTTTAGCGTTTTCAGGCAGCTTGTCGTACTCTTTCACGCCGAAAGTCGACTCGCTCCAACCCGGCATGGTTTCATAAATCGGTTTGCAGGTTTCTACCGCATCGGAGCCGCAAGGCAGAATGTCGATTTTGCTGCCATCAGGCAATTCATAACCTACACAGATATTGATGTTTTCAATACCATCCATCACGTCCAGCTTGGTAATGCACATGCCGGAAATGCCGTTAACTTGAATAGAGCGTTTCAGAGCAGCCGCGTCAAACCAACCGCAACGACGCGCACGACCGGTTACAGAACCGAACTCATGGCCGCGCTCTGCCAAACCTGCGCCCACTTCATCAAACAATTCAGTCGGGAATGGACCGGAACCCACGCGGGTAGTATAGGCTTTAACGATACCCAAAACATAATCCAGCATTTGCGGACCTACGCCTGCACCGGCAGAAGCGGCACCAGCCAAGCAGTTGGAGGAAGTTACAAACGGATAAGTACCGTAGTCGATGTCCAGCAACGTACCTTGCGCGCCTTCAAACAACAGGCTTTCGCCTTTGCGGTTTTTCTCGTTCAAAACACAGGAAACATCGGTAATCATCGGCGTAATGCGCGGTGCAACTTTTTCAATGACCGCCATCACGTCTTCAACTTTTACCGGCTTGGCATTGTGCAGGTGTTGCAACTGAACATTGTAATAAGCCAAAACGGCTTCCAGTTTTTCAACCAGTTTTTCAGGGTGCAACAAGTCCACCACGCGAATCGCGCGACGAGCAACTTTATCTTCATAAGCCGGGCCGATGCCGCGACCGGTTGTACCAATTTTGCTTTTACCGCGGGAAGCTTCGCGAGCTTGGTCAAGCGCAATGTGGTAAGGCAGAATCAATGGGCAGGTCGGCGCAATTTTCAGACGGCCTTCGACGTTTTTCACACCGGCAGCATTCAATTCGTCGATTTCACCCAACAATGCTTCAGGAGAAACGACAACACCTGAGCCGATGAAGCAGTCCAAAGTCTCATGCAAAATGCCGCTTGGAATCAGGCGCAAAATGGTTTTTTTGCCACCGACGACCAAAGTATGGCCGGCATTGTGGCCGCCTTGGAAACGTACAACACCGCTGGCTTCTTCCGCCAGCCAGTCAACAATCTTACCTTTGCCTTCATCACCCCATTGGGCACCGATTACGACAACATTTTTAGCCATAGCCATCTAACCTTATTTCAGATACAAAATTTCAAAATAAAACTCAATCGTTCAAAGCGATTACTTTCCAAACGCCGTCTACCTGTTTCAGACGGCCTGTAACCTCTTCCGAACCGTTATAGCCGATACCGTAATCGATAACGACACATTGTCCTTGTTCGCGCAAAGCATCTACCGCTTCTTGAGCCGCAGGCATGTCTTTTACATCGACAGCCACCACGGACTCCCGTCCGATAGCAGGAAGGCGGCCGATGAAGCTGCGCAAATCAAAACTGAATCCGGCTGCAGGACGCGCGCGTCCGAAGTATCCGCCCAATCCGTCATAACGGCCGCCGCGTGCCACGGCATCATGACGGTTTGAACCATAAGCCGCGTAAAGCAAGCCGGTATGGTAATTGTCAACGCGCAGTTCCGACAAATCGATATGCACTTTTTGATTTGGGAACGCATCGCATACTGCCTGCAATTCATCCAAAGCCACACTGACTGCGGACAATTCGGGTAATTTCTCTCTAGCCACAGTCAGCACTTCACGACCGCCATACAATCGGGGCAACAATGAAAACGCTTTTGCCCACATGCCGTCAAGTTTCCACTCTTTGACCAACTGGCTGACAGCCTCGGCATCTTTGTCCTGCATCGATGACAGCAGGATTGCCGATTGCTGCTCATCCAAATGCGCGGCATTTGCTAAAGCACGGAATACGCCGATATGGCCTAATGAAAGCAAAACTTCGCCCATGTCGGCAATCTTCATGCTTTTCAGCATCAAATCAATCAATTCGATATCCGCTTCAATGCCTTCCAAGCCGTACATTTCCGCACCCGCCTGCAAAGGTTCGCGCATATTGAGCAATCCGTCAGGACGCGCATGAAGTACCGAACCGGCGTAGCATAAACGGTTGATACCTTGGTTGGCAGAAAGCAAGTGGGCATCGATACGCGCTACCTGCGGCGTAATATCCGCGCGGATACCGAGCTGACGGCCGCTAAGCTGATCGACGACCAAAATGGTTTTCAAAGACAAACCGGCATCGATATGCGTCAATAAGGAATGGCTGTATTCCATCAATGGCGGTTGCACCAATTCATAACCATGCACGCGAAACAAAGCCAACAGCTGCTCACGGGCGCTTTCCAGTTGTCGGGCATTGGTCGGTAACACGTCGGCAACGTGTTCAGGAAGCTGCCAAGACTTCATGAGAATCTACCTCTGTTTTTTTTTGTAAACATAAAGGGCTGCTTAAATTTAAAACCAAATCAGCCTGACGACTGAAATTTTCCTGAATGCGTCAACGGCAAATCCGATGCGGCTTCAACAAAACTGATTTTAAATTTAAACAGCCCCTGAGTAACGGCTTCGAACCGTCAAGTTATTAAAATCAGACTTTACCATATTAAAACGAATTTTGCACCCTGTTTACAGAGAACGTAAAAAAACATTAAAAACAAAGGCCGTCTGAAAACCAAATGCATAGCTGCATCATTTTCAGACGGCCTTATTCATGCCTAAACAACTCGACGCTTAGCGCCAGTAACGCCACCAAGGCATATCGTCAGATCGCCATTCGTGTTGCAAGAACGGGCTTTGCGGAAAGTTGGTTTCCAAAACGCGGCGCGTATCGGCTGCTAGTTGCGGCTTGTCCAGTTTTTTGTACGCCAATTCCATCATCGCCAAAGCTTCTTCGACATAACGGGTATTTTGGTAACGGCTGACGATTTTTTGCGCACGGTTGGCCGCTGCAACATAAGCACCGCGTTTCATGTAATAACGCGCCACAGACATTTCGTTACCGCCCAAAGCGTCCACCAGCTTGGCCATGCGTTCGGTTGCATCGGCAGCGTATTTACTGTTTGGGTAACGTTGCACCAGCTCGGCAAACGCCTGGTAAGCATCGCGGTTAGCTTTCGGGTCACGGTCGGACCAGTCTTGGGAAGCCAGCTTGTTCAAGAAAGACTGATCTTCGTTAAACAGGACCAAACCTTTCAAGTACAGCGCGTAGTCCATATTCGGATGTTGCGGATGATGGCGTTGGAAGCGCGCAATGGCAGCCAAGGCTTTTTCCGGCTCATCGTCTTTATAATAGGCATACGCCGTATCCAACTGGGACTGCTGTGCATAGCGGCCGTTTGGAAAACGGGATTCTAAAATTTCGTATAACTTGACAGCTCGCGTATAATTGTTGCTGTTCAATTCGTCTTGCGCTTCGGCATAAAGCTTTTCCACACTCCAATCTTGAGTAATTTGGGCGTCTTTATCGATTGTGCCTTTATTTGCGCAGGCACTCAGTGCCAAACCTAAAGAAACTACTAAAAGAATTTTTTTCATGCAGAATACTTCCTTTGATAACGAAGCCGATTATAGCGATGATTTAGACTTTCCGTCATCCCCCGAAACAGAAAGTTGTGTTAATTTGACCGTTCCGCTCGAAATGGCGGGCGGAAGGCTGGATGCCGTATTGGCCAAACTCATGCCCGACTACTCGCGCAGCCGCCTGAGTTCGTGGATTAAAGAGGGTGCAGTCATTGTAAACGATAAGCCCGCTCAACCCAAAGACAAAATGATAGGCGGTGAATTGATTGCCGTTACGGTACGTCCGAGCGAAGAAAACCTCGCGTTCACGCCCGAACCGATGGATTTGGACATCATTTATGAAGACGATACCGTCATCGTCATCAACAAACCGGCCGGATTGGTCGTCCACCCTGCCGCAGGCAACTGGAGCGGCACCCTGCTCAACGGCCTGTTGGCACACTGTCCCGAATTAAGCCAAGTACCGCGTGCGGGCATCGTACACCGTTTGGACAAAGAAACCAGCGGCCTGATGGTGGTCGCCAAGACCCTGCCGGCGCAAAACTCACTGGTTCAACAGCTTCAAGAGCGCACAGTCAAACGCATTTACCGCGCAATCGCCAACGGCATCGTTCCTTTTGACGGCAAAATCGAAACCCAAATCGGCCGCGATCCGCACAACCGCCTGAAAATGGCAGTCGTCAAATTCGGCGGCAAACCTGCCATCACCCACGTCAAAGTGTTGGAACGTTATCTGGCACACAGCTACATCGAATGCTCGCTCGAAACCGGCCGCACCCACCAAATCCGCGTCCATATGCGCGAAGCCAACCATCCGCTGGCCGCCGACCCTGTTTACGGCAACCTGCGCCACCCGTGCAGCGACGCGGTTAAAGAAGCCGTCAAAGCCCTCGGCGCGCGCCAAGCCCTGCATGCCTACCGCTTGAGCTTTGTCCATCCGAAAACCGGCGAAACTGTTTCCTTTGAAGCGCCTATGCCTGACGATATGTACCACCTGCTTTCCGTCCTGCGTTTGGAAGCCGGTTTGGATTCGTCTTTAAGTAATGAAGAAGAATGGCAGGAGAAATTCGGTACGAACGATGACGACGATTGGAATGAAGACGACTACGATGTCGAAGTCGTTTATGTAAGGGATTAAACCCATTTTTCAGACGGCCTAAAATATTATCTGAGGCCGTCTGAAATCAATCCGTTCCAATATTTCAGCGATTCAAAGATTATGAAAACCATCACAGAAACCCTAAACCTCGCCCCGCAAGGCAAGAATTTTTTGACTGCCGACTGGCCTGCCCCTGCCAATGTTAAAACGCTTATTACCACGCGCAACGGCGGTGTCAGCGAAGGCGTGTACCGCAGCCTGAATGTCGGTTCGCACGTCGGCGACAATCTGCAAGCCGTGCTCCGCAACCGTGAAATCGTCCAGGAACAAGTCGGCCTGCCCGTTGCCTACCTCAATCAAATCCACAGCACCATTGTTGTGAACGCCGCCGAAGCGTTAGACAATACGCCCGACGCCGATGCCTCGGTGGATACGACGGGCACGGTCGCCTGCGCTTCCATGACTGCCGACTGTCTGCCCGTCTTGTTTTGCGACAAAGCAGGGACGGTGGTTGCGGCAGCCCATGCGGGTTGGCGCGGTTTGGCCGGCGGCGTTTTGCAAAATACCATTGCGGCAATGAATGTCGAGCCGTTGGAAATCATGGCCTATCTCGCGCCTGCCATCGGCCCTGATGCGTTTGAGGTGGGACAAGATGTATTTGATGCGTTTTGCACACCCATGCCGGAAGCTGCCGATGCGTTTGAAGACATCGGCGGCGGCAAATACCTTGCCGACATTTACGCTTTGGCGCGCATAATTCTGCACCGCGAAGGCGTGAACATGATTTATGGCGGCACCCATTGCACCGTTTTGGAACGCGATACTTTCTTCTCCTACCGCCGCGACGGACAAACCGGCCGCATGGTCAGCCTGATTTGGTTGGAAAAATAAGATTTGCACCATCAAAAACAAGGCCGTCTGAAATACTTTCCGTTTACGGTTTCAGACGGCCTAAACATTATTCGTTATAATCCGACGATACCGTAACCGGTTTCAACGAAGGAATATCCAATGAAAAAAATCCTATTGCCTGCAATCGCCCTATTGCTTGCCTCTTGCGGTTTCCACCTGAAAGGCACAGGCGTGACTTCTCAGCCGCTGCCTTATCAGAACTGGCATGTAGAAGGCGGAGCCGTCATGCAAAAAGCGCTGGAAAATGCCTTACGCCGTGCCGACGGCCATCCGGTTAGCGAAGCCGAATCACAAATCACCCTGCGCGTTGTCGACTTCCAAAAACGCCGCGACATCTACACCATCACCCGCGCCGCCGCGGTCAACGAATACCTGCTGGCCATGACCGTCAAAGCTCAAGCCTTCCGCAACGGCGAGCCGGTTGGCGAACCGATGGAAGTCAAGGTGCACCGCACCATGGACTACGCCGACAGCGAAGTCTTGGGCAAACAGGAAGAGGAAGAAACCATTTGGTCTGAAATGCGCATCGACGCCGCAGATCAAATCGTCCGCCGCCTGACTTTCCTGAAAGCGCAATAATGGCTACCGCGCCCATTGAGAGCCTGCGCCCAGATACGCCGCTCAAACCGTTGTACATTATTCACGGCGAAGAGGATTTGTTGCGCATCGAGGCTTTGGATACGCTGCGCGCAGCCGCAAAAAAACAAGGTTATCTCAACCGCGAAGTCTATACCGCTGAAAACAATTTTGACTGGAACGAGCTGTTGCAAAGCGCAGGCAGCGCAGGTTTGTTTGCCGATTTGAAACTACTGGAAATCCATATTCCCAACGGCAAACCCGGCAAAAACGGAGGCGATGCCCTGCAAGCCTTCGCCGAACGCCTGCCCGAAGATACGGTTACGCTCATCCTCCTGCCCAAGCTTGAAAAAGCGCAAATCCAGTCCAAATGGTTTTCCGCATTGGCCGGCAAAGGCATCGTCTTAGAAGCCAAAGCCGTTGCGCCACATGCTTTGCCGCAATGGATACAAGGCCGTCTGAAACAACAGGGTTTGGACATCGAACCTGAAGCACTCGCCCTTTTTGCCGAGCGCGTCGAAGGCAATCTTTTAGCCGCCCGTCAGGAAATCGAAAAACTCGCCCTGCTCCATCCCCAAGGCCATTTGATCAATATTGCCGACGCAGAAGCCGCAGTTGCCACCGTCGCCCGCTTCGACGTATTCCAACTGGCCGGCGCATGGATGAAAGGCGATGCCCTGCGCGTTTCCCGCTTACTGGACGGTTTGGAAGAAGAAGGCGAAGAGCCGGTTTTGCTGTTGTGGGCGGTTGCCGAAGACATCCGCACCCTAATCCGCCTGACTGCCGCACTCAAGCAGGGACAAAACATCCAAAGCCTGCGCAACAGCCTGCGCTTATGGGGCGACAAGCAGACCCTTGCACCGATGGCGGCCAAACGCATTTCCATCAACTGCCTGCTCGACGCGCTCAAAACCTGCGCCAAAATCGACCGCATCATCAAAGGCGCGGAAGAAGGCGATGCATGGACCGAGTTCAAACAGCTCGTTACCTCGCTGGCCGCTTGAAACCGTTGCCACGCGTCAAGAAACTTGCACGCAATACGCCCCAAAAACAGAAAATACTGTAAAATAGCGTAAACTCAAATTCAGGCCGTCTGAACCTCGCATTTCAGACGGCCTCTTCCAGCAAAAAACAAGGAAACACCAACCATATGGATAATAAAACCAAACTTCGCATCGGCGGTCTGGCCCTGCTGACCACTGCCGTATTAAGCCTCATCATCGTTCTGATTGTCGATTCATGGCCGCTGGCCATTCTGTTGGCCGTCATCATCGTGGCCGCTGCCGCAGGCGGTTTCGTTTGGACTTCACGCCGTCAGCAACGCCAATTCCTCGAGCGCCTGAAAAAATTCGACATCGACCCGGAAAAAGGCCGTATCAACGAAGCCAACCTGCGCCGTATGTACCACAGCGGCGGCCAACATCAAAAAGACGCGATTACCCTGGTTTGCCTGTCACAAAAATGTTCTGTTGACGAAGCGCACGCCATCTTCAAAAAACGTCCGACCCGTCAGGAAATGAACCAAATGGCTGCCCAACAGGCACGCGGTCAAAAACGTCCACATCGCTAATCCCGACAGTAACAGGCCGTCTGAACATCCTATCCCGTTTCAGACGGCCTGTTTTTATTTCCATCAAACCCATTTCCGTTTCCATCGCATTATGACCCGTCTTCCTACCGTCCCACTCAAACGCCGCCTCGCCGCACTGGTTTACGAACTTCTGCTGACCGGCGCCGTTACCAGCATTGCCGCCCTTGCAGCCGGTATTGTCGCCATCTTTCTCAATCCCGTTTCCACGCGCCTGTCCATGCTGACAACCTGCCTGATTCTGTTCTACGCATGGTGGCTCTACTTCCGCGCCAACTGGCACAAAAAAGGCCAAACCCTCGCCATGCAAACATGGAAAATCGGCTTAGCCGATAAAAACGACACCCAGCCGCCCCTGCCTCAACTGCGCCTGCGCTTTATTTGGGCCAGCATTTTTATTGTTTTCATTCCCCTGCTTGCCTACGCCGGATTGCGTCATCTGCTCAATATACCGCCCAAAGGCGCATTCGGAGCCGCGCTCATCTGGCTCATCCTGCCATGGGGCTTCGCCCTGTTCCATCCCGACCGCCAATTCCTCTACGACTTCTTGGCCGGAACAAGGCTGGTGGATTTAAATCAGAAGAAAACAAACGAATAAAATTCGCAAGCATCTCAAGCTCTAAATGAAATAAAGGCCGTCTGAAACTCAAGATACGTTTCAGACGGCCTTTAATCATAAAATCAAGCAATGATTATTCTTGCCAACGTTTGAACACCAGCGAAGTATTGACGCCGCCAAAAGCAAAGTTATTGCTGACCACATAATCGGTTTGAATCTCACGTCCGCCAGTTTGGATGTAATCCACCTTGCCGCAACGCGGATCGATGTTTTCCAAATTGACAGTCGGCGCAAACCAGCCGTTGTTCATCATTTCAATGGTAAACCAGGCTTCCAATGCGCCGCACGCGCCGAGTGTATGGCCGAGATAGCTTTTTTGCGAACTCATCGGCACAAAACCAAATACCGCCTCAGTCGCCAATGTTTCGGCAATATCGCCTTTTTCGGTCGCCGTACCGTGGCCGCTGACATAGCCGACTTTATCAGGCGTAATACCGGCGTCTTTCAGCGCAAGCTCCATACATTTCTGCATGGTTTCTTTTTGCGGCTGGGTAACGTGGCTGCCGTCGCTGTTGGCACCATAGCCGACAAGCTCGGCATAGATTTTCGCACCGCGCGCACGGGCGTGTTCTAATTCTTCCAATACGAAAATGCCTGCGCCTTCGCCGATGACCAAGCCGTCTCGAGCGTTGTCGTAAGGGCGCGGCGTCAGCTCAGGTTCGCCGTTGCGGCGGCTGGCGGCATAAAGTGAATCGAAAACATAAACTTCGGACGGACAAAATTCTTCGCCGCCGCCCGCCAGCATCATGTCTATCATGCCGTATTTGATGGCTTCGTAGGCATAGCCTATGCCTTGGCTGCCGGACGAACACGCGCTCGAAGTCGGGATAATGCGGCCTTTCAAGCCGAAGAAAATGCCGATATTGGCGGCAGTCGTATGCGGCATCATACGCACATAAGTATTGGCGTTGAAATTACGCGATGTGCCGGTCAGCAGGAGCTCGCCCAAATCGCCGATGTCTTGGGTACTGCCGACAGACGAACCGCACGCCACGCCCATACGGCCGTCGGTAATGCTTTCATCACCCAACAAGCCTGCATCCGTCAGGGCTTGTTCTGCCGCATCGACACACAAATGCGATACACGCCCCATGCTTCTGAGCTGCTTGCGCGTCCAATGTTTGGGAGGAGAATAGCCTTCAATCGGCGCACCCAGTTGCGCTTCCAATTCAGGAAAGCGTTCGCTCCAGTCCATGTGTTTGACTGCGTTTTTTTCGGCTTTAAAGGCCGTCTGAATACTTTGCCAATCACGGCCGAAAGCGGTAATACCGCCGATACCTGTTACAACGACTCTTCTGGTATTCAACACAAACCTCCGTTCACAGCAATCACTTGGCGCGTAATGTACGCCGCTTTTTCATCCATTAAAAAGCGCACCGCATGCGCCACTTCCTCGGGCAATCCCATACGCGTGGCAGGGACAGCCTTTAAGATTTCTTCGACAGGCACGTTCTCATCGATAATATCGGTATCGATAAGGCCCGGCGCCACGCAGTTGACGGTAATTTTGCGTTTTGCCAACTCAACCGCCAAGGCTTTTGCCGCGCCGATCAAGCCCGCTTTGGACGCGCTGTAATTGACCTGACCGCGGTTGCCCGTCAAACCAGACACCGACGCCATGCATACAATCCGTCCGGCTTTGCGGCGGCGAATCATCGGCATGGTCAAAGGGTGCAACACATTATAAAAACCGTCCAAATTGGTACGCAGCACCAAGTCCCAATCATCATCAGTAAACGCAGGAAACGCATTGTCTCGTGTCAGGCCGGCATTCAGCACCACGCCGTAATATGTGCCGTTTGCCTCAATGTCGGCAGTCAGAATTTCACGGCAGGCTTCGCGGTCGGACACGTCAAACTGCAACACGCGCGCATTTCTACCCAATGTACGGATTTCTTCCGCTACGGCTTCGGCTTCATTGCGGCGGCTGCGGCAGTGGACGACAATATCAAAGCCGTCCTGCGCCAAACCAAGCGCGACGGCTTTGCCGATACCGCGATTAGACCCTGTAATTAAAATAGTTTCACTCATACGTTTTCTCACTATATCGACAGGCCGTCTGAATCTTTGTCTTTTCAGACGGCCTTGTAAACGGTTTAAATGATTTGACCGTCTTTCGGACTGTACACATTTAAAGAGGCTTTTGCCAGCAAACCGTCCGGCGGCAACAGATGCTTCACATCTTCCGGCGCATCCGTCCAGCGCAACTCGCAATCAAATACGCCCATGCCGCCCAAATCCTGAATGGACACATGCGCCCTGACTTCCAGCTCAGTACCGACAGGCACGGAATCAGCAAACAAATCCAGCTTGCGCGTTCCCAATAAAAAACCCAAACGGACAGGCTCTCCGGCCTTTAAAGCTTCAATGCCTGCAAACGCGCCTATGCCCTGCGCCATCAATTCCATATAAGCCATAGACGGCAACACACCGTCCTGCAGCAAAATATGCTTGTCGCCAACCGGCGCACGGCAAACCGTGTAGTCATCGCCAAATTCTTTCACACAATCGATAAGCACCATATGTCCGCTGTGCGGAAGCAGCGAAGCGACATCATAAATCGGGGCACTCGGTATTGAAGGCATAAAATGTCATCCGGGAATAAATTACGTTACAATATGCATTATAACAGAGCCTAGCTTTTACTAACCTATTTCATTACAATGTATGAAAATGTAAAACATTGAAAGACATCATGCCTCAAAACGTTTGCCGTTTCAGCTTCAATATCGCCGCATGGCAGGCCTCCTCCAGCAAAATCAGTACGCCGGAGCAATGGCAGGACTGGGCGCAGGGAAAACTCGATACCGCCTCACTGCCGGAGTGCAAACCCGCGCTCTCCTTTTTGCCGCCTATGCAACGCCGCCGCTTGGGAAAAGCGGCGCGCTTGGTTTGTGATGCCGCATGGAATCTGGCCGACCAATATCCTGAAAGCGTACCGGTGTACGTTTCTCACGACGGCGAAAGCAACCGCAGCTTTGAATTATGGCAAGAGCTTTTGAACACGCACACCGTGTCGCCGACCTCATTCGGCCTGTCCGTCCACAACGCAACGATTGGGCAATGGTCGATGTTGCGTAAAGACATGAGTGAGCATACTGCCTTGGCCGTTGCCGCCGATTCCTTTGAAACCGCGCTGACCGAGGCATTCGCGCTTTTGCAAGACGGTGCGCCATCTGTTTTAGTGATTGTCGCCGATGATCCGTTGTCCGAAGACTATCCCGTCCTGGCTACACGTGCGCCGTTTGCCTATGCATTGGCACTGGTAATCACAAAGGGCGAAGACTATACCTTAAGCTTGGAAACCACATCCGCAAGGCCGTCTGAAAACCCTAACGATACAACAGTCGAGCCCTATTGGAGCAGCTTGGAGTGGGTACGCTTCCTGCTTTCAGACGGCCGACAACACACGCAACACTATATCGGTAGAAACTGGCACTGGCAGAAAAACGCATGAAGACTTTAGACTATTTCCGTCGCTTTTTTGCCACACTCTTCGGCTTCATCCTCTTCGGTGTTGCAGGCGTATTATTCAAAATCGCACTTTTACCCTATACGCTCAAATCGACCAAAGGCGACATCAAACGCCAACTTGAAGCAAGACGCATGATAGGCAAAGTTTGGCGTTTCTTCGTCGGCTACCTGCAATGGTCGGGGGTATTGAGCGTCCGTTTCAACGGCTTGGAAAAACTCGGCAGACCCGGCCAGCTCATCCTTGCCAACCACCCCTCGCTTTTGGATGTTGTTTTACTGATCAGCCACTTCCCCGACCCGAACGTGTTGGTCAAAAAAGACCTGCTGCACAACCCCAGCATGAAAAGCCAAATTATCGCTTCAGGCTACATCCCCAACGACGAAAGCATGGAAATGTTGGAAGAAATCGACGCCGTATTCAAAAGCGGGCAAAGTATGCTGATTTTCCCCGAAGGCACGCGCACAGGTTGGGACGGACAGGTTAAAATGCACCGCGGCGCTGTATCGCTCGGTTTGCGCAGCGCATCGGTCATCACGCCCGTGTGCATCAAGATGACGCCGCCCAATTTCAAAAAGGGGCAACCGTGGTACAAAATCCCGCCACAAAAAATTCATTATGAAATTACCGTCGGCGACGACATCCTGCCGGAAGAATGGCTGGCGGAAAAACCCCTGCCCATCGCCGCACGACGTTTAAACGAATACCTGCAAGACTATTTTACAAGGAAAACCACATGAGCAATTTAGAAAACCAAATCAAACAATTAATCATCGACAGCTTAGGTCTGGAAGACATTACCGTTGCCGACATCGGCAGCGAAGATCCGCTTTTCGGCGACGACGGCCTGGGCCTGGATTCGGTTGATGCATTGGAACTTGGTTTGGCCGTACAAAAAACCTTCGGCTTCCAGCTCGACGGTGAAAACGACAACCTGCGCGAAAACTTCGCCAATGTCAAAACACTGGCCGAGTTCGTCAAGAGCCGCCAAGCATAAGGGAGAGAGAAGATGACCGAACAAGAAGTACGCACCCTGCTGACCGATGCACTGGTTAACCTGTTTGAAATCGAACCGGAACGCATCAAACCCGAAACCAACCTCTACGAAGATTTGGAAATCGACAGCATCGATGCCATCGACCTTATCGACCACATCAAACGCGAAACCGGCCGCAAACTGCAAGCCGAAGACTTCCGCAACGTGCGTACCGTAGAAGACGTGGTTCAAGCGGTCTTGAAAGTACAACAAGATTCCTGATTTTACTTTGAATCAGCATATTTTCAGACGGCCTTACCCACCGGCAAGGTCGTCTGAATATCAATAAACAACCTAATCATCAATCTTTCTCACTTATCCATAATATACAACTAACACCATGAAAAAATTCATTTCCCTACTGCTCTTACTCCCCGCCTTGTCTGCGCACGCTGAAATTTCCCTCATCAAAAAAATGACACATGCCGAGTGTATGCAAGTCATTCGTGATTCATTGGATATGTATAACGATATGGAGTTTTGTGAAAAAAACACGAACGAGGAAACTCAACGTAACGGGATGCTGGCATGGAATATGGCTGGATTTGCCAACAGCAAATCAGCAATGGCCCCTATCTGCCCAACGGTCAAAAAAATGACCAAACAAGAGCAGACTGAAATGTTTTCCCGCTATCCTAAATCTCATGAACCCAAAGAGGTTGCAAAATTCTGCACCTCGGAAAACCGTAACCGCATCGCCAAGCTTTATCCAAAATACTATAAGCTGCTCGTAGAACATGAAGCCTTTGAAAAAAATAAGGAAGAAAACGAATAATCCAAGACACCATCGACCTTATTGACCACATCAAATGCGAAACCGGCCGCAAACTGCAACTGGCAAACCTGCTCAAAGAACAATGATATTAATTGACTTCTCTCTTACGAAACAAAATATTTAATATCAAATCAATAATTTTCAACTGGAGAATTATAAATATGGAATCATCTTTATCATCGATCTTTATTGTTCTTGCATTGTTATCTACCGGTTTCCTATCTGGTAAATTTCTTGCACCACCCCTTCGACAAGTCCTACTCAAACCCTTGTCCTTTATTGTCCTGCTGCTGCTCTTTTTCATGGGCTATGAGTTCGGCGGCGTCTTTACCGACCCGAATCTGGGCGCGGACATCGTCAAATATGCCCTGCTGCTCGCACTGATTATCAGCGCGTTTACCTTGATTGCGCTTTATCGCAAACCCGAAGCCTCGACTGCTCCCACTCCATCGGGCAGCTTTATCAAACCCTTTTACGGCTGTTTCAAAGCCTTTGCTTTTTTCGGTTTGGGTGTCGCGGCATTTGCCTTTTTCGGGCGACAGGTCGGCAATCTGCCCATCGACAGCACCCATATCCTCTATCTGCTGATTTTCATGGTTGGCATGGACTTGGTTCATTTCCAGCTTGGCGGATTCGGACGTAGGATTTTCCTGCTGCCGCTTCTGACCGTTGCTGCAACCGCCGCCGCGTGTTTCGTTTTTTCGCTATGTTCGCCCTATTCGTTTGCCCAAAGCCTGGTATTGTCGGGCGGTTTCGGCTGGTTCTCCCTTTCGGGTCCTATGGTTGGAAAAGCGGTATCGCCCGAAATGGGTGCGGCAGCGTTTATGACCGATTTTTTCCGCGAAATGATCAGCATCGTCTTCCTGTATTTCTACGGACGAAAGCAGCCTATGGCGGCAATCGGCATTTCCGGCGCAGCGGCAATGGACTCCGCCCTGCCCTTTGTAAAAGAAAACTGCCGCGCCGAATACATCAAATACGCCGTCGTCAGCGGCTTTATCCTGACCCTTGTCGCACCGTTTTTTCTGTCCGCCGCCATTGCCATGCTGAACTGATCCTACTATTTTTCCAAACAACTTTCAGACGACCTCCCCCCCTAAAACCCAAAAGTCATCTGAAACCGAACACCATTATGAAAACACTGGGAAAATTCCTACTGACCCTTGCCAGCCTCGCCTATCCGCTTCTATGGTATTACGGCAGGGAAAACGGCGCATTTTTCTGGCTTGCTGCGGCCATGTGTGTGTTATGGCTGATACGCGCCGCCATGCCGCAAACCACAGCCCAACGCATTACGGCGATTATCCTTGCCGCCTTTTTTGCGGCGGTACTGGTTTTCAGACGGCCTGACTCGATGTATTGGTATCCCGTCGCCGTCAATGCACTGATGCTTGCCATTTTCGGCGGCAGCCTGTTTGCCAAACAAACCGTTATCGAACGCCTCGCCCGACTGCAACACCCCGACCTGCCGCCCGAAGGTGTGCGCCACACTCGACGCGTTACGAAAATCTGGTGCGCGTTCTTTATCTTCAACGGCGCAACCGCCGCCATTTTGGCAAGCTTGCAATATTACGATTGGTGGGCGGCTTATACAGGCATCGTGTCGTATGTGTTAATGGGAATATTATTTGCCGGAGAGTGGATTTATCGGAAATTAGTTTTGAAGGTTTAAACCATTAAAAATATTTCATCAATTATCAGCCTTTTGTAGACGGACAAAACGGCAAAACCGATCGGTTACTCCATTGCTTCAAAAGAAGTGAAAGCCATTCATTGGAAGAGTGGCAGGCAAATGATTACGAATTGGTACGCCAAACGACAAACAAACAATACGATGAATGCTTGGCCCAATTCAAAGAAGATACCAAGGCAAATACATCAAAATTATAAAACCTTAGAACCATCATGCACCTAACCCAAATTCTATCCCCCGACCTGCCCCAACACGACCTTATCGCTGCCCATCCGAATTGGACGCGTGCTGATTTCAACCGTGCGGTTTTTCATCTGTCAGGCCGTCTGAAACAGGCAGGCGTGCAAACGGCCGCGCTGTGGTTTGACGATGCCGCGCTGTTTGCCTGTGCCGTGTTGGCAGTGTGGCATTCTGGCGGAAAGGTTTTATTGCTGCCCAATTTGGCGCAAGACAATTTGGAGTGGGGAAAAACGGCAGAAGCGTTTTTAACGGATTCAACAGATAAAAAGCTGTCTTCAGACGGCCTGAACATCTGGCACTTGCCTGATGTATTGACTCAAACAGAATCGGAAGGACTGAGCACCTATCCTGAAAACCATCTGATTCCCGACCATGCCGAAGCATGGCTGAAAACATCAGGTTCCAGCGGTGAAGCGCAAATTATTGTGAAAACCGCCGCGCAGATGCAGGCAGAAGCCCTGACTTTGGCAAATACGCTGCCATTTGGACAACACGGTGAAACCGTGATCGGCAGCGTGATTCCGCAACATCTTTACGGCTTCACATTTCGCTTCGCACTCGCGCTGACAATGGGTTGGACTATGGAACGACAGCAGGCGGTTTATCCGGAAAACCTGCTTTCCAGCACGGCCGCACACGATAAAGTGGTTTGGATTGCCAGCCCGGCCGTACTCAACCGCTTGGGCGAAAACCGCAACTGGCAAAGTATCGGCCATAAAATTGCAGGCATTGTCTCGGCCGGCGGCGCGCTTCCTTCTGCCACGGCGGATTTGCTGCAACAGGCTGCCGTCCGCCCGTTTGAAGTTTATGGCAGTACCGAAACCGGCGTGATTGCCTCACGTTGCGAACGCCAAGAATGGCAGCCTTTCGAAGGCGTGGAAATCGGGCAAAACGAAGAAGGCGCACTTTGGGCTTCTTCGCCTTGGTCGCCCGAACGCCGCCAAACCGCCGATTTGATCGAGCCGCAAGATGACGGTTTTCTGTTACTCGGTCGCCAAGACCGCATTATTAAATTTGAGGACAAACGCGTGTCGCTGACCCAAATCGAACACGAACTTTTACAACACCCTTGGATTGCCGACGCCCACTGCGGCCGTCATCCGCAACACCAACGCATTGCCATATGGGCGGCATTGAACGCAGACGGTATCGCCGCCTTGCGTGAGAAAGGCCACGCTGCGGTCGCAGATACGCTCAAACGCCATTTGGCCGCCACGCAGGACACCATCGCCCTGCCGCGTTACTGGCGTTTTACCGACAACCTGCCGCGCAATGCCCAAGCCAAAATAGCCGCGTCGGATTTTCAGACGGCCTTTACCGTTGCCCAAACTTCTCCCGTTTGGTCGAAAACATCATCTGACGATGAAACCAATACCGAAACTTTTATCGGGCGCGTGCCTTTGGATTTGGTTTATTTCGGCGGCCATTTTGCCACCTTCCCGCTGGTTCCCGGCGTGGTCGAGCTGCAATGGGTGCGCAACCTAATCGCGCCCCAGCCATGGGGCAAACAGCGCGTCATCCGCATCGAAAATCTAAAATATCAGCAGTTTATCCGTCCTCACGATGAAGTGTCGGTAGAGCTGAAATTTGATGAAGGTAAAAACAAACTGAGCTTTAAAATCAACAACGGAGAGCATCCGTGTGCATCAGGACGGATTGTGTTTGAGGCCGTCTGAATATACCTATTAACTTTTTAGTGGAAAACCAACAATATGCAACTCTTCCCTGCCCTAGAACAACGCTATTCCCACGAACACCAGTCCGCAGGCGAGGCTCAACGTCTGGCTCAAGAAATCGCTTTTGCACCGATTGTGTTCCAAGTTTCTCGCCTGATGGTGAAATTTGGCATTCTGGATTTGCTGAACGACCATCCAGACGGCCTCACTCAAGCTGACATCGCCGAAAAAGCGAAAATCAGCAACTACGCGGCACAAGTCCTGCTGGAAGCCTCGCTGTCTATCGGCACTGTCTTGACTCGCGACAACCGCTATTTCATCAGCAAGGCCGGTTGGTTTGTCCTCAAAGACAAAATGGCCCGCGTCAACATGGATTTCACGCAAGAAATCTGCTACCAAGGCATGTTTGATTTGGAAAAAACCCTGCAAACCGGCAAGCCCGAAGGCCTGAAAGTATTCGGCGACTGGCCGACCATTTACGAAGGCTTGTCTTCATTGCCAAGCATCGCGCAGGAAAAATGGTTTGCATTCGACCATTATTATTCCGACAACTCCTTCGCAGAAGCACTCAACACCGTGTTCGCCAAACCGGTTAAAAAACTGCTCGATGTCGGCGGCAATACCGGCCGCTGGGCGGAACAATGCGTCAACCACAATGCCGAAGTCGAAGTAACCATCATGGATCTGCCGCAACAAATCGGCTTGATGCGCGAAGCGACCAAAGGCAAAAACGGTGCGGACCGTATCCACGCCCATCCGGCCAACCTGCTTGATCCTGAAATTCCGTTCCCAACCGGTTTTGACGCGATCTGGATGAGCCAATTCCTAGACTGTTTCACCGAGGAACAAGCTACCAGCATTCTTCAACGCGCCGCTGCATCTATGAGCGAAAACACCAGCCTCTATATCATGGAGCCTTTCTGGGACAGACAACGCTACGAGACCGCCGCCTACTGTCTGACCATGACCAGCCTGTATTTCACTGCCATGGCCAACGGCAACAGCAAAATCTTCCACTCTGAAGACCTGATCCGTTGCGTTGAAAAAGCCGGATTGAAAGTAGCGGAAATTTCAGACGACATCGGCCGCGGCCACAGCATCTTGCGCTGCGTTAAGGCCGTCTGAACATCATCTTTTAAACCCTAAAAAGAAACCGACCCCGACAGCCATTTCAGCTATCGGGGTCGGTTTGTATTTAGGTATCAGCCTTAATGCATCAGCCGCGCAACATCCATACTGCGCACACTACCGCAATCTCCACCAACAAAGCGGCAAACAGTTGCCCCATTCCGGCCAATTTAGGCTGCTTGGCATCGATGGTTTTAAAGCCGTTAATCATCGGCGTAATCAAATCCTGTTTTTTCACAAAGCGATACAGCAAAACAGCCGCAATATGTACGCCCGCCAAAACAGCCAAGACATTAAAGAAATTGACATGGATTTTTCGCGCCAGCGTACCGGCGTGTTCGCTGACCAAATGATTCAAAAAGCCGGAATTGGTAAACGTATTTTCATCGGCGGCAAATAAGCCTGTAGCCGTCTGAAAAACCAAGGCAGCCAATAAAGCGATGACCATCAGCGCGCCCAAAGGATTGTGGCCGACCAATTCGTCTTCAGACATTTGGCCTTGCGTATAGCGGCGGATTTCGGAAAACGGGCGCACAAATCGGCTGAATTTTGCCGTATCGCTGCCCCAAATCCCCCAACACAAACGGAAAACCACCAAGGCCAGCATCAACAAGCCGCCACGCAAGTGCCATACCAGCATATCGCCACCTTGGGTTGCGCTGTACCACATAAAACCCATCAATAACACCAAGAGCCAATGGAACAGGCGCGTAGGTGCGTCCCAAACTTTTATTTTTTGCTTCATTACCTTTTACTTTCTGATTTAAAATTAAATTTCTTATCTTGGAAGGTTACGCCATGCAGCCCATCTACACGCTTCCCGAATCGCTTCAAGCTTTTCAGACGGCCTTAGCATTTCCCGACGTATTCCGCCCCCGCGCCCAAGAATCGCACAAAGGCACATACGGCACACTTGCCATTATCGGCGGCGCAACAGGAATGAGCGGTGCGGTGGTTTTAGCAGCCACAGCCGCCATGTATCAGGGGTGCGGCAAGGTTTGGGCGGGTTTCAACCAAGCCGCGCTGCCTTTTGCCATCATTCCCGAACGCCCTGAAATCATGCTCGCCACTGCAACCCAACTGATGGAGCGCAACGATGTCAGCGCACGGGTAATCGGCTGCGGATTCGGTTTGGATAGATTATCAGAACAGCTGCTGCCCCAAATCCTGTCTACACACCATGACCGGCCTTTATTGCTCGATGCCGATGCTTTGACACTGCTTGCCTGTTCTTCCGAATTGACCGAACGCCTCAAATCGTACAAACATATCGTCCTGACACCTCATCCGGCCGAAGCCGCCCGCCTGCTCGGTACTGATACCCAATCAGTTCAAGCCGACAGACAGAAAGCCGTAACCGAAATCAGCCGTAAATATGGTGCAACCGTCGTGTTGAAAGGCCATCATACATTGGTGGCCACGGCAGACGGCATAGTCTATACCAACACCAGCGGCAATGCCGGTTTGGCCACCGCCGGCAGCGGCGATGTCTTGAGCGGCATGATCGGCAGCCTGCTGGCACAAGGCATTCCGACATTCCAAGCCGCCTGCGCCGGCGTTTGGCTGCATGGTGCGGCGGCTGATGTCATCAAACACAGCGGCCAAATCGAAACCGGCATGCTCGCCGGAGAAATCGCACCTGCCGCCCGATGGCTGCGCAATATTTTATCAAAAGAGTAATACTGTCTATATCATAAATACAAATTGCAGGCCGTCTGAAAATCAATCTCTATTTTCAGACGGCCTGGTTTATTTTTAAGTCATTTTGCAAATTAAGGTTAAGACGTGTATCCTTGACTTCCCTTAAAAACAACTTCACAACATATTATCATGAGTATCCTCAATAAAATCAGCAACTTTATTGGAAAAACATTTTCCCTTTGGGCTGCACTCTTTGCCGGTATCGCTTTTTTCGCACCCGATACCTTCAAATGGGTCGGCCCTTACATTCCTTGGCTTCTGGGCGTCATCATGTTCGGCATGGGCTTGACCCTCAAACCCTCCGACTTTGATATTTTGTTTAAACATCCCAAAGCCGTCATTATCGGCGTGATTGCCCAATTCGCCATCATGCCTGCGACAGCCTATCTGCTGGCGAAACTGTTGAACCTGCCTGCCGAAATCGCAGTCGGTGTGATTTTGGTCGGCTGCTGCCCGGGCGGTACGGCTTCCAATGTAATGACTTATCTGGCGCGCGGCAATGTGGCTTTGTCGGTTGCCGTTACATCGGTTTCTACTCTGATTTCCCCATTGCTGACCCCCGCCATCTTCCTGATGCTTGCCGGTGAAATGCTGGAAATCCAAGCGGGCAGTATGTTGATGTCCATCGTCAAAATGGTTTTGTTCCCCATCGTTTTGGGCTTGATTGTCCATAAAGTCTTGGGCAACAAAACTGAAAAACTGACCGACGCGCTGCCGCTGGTTTCCGTTGCCGCCATCGTGCTGATTATCGGGGCGGTAGTCGGCGCCAGCAAAGGCAAGATTATTGAAAGCGGCCTGTTAATTTTTGCCGTTGTCGTACTTCACAACGGTATCGGCTATCTGCTCGGCTTCTTTGCCGCCAAATGGACCGGCCTGCCTTATGATGCACAAAAAACGCTGGCCATCGAAGTCGGTATGCAAAACTCAGGCTTAGGCGCAGCCCTTGCCGCCGCACACTTTGCCGCCGCGCCGGTTGTCGCCGTTCCCAGCGCATTGTTCAGCGTGTGGCACAATATCTCCGGCTCGCTTTTGGCAACTTATTGGGCAGCCAAAGCCGATAAAATTAAAGAATCCTAAACGTCTTTAATCATAAGGCCGTCTGAACAGATTCCGTTCAGACGGCCTTTATTTTGAAATCAAGCAGGATTATTGTTTCACTGCTTCGATTTGGATATTGATGTTAACTTTTTTGCTCATACCGGCACTAACCAAATAATCCAAGCCCCATTTGGTACGGTCGATGGTGGTGCTGAAGTCGCCGCCGCACGCTTCTGCTTTTAACATCGGGCTTTGGTAGCAGTTGAATTTGTCGGCTTTGAGTTTCACCGGCGCAGTTTTGCCGCTCATGGTCAGATTGCCGTCAACGGAAAGCAGTTTTTTGCCGTTGAAATTGAATTTGGTGGATACAAAACGGATTTCAGGGTATTTGTCTGCATTGAAAATATCGGCAGATTTCAAATGTTGAGTAAAGCGATCTGAACCGGTTTGCAGTTTGGACAAAGGCAATACGATATCGATTGAGCCTTGGCGTTTGGCACGGTCAAATTCCAAATTGCCGGTCAAACCATAAATACCGCCGACGTTGGTGCTGGTGTTGAAATGGTCGATGGCAAAACGGGCATTGGCATGAAATTCGTCCACTTTATAAACAGCGGCAGACGCAGCAGAAGCCAACATGGCCGAACACAATGCAAACATGATTTTTTTCATCGTCTTATCCTTAGAAATGTGAGAAGTTCCCTATCATATCACTTTTTGATGCCAACATCTTTTGCAACTGAGAAAGATAACGTTTCATCCTAAGAAAACTTCAGGCCGTCTGAAAGTGAAAGAATGAGCAGCAAATTCAGGTGAAGCAAACACAGTTTAGTTTTATTACAAAATAGCGTGCTTCATCGCTCGTAATTGGTATAAAATACCGAGTTATTTCTACAACGGGCCGCCACAATATTCAGCCTATTTCAGACGGCCTCAGCATAAAACAAAGGAACAAAAATGCCTGAATACCGCTCCAAAACCTCTACCCACGGCCGCAATATGGCAGGCGCGCGCGCATTATGGCGTGCGACCGGCGTCATGGAAACCGACTTCGGCAAACCGATTATCGCCATTGCCAACTCCTTCACCCAATTCGTCCCAGGCCATGTGCACCTGCACAATATGGGTCAACTGGTTGCCCGTGAAATCGAAAAAGCCGGCGGCATTGCCAAAGAATTCAACACCATCGCCATTGACGACGGTATCGCCATGGGCCACAGCGGTATGCTCTACTCCCTGCCCAGCCGCGACCTGATTGCCGACTCCATCGAATACATGGTAAACGCCCACTGCGCCGACGCGCTGGTGTGCATTTCCAACTGCGACAAAATCACCCCGGGCATGCTGATTGCCGCCATGCGCCTGAACATTCCGACCATCTTCGTTTCCGGCGGCCCGATGGAAGCCGGTAAAGTTATCGGCGTGGCCAATATTCAACCCGAACGCCGTTTGGACTTGATTGACGCCATGATCGAATCAGCTGACGACAATATCAGCGACAAACAAGTCGAAGAAGTCGAACAAAACGCCTGCCCGACTTGCGGCTCCTGCTCCGGCATGTTTACTGCCAACTCCATGAACTGCCTGACCGAAGCACTCGGCCTTTCTCTGCCGGGCAACGGTTCTTATCTGGCTACCCACGCAGGCCGCAAAGAATTGTTCCTCGAAGCCGGCCGCATGATTGTCGAAATCACCAAACGCTACTACGAGCAAGACGACGAAACCGTATTGCCGCGCAGCATTGCCACCAAAAAAGCGTTTGAAAATGCCATGACCATGGACATCGCCATGGGCGGCTCCACCAACACCATCCTGCATTTGCTCGCCGTTGCCAACGAAGCGGGCGTGGATTTCAAAATGGCCGACATCGACCGCCTGAGCCGCGTTGTACCTTGCATCTGCAAAACCGCGCCAAACAACCACGACTACTATATGGAAGACGTGCATCGCGCCGGCGGCATTTTCGCCATCCTGAAAGAACTGGACAAAGCAGGCAAACTGCACACCGACGTGTACACCATCCACGCGCCGACACTGAAAGACGCGATTGAAAAATGGGACGTGACCAATCCAGAAAACACCCACGCCATCGAACGCTTCAAAGCCGCGCCCGGCGGCGTGCGCACTACTCAGGCGTTCTCGCAAAACCGCATGTGGAAAACCCTTGACCTCGACCGAGAAAAAGGCTGTATCCGCGATGTCGAACATGCCTACTCGCAAGACGGCGGCTTGGCGGTATTGTTCGGCAATATCGCCGAGCGCGGCTGCGTCGTGAAAACCGCAGGCGTGGACGAGAGCATCCTCAAATTTACCGGCCGCGCCCGCGTGTTTGAAAGCCAAGAAGACGCAGTAGAAGGCATTTTGGGCAACCAAATCGTAGCTGGCGATATCGTCATCATCCGTTACGAAGGCCCGAAAGGCGGCCCGGGCATGCAGGAAATGCTGTATCCGACCAGCTACCTGAAATCCAAAGGTTTGGGCAAAGCCTGCGCCCTCTTAACCGACGGCCGCTTTTCCGGCGGCACATCAGGCCTCTCCATCGGCCACGCCTCGCCCGAAGCGGCGGAAGGCGGTGCGATCGGTTTGGTACACGAAGGCGACACCATTGAAATCGATATTCCAAACCGCAGCATCCACCTTGTCATTTCCGATGAAGAGCTTGCCGCACGCCGTGCCGAAATGGAAGCGCGCGGCAGCAAAGCATGGAAGCCTGAAAACCGTGACCGCTACGTCTCCGCAGCCCTGCGTGCCTACGGAGCGATGGCGACTTCCGCCGACAAAGGCGCAGTACGCGACGTATCGCAAATCGAACGTTAATTAACCTGACTTAAGGCCGTCTGAACGCTTTCAAGTGTTTCAGACGGCCTTCATTCAAACGGACAAATATGGACAAATTCATTTTAGCGATGATCGGCATGGCCATTGCCCTGTTGATTATTATTGGCGGCGGATTTATCGCTGTCGAATATTTCAAATCCCATCCTGAAGCATTCCAAGTCAAGCCGCTGTCAAAATAATCATTTAACGGCATGAGTTTCAAAGGAAAAGAGCCGCAGCTCAAGGCCGTCTGAACGCAGTACATATAATGAAACACATTCTTTACTGGCTGAGTGGTTTTGCCGTCGCCCTCGGCATATTCCAATACTACGAAACCCATCGCTATTCTGAAGACCAGCTCATCTACGCCCGACCGCCGCAAAATCGTACTGCCGTTGCCGATTTTGATGCCTTGGCGTATTTAAACTTCCTCCGCTCCTCAGCCAATCTGCCCGCACTGGCGCACTCAGCCACACTCGCACGCGCCGCGCGTAATCATGCCCGCTATCTGCTGCAAAACCCTGACGACGGACATGACGAACACAATACACGCAATCCCTTTTATACAGGCCCACGCCCATCAGACCGCACACGCAAAGCCGGTTATGCCTATAAAGGCGTGCACGAAAACGTCAGTACCGGCCAGCATCCGCCAAACGAAAAAATCAACGACCATCTACCTGCCCAACATCAGCTGGATAATCTGATGACGGCGATTTATCACCGTCTCTCCTTACTCGATCAAAATATCGACGAAGCCGGAGCGGCATTTGAATCGCAAGGCAAACAAATCGCACTGAGCATCAATCAAGGCGACAGCAGATTTAACAGCCTCTGCCAAAAAAACCGCCCACTATCCGACCTCAGCCGTTCGTTTTATCAAGATGCCTGTCATGGTCATGCCATTGTTTATGCAGATGAAATCTCCAACCGTAAATTCCGACCTTACGTCACCTATCCGCAAGGTAATTTCGCTTCGCCGGTTTTCCACGGCGAACGTCCCGACCCTATGCCGCATTATGAAATGACCGGCAATCCGGTCAGCATCGCGTTCTCAGAGCAATCACCTCCGGTCAAAATGCGTTCGTTCAAACTGTATCAGGACACAAAAGAAATCAGAGACGTCAAAATATTAGATAAAGATAATGACCCAAACCGCCTCCTGACCGAACGTCAATTTGCGCTGTTTCCTTTACAACCATTGGAATACGACACCGACTACCGAGCCGTGTTCCAATACCATCAAAACGGAAAAGACAAAACGGCCGAATGGACATTCAGCACTCAAAAACCCGATTACCCTTACTTCATCGTCAAAGGCGGCGAAACGCTGGCCATCGAATCCGGACAAAAATATTTTATCCATTGGCAGGATTTTTGGTGCTTGAAGCAATGCGAACGCTACAACTACCGCATGAACCGCGACACCCAACTCGACATTATCGAGCGGCAGGCCGGCGGTATTATTATCCGTGTCAACGGAAGCAAAGGCAGCAGCATCCGCTTAATGCCCGAAGGCGAAGACAGGCGCGCCATTACACTTTATTTATGGAAATAAAGCCGTTTTCAGACGGCATGAAGCACCAAAAAGCTGATAAAATACCGCCTCACCACCCTACGGCAAGCTATCCACAACATGACCAAACATCCGCAAACAGCAGCCAATACCCGCTATGCCTTTGCCAGCATTGCCGCCATGTTGGCCGCGTTTTTACTGTTCGTTGCCGTGATGTTGCTGCCTTTGGGGCTGACGGCGGACACCCAAGTGAGCCTGATACGGTTTTCACTCTACGCAATCGTGCTGTTTGCCGTACTTGGCGGTATTTTTTCTGTACGCGTTGCCTATTTGCGTAAAAAGAACGGAGCATGACATGACCCAAGCCGATAAAATCCCACAAGAAATCCGCCTCCAGCAAGAGCGGCGCGTACTGACTTTGGTCTATGTTGACGGTGCCAAAAGCCTTCCTGCCGAATACCTGCGCGTGTACTCGCCCAGCGCGGAAGTACGCGGACACGGTGCCGGCCAAGATGTTTTGCAAACAGGCAAAGCCGAAGTCAGCATTACCAATTTGGACCCCGTCGGCCAATACGCCTTGAAAATTACTTTTTCAGACGGCCACGACAGCGGCCTTTACGATTGGGACTATCTCTACCGACTGGCGCACAATCAAGACGCACTTTGGCAAGACTATCTCGACCGCCTCGAAAAAGCCGGCGCGTCCAGAACGCCAAGTGCCGAAGATTTAAAACCCAAACGCACACATTCCTGCGGTAGCGGAGGTTGCGGCGGAAAGGCCGTCTGAAAAAAGGCGAAGCCGACATTGGACGACGGCAGGATCATTGACGGCAAAGCATTCCTCTCCCCGCCTAAAAAAGGACGGGTAGTGGCTATCTTCGGCGATACCAAAGCCTGTCCGCAGGCAGTGCGCGCCGCGCAAAACGCAGACGTTTTGGTGCATGAAGCAACCTTTGCGGCAGGCGATGAAGAGACAGCGGAGCGAGTGTTCCATTCAACCGTATCCGATGCCGCCAAGCTGGCTTTGCAAGCCAATGTGAAACAACTTTACCTGACCCACATCAGCGCACGTTATACCGAATAAGGGCAACGCCTGATGCTGGAGCGGCAGGCACAAACTATATTTCCCGCGTCGAAAGGGTTGGCGATTTCGACGTATTCGATATCTGAATCCGTATTATTTTAAGAAGGCAGACACTATGAGCGACCACAAAACCCATTTCGGCTTCTCTACCGTTGACGAAGACGAAAAAGCAGGCAAAGTTGCCGAAGTCTTCCACTCCGTGGCAAAAAACTACGACATTATGAATGACGTAATGTCCGGCGGTCTGCACCGTGTTTGGAAACATTTCACCATCAATACCGCCCGCCTGAAAAAAGGCGACAAAGTATTGGACATCGCCGGCGGTACTGGCGATTTGTCCCGAGGCTGGGCGAAACGTGTGGGCAAAGAAGGCGAAGTTTGGCTGACAGACATCAACTCCTCCATGCTGACGGTCGGCCGCGACCGCCTGCTCAACGAAGGCATGATTCTGCCCGTATCGTTGGCAGACGCTGAAAAATTGCCGTTCCCCGACAACTATTTCAATCTGGTTTCCGTCGCATTCGGCCTGCGCAACATGACGCACAAAGATGCCGCGCTGAAAGAAATGTACCGCGTATTGAAACCGGGCGGCACCCTGCTGGTGTTGGAATTCTCCAAAGTGTACAAACCTTTGGAAGGCGTGTACGACCTCTACTCTTTCAAACTGTTGCCGATTATGGGCAAACTGATTGCCAAAGATGCCGACAGTTACCAATACCTTGCCGAGTCCATCCGTATGCACCCCGACCAAGAAACTTTGAAGCAAATGATGCTGGATGCAGGCTTCGACAGCGTGGATTACCACAACATGAGCGCAGGCATCGTCGCCCTGCATAAAGGCGTGAAATTCTAAGGCCGTCTGAAACGAACAAAAGGGCGTGATTGATAGACACGCCCTTTGTTTTTAAACCTTATCCAAGCCAATCTGACACAAACCAAAGGCCGTCTGAACAGCCGTAAAACGAAATCAAACATTTCGGTTACACCATTCAGACGGCCTTAATACGTTCAAATCAGCTTATGTACCTGCTTTCACACTTTGCCATTGACGGACCATAAATTTCAACGCCGCCGGTTGGATAGGCACCATGATAAAGCTGTTTTTCAAATCTTCATCAGTCGGGAAAATCGTATTGTCGTTTCTAAACTCTTCATCCATCAGCTCCTGAGCTGGTTTGCTGGACGGCGCATAAGTAACAAAATTGCCGTTTTTCGCCGCAACTTCAGGATCTAAGAAATCATTGATATACGCATGGGCATTGGCCACGTGTTTGGCATCTTTCGGAATCACAAACGAATCCACCCAAATTCCCACGCCTTCTTTCGGCATCATCACACGGATTTTTTCCTTGCCGCCCGCTTCTTCGGCACGACGTTTGGCAATGTTCAAATCGCCGCCAAAACCAATTGTTACGCAAGTATCGCCGCGCGCCAAATCATCGATAAAACCGGACGAGGTAAAACGCTTGATGTACGGACGGTTTTTCTTCAAGACTTCCGTAGCCGCCTTAATATCCGCCGTTTCGCTGCTGTTTGGATTTTTACCCATATAGTTCAACACCATAGGATAAATTTCCGCCGCGCTGTCCAAATAGCTGATGCCGCATTGCTTGAGTTTGGACGTGTATTCGGGGTTAAACACCAAATCCCATTGATTGTCCGGCAGTTTGTCCGTACCCAAAGCCTTTTTCACACGCTCGGTATTGATGGCGAAGGTGTTAGTCCCCCAATAAAACGGAACGGCGTATTCGTGATTCGGATCAACGCCTTCCATCAGTTTCATCAACTGAGGATTCAAGTTTTTATAGTTGGGAATCAGGGATTTGTCGATTTTCTGATACGCACCTGCCTTAATCTGCCTACCGACAAACGCATTGGAAGGACCCACGATGTCGTAACCCGACTTGCCGGTCAATACCTTGCTCTCCAGCGTTTCATCGCTGTCATATACATCATAAGTTACTGAGATACCGTGTTTTTTCTCAAACGCGGCAACCGTCTCGGGATCAACATATTCCGACCAGTTGTAAATGCTCAATACCTTTTGATTATCGGTTTGCGCCTTGTCGGCAGAGTTTTTGTCCGAGCCGCCGCAGCCGGCCAATGCCAGCGCAGTCAGTACGATGAGGGGCAGATGTTTGGCCATTATCATTCCTTGCGTATCCGGTTGAAAAGAGAAAGGCATTATAAAGCAGGCAAGCCGGGGCGGATAGGCTTCGTTGTTAAAAGATATCGACCTGCTTGAGGCCGTCTGAAAGACAGCTTGCCGCCAACTTAAAACCTTTCTGCCGATAGCTTGAAATATGGTTTTGCGGTAAGATAACGCCCATTCGTTTTTAATCTCAACGCGCCGTCCGGGCCGTCTGAAATCTTTGTACAAAATTTTATCGAGACATTATGAAAACCACCGAACTACGCCAAAAATTCCTGAAATTTTTCGAATCTAAAGGCCACACCATCGTCCGCTCTTCCTCGCTCGTGCCACACGACGACCCGACCCTGCTGTTTACCAACGCAGGCATGAACCAATTTAAAGACGTATTCCTCGGCTTTGACAAACGCCCCTACAACCGCGCCACTACCGCGCAAAAATGCGTACGCGCAGGCGGCAAACACAACGACTTGGAAAACGTCGGCTACACCGCCCGCCACCACACCTTCTTTGAAATGATGGGTAACTTCTCCTTCGGCGACTACTTCAAACGCGACGCGATCCACTTCGCTTGGGAATTCCTGACTTCTCCCGAATGGTTGAATATCCCTAAAGAAAAACTGTTGGCGACCGTTTACGCAGAAGACGACGAAGCCTACAACATTTGGTTGAACGAAATCGGCATGCCTGCCGAGCGCATCGTCCGTATCGGCGACAACAAAGGCGCGAAATACGCATCCGACAACTTCTGGCAAATGGGCGACACCGGCCCTTGCGGCCCTTGCTCCGAAATTTTCTACGACCACGGCGAAGAAATCTGGGGCGGCATTCCGGGCAGCCCTGAAGAAGACGGCGACCGCTGGATCGAAATTTGGAACTGCGTATTCATGCAGTTCAACCGCGACGAACAAGGCAATATGAATCCGCTGCCTAAGCCTTCCGTCGATACCGGCATGGGCTTGGAGCGTATGGCCGCCGTCATGCAGCATGTTCACAGCAACTACGAAATCGACTTGTTCCAAGACCTGCTCAAAGCCGTTGCCCGCGAAACCGGCGCGCCATTCAGCATGGAAGAACCCAGCCTGAAAGTCATCGCCGACCACATCCGCTCCTGCTCCTTCCTGATTGCAGACGGCGTATTGCCTTCCAACGAAGGCCGCGGCTACGTATTGCGCCGCATTATCCGCCGCGCCGTACGCCACGGTTACAAACTCGGTCAGAAACAGGCGTTTTTCTACAAACTCGTGCCCGATTTAGTCAAAGTAATGGGTGATGCGTATCCTGAGTTGAAAGAGAAACAGACACAGATTATGGAAGCCTTGCGCGCGGAAGAAAGCCGCTTCGGCGAAACGCTGGAAAAAGGCATGGGCTTGTTCAACCAAGTGCTCAACGGCATGAAATTCCTGAAACTGGAAAGCCTGCTGCCGCAAGACGGTGTAGGCAAACCACTGACATTGAAAACTGCAGATGGTGTGGAATTTACCGCCGCTTCCCGTGTTGCTCCGGGCAAAAAGCAAATCGTTATCCGTCCTCGAGTTTCAGGCAGCCTGAACGAAGGCATGTATATCGATTTGCAGGCTGCTTTGGAAACCACCCATATTCCCGACGCGGAAAAACAGTTTGCCGAAGCCTTGAATACCTACTTGATGAACAACATCGCCAACAGCAAACTCGTTATCGGCGGCGAACACATCTTCAAACTCTACGACACCTACGGTTTCCCCTACGACCTAACCGCCGACATGGCGCGCGAACTGGGCATCGACTTGGACGAAGCAGGCTTCGAGCGTGAGATGGAAGCCCAACGCGCACGCGCACGCGCCGCACAAAGCTTCAAAGCCAACGCCCAACTGCCTTATGACGGTCAAGACACCGAGTTTAAAGGTTATAGCGAACGCCAAACCGAATCCAAAGTCCTCGTCCTCTACAAAGACGGCGAGCAAGTCAACGAATTGAATGAAGGCGACGAAGGTGCCATCGTTATCGACTTTACCCCGTTCTACGCAGAATCCGGCGGTCAAGTCGGCGACGTCGGCTATATCTTCGCAGGCGAAAACCGCTTTGAAGTACGCGATACCCAAAAAATCAAAGCGGCCGTATTCGGTCAATTCGGCGTACAAACTTCAGGCCGTCTGAAAGTCGGCGACAGCGTTACCGCCAAAGTGGATGACGAAATCCGCAATGCCAATATGCGCAACCACAGCGCGACCCACTTGATGCACAAAGCCCTGCGCGATGTATTGGGCGAACACGTTGAACAAAAAGGCTCTTTGGTTACCGCCGAATCCACCCGTTTCGACATTTCCCATCCTCAAGCAGTAACTGCCGAAGAAATCGCCGAAGTAGAACGCCGCGTCAACGAAGCCATTTTGGCCAACGTTGCCGTCAACGCAGCCATTATGAGCATGGAAGACGCCCAAAAAACCGGCGCCATGATGCTCTTCGGCGAAAAATACGGCGACGAAGTACGCGTGCTGCAAATGGGCGGTTTCTCTACCGAATTGTGCGGCGGTACACACGTTTCACGCACCGGCGACATCGGCCTCTTCAAAATCATCAGCGAAGGCGGTATTGCCGCAGGCGTGCGCCGTATCGAAGCCATCACCGGCCTGAACGCACTCAAATGGGCGCAAGATCAAGAGCGTTTGGTTAAAGACATTATTGCCGAAACCAAAGCCCAAACCGAAAAAGACGTACTGGCAAAAATCCAAGCAGGTGCGGCACACGCCAAAGCATTGGAAAAAGAATTGGCACGCGCCAAAGCCGAACTCGCCGTCCACGCAGGCGCCAAACTCTTGGACAACGCAAAAGACCTAGGTCCAGCCAAACTCGTTGCTGCCCAAATCGAAGCCGACGCAGCCGCCCTGCGCGAAATCGTGACCGACTTGACCGGTAAATCCGACAACGCCGTGATTCTTTTAGCGGCAGTAAACGACGGCAAAGTCTCCCTGTGCGCAGGCGTATCCAAACCGTTGACTGGCACAGTCAAAGCAGGCGATCTGGTTAAATTTGCAGCCGAACAAGTCGGCGGTAAAGGCGGCGGCAGACCGGATTTGGCACAGGCAGGCGGCAGCGATGCGGAGAAACTGCCCGCGATGATTGAGAGTGTGAAAGACTGGGTCGGCGCGAAGCTGGCTTGATGTGGAAAGGCCGTCTGAAACGTGTTTTCAGACGGCCTTTGCCAACTATCTAGCCGTAGGTTGGGTCTCGATCCAACAGATTTTGTGAAATATAAGAATGTTGGGGCATGCTCCAACCTTATATATCCTATAATCATTATATTTTTAACTCAAAGGATTTGAAATGAAATCTCTTTTGAAAAATCTCAATAAGCTAGAACTGATACTTAACGAATTAGAGGCGCAACCAATTAATCTTAAATTTGATCCATTTGACCCTTTGAGTATTGAATCAGCCATTCAGGAATATAATTATGGTCTTGATTCAATAGTAGGAGATGAAATTAATAATCCAATAATTTCTTCGCTATTAGAGGAACTCAAGGAAAATGCACGTAGTGAAATTATTAGGGAAGCAGCCGAAGCACGACTCAAAAAAGGTGAATAAATGGGATTAGATATTTTTGAAGAAATTAATAATGCTATATTGGACTTGCAATCATCGGAACTGCAAACTTTTGAATGGTCATTAAAAAGGTTAAACGAACTATTAAATGATGAAGTTTTAAAAGTTCACAACGATGAGCTAACAGAAAATTTAAACTTAGAAAAACTTCTAGAAGATAGCTCTAACACAGGTGGTAGTTTTGTTGGTAGCTCAAAATTATTGTTACCAACAGATATGAAAGAAAGATTGGGCTATATTATTTTGCTGGTAAATTGGTTATCTAATGATACCAACGAAGTACTTGATTTTTGCCATCACTATTTCTATAGCGGCAATAAAATTATTGCAGGAATTCATAGCTTTAATAGGCAGGTATTAATACCATTTGCTCGAGATTATAAAAATTACATCACAAGGAAAGGGGCTAATATGGAAGTAAAGAGCTCATCAATAGTATCTAATAACGTATTTATAGTGCATGGGAGAGATGATTTATTAAAAGTAGAAGTGGCAAGACTTATTGAAAAACTAGGTTTATCCGCAATAATTCTACATGAGCAACCAAACTCAGGAAAAACTATTATTGAAAAAATTGAAGAATATACGAATGTTGGATTTGGAATTGTTCTATATACACCCTGTGATATTGGTGGTCAAAAGTTAAGTAATTTAGATACCGATTTAAAACCAAGAGCCAGACAAAATGTTGTTTTTGAACATGGTTATCTTATAGGGAAACTAGGAAGAAATAAAGTGTGTGCATTGGTTAAAGAAGAGGTTGAATTTCCATCAGATATTAGTGGTGTCGTATACCAGAAAGTAGATGACGCGGGAGGATGGAAGTTAAAATTAGCTATCGAATTGAAACAAGCAGGATATTCCATTGATCTAAATATACTGTGTTAGCAGCAGTAGGTCGGGCATGAATGCCCGACCTACAAATCCAAGTTTTCCAACTAATCGTCAGTTTTAAATCTTTGTAAGGCCGTCTGAAAACCCAAACCCCGTTTTCAGCAAGCCGTAGCCCGCACCCCTGTCAACCGCGTGCGTGGCTAGACCACACACCCTACCACTGCGGGCGACGCAAACCTTAAGATTGAGGTGTAGGGTGTGTGCGGTACGCACGCACGCGGTTTTTGTTGCTACCGAATGATTCCAAACCATGCCGTAATCCAGTCGGCAGCAAACGCAGCTTGGGTCATGTACCAACAAAACTCAATATCAAAGGCCGTCTGAATTTCAGACGGCCTTTCTGTTTTCATTTCAAGCTGATATTTAAGCTTTTTGTTCAATCATCTAACATCAATCTTTCTCTACCGTAAAAAACAGTTCTTCCTGTTTCAAAGCATTGCCGTCTGCATCGGTCAATGCTGCTTCCGTTACGGAAAACTTGATAACGGCGAGGCTGAGGCTGCCTTGCTCTGTGAGTGCAGTATTAAGAATAACGCCTGCTTCTTCCTCGCCGACTTTGACGGCAATACCGGCGGCTTCTAAAGAATCGCCGCTTAATACGGCCAGACCGCGTTTGACTTGGCCTCGGTATTGGGCGCGGGCGATGATTTCTTGGCCGGGGTAGCAGCCTTTACGGAAATGGACTGCGCCGATGATATGTTGGTTGAGCATTTGGGCAACAGCCGCTTCTTTGGTTGCGGCGCAAATCCACGGATAGCCGCTGCGGATTTCGTGCAGGTTCCACGCGTTTTCGGCTCCTGCTTGATATTCGGCTGCATTTTCAGCTACTGAAATTTTCAGACGGCCTGTGTGCGGCAAGGCAATTTCTACGGTGTTTTCTTGAATTTGGGCTGGGAAAGACAGTTGCGGTTCGGCAGCAGGATGAGGTTCTGCATCGTCTGCCAACTCGCCGCTGACTACTAAATCAGGCATCAGCTCGAAGACGACTTTTGCACGCAAGACAAACATTCTCAGGCGTTTGACGATGGCTTCGGTCAAATCTTGAGCCATGACCAACAGTAAATCTTCTCCGCGATTGACGACCAGCATATTCGCCAATACACGGCCTTTAGGCGTATTGTATGTGGCATAACATGCCTGACCGATAGCTAAATTATTAATATCGTTGGATAATTGACCATGAAGAAATGAAGCTCTGTCTTCGCCGCTGACACGGACAACGCCGAAAAAAGGCAGGCGGGTTTGCATAATCGACTCCTTAAATTGTAGATGCTGAATTATCGCCCAAATTGCCGCTTATTATCAAATAAATAAATTCAGGCCGTCTGAATGTTTCAGACGGCCTGTTGTTTGGATTCAAACAATCAAAATTATTTGATGCTGACTTTGCGGATAATCACGGCTTCGGTTGGAACGTCTTGATGATAGCCACGTGTCGCTGTTTTCACTTTGCTGATTTTACGGACCACGTCCATGCCGGAAGTGACTTTACCGAAAACGGCATAGCCGTAGCCTTGAGGGGTTTTGCTTTTGAAATTCAAAAAGTCGTTGTTGGCTGTATTGATAAAAAACTGGCTGGTTGCTGAATTCGGATCGCCGGTGCGCGCCATGGCGATGGTACCGACATTATTTTTCAAGCCGTTGTATGCTTCATTGGTGATGGCTTTATCGGTAGATTTTTGTACCATATTCTCGGTAAATCCGCCGCCTTGAATCATAAAATTGTCGATAACGCGGTGGAAAATCGTGTTGTCGTAAAAACCTTTTTTGGCGTAATTGACAAAGTTTGCCACGGTTTTCGGCGCTTTGACTTCATCCAGCTCCAGTTGGATGTTGCCCATATTGGTTTCAATCACTGCATGGGTAACTGCTTGTGCTTGTACGGAAAGTGAGAGTGCAAGGGCGCACAGGGTCAGTTTGATGGATTTTTTCATATGTCTTCTCGAATGATGTATTGTGAAAATGGAATATTAACCTTGTTTCGCGTGAAATCCATAAAAAACATGTAAGATTTTTCAAGCAAAAAACATAAGGCAATCAAATCAGGCCGTCTGAAAAGGGATAAAAACCAAATTCTTGCTCTTTATCATTCCCTTTCAGACGGCCTGCTATTACGGTCAAACCGAAATCAGATTAGAAATCCAATTCCGCTTTTAGCCAATAAGTACGCGGCATGCCGACAACGGCGAAGCTGCGGTCGTATTGGCCGCGCTGTACCTGCCAGTAGTTTTTGTTGAACAGGTTTTCTACCGAGCTGCTGACGGTCAACGTATTTTTGCCGAGCTTGGTTTTGTAGCGCGCGCCTATGTCAACCAAAGTGTAGGACGGGAAGGCGTATTGTTTTTGCGTGTCTTGGTAAGACTTGCCGAAGTACGAAACGTTGCCGTTCAGGGTCAAGCCTTTGGCAAACGGGGTGTCCCATTCCACGCCTGCTTTGGCAATCACGCGCGGGTTGGCGACTTGTACGCCGTTAACTAAATTGTCGGCGAAATTCGGATAATCTTTTACGGTTGATTGCAGATACATCAGACCGAAAGTCGGACGCAGGGTTTTGTTCAACAAGTTGGCATAGGTATTGAACTCGATACCGCGGCTGCGTTCTATGCCTTGCTCCGAACCGCTATAAGCCAAGCCTGCATTTTTGCGCGCTGCGAAATCAGTTCCTGAAGTCGTGTTGCCGCGCCAGTAGCCCGGGCGTTTGATTTGGAACGCGTTTAAAGTGGTGACAAAGTCGCCCCAGTTTTTGCGTACGCCGACTTCAAATTGGCGGCTGACGCGCGGATCTGCCATCGTTACATGACCGTCGTCATCAGTACGAATGTCGGACGGCTCCAAATCTTCCATATAGTTTCCGTAAACCACCAAATCGGGCTGCGGAACCCATGCTGCCATCAACATCGGGCTGAAACGGCTCGCATCTGCTTTGCGGCCGTTTAATTTGTTTTTCTGCTCGACGGCTTGGAAACGCCCGCCTAAAGTGAGGCGGTATTTGTTGTCGGCAAAACCAAGCGTGTCAGATACCGCCAAACTGTTTACTTTGATCACGGTATCCAATGAAGGGGTTGGGTTCCACGCGCTGCCTAAGTTGGAATCCAATTTTGCCAATTGAGTAGGAATGTCGATGCTCGGATCGATAACGCTGCTTCTTGTTTGACGTGCGCCTTGATAAGTAGTGCGTTTGCGGTCGATGCGGTCAAATGCGGTACTCCAGTTGTGGCTTACCGGACCGGTTTCAAATTCGCCGCGTGCAGTCAGATTCATACTGAGCGTTTTAAAACGCTGGTCGGTCAAACGCGCGCGACCTGAATTGTAGGTCAAACCGCTGCTTGTAACGGTAGGAGAGGCGAAATTGCCATAATAGCGCGCATTGTTATAACCAATACCGCCTGTAATTTGGGCATTTTCAAACGCATCCCATTCAAAAGTCAGCATATTGGTCTGACCGCGCGTGTTTTGAGCCTGCCAGCTCGGCGCCAAATTCACTTTGCCTTCAGGTGCGTCAAACAAGCGGCCGTTGGCGTTTTGAATGTCCTGCATACGCGCGCGACCGCCGTTGGTTTTGCGTTTTGCGTAGATGGAATCGAACGCCACGCGCACTTTTTCGCCGCGATAGTCGGCATTCAAAGCAAATTCTTTGTTGTCTTCGCTGTAACCGTGACGCGGAGTGTCGCCGTGGCGCAGTTTACCATTGGCGCGCACGCCGAATTCTTTGTTTTCGCCGAAGCGTTGACCTAAATCGAACGTACCTTGGGCGCGGTTGTTGCTGAACCAGCCCAAACCGATTTTACGGTTACCTTCGTCTGCGGCTTTTTTGGTTTCGATGTTGACGGAACCGGATACCGCGCCTTCAGGGTCCATGCCGTTTACGGCGGTGGACGCGCCTTTAATCAGTTGTGCGGAGCCGACTTGCACGCTGGCCGTGCCTTGCGTGCCGTACATACCTGCCAAACCGTTGACGCTGAATTGGCGTGCATCAAGCTGATAACCGCGGAAATACAGGCCGGTCAATGTGTTGCTTTCGCCGCCGAACTGCCAAACGGAAGCGTCTTTTTTCGCTACGGCATCCACCAAAGTACGCGCTTCGGTGTTGTTGAGGGCTTGTTCGTCGTAGTTGACGACGGTAATCGGCGCGGTAAAAGCGTTGGCTTTACCCAATACGCCCAAGTTCACACGGTCACGTAAGTCGCCGTCGCTGGCAATAGAATAAGAGCGTGCGGCCTTCACGCGTTTAGCGTCGGCATGGACTTTGACTTCCTGCACTTCTGCATATGCTTCGGGAGCAGAAGTGGCTTCATCGGCGGCATAAGCGAATGCGCTTGCAACCACAAGCGGCATCAGGGCTAATTTGCTGTTCATAAAATACCTTCTGGTTTGAAATATTAATAATTCTTATATCGAGTAAAAAATTACAAAGTAATTTAGTTTTATGATTATATTTGATAAGATTTCTGCTTTCTACAAAAACAAATAAGAACCGTTTGTAAATACAAAAAATACAACAGTTCAGAAAACTATTATTGCAGTTACCATAGTCAAATAAATTTGCCGTCCTTTCAGACGGCCTTTACTTCCTTTCAGAGAACACCTCATGCAAAAATGGCAAATCGAGCTTTATTCCACGCCGTCTTGGCTATTGCAGACCTTATTGATGGTCGCTGCAGCCTCGGCGGTCATTCTGTTTTTTGCACGCAACACACGCTTCGGGCGCGAGTTTAGCTATATCCTGCGGCTGTGTCTGACGCCGAAAAGTACCGTCAAAGTTTTGCTGCTGATTACGGCGATGATTACGCTGCTGCTGACCGAAGTACGGCTGAATGTGTTGAGTACCTTTATGTCCAAAGGGCTTTACGACTCGATGCAGGATTTGAATGCCTCCGCATTTTGGATGTTTGCAGCGATGAACGCGGGCGTGGTGTTGATACGGGCGTTTAACAACGTCGTCAACGACTTTCTCGATCAAGGCTTGGCGATTAAATGGTCGGAGCGGCTCAATGAAGTTTTGACTTCACGCTGGCTTGCCGACAAAAACTACTACCGCCTGCAAATGCGCCGCCACGCGCCGGATAATATCGACCAGCGTATCCAACAAGACGCGCAGGATTTCATCGCCTCGACCATAGAATTTGTGCGCGGCATGGTCAATTCGGTCGTTACCTCTTTGGAATTTGCCGTTGTTTTATGGGGTTTGGCGGGCATCCTGACCGTGTTCGGCTTCGACATTCCGCACGGCATCGTTTGGTTTGTCTATATGTTTGTGATTTTGGCAACCTTTATCGCCATGTGGATAGGCAACCCGTTGATTCGTTACAACTATGAAAACGAAAAGCTCAACGGCGACTACCGTTACTCCCTCATCCGCGTGCGCGACCACGCCGAAAGCGTGGCGTTTTATAGCGGCGAAAAACACGAACACGACCAGCTTTCCGACCGCTTTAAAGCCATTATCCGCAACCGTTGGCGCATTGCGCGACAAAGCGTCTGCCTGAGCGGCTTTAACGATATGTTCACCAACGGCATCAAACTCTTCCCCATTATTTTACAAGCCCCGCGCCTGTTTGCCGGACAAATCAAAATCGGCGACATCCAGCAGACCGTCCAAGCCTTCGCACGACTGCAAAACGCGCTGTCTTTCTTTCGAATGTTCTACAACAAATTCACCGCCTACCGCGCCCGACTGGAACGTCTGTACGGCTTTTTGCTGAGTACGGAAGAAAAACACACCGCACGACAACCCGACCTTACCGAAGTTTCAGACGGCCTGATCTTGGAAAACGTTGCCCTATACCGCCACAACGGCGAAGTTTTATTAGACGGCATCAACATCAACCTCAAAAGCGGCAATTCCCTACTGATACGCGGCCCGAGCGGTTGCGGCAAAACTTCGTTGCTGCGCGCGCTGGCAGGGCTTTGGCCTTTCGGCAGCAGCGGTAAAGTCAGCCATCCGCCGCATCAAGACATCCTCTTCCTGCCGCAACGCCCATACACGGCACAAGGCAGCCTGCGCGATGCGATTTGTTACCCCGACATCGACAAACAACATCCGGAACTGATCGAAGCCATGAACACCTGCCGATTAGGTTATCTGGTTGATAAATTAGACAAATCTGATGACTGGCAACACAAACTCTCCCCGGGTGAACTACAACGCGTCGCCTTCGTCCGCGCCCTGCTCTCGCAGCCCAAAGTCATCCTGCTCGACGAAGCCACCGCCGCCTTGGACGAACCGACCGAAGCCATGCTCTACCGTGCCTTAAAGCAAAAACTACCCGACAGCATCATCATCAGCATCGGCCACCGCAGCACGCTCAATGAATTCCATGATTTATGCCTCGATGTCGGTCATGTACAATGCTGAATTAATGGCATAGCAAAGGCCGTCTGAAACAGTGAAAAACGAAATCAAACGATTTTGTCATCGCCGTTTCAGACGGCCTTTTCAAACGCTATGGCATGTTTATTTGCTATACTCTGCATTGTGTTAACGTCGTCTAAAAAATATTTATGAAAACCCTGGCCCTCATTCCACATTACAACCACCCGACCACCATCAGCCACGTTGCCCAAACCATGCGCGGCTTCGGTTTAAACGTTTTAATTGTGGACGACGGTTCACGCGAAGAATGCAAACCTGTATTGCAGGCTTTGGTTTCAGAAGGCATTGATGTCCTTTACCGTCCCATCAACGGCGGCAAAGGCGCAGCGGTCAAAACCGGTTTGGAATACGCTGAAGAACATGGCTATACCCACGTTTTGCAGGTTGATGCAGACAGCCAGCATTGCTTAAGCGACACTCCCAAACTCCTCGCAGCAGCAGAACAAAATCCCGAAGCCGTTGTTTGCGGCTGGCCGCAATACGGCGATGATGCACCCAAAGCACGGCTCTACGGACGCAAAATTACCGACTTCTGGAATATGCTGCACACTTGGTCATGCGACATCAAAGACGGCATGTGCGGCTTCCGCCTCTATCCGCTTGCACCCGCGCTATCCGTCGTCCGCGAAGAAACCGTAGGCGACCGCATGGACTTCGATACGGAAATCCTTATCCGCCTCTACTGGCGCGACGTCAAACCGGTTTGGATTAAAACTCCCGTCCAATACGCCGCCGACGGCGTGTCTCACTTCGATGCCTTTGCCGACAATGTCCGCATCAGCAAAATGCACACACGGCTGTTTTTCGGCATGCTAAAACACCGATTGGGTAAAGTTTTCGGAAAGACCGTCTGAAACCATGACTGACCATAAACAAACCCATTGGGCAGCGCAGCCCGAACGCGGCAGCCGCCTGTTTCTCGCCCTGACCACATTGATGGTGCGCTATCTGCCGACCTTTTTTATGAAGCCGTGCATTTGGTTTGTGGTGCTGTATTTTTATGCAACCGCGCCCAAACCGCGCCGTCATGTCTTACGCTATCAAACCCGTCTTCAGACGGCCTTCCCCCATATCGTCCTGCCGAAACACAGCGTATTCAAACAATTTGTCGCATTTGGCGAAGCGGTTTGCGACCGTTTTGCCGTGTGGCAACGCAAAATCCGTTATGAAGATTTGGTGATTGAAGATCCGGACGACATCTATTCGCAAATCAAGCGTAACGAACGCGGCCAGATTTTTGCCTGTTCTCACTTGGGCAATACCGAAGTTTGCCGTGCGCTGGTGTCGCACCATAAAGATTTCAGACTCAATGTATTGGTGCACAGCAAGCACGCACAGGCATTTAACGAGGCATTGCAAAAAGCCGGTGCAGATCATATCCGTCTGATTCAGGTAACCGATTTGGACACCACCCTGATGATGGAATTGAACAGCCGTATCGAGAACGGCGAATGGATTGCCATCGCGGCCGACCGCGTGCCTGTACGCGGCGAGAAAACCGCCGACATTAATTTCTTAGGCTATACCGCCCCTATGCCGCAAGGTGCATGGCTGTTGGCTTCGCTTCTAAAAACGCAGGTAAACACGCTGTTTTGCGTCAAACAAAACGGCCGCTATCATTTGAAACTGCGTCGCTTTACCGATACTTCCAACTGGAAACGCGGCAACCGTGAGGCTGCCGTCAAAGACGCGATGCAGGGTTTTGCCGACATTTTGGCGCAAGAATGTGCGCAAAATCCGCTACAATGGTTCAATTTTTATGATTTTTGGGGCGAAGACGCCGTCTAAAACCATCACACTTACTCTTTTAAACCATGAAAAAACACATCTACTGCCAACACAGCTTTGAAACCGAAGTTCCTTTTTTTGACGTAGATGCCATGCACATCGTGTGGCACGGCAACTATGTCAAATACCTTGAAACCGCACGTTGTGCTTTTTTGTCTTCCATCGGTTACGACTACAACGAGATGGGACGGCAGGGGTACAGCTGGCCGATTGTGCAGATGAACCTCAAATACATCCGCCCTGCCCGTTTCGGCCAAAAGATCCGCGTTGATATGGACATCGTCGAGATCGAAAGCTGCCTGCGTATCGATTACACCATTTACGATGCCGAAACCAACGAAAAAATGACCCGCGCTTCGACTACCCAAGCCGCAGTATCGCTTTCAGACGGCCTGATGCAGTTTCAAACGCCGGACAGCTGGTTGGAAGCAGTAAAAAGACATCCGACATTTAAGGCCGTCTGAAAAATTTAGCGATTAAACAACATATTGCCTGCTTATCAGCATTACCCTTTATAATTTTACGTTTCCGTTTCAGACGGCCTTTATCCTCAATCCACGCACACACTTATGCTACTGAACCTCAACCGCTTTGCCTTTCCTGTTTTCTTAAAAGAAACCCGTCTGCTTACTGCCCTCGCCCTGCCTATGCTGTTGGCGCAAGTGGCGCAAGTGGGTATTGGTTTTGTCGATACGGTAATGGCTGGTGGCGCAGGTAAGGAAGATTTGGCCGCGGTGGCTTTGGGCAGCAGCGCATTTTCCACGATTTACATTACCTTTATGGGCGTGATGGCGGCGTTGAACCCGATGATTGCCCAGTTGTACGGCGCAGGTAAAACCGAAGAAGTCGGCAAAACAGGAATGCAGGGCATTTGGTTTGGCTTGTGTTTGGGCGTATTCGGCATGCTGTTGATGTGGGCGATGATTATGCCTTTCCGTCATTGGCTGACATTGAACAATTATGTCGAAGACACGATGGCGCAATATATGTTCTTTACCAGCTTGGCAATGCCAGCCGCCATGATCCACCGCGCCCTGCACGCCTATGCCTCCAGCTTGAACCGTCCACGCGTGATTATGTTGGTCAGCTTTGCGGCATTTGTGTTGAATGTGCCGCTGAACTATGTATTTGTTTACGGCAAATTCGGTATGCCTGCTTTGGGTGGCGCAGGTTGCGGCGTGGCAACGGCAGCGGTATTTTGGTTTAGCGCATTGGCTTTGTGGCTTTATATCGCCAAAGAAAAATTCTTCCGTCCGTTTGGTTTGACGGCAAAAATCGGCAAACCCGATTTGGCGACTTTCAAACAGATTTGGAAAATCGGCGCACCCATCGGCTTGTCTTATTTTCTAGAAGCCAGCGCGTTTTCGTTTATCGTCTTTTTGGTGGCGCCATTCGGCGAAGATTATGTCGCCGCGCAACAAGTCGTCATCAGCCTGTCGGGCATTTTGTATATGGTTCCGCAAAGCGTCGGCTCTGCAAGCACGGTACGCGTTGGCTTTTCGCTCGGACGGCGCGATTTTTTGCGGGCGCGTTATATTTCAGGCGTGTCGCTGGTGCTGGGCTGGGTACTTGCCACCTGTACCGCGCTGCTCTTGGTCATCTTTCGCTTTCAGTTGGCCGGTATGTACACCAACGATGCGGCAGTATTAGGCATTGCCGCGACCGTTTTATTTTTTGCCTCCCTATTCCAACTGGCAGATGCTACCCAATGTATCGCTTCATATGCGCTGCGCGGCTATAAAGTGACCAAAATGCCGATGTTCATCCATGCCGTGGCTTTCTGGGGTTGCGGCCTGCTGCCCGGCTACCTGCTTGCCTATCATGTCGATATGGGCATTTACGGCTTCTGGACCGCGCTGACCGTTTCCCTGACGATTGCCGCCATCGCATTGGTATGGTGCCTGGAGCTTTGCAGTAAAGAGATGGTCAGATCGCATAAGGTCGTCTGAAATTTCTTTCAGACGACCTCCATTGATATTTCATTTACGGCTTATTCACTTTTAAGGGAAAAATGTTTTCAACTTCCATTATAGAAAAACTTGCTTACTATGTTTATTGCTTGATTGATCCTAGAGACGGCAATATTTTCTATGTAGGAAAAGGCATAGGCAATCGCGTTTTCCATCATGCCCTAGGTTCATTACAAGAAACAGAAACGCCAAGTGATAAAATTGCCTTGATTAGGGAAATACATCAAAGTGGAAACCAACCCGTGTATTACATTCTGCGGCACAACATCCAAACAGACAAACAGGCTTTTGAATATGAAGCGATGGCAATAGACCTACTCTCCTTAGTCAAACCGAGCCAGCAGCCGCTGACTAATATTCAAGGCGGCACACATTCTTCTGAAGTAGGATTGATGAGCTTATCCGAATTAAAACGAAAATATGATGCGCAAGAATTGAAAACTGATAAACCTATTGTTTTAATTACGATTAATAACGAATACGAGAAACTGAAAAAAGACATTAGATCTGGGAATATTCCTGAAGCCAATAGGGATAAGGAAATTTACGAACGCACACGGAAATATTGGAAAATCGGAAGCCGACGTGAAAAAGCAAAATATGCAGTTGCAGTCTATCGCGGCTGGACATTGGCAGTGTATGAAATCGAAAGATGGATTTCTGCCGACGATATTATTCAAGGTCGTTGGATGTTTGAAGGCAAGCCGTTACCAGAAGGCTCCGACATTTATGAAGAAATCGTGAATAAGCTGACCTATTCTTCCCAAGAAAATTATAAAGCGCCCCAAAACCCCATTACCTATCGTAATTGTTAAATAGTAAGTTTTCAGACGACCTGAATCCACAAAATCACAAATCATCATGCAACCCATCCAATACCAAACCGACCTCACCCCCTACAACACTTTCGGCCTTCGCGCCCAAGCCCAAGCATTTGTTGCACTCAAACATGCCGACGAGTTGCGCGACATCGTCCGGCTGCCCGAGTTCAACCGAGATACTGTTTTATGGCTCGGCGGCGGCAGCAATATCCTTTTGATGGAGGACTATGCCGGTCTGGTTGTGCATATGGAAAACAAGGGAATACGCGAAATTGAGCGTTCAGACGGCCTGGTTTATATCGAGGCTCAGGCTGGGGAAATTTGGCATGATTTTGTTTTGCACACGGTTGGGCTGGGTTTAAGCGGGCTGGAAAACCTCAGTCTGATTCCGGGCACGGTCGGCGCGTCTCCGGTACAAAATATCGGTGCATATGGTGTTGAAGCGAAAGATGTTATCCATAGCGTACGCTGCTTTGATTTGGATACGGACACCTTTGTCGAACTTTCCAATGCCGACTGTGACTTTGCCTATCGTGAAAGCCTATTCAAACAGGAAGGCAAAGGCCGTTATGTGATTGTTTCGGTTGTATTCGCGTTAAAAGAGCATTTTGTGCCGAACTTGGGCTATGGCGATTTGGCGGCAGCGGTTGCCGAACTAAGCCAAGACCGCGAGGCAACGGCTAAAGATGTTTCCGATGCAGTGTGTGCAATCCGCAACAGTAAACTACCTAATCCTAACGTGCTTGGTAATGTCGGAAGTTTCTTTAAAAACCCTGTTGTCAGCGCTGAAAAAGCTGCCGATTTGTTGCAGCAATACCCCAATATGCCACGCTATCCGCAGCCTGACGGTTCGGTCAAACTCGCGGCCGGCTGGCTGATTGACCAATGCCGTCTGAAAGACCATCAGATCGGCGGTGCGGCTGTGCATGACAGACAGGCTTTGGTTTTGGTAAATAAAAACAATGCATCCGCGCAAGATGTCCACCAGCTAGCACAATATGTTTGTAATACAGTATTTACTCAATTTCAGGTAGAATTACACGCAGAACCCAACTGGCTGCCTACTTCATACAGCCTATAAAACAAAGGAGTGTATTCCATGCCGCGCATTGCTAAAGTCAACACTTACACACGAATCATCAATGCCAGCCTTGCCTTGTTCAACGAAGAAGGCGAGCGCAATATTAGCACCAACCATATTGCCGCCCACTTAGGCATCAGCCCGGGCAACCTCTACTACCATTTCCGCAACAAAGACGAAATCATCGTCCAATTGTTCAAGCGTTACAGCGAAGCCCTGCTTGTCTACCTTAACGAAGCCGTATTGCCGTCTAATGTGGAAGACTCCATCAACTACATGGCCGGTATTTATGATGTGATGTGGGAATACCGTTTCCTTTTCAGCGATGTGAATACCCTGCTTGCCCGCAGTGCCGAATTATTGGGCGAGCACAATACCTTTACCCAAGCCAAAGTGTCCCCACTGTTGGTCAACCTGCTGACCCAGCTCAACGGTCTGAACATCATCAGCGCAGACCAAACCGCTATGAACGACCTCGCCGTCAATATGTGGATGGTAACGAAATACTGGTTCGACTTCGACAGCTCCCTGCGCGGTCGCGCCAAGTTGACCGAAGATTCAAAAGTACGGGGCATCAGCCGCACACTCAGCCTGTTGCGCCCTTACCTCCTGCCGGAACACCGCGCTGAATTCGACCAAAAAATCGGCAGCAACCATTAATTTTTCCATACAAAGGCCGTCTGAAAACGTGGCTTTAACCAAGTTAAAGCTATTTTCAGACGGCCTGTTAATTTTCGGATGCTTTATTTATGCACCTTCCCTATATTTCCATTCTCGGCTTAGGCTATCTCGGCCTGCCGCTGGCGCAAAAATGTTATGAACAAGGCAGTCAGGTAGCCGCCGTCAAACGCAACCTGACCTCTGACGACATCAATCTGCCGATTGAACTCGACATCATCGATTTGAATCAAGACGATATTTTTCACAGTTCGGCCTTGTGGCAAAACCATATCAACAAGCCGACATGGTTTTGCCTGCTTCCGCCTTCGTCATTAAACCATTACGCCGATACCCTGAAAAAATGGATTCAACTTGCCGAGCAATCTAAGGTACAACACATCATCTTTACCAGCAGCACCAGCGTGTATGGCGACCAAGCACGCATATGCGATGAAACTACACCTCCCGATCCGCAAACCGAATCCGCCCGTCAAATCCTCACAATCGAGCAAGCCTTGCTGAAAAGCGCCGTCCCCCATATCGACATACTGCGACTGGGCGGACTTTATTCTGCCGAACGTCATCCCGTTACCAAGCTGGTTCAAAAAACACGCATCCAAGGTGGCAATCGACCCATCAATATTCTTCATAAAGACTTGGCCGTCCAAGTCCTTTTTCAGACGGCCTGCCAAGCTGACGGCAAACGTATCCGCAATATTGTCGAACCCCGCCACCCAAGCCGAGCCGAATTTTATACTGCCGAAGCGGCCAAACTCGGCCTGCCGGCTCCTGATTTCATCGTTGATGACAAAAGCAACGGCAAAATTGTAAATACCGTTTGCGCAGACGGGCTAAGCCTGTAAAATTGCGACTCAACCCATTAATCCGTTTCAGACGGCATTTAGAGTAAACCATGTCCGCCCTATTTCCCCTTATCAACCACCTGATACAGCAAAATCCAGAGCAACAGCGCGAGCTGTCTGAATTTGCAGGCAGCATCATCTGCATCAGCCTAACCGGTTTCAGACTGACCGGACGCATCAGCGAACAAGGTTTTCTTGAAACCGCAAATGAAACCGCCGACACCAACATCACATTCCACAACAGCGCCATCCAAAAAATCCTCCAAGGCGGCCAGCCCGGCGTGGGCGACATCAGCCTCGAAGGCGACTTGGTATTGGGCATGTCCGTCCTTCCTATTTTGGGTGGACTGCGCTATTATCCGAGCGAAGATTTGGCGCGTGTATTCGGTCATGTGGCCGCAGAAAGCATCAGCTCGCGCGCCGGCGACATCGGTCGCACCATGAAAAAAATCGGCAAAAGCATTGCCGAGCAAATCAGCGACTTTTCACGCGAACCCGAATCCCCTGTTATCGACCAAGCCACGCTTGCCGCATGGTTGGAAGAAGTGGACAAACTGCGTGACGACGTTGCCCGCCTAAACGAACGCCTCGACCGCCTCGAGCGCGATATCTGGATAGATTAGACACTTAATTTCAGACGGCCACTATCATGAAAAGCCCATTCAAAAACATCGGTATCGTTACGCGTCCCAATACGCCCGAGATTCAAGATACCGTCCACACATTGGTTTCTTTTCTGCGCGAAAACGGCTTCACCATCTATCTGGATGAATTGAGCGTAGAAGAACACTGCGTCTATATCCAAGATTCCGCATACTGCGAAACCGTAAACAAAGCCCAGCTGGGCAAATATTGCGACCTCGTCGTTGTGCTCGGCGGCGACGGCACCTTCCTCTCCGCCGCCCGCGAAGTCGCCCCGCGCGCCGTCCCCATCATCGGCATCAATCAAGGCCACTTGGGCTTTCTTACCCAAATCTCACGCGACACCATGGTTGAGGGCATCCGCCCCGTACTGGAAGGTAAATATCTGCCCGAAGAGCGCATCCTCATCGAAGCCAGCATCATTCGTGACGGCGAAACCATCGAACGCGCCCTCGCCCTCAACGACACCGTACTGTCTCGTGGTGGCGCAGGCCAAATGATTGAATTTGAAGTCTTTATCAATCAAGAATTTGTCTATACCCAACGTTCGGACGGCCTGATTATTTCCACGCCGACAGGTTCGACCGCCTACGCGCTTGCCGCCGGCGGCCCCATTATGCAGGCCGGCCTGCACGCATTCACACTTGTACCTATCTGCCCGCAATCCATGACCAACCGCCCGATTGCCATCTCCGACACCAGCGTAATCGAAATCCTCATTACCAAAAGCGGCGACGCACGCGCACACTTTGACGGACAATCCCATATCGACGTGCAAAACTTCGACCGCATCATCATCCGCCGCTATCACAACCCCTTGCGCGTCCTCCATCCCACCGATTACCAATACTTCAAAACCCTGCGCCAAAAGCTGCATTGGGGCGAACAATTGATTTAAACACCACTTCAATAAATAGGCTTACCATGAAAACCATTTCCCAAACCTTAATCATCGCGCTGTGCGCCCTTTCCTCCCTCTCCGTCTCCGCACACGGCATGCACAAAAGCAAACCCTTGTCCTTTGAAGAATTGCCGAAAATCTGCCAGCAATACTTTACCCGTGCGGATGCGTGTTATCAAAAAGCAGGAGATAAAGCATCGTTCCAACGCGACAACACAAAATACCTGCGCCAAATCCTGCCCGCCGCCGACGTAGGCCAACGTGAACGCATGTGCCAAATTGCCATGGATACATTCGCCGAAAAAACAAAAAACTTGAGCTGCGAATAAAGACCTTTGTCTTAGCTCTAGCAATTTTTGATTTCATAAAAAGGCCGTCTGAAACATTGGATTGTTTCAGACGGCCTAATTACAAGGTTCTTACCCTTTTAAGAAGAAACCACAAAATCCACTGTATGCGCTTCACTGTAATCAGGGATTTCCAGCTTTTCTATCATGCGGTGCAACACATCATTCGGAACAGAATGTTCGCGGTTACGGTTTTGCGATAGTAATTGCGTGTAAGGCACTTCCAAATAAATGAGATGCACACGTGCACCGTAATCGGCAAACATCGGTAGCCATTTGCTGCGCAGGTCGCGGTTAAGATTGGTCGCATTAAAAACAAATGACGTACGGGCTCGCAGGTATTCTTTTGCCTGCTCTTTACCCAAACGCACTGCTTCGGCGGTATGTTTGGAGTCCGCGGGATTGAGTTTACGCTCACGGCGAATCTCATCCAGCGACAGCATGGGCAGATGGGCAAGATGTTGCCTGATGTAACTGTCTTTGCCGCTACCTGCTATGGCGCACATGGCGTACACATCAAAGGTTTGATCATCAAATGGCTGATAATCCGGCATTTCGCTACGGCCGTTAAGATAGAGATAGCGTCCGTAATCGCTGGCAAAAGTACGCGCCTTACCCCAACAAGCGTTTTCTTCACAGAGTTCACGAAACAAATCAATGCGCAGCAAAATATCCTGTTGGTCGCAACATATACGACCCAGTACATCGGCTTTAGCAAGCATGGCAAGATGTGCAGTATTGACCTGCAAACTGGCCGCTATGACGGCTCGCTCAGGATTAGGCTTGTTAATCGCCCATAAGGGCAATCCGTGCAAGCGCACGAGTTTGGCGATTGCTTCTCTTACAGCAAACGGAGCGGCAAGTTCGGTATACAGTAAAGTACGGGCGGTATGCTCGCCTTTTTTTGCGTGATGCGGCGAAACGAGACGCTCTTTGCCGTTTTCTATTTCACGCTTGGTCGTACTGCGTTTTTCCACATCATGCAGCATGGCGGCAGCAAACAGAATATGCTGCTCCTGTCCATCAAGCGCTTGAAACTCGGGCAATTGTAAAAGGGCTTCGCATACCATTTTGGTATGCGTAAATACATCGCCTTCGGCATGCCACTCAGGGTCTTGCGGAACGTCCTTCATATCGGCAAACCAGCTGAAACGACGTTCTAAGGCTTGCCAATCAGGAAGTTGACCGGGTATGTAATATGGGAATGTCCACATAATTGTCTTTCTTATTATTGGATAATTGGACTTCAGGCCGTCTGAAACTGCCAGCTTTGCCAATGGTATTTGTCGTAATCGATAAGACGGGCAGGCTTCCAAGTTTTCGTCCAATGAACGTCGGTTTTAACGTGTTTGGCTCGCACCAATTTGAAAAGATTGTCGAATTCATTGGATTGAACAGGCAGATTGCCGTTGTTGGTGGCAAAATCATCGGCGTTCCGGATAACGAAACCTTCGCTGCATGCCGCTCCTGTGTTCGGATCGTAGCCGCCAAGCTTGCCGGAAGTTTGTACGCTGTCCGTCCACGGTTCTCCCAAATTAGCAGCAAGCCATTGCGCTAAAGCAAGATCTTCATTGGCGTACTTTTGAGTGAAATCTGCAAGCGGCTGGACAATGGGGATTTCTGGTACAGTCGGAAAATCAAACAGCTGCGCATAAAATTTAACCTCTTCCCATGAAAGCCAATGTCCGCCACGGCGGACTGCAAACAGGTAAAAATAGCTTTCCAGTTTCGAATAGGCAATCGAATGAATGCCATACATATTCTCGCCAAAAAGTTCAAGATCGCCTAAATCATCTTTGATTCGCTGCCATCGTTGCAGCAAAGGTTTATCCCACGGATGCTGGGTAGGCGCAGCATGACTACGGGCATAGAGGCCGTGCGCAGCAAAGCAGTTGTTTTGCCCATCTAATTTTTCGGTTAAAACCAATTTCGGCAGTGAGGCAAAATATGAAAGAAAGCCGCGCGGCATAAAGCGGTCGTCTGAAGTCGTGCCGAGGCTGATGGGCGCGTGCAGGCTGCGGGCGTATTTTTGAGGTTCAGTTGTCGTCATAATATTTTTTCCTTTTTATTTATTTTTTAATTTTCTTTTCAAGTGTTCCCAGCTACTTGTTACATTTTCCCCACCATATTTCCTTGTTTGGAAACCAAAAGTTGGTCGATTTTCAAATTTTCAGTATCGATGATTTCAAACTTATAACCGGCATAAACCAGAAAATCCGTACGCTTCGGGATTTTGCGCAGGGAATACATCATAAAGCCGGCGATGGTTTCATAATTTTCCGAATTGGGAAACTCTTCAATATCCAGCGCGCGCATGACATCGGCGAGCGGGGTCGCGCCGTCCACCAGCCAGGTGTCTTCGGTGCGGCGGATGATTTGCGGCTCTTCTTCGGTATTGACCAGCTCACCCATCACAATGCTCATCACATCTTTCAGCGTTACCACGCCGACCACCAGCGCGTATTCGTTCACCACTACGGCAAAGTCTTCGCCGGAAGTCTTGAAGGTTTCCAAGACATCGTAAAGCGACAGTGTATCGGGGATGAACAAGGCTTTACGCAACACGCGCTTGTCGGTCAGGCGGACGTCTTTTTCTTTTAAAAACAAAGTCAGCAGCGTGTGCGATTCGATATAGCCGATAACGCGTTCCAAATCGCCGTCGCACACCAAGAATTTATTGTGTGGTTTTTCCGACATTATTTCCAACACGGTATCGCTGTCGTCATGTTTGTCAAAATAGGCGATATATTCGCGCGTGCTCATGGTGGAAGTCACCGTGCGCTCCTGCATATCGAAAATGTTTTCAATCAGATAGTGTTCTTGTTCTTTCAATACACCAGCCTGCGCGCCTGCATCAACAACGGCATAAATATCTTCCGAAGTCAGCTGCTCCTGACGGACGGTTGAGATTTTGAAGAGTTTGAATATTGCGTTTGCCAACCCGTCAAAAATCCAGACAAGGGGCTTTAAGATAAAAATCAAAAACATCATCGGACGGACGATGCGTACCGCCACCGCTTCGGGATGGGTCATTGCCATACGCTTGGGCATCAGGTCGGCAATTAAAATAAAGCTACCTGTAACCAGCGAGAAGGTCAGCAAAGAGGCAGCTGTGCTGCCCCAACTGCCTGCGTTCTCCAAAAGTTTGCCAAAATACGGACGTATTGCCGCCTCGCCGACGATACCGGCAAGAATGGCGACGGCGTTCAATCCGATTTGGACGACAGTAATAAAACTGCCTGGCTGCTGCTGCATATTGATTACGTCAAGCGCGCGCGTATCGCCGCCGTCTTTCGCCATGACCTGCAATTTGATTTTACGTGCCGAGGCAAGCGCGAGTTCGGAACAGGACACAAACGCGCTAATGACAATCAGCAGGCACAATAATAGTAAGGCTTCAAAAATATTCATGGAAATGTGTGTGTATGGTATAGGTTAAAAATATTCAAACAGCAAAGGCCGTCTGAAAAATTCAATTTGATTTTAGATTTGCGTTTTATTTGTCAGTGATGCGTGAAGCAAATGATGGTATTGAAATAAATTTCACTTAAAAGTCAATCATATTTTTTCAGATAATCTTACGGAAAACCTCATTATTTATACAGATAAGGCACGACACTTTCCTTCAATATTTCTATCAACTCTTCATCCATGTATCTGTAATCATCAGGAATATCTAAAACAATCATTTCCTTATATTGCAAAGCACGGGGAAACTGTGCCAACAGACGGCTCTTATGTTTTTGTTCCATCACGAAAATCTTATCCGCCCATGCGATGCCGTCTATGGAAACAGTATGCCGCGCATTGGGGCTGGTCCCTGCAGAACGTGCCTGTACATTTGGATAACGTCGAAATACGGTTTCAGCGGTAGGACTGCGCCATTGGTTACGACTACAAATAAAAAGTGCATTCATAAAAATTAAAAAAGGCGGAAAGTATCCGCCTTGTGAAAACCATCTCGATTGAATCGAAAATGTATCTTTTGAGTTAGTCAAACCATTCAGCATCAAATTCATGCTGTCTGAACGGATAAATAAAACCCAGTTTTTGTGCACGTTTGATTTTATTGCTGCGGAGATACATCAAATCCCACTTTTTTTCAGGTTTATATTTCAAAGGATTTTTGCCATGTACACGATGACTGGGGCGTTGCTCTTGATGTCGTCGCCATGCACGGCTACGACTTTGATCTAAATTGTCCATTATCTGCTTTCTAATTTTGTTTCGGAAATCGGGTTCAGCAGCCGCAATTTTTTATGTATTCGATTATTCGGCAAGAAAATAGGATGACAAAATTATAGCGAAATTAAAGATATAATGCCAATATTAAACAATTTATTACGCTCAAAATGGCCAAAGGCCGTCTGAAACTTGAGACACATTTACTGTTTTAATCATCCAGCGCATCTTCATCCAAGGATTTCAACCATTTCAGCTTTTCGCCGATTTTGATTTCCAGCCCGCGCGGGACGGGTTGGTAGAAGTCCGGTTCGTCCAAGCCGTCGGGCATATAGCTTTCTCCAGCAGCGTAGGCATTGGGTTCATCATGGGCATAGCGGTATTCGCGTCCGTAGCCCAATTCTTTCATCAACTTGGTCGGGGCGTTGCGCAGGTGGACGGGTACTTCGTCGCTGGCGTTTTCTTTGACGAAGCGGCGCATTTGGTTGTATGCCTTATAGCCTGCATTGGATTTAGCGGCTGCGGCGAGATACAACACGGCTTGAGCTAAAGCGAGTTCCCCTTCTGGCGAGCCTAAGCGCTCATAAGTAGCGGCAGCATCATTGGCAATCGTTAAAGCACGCGGATCGGCCAAGCCGATATCTTCCCATGCCATGCGGACAATGCGGCGGGCAAGATAGCGCGGGTCAGTACCGCCGTCGAGCATACGGCAGAACCAATACAATGCCGCGTTAGGATGCGAACCGCGCACGGATTTGTGCAGGGCGGAGATTTGGTTGTAGAAACTCTCACCGCCTTTGTCGAAACGGCGGATTTGCGCGCCCAAACTATCAGCAAGGAATTCGGCGGTTAAGGTTTTCAGACGGCGTGTATTAGCAGCGCGTAAAAGCTGCTCGATCAAGTTCAACAATCTGCGCGCATCGCCGTCGGCAGTATTGACGAGCAGCTCCTGCGCATCTGCTTCAATCGTAAAACCTTGGTATTCGGGCAAAGCCAATACTTTGGCAATCAGCTTCTTCAGGTCGTCTGAAGACAAGGATTGCAAGACATAAACCTGCGCCCTGCTGAGTAATGCCGGATTGACTTCAAATGACGGGTTTTCCGTGGTAGCGCCGATAAAGGTTAATAAGCCGCTTTCGACATAAGGCAAAAATGCGTCCTGTTGCGCTTTGTTGAAGCGGTGTACCTCGTCAACAAACAAAATTGTCGCGCGCCCTTGCTGCAAGGCAATTTCAGCTTTCTCAATTGCCTCTCGTATGTCTTTTACACCTGAAAATACGGCGGAAACCGGCAGAAACTGGGCATTGAAACTCTGCGCCAAAATCCGCGCCAACGTCGTCTTGCCCACGCCCGGCGGCCCCCACAGCAACATAGAATGCGGCTTCCCGCCTTCCACCGCCACACGCAGCGGCTTGCCTTCGCCGATTAAATGCTGCTGCCCGATAACATCATCAAGCGTATGCGGGCGCAGGCGTTCGGCAAGCGGCGCATCGGGTTGGCGGGTGAAGAGGTCGGACATGGCGGTTTCCGTGAAAGAGGATTTTCAGACGACGTGGATTATAGCAGGTCGTCTGAAAACGGACGGATGGTAAAGGGAACAATAAAAACAGGACACATCACAGCCGTCATTCCCGCGCAGGCGGGAATCCGCTTGTGAATTTCAGTTGATTGATTTTTATGGCTTTGCTTTTCGTCAAAGATGGATTCCCGCCTGCGCGGGAATGACGGCATGGATTTGCCATAACTTACTGGCAGATTTTTTTGTCCGTGTATCCTATATCAGGATGACCATCCTTGTTTCTTGGCGAATCATGATTACAGCTGCCGTAATTAATCTGGATTGACATATTTTTTGCATTGGATTGTATCGGCAGGACAGGTTGGACATTGAAGTTATTCAAGCCGGCATTGGATTGGGCGTTAAGGTCATTTTTGAATCTAACGTCAGTATTAATATCAATTGCAGGATCGTCATGACCGGTATTGTCAGGATTGCCGTCGTCAATGCCATCAGTATTGGTACTGATATAACCTTTCGGCATGATTTGTAAGGCTTTTCCGCTGATGACGATACATTCCTTACCTAATTTTTCAGCTGGTATTTTCCATTCTTCAATGTCATCGATTTTAGTATTATCAGTAGTCGGTGGGCAGAAAACCTTGGTGTCCCCCAAATTCCACGCCATATAGCCGTATAGAGCGTTGTTGCGTTGTTCGGGAATCGAAGAGCATTCAATGTTTTTTTCCGTTTTTTCTTCTTCTGAAAGAATAGAACATTTGAAATTTTGTTTTAATTTTATTAAGTCATTTTTATCAATGCCGTTAGTTTCCTGAGAACCGTTGTTTTGTTGGAAGTTATTATGCAATAAGTACCATGAGGAGTTTCTAGGAATTTCAATGGCATGGGTAAAGTTTAAGATTCTTGTTTTATCTGGCAAAGCTAATATAAGTATATTCATAACTATAGCAAGTATCGTGAGTATATTAATAAAAACTTCTTTGAGGTTTGAATTTTCAAAAAGCTTGTTGCGGAGAAAATTTCCTATTATTAAAAAAAATAGAGGTATAAATAAAATATATATATTCCCATCTATTTTTGGAAATAAATATTCTAAAAAAGATTTGAGGAATTTAGGAAGTAACCAAAAATTGATAGATAAGATAATTAATATATAAAATAATCCTAGAATAATTTCATTAGAGTTATCATTAGAGTTGTCATTAGAGTTATCAGTAGAGTTATTTTCCTTAGGAGATTTTGAGTTTCTATAGTCCTGTATTGTAAGAAGTAATTTTCTAATGAATGGAAATAATATTAAAAGTAAATGTAATGAAAGATGGTACAACAAAATTATGATAATAAAAATAGGTATGAAAATTGTAATCGAAGCTATCAAGTTAGAGGGATTGCTTATTACTTCAGGAAGAATACTTAATTGGTCAATCTTCAAGAGATAGATATATATAACATATCCCCCGAATAGTATCCCTAATACTGTCGATATTCTGGAAATTTTGCTGAAGATTTCAAAATAGTCAATTGTTTGTGTTCTTTGTTGTGCAGGCTGTTTATTTTCAACTGAATGCTCTTGAATACCTTCGTCAGTCATTTTGTTTTGATTATCTTTAGGGTTTTGCGTGTTTTCGTTTGAGTTATCCATTGATCAATCCTCTATTTTCCCAAAAAAGACGGATTATACCCCGACTTTCCCCAATCCCCCATCTCACACTGCTTACGGTATAATACGCGTTTGTTTAAAGACTTTGCGGGGCGTTTCAGACGACCTTGCGGCAAGGGATGGCTATGAATATGAAAAAGATGGTTGCCGTAGCTTCTGTGGCGGCGTTGTTGGGCGGTTGCGCTTATGATTCTGACTCGGCGTTCGGCGGTTTGGGCGGCGGTACGGGTATCGGTGGCAGTGTGGTGAAAATGGCGGTCGATCATCAGTGCCGTTCGGAATTGAACAAGCGCAATGAGTGGCGTTTGATCGCGCTGACAATGAGTGCGGACAAGCAGCGCGAGTGGGAAGACAAAATTTGCGGCTGCGCGAGCGAGGAGGCGCCGAATCAGGTGTCCGCTCAAGAGCTGATGGATGTTTTGAATCCTTCTTCGCGCGATCGGGCGATTGCGTCGGTAACGGTGAAAACCGTCAATGCTTGTTTCAAGCGTCTGTATAGATAATGTTTTTCAGACGACCTCTGTGTATCGGGGTTGTCTGAAAGTTTATAGTGGATTAAGGTCGGGATAGGGCGACTTGCGGGATGGTTCTCAGGCGGGTTTCCTGTTTTGATCGGCAATACTTTTGTTTTTATAGAGAAGAAATCATGAAATATATCAGTACGCGCGGTGCAACCGCACGCAAGCAATTTAGCGAAGTTTTATTGATGGGTTTGGCTCCTGACGGCGGTTTGATGCTGCCTGAGCAATACCCTCAAATCGACCGTGCTACCTTAGACCAATGGCGCACACTCAGCTATCCTGAGCTGGCGTTTGAAGTCATGAGCCTGTTTACCACCGACATCCCTGCTGATGATTTACGCGACATCATCAACCGTACCTACACCGAAGAAGTATTCGGTACCCAAGCCATTACTCCGGTGCGCACACTTTCAGACGGCATCAAAATTCAAGCCCTCTCCAACGGCCCGACTTTGGCATTCAAAGACATGGCCATGCAATTCTTGGGCAATGCGTTTGAATATGTATTGAACAAAGAAGGCAAAGAACTCAATATCTTGGGTGCCACCAGCGGCGACACCGGCTCTGCCGCCGAATACGCCCTGCGCGGTAAAAAAGGTGTCAACGTCTTCATGCTCTCGCCGGAAGGTAAAATGAGCGCATTCCAACGCGCGCAAATGTTCAGCCTGCAAGATGCTAATATCCACAATATCGCCGTTGAAGGCATGTTTGACGACTGCCAAGACATCGTCAAAGCCGTACAAAACGATGCCGAATTCAAAGCCAAATACCACATCGGCACAGTCAACTCCATCAACTGGGGCCGTATCGTCGCCCAAGTCGTGTACTACTTTGCCGGTTATTTCAATGCCACTTCGAGCAATGACGAAAAAGTCAGCTTCTGCGTACCAAGCGGCAACTTCGGCAATGTCTGCGCCGGCCATATCGCCCGCCAAATGGGTCTGCCTATCCACCGCTTGATTGTCGCTACCAATGAAAACGACGTATTGGACGAATTTTTCAAAACCGGCGCATACCGCCCGCGCAACAGCGAACACACCCACGTCACTTCCAGCCCGTCTATGGATATTTCCAAAGCCTCCAACTTCGAGCGTTTTGTGTTTGACCTGATGGACCGCGATGCAGACGAAATCAAAACCTTATGGGCTGAAGTAGGTTCCGGCAAAGGTTTCAATTTGGAATTTGTCTTAAACAAAGTACATCAACAATATGGCTTTGTTTCCGGCAAATCGACCCATGCCAACCGCCTTGCCACCATCAAACAGGTTTACAAGCAAGATCATGAACTGATTGATCCGCATACAGCTGATGGTGTCAAAGTAGCGCGTGAAGTACGAGAAGCCGGCGAAACCATCGTCTGCCTCGAAACCGCATTGGCTGCCAAATTTGAAGCCACCATCCATGAAGCTGTTGGCGAAGTTGCTATCCCCCGTCCGGCCGCATTGGAAGGCTTGGAAAACCTGCCACAACGGGTCCGTGTTGTCCCTAATAACGCAACGACAGTAAAAGACATCATTAAGGAAGCTTTGGCTTAACCGGCTGTCTTTGACGACTGAAGAGGCCGTCTGAAACTTTTTCAGACGGCCGCGACTGGTGTTTATGAAGTAGGCAGCGTTATTCCAATCCAACCGCATTACAGTCGTTATCATATAAAATCAAGGCGTTAAAACAATACCAACTCCTTTTGACTTTCAATTGCAAACATTGTAATGACAGATATTTTCGTTTAGAATTGCATGTTTGCTCTAAATCTGGATTGATATGCAGACAACACAAGCCACATCCAACTGGGAGCTGTACAAGCGTTTGCTTGGATATTTAAAAAGCTATTGGAAGATGTTTATCGTCTCCGTAGTGGCCATGCTGATTGTCGCCGGTACGATGCCGGCTTTCGGTTACTTGCTCAAACCTTTGATTAATGAAGGTTTTGTCGATAAAAACATGAAAAGCATGTCATGGTTGCCGCTGGCAATTGTGGCGCTGTTTTTCATTCGTGGCCTGTTCAACTTCATTAACGAATATTGCACGACTTATCTGTCCAGCCACTTGGTGCAGCGCTTGCGCGGTGAAATGTTCAACAAAATGATGCACCTGCCGACTTCGTATTTCAGCAGCAATACCGGCGGCCGTTTGATGTCTCGTATCTTGAACGACGTCAATCAAATTACCGATGCAGGGTTTAACGTCATTACCGTGATTGCTAAAGACGGCGTGAGCGTAGTCGGCCTATTGGGCTTGCTAACTTATCTGAACTGGCGTTTGACCCTGATTACTTTTATTATTTTGCCAGTCGTCGCCGTATGTATCCAAACGGTCAGCAAACGCTTGCGCAAATTGTCTGCCAACAACCAAATTTATCTTGGCCAGCTGATGCAGGTCTTGGGCGAGAGCATTAATGGTGAACGCGTTGTAAAAATCTACGGCGGTCAAGATTATGAAAACCGCCGCTTCAACCGTATTGCCGACGATGTGCGCCGCAACCTGCTCAAACAGGTTTCTGCCAGCTCTGCCGGTACCGGCATTACGCAATTAATGGCTTCAGTTGCTCTGGCTGCAATTATTTACGCAGCAGCCCGCCAAGCAGGGCTTTCAGGATTTAGTGCAGGCGATTTTATGTCGTTTTTGTCCAGCATGATCATGATGTTTGACCCCATCAAACGCATGACCGGCGTGATGCAATCCCTGCAACGCGGTTTGGCGGCAGCTGAAAGTGTCTTCACCTTTTTGGATCAACCTGAAGAAAGCAACGAAGGCAAACAGATTCTCAGCCCAAACCCTGGCGATATCGAATTTTGCAATGTTGTACACCGCTATCCTGAAGCCGAACGCAACAGCTTGAACCACATCAACCTGCTTGTACCGCAAGGCAAAGTGACTGCATTGGTCGGCGCATCAGGCTGCGGTAAAACTACCTTGGCCAATATGTTGCCGCGCTTCCTTAATCCGGATGAAGGCAAGGTTTTGATCGGCGGCGTCAACATCAATGAATATACGCTCGAAAGCCTGCGCAGCCGTATGGCATTTGTCGGCCAAAACGTTGTCCTGTTTAATGGTACGATTGCTGAAAACATTGCCTATGCTCAAGCTGACAAATTCAGTGAAGAAGAAATTATCAATGCTGCAAAAGCCGCAAATGCTTGGGAATTTATCCAAAAAATGCCACAAGGCCTGCACACTGAAGTTGGCGAAAACGGTTTAAAACTGTCCGGCGGCCAACGTCAACGCCTCGCCATTGCGCGTGCGCTTTTGAAAAATGCGCCGATTTTGATTTTGGACGAAGCCACCAGTGCATTGGATAATGAATCCGAACGTTTGGTACAAACTGCATTGGAAAACCTGATGCAAAACCGTACCACATTGGTGATTGCCCACCGACTTTCGACCATCGAAAAAGCCGACAACATCGTTGTCATGCACGAAGGCAATGTCGTCGAACAAGGCACTCATCATGAATTGATCAACGCAGGTGGACGCTATTCCGACCTGCACAGCCTCAGCGAAAAATCAGCCAAACCGGCAAGCAAGTAGCTAAACACCATATTCCATTCTTTTTATTAACCTTGGCCGCCCCGACCTATCCTTTTCAGACGGCCTTATCCGACAGGAAATATCAATGGCAGCATTCAACACCCAGAAAGTCTTGTCCGTACACCACTGGACCGACGCTTACTTCACTTTCACCTGCACCCGTGACGAATCTTTGCGCTTTGAAAACGGCCAATTCGTCATGGTCGGCCTGATGGTAGACGGCAAACCGCTAATGCGCGCATACAGCGTGGCTTCTGCCAACTGGGAAGAGCATCTGGAATTTTTCAGTATCAAAGTACAAGACGGCCCATTGACCAGCCGCCTACAACACCTTAAAGTCGGCGACGATGTCCTTATCAGTAAAAAACCGACCGGTACATTGGTTGCCGGCGACCTGAATCCGGGCAAACACCTCTACCTCTTGAGCACCGGTACCGGCATCGCCCCTTTCTTGAGCATTACCAAAGACCCTGAAATTTACGAGCAATTCGAAAAAATCATCTTGGTTCACGGCGTACGCTACAAAAAAGACTTGGCATACTACGACCGCTTCACCAAAGAATTGCCCGAACACGAATACCTGGGCGACTTGGTTAAAGAAAAACTGATTTACTATCCAATCGTTTCACGCGAAGAATATGTACACCAAGGCCGTCTGACCGATTTGATGCGCAGCGGCAAACTCTTCGAAGACATCGGCCTGCCTAAAATCAATCCGCAAGACGACCGCGCCATGCTGTGCGGCAGCCCTGCCATGTTGAAAGACACCTGCAGCGTCTTGGACGAATTCGGCCTGACCGTTTCTCCGAAAACCGGCGTTCGCGGCGACTACCTGATTGAGCGCGCATTCGTCGATCAATAACGTACGTCAGCAACAGGCCGTCTGAAACCCTTCTTTCAGACGGCCTAAACCTTAATAATTTATCCCACATTATGCCTACTCTACTCATCATCCGTCCGTCCAACCGTCCACAGCAAGATATCCAAACCTGCCATGCAGCCGGTTGGCAGGCTCAGGTATTGAGTCCGATTGAAATAGAGGCAGACCGTTCGGCACTAAACAAACTTCCCGAACAATTCAAGCAAGCCGATGTGGTGTTTTGGGTCAGCCCGACCACTATTGAAACTGCAGTACCGTATCTGACCTTTTCAGACGGCCCTAAAGTACACATTACCGTCGGCCAAACCAGCCAACATACTTTGGCGCAATTCTCCCCCTATCCCGTATTCTCTCCCGAAGATGGTAACGACAGCGAAGCCGTCTTGAGAATGCCTATTTGGAAAAACCTACCACCCAACGCCCGAGTTCTAATCATTCGAGGCCATGGAGGCCGTGATTTTCTAGCAGACAAACTGACCGAACTGGGTTTCCAAATCAACATCGCTGAAATCTATTTCAGACGGCCACACGCCATCGATTGGCAGAACTTTAAAACTGAAGACATCGCCGCCGCCTACGTTACATCCGGCGAGCTCGCGCGCGAATTTTTCCATCAGATTCCGCCGCAATTTTCCCGATTCTTCGAATCCTTGCTATACTTTACCCACCATCCTCGCATTGCCGATGCGCTTCGCATCGTCGGTGCCAAACATGTAGAAACCGTCACTTCTTTATCCGCTGCACTTTCATCCATACCACAAAGGAGCCAAGCAGTGAACCCAGTCGAAGACAATAAAGATACCCAACAAGTTGCCAATACGGCAACTACGGCGCCTGAACGTTCTGAAAACACCAGGCCGTCTGAACAAATCAAACCTACCCAACCTCAGCGAGTGGAGGCGAGCATGCCCGAGTCCAACAATCTCCCACAAAACAACGCCCCTGTTATCATCAAACAATCTGGCGGCAAAGCCTTGGCCGCAGGTGCGATCGTCTTGGCACTGCTTGGCTTGGGCGCGAGCGGATTCCTGTTTGTACAGGGTCAAAATGTTTTAAAAAACCAAGAGCTCGAATTCAATCAAAAAATCGACAAAGCTGCGTTGGGCGAATCTGAAAACGCCAGCCTTTTAAAAGACAACCTCAACCGCCAAACCGCTATTCAGGCCGAGTTAGACCGCTTGAACAACGGTCAAAAAAACAATAGCGATCAAATCCTGCAAATGCAGAAAGCTTATCAAGAGCTGCTCAAAGGCCGTATCAACTGGCTGGTTGACGAAGCTGAATCGATGTTGAACACTGCTTCGCAACAATTGATGCTGTCTGGCAACCTTCAAGGCGCGGTCAGCGTATTGGAACACCTCGACAGCCGCTTAAGCCGTTTTGAACAGCCTGAACTTATCCCCATCAAACAAGCCATCAGCAATGATTTGGCCGCGCTGAAAAACCGTCCTTATGTCGATATTTCCGCTACTGCCTTGCGTATCGACCGCTTGGAAACCGGTATTTCCGGACTGCCTTTAGTCTTGGACGGCGTATTGAAACCGGGTGCCGCGCCTGTCGAAGCCACTAATTCAGGAACTTGGTGGGAAAACACATGGGAAAAATCCATCAATGCCCTCAAAGGCTTGGTTGAAGTCCGTCATCTGGACAGCAACGACGCCATGTTGATTTCGCCCGAACAAACCTACTTCATCCGTGAAAACCTGCGCCTACGCCTTTTGGATGCGCGCATTGCCCTGTTGCAACACAATGGCGAAGTGTACCAAAGCGATTTGAACAACGTTGAAGCAACCGTGAAGCAATACTTCGACAGCAAATCCCCTGCTACCCAGTCATGGTTGAAAGAGTTGGCCGAACTCAAAGCCCTTGATGTCCGCATGATTTCAGACGACAGCCTGAAAGCCAGCTTGAGCGCCGTTCGTGCTTATCAAGAAGGTTCGCGTACACAAATGACGACCGAAGAAGCTACGCAAACCCAAGCTGCCGAGAAAACCGCTTCCGCTCCGGCTGCAGCTACCGAACAAGCCACGACTGCCGCACCGGCTGCCGCTTCTGCCCCTCAATCTCTGGAAGCACCTGCTTTGCCGTCTGAAAACAAAAAAGAACCGGCCGCCGAAGCTGCCAAACCACAAAACCAAACCAAGCCTGCTGCCAAAATTAAAGGAGAGCAAGCATGAAAACCGTCGTTTGGATTGTCATTCTGTTTGCCGCCGCCGTTGGTTTAGCGTTGGCTTCCGGCATTTATACAGGTAACGTGTATGTCGTGGTTGAGCAAACCATGCTGCGTATCAATCTGCATGCCTTTGTTTTAGGCCTGCTGTTGAGCGTATTCGTCTTGTATTTCCTGATTAAATTCGTGTTCGGCCTCTTAAATATTCCAGCGCGTATGCAACGCTTCGGCATTGCCCGCAAAGGCCGTCAGGCTTCCGCCTCTTTGAACAGCGCAGGTTTGGCATATTTTGAAGGCCGTTTTGAAAAAGCCGAACAAGAAGCCGCCAAAGTCTTGCAAAACAAAGAAGCAGGCGACAACCGTACCCTGGCTTTGATGTTGGGCGCGCACGCGGCCGACCAAATGGAAAACTTCGAACTGCGCGACCGCTACCTGCACGAAATCGAACACCTTCCGCAAAAACAACAGCTTTCCCGTCATCTTTTGCTGGCTGAATCCGCACTGGGCTGCCGCGATTATCCGACTGCCGCACAAAATCTTGAAGCCGCAGCCAAAATCAACGGCAACTTAAGCCGCTTGGTGCGCCTGCAATTGCGTTATGCCTTTGATCACGGCGATGCTTCAGATGTCTTGGCAAAAGCGGAAAAACTGGTCAAAGCCGGCGCTATCAACGATTACGAAGCAGAACAGTATCAGAACTGGGCATATCGCCGCCTCTTGAGCGAAGTAACCGATGCAGGCCGTCTGAAAGCCTGTTTGAAACAGATTCCCGAAAGTGTGAAGTCTGGCGAATTGTGCGTCGCGATTGCCGAAAAATACGAGCGCTTGGGCTTGTATGCCGAAGCGGTCAAATGGGTAAAAAACCATTATCCGCAAAACCGCCAGCCCGAGCTTTTGGAAGCATTTGTCGAATCCGTTCGTTTCCTAAGCGAGCGCGACCAGCAAAAAGCCATTGATTTGGCAGATTCTTGGTTGCAGGAACAACCGGACAATGCACCACTGTTGATGTATCTTGGCCAACTGGCTTACGGACGCAAACTTTGGGGCAAAGCCCAAGGCTACCTCGAAGCCAGCATTGCCCTGCAACCCAGCGTATCTGCGCATTTGGTCTTGGCTCGCGTGTTTGATGAAACCGATCAGCCGCAAAAAGCGCAAGAACAACGCAATCTGGTTTTGGAAAGCGTGGCCGAAGAAGAACATCCGGCAGCCCTTCCCCAACCAAATTAATGTGCTGATTTCGCATTAAGCGATAATATGAAATCTACAACAGAACCAATCATTTAATCATTTCAGACGGCCTCAATACATATCTAAGGCCGTCTGAACTTTGTCCAACACACCAAATCAGAAAGCCTATTTATCATGACTGCTCTGAAAAACGACACTTTCCTCCGCGCCCTGCTCAAACAGCCTGTCGAATACACGCCCATCTGGATGATGCGCCAAGCCGGACGCTATCTGCCTGAATACAAAGCCACACGCGCACGCGCAGGCAGCTTTCTCGATTTGTGTAAAAACACCGAGCTGGCAACCGAAGTTACCATCCAGCCTTTAGAACGTTTTGATCTGGACGCAGCGATTCTGTTTTCCGACATTCTGACCGTACCCGACGCCATGGGTTTGGGTCTGTATTTTGCCGAAGGCGAAGGCCCGAAATTTGAACGTGCCTTGCAACACGAAGCCGACATTGCCAAACTGCAAGTTCCCGATATGGAAAAACTGCAATACGTCTTTGACGCAGTAACTTCCATCCGTAAAGCACTGGGCGGCCGCGTGCCACTCATCGGCTTCTCCGGCAGCCCGTTCACACTCGCCTGCTACATGGTCGAAGGCGGCAGCAGCAAAGAATTCCGCACCATCAAAACAATGATGTATTCGCGCCCTGATTTACTGCATAAAATCCTCGACACCAACGCCCAAGCCGTTACCGCTTATCTCAATGCCCAAATCGATGCCGGCGCACAAGCCGTACAAATTTTCGATACTTGGGGCGGCGTGTTGAGCGATGCCGCATTTAAAGAGTTCAGCCTGAAGTACATCCGACAAATCGTTGCCGGACTCAAACGCGAAAGCGAAGGCCGCCGCGTGCCTGTTATCGTATTTGCCAAAGGCGGCGGCTTATGGCTGGAAAGCATGGCAGAAATCGGCGCAGACGCATTGGGCCTGGACTGGACCTGCAACATCGGCGAAGCACGCCGTCGCGTCGGCGAACAAGTTGCCCTGCAAGGCAACTTCGACCCGTTTGCCCTCTTCGGCACACCAGAATCTATCCGCACCGAGGTCGCACGCATCCTCGCCGACTACGGCAACGGCAGCGGCCATGTATTCAACCTCGGCCACGGTATCAACCAACACGCCAATCCGGAACACGCTAAAATTTTGGTCGATACCGTACACGAATTGTCCCGTCAGTATCACCGTTAATTAAAGCAACTCAAAGGCCGTCTGAAAACAAAAAACACGATTATCGTGTAAATTTGTTTTTAGACGGTTTTTCTATATACTTAATATCTGAAGCTTATCAGCTGACACCTTCAAACTTAAAAACACATCCACTCCCTCTACCGAATATGAATTTTTTAAAAGACATCACCTGGACCGAAATTTTTATCTTCGCCCACACCTGCGCCGCACTCGTCTGCATGCTGCGCGTGTTGTACAAACAAAAAAATATCGGCTCAACCTTTGCCTGGCTAATTATCCTCTTCCTTTTCCCCGTGTTCGGAACCATCGCCTACATCCTTATCGGCGAGCCGCGTCTCGGCACGGCCCGCGCCAAACGTACCGGCGAAATGAACCGCTTCTACCGCAACTTTGCCGCCACCCATCTAGCCGATATCTATCTCGACATTGCCGACCAAGTCAAATCACGTTACCACGGCATCAGTAAAGTTGCCGAAAAAGGAACGGGGCTGGGTGCCACCAAAGGCAACGCCATGAGCCTGCTCTCAACCACCGATGCCATCATCGACAGCATGCTTACGGACATACGCGCCGCAACCCATTCCTGCCTGCTGGCCTTTTACATTATCGAGCCCAAAGGTCGCATCGAAGAAATTTTAAATGAAATTCTTGCCGCCGCAGATCGGGACGTTGACTGTGCCATTCTGGCTGATGCCGTCGGCAGCAGGAGCTTTTTTGAAAGTGACTGGGTAGAGATACTGCGCCAAGCAGGCGTTGAAGTACATACCTCATTACCTGTCGGCATCTGGCGTACACTATTCACGCGCACCGATCTGCGCAACCACCGCAAAATCCTCGTTATCGACAGCAAAATCGGTTACACAGGCAGCTTCAACCTTGTCGACCCCCGCTATTTCAAACAAAACTCCGGCGTCGGAGAATGGGTAGATGTCATGATGCGCTGTACAGGGCCTATGGTTTTGGAACTGTCTGCCGTCTTCTTCGCCGACCTTGCCGTCGAAACCGATGAAAACCTCCAAAACGTACAAACATACCTCAATCAAGCCCAAAGCCTGCTACCTAAAATCCTTCCCGAAAAAATGCAGCAAGGCGATATTGTTGCCCAAATCATTCCATCCGCTCCCGAGCAAGGCAGCTTCGTTATCTACGAAACCATCATCAGCGCCATCTATGCCGCCACCAAACAAATCACGATTACCACTCCCTACTTTGTCCCCGACGAGCCGCTTCTCATGGCATTAACCGTTGCCGCCAAACGCGGCGTCAAAGTGACCCTGATACTGCCAGCCAAAGTCGATTCACTGATGGTACGCTACGCCTCACGCGCCTACTACCCTATGTTGCTGGAAGCCGGGGTCAAAATTGCCATGTTTGAAGGTGGGCTCTTACATGCCAAAACCATGACCATTGACGAAGACTACTCCCTCTTCGGCACGGTCAACATGGACATGCGCAGCTTCTTCCTCAACCTCGAAATCAGCCTCGCCATCTACGATCGCGATACCACCAAACAAATCTGCCACCTACAACGCAGCTACCTTAAAAACAGCAGCTACATTGCCATCAAATCATGGCAACAACGCTCCAAACTCCGCGGCCTCGTGGAAAATGCCGTCCGCCTGATGAGTCCTTTGTTGTAAAACATAAATATTTAGGCCGTCTGAAAAGTACTTTTCAGACGGCCTTTTAAATAAAACACTGATAGACAAAATTCTTTATTGACAGATATTTAAGCTATCCCATCTCTCCCTCTCGGAAAAAGTAAGACTCAACCCATTTCCCAACCAAAGAATATTTACTAAATTTAACTAAAAATATAAACTAATTGATTTTTATAAAAATCCTATTAATTTGAGACTGGAATAAAACAGAATATATTTATTAATATCCATTAAGAATTTGATAATCATTATTAGAATAATTAGAATAAACAGTCAATTTTTTACTTAGGAAAAATCATGAATAAGGTCTCCTCTCCTGTATTCCGCCTTAGTATCATTACACTCGCATTATCAACCAGCTTCGCTCATGCCGAAAATTTGCAACCCGCAGAAACTGCCGAGCTGAATGAAATTAAGGTCACCGGTACTGCCGTACCGACTCGTGTAACCCGCAACCAGCTCGATCGCGAAATTTCGACCGATTTAAAACAAGTCATGAAAGATCAAATCGGTATGGATGTCGGCGGCGGCAACGGCGTGGCGCAGTTTTACAGCATCCGCGGCGTTGGTGAAGACAAAATTAACCTAGAAGTCGACAACACCAGCCAATCCACAAAAATCTTCCACCACCAAAGCCGCTTCCAGCTTGATCCTGCTTTGGTGAAAAGCATCAACGTCGAAAAAGGCACAGGCGCGGCAAGCGCGGGTTTGGGTGCGGTCGGCGGTACCATCCGCGTAACAACGGTTGACGCAAAAGACCTGCTGACCGACGGCAAACCTTTCGGTTTCAAACTGGGCGCAGGCTTGAGCAGCAATAAAGGCTCAACCGGCAGCGCAGCGGTTTACGGCTATCAAAACGGCTTCGATGCCCTGTTTGCAGGCAACTTCCTCAACAACCGTGACTACAAAGACGGTAACGGCAATGTCAACCTCGGCAGTCGTCTGAAACAGCACAGCTACCTCGCCAAACTCGGCTACGATTTCAACGACGACCACGGCATCCGCCTGACCTACCGTCAGGAATACCAAAAAGGCAACCGCACCGACAAAGCCGAGTTCCAAAACGTTGACAGCTACATCGGCGTGGACGGCACTTATCAAAAAGAACAAACCTACAATCTGGAATACCGCGGCCGCAACGTCGGCTTCATCGACAAAATCGATGCCAACGTCTTCCAAATCAATACCGACGACACCAAACCGCCCAAAGGCGCCCCTTCTCCAAAAGCCCAAGCTTCCGGCACAGCGCAAGGCGGCGTTCCCATCGGCAAACTTGAGTTAAGCAAAATCAAAGCGACCGGCGCGAATCTGAACCTCGCCAGCTCTTTCGGCGACGGACACATGGTGAAATACGGCGTTAACTACCGCCACGAAACCTCCGAGCCGTCCGACAAAGGCGCATGGCTGAAGATTCTCGGCCTGTATGACCGCGACAAAGAGAAAAAAGCCGAATACGGCGTGTACGCGGAAGGCATTTGGAACCTGCACCCCGTCACCCTGACCACCGGCCTGCGTTACGACCATTTCAAATACAACGCCGCCAGCAAACAAAGCGCGTCGCACGGCCAGCTCAACCCCAGCATCGGCGCGATTTGGGACATCAACGACAACTTCTCCCTCTTGGCAAACCTCAATCAGGCAAGCCGTGCGCCCCGCCTGAACGAAGCCCTGTTGGCTAACGAACGCGCAGGCGCCGCCGCCGATTTGGACAGCAACCTCAAAGCCGAAACCGCCCGCCGCGCCGAACTCGGCTTCAGATGGCGCAACGACAATTTCAACGTCAGTGGCAGCGTGTTCCACCAACGCATCAAAGACCTCATCGTCTATCGTTGGGCAAAAATCAATAACAACACCGCCTCCATCACCGAACGCGGCAAGATTTACAACGGCGGCACGCTCAAAACCTACGGCTACGAACTTGACGCATCCTACCGCTGGGGCGGCCTGACCGCGCGCGCCGGCGTATCCTACGTCAAACCGCGTCTGAACGGCGAAATGTACTACGGCGAAAGCCCGATTCAAGCGGAAGACCACGAAAGCTCGTTCACCTTCTGGAACACCGGCCGCCAATGGCTGACCGGCCTGTCTTATCAGTTTGAAAACCACAAACTCGAAATTGGCTGGCGCGGTCGCTACGCCCAAAGCGTGAAATACACCGACGTCGCCCGCGGACAAGGCACGATACACGGCAAAAAAGCCGGTTACGGCGTACACGACATCTACGCCAACTGGCAGCCGCTGAAAAAAGACAACCTGAACGTCAACTTCGCCGTCAACAACATCGGCAACAAGCAATACCGTTCGCACAGCCAACGCTTCCCCGACGGCAACGGACGCGTGCCCTTCTACGAACGCGGCCGCGAGTTTGCCTTGGGCATGAACTATCGTTTCTAATGATACGAACATTATGACGTTATAAGGAAATAAAAGGCCGTCTGAAATTCAATTTTCAGACGGCCTTTTATAATTCGTAGACAATTTGATTTAAAAGTATTTCCTCCCCCTTGCTAGTTACACAACGGATTATCCAGTCTTCAAATCGTCTCCATTGGACTTCTTTTCCGAATCGGTCATGATTTGACTCCTTCTGAAAACTGACTACCAATTCTTCCAATATAAATAAAATATTATATAGATCATCTCCAGTGCCGTCTGAAAATATCAGGCTGTATTTTTACATTTAACCATGCCGTTGGAGATTGATTCTATTTGTGCGTTTAAAAAATACAATGCAAATATTCATTACACTTTTACTGTAAACCATTTGACAAAGTCATCTTTAAAGCTATAATATTTCTCATATGTGATTTTTGTTATATATTTTTATTTATAGACAATTCATTCTGAAACAAGGAGCAATAAAATGAAACGAAACTTGGGTACTTTGGATCGCGTAATCCGTATTGTTATCAGCGTAGCACTGATTGCTGCAGCCGCTACCGGACAAATTGGCTGGTGGGGTTGGCTGGGCATCATCCCTCTGGGTACAGCACTGATTGGCAACTGCGCACTGTACAGTTTATTGGGCATCAACACCTGCCGCATCAACAAAAAATAACGAAGGCAAAACATGAGTACGGTCGGACAACTCCCGCGAATTACGCCTTCCGAAGCAATGGCAAAAATCCGTGAGGGCGCGTTGGCAGTGGACATCCGAAGCCAAGCCGAATATCGGGGCGGGCATATTGTCGGTGCATTATCCCTTCCGCCTGAACAGCAGCGAGACAGACTGCCCAATAATTCAGCCTCGTGCCTGATTTTTTATTGTCTGAGCGGCAAACGTACAACTCAGGCAGAAACTATATTGTCAGCGCTTGGCCAAGGTCGAGAATGCTATATTCTAGAAGGCGGCTTACAGGCATGGAAGGCTGCAGGGCTTCCTATTGTTGCCGACCGTGCCACACCGGATATCATGCGGCAGGTGCAAACCATAGCGGGCAGTTTGATTCTGTTGGGTGTGCTGGCAGGTTGGCTGGTATCGCCTTGGTTTTATCTGATAGACATAATGGTCGGTGCAGGCCTGTTGACGGCCGGACTAACCGGATTCTGCGGCATGGCACGCCTGCTGGCCAAAATGCCATGGAATCATTAAGCAAAGGCCGTCTGAAAGTTGCTGCTGAGGCCATTATGACTGATAATTCGACCTCCTCATTTGCCGAAAAACGCGAAAAATGACCACTGCCGACAATCAACCTCCCTACGAAGAAGCCTCCGCTTTTCTCAAACTTCTGGCTAATCCCAACCGTCTCGCCGTATTGTGCAAACTACATGAAAGGCCGTACAATGTAACCGAGTTGGCTGAATCATCCGGACTGCCGCAAGCGGCAATGTCCAGCCAATTAGCGCTACTGCGTGAAGCCGGTTTGGTATCGTTTGAAGTAAACCACCGAGAGCGGCAATATTATATTGCCGACCCCCGAGTTAACGAGATGATACAGCTGCTGTATTTTTTTTTCTGTGCAGGAAAAGATTGAAATGTGGTTGTACTGCCTTAGAAAGGCTATTCGGAAAATTAACCTAAAAGGTCGTCTGAAAATTTTTCAGACGACCTTTTTATACTGCTTCTGTATTTACACTTAAAGCACGCGTACGTGCGTACCGCGCACACCCTACCTGCAGCTTTCATGCGGACTAATGCTTGCTGGTGATAAAGTTATTAAGGAATTTGTCAAATATGGAAAAGATTGAGAAATTTAAATCTGAATTATTGGATAACATCTTTGAGTACATTCAGTGTATATCCATTTTTGTCTATAAGAAAAAGATATATTATTTGATTGATTATAAGGCTAATTTCATATTAAACATGAAATTAGACTTAGATTTGGATTTTAAAAACGGTAATATTACGTTAGAACAGTATCAGGATGAAATGAATAGTTATTATTACCGAAACGGCATCTGGCAGTTAACTAAGGACAATTTTGAAAACTATCTTCAATCAGATTCGGTCGTCGTACTGGAAAAAGACGAATTGAAGGCGCTGATGTTACAGGGCTTTAATTTAAATGAGGCAGCAAGATTATATTCCGTTGTCGAGAACAAGTTGTCGTATGATGATCCTATTTCGGATTCTGGCCAACAAAGTGATTTCTTAAAAATCAATCAGATTTCTTCAAGATTACCGTTGTTCTATATTAATTTTGATACGGAAGTTTACCTTCATATGGATTGGGACAGATGTCATGAAGATTATGTCTATGATGGCTGGTTTTCTAAGGCAATGGACTTTGGGTATTTGATACCGGACGAATTTTGTTATTGGAAAATTGAAGGACGGGATTATTGGAAATTTCAGCAATTATAAAAATAAACAAACGATACAAGTCGTAGTCTGCCCAAAACTTGAAGGTGGGGCTGAGTTAGACAAGTGATATTTCGCATCATTTGATAAAAGGTCATCTGAAAGCCTGAAAATCGTTTCAGACGACTTTTTATTACGCTTAAAGCCCACGTTTGTGCGTGCCGTATACACTCTACTTACAGGTTTAATGCGGGCTAAGGCTTGCTTACACCCCTTCTAAAAATATTAAAAATTAAAAGCCACAGGAGATTCGAGATGTCGAGAGATATAGGTTTAAGTATAGATTTATCGATGAATAACAAAAAAATTTCTCGTTATGAAATACTGAAATATTTATGGGAGGATGGTTGGCGTTTTCTCGATAATGGACAATTTACTTATTTGCTGCTTGGTAATGACGACTGGGATTGGAATTCGGCCTCTATGTCGGAACAAGAAATTTTTGATTTTTTAAAAATCAAAAGTAATTCGGATGAAGTTATCGGGTTTGTAATGACATGGTCTGATACCAATATCGGTGGAGACGTCTTATTTTTTCCTAACTTTGAATTCTTATTCAGCATTAATATCAATATTAAGGAAATTTATAATAAAATAGTGGATATAAACTGGTATCTAATTAAATTACTGCCTGTTTTTGACAAGAATGGCGTTCTATATAATTCTATTGTCTATAATGAATACAGATAATTGCCGAAAATTTTGAAAAATCAAATGATGAAAAGCTAATTAATACAATTATGTAATTGATTTAGTTAATCTTTTTAAAAAAGAGCGTTAGGTGTAGGTCGGATTCTCGAATCCGACAGCTTCATGGGAGATTTTGTCGGATACAAGTATCCGACCTACAAATTTTGGATAAGGAAAGGTCGTCTGAAAATTTTTCAGACGACCTTTTCTTCATCACCCTCTACTTTGCTACCACTCTTTCTTTCAAAGTCTTCAATACGTTCTTCACCGTATTAATCCGCACTTCAATATTTTCCATCTCTGCGGTAAATCGCAGCTTATCCGCTCCGGCAAGGCGGTATTTTTTGTCGTTCTGAATCAGCAGAATGATTTCGGTTGGATCAACATTGTTGTTTTTGCCAAAGGTTACCGTTACCGCTTCGCTGGTTGCATCAATGGCATCGATGCCCAATTCTTTTGCCGCAAGCCGTAAGTGGTGGCTTTCGATGAGGGTTTTGACGGGTTGTTCGGGCAGGCCGAAGCGATCAATGAGTTCTTCATGTATGGCATTGATTTGCTGCACGGTTTCGCAGACGGCGAGGCGTTTGTAGAGGACGAGGCGCTCGTGAATGTCGGGGCAGTAGTCTTCAGGCAGTAATGCCGGGCTGTGCAGTTTGATTTCAGTGGTAATGCCCAATGGCGCGTCGAGGTCAGGCTGACGGCCTTTTTTGAGGTCGCGTACGGCTTGCTTGAGCATTTCGGTGTAGAGCGTGAAGCCGACCTGTATCATTTCGCCGGACTGCCCTTCGCCAAGGATTTCGCCTGCGCCGCGGATTTCCAAATCCTGCATGGCGAGGGTGAAACCTGCGCCGAGTTCGTCTGCCGCCGCGATGGCGTCGAGGCGTTTTTCTGCGTCTTTGGTGATGTATTCGGGCGTGAGCAGGTAGGCGTAGGCTTGGTGGTGGCTGCGGCCGACGCGCCCGCGAAGCTGGTGCAGTTGCGCCAGTCCGAATTTGTCGGCGCGGTTGATGATGATGGTGTTGGCGTTGGGAATGTCGATGCCGGTTTCGATGATGGTGGAACAGAGCAACACGTTGAATCGTTGCTGCAAAAAGTCGCGCATCACTTGCTCCAGTTCGCGCTCGCGCAGTTGTCCGTGCGCCACGCCGATGCGGGCTTCGGGCAGCAGGGTTTCCAGCCGCTCGCGCATATTCTCAATCGTATCTACTTCATTGTGCAGGAAAAACACTTGTCCGCCGCGTTTGAGTTCGCGCAACACGGCTTCGCGCACGCTGCCTTCGCTGAAGGGTTTGACAAAGGTTTTGACGGCGAGGCGGCGGCTGGGCGCGGTAGTAATCAGCGAGAAGTCGCGCAGACCTTCGAGCGCCATGCTGAGGGTGCGTGGAATCGGTGTGGCGGTCATGGTAAGTATGTCTACGTTGGCGCGCAGACGTTTGAGCTGCTCTTTTTGGCGCACGCCGAAACGATGTTCTTCATCGATAATCACTAAACCTAAGTTTTTAAATTTGATGTCGTCTTGAACCAATTTGTGCGTGCCGATAACAATATCGACCGTACCGTCCGCCATGCCTTCCAGCGCGGCTTTGGTGGCTTTGCTGTTGTTGAAACGTGAAAGGCTGGCGACTTTCACGGGGAAATCGGCGAAGCGGTCGGCGAAGTTTTGCGCGTGCTGCTCGACCAAAAGCGTGGTTGGGGCGAGTACGGCGACCTGTTTGCCGCCCATCACCGCCACAAACGCGGCGCGCAGGGCGACTTCGGTTTTGCCAAAACCGACATCGCCGCACACTAGGCGGTCCATCGGCTTCGCCTGCGTCAAATCCTTAATCACAGCGGCGATGGCAGCGGCTTGGTCTTCGGTTTCTTCATAGCCAAAGCCGTCGGCAAATGCCTGATAATCCAACTCGTTGATTTCAAACTTGTGTCCCGATTGGGCGGCGCGTTGGGCGTAGAGATTGAGCAACTCGGCGGCGGTGTCGCGCGCTTTTTCGGCGGCTTTGCGTTTTGCCTTATTCCATGCGCCGCTGCCGAGCTTGTGCAGGGCGACGTTTTCATGCGCCTGACCAGAGTAGCGGCTGATTAAATGCAGTTGCGAAACAGGCACATAAAGCTGCGCTTCGCCCGCGTATTCGAGCAACATCATTTCGTTGGTTTCGTCGCCCAAGTCCATTGTGACCAAGCCCATATATCGGCCGATACCGTGTTCTTCGTGTACAACAGGATCGCCGATATTGATTTCGGCAAGGTCGCGTAACAGGCCGTCTGAAACGGCGGCGTGTTTCTTACGATGATGTTTGCTCGAGCGGGCGACATATTGATAAAGATCGGATTCGGTAATGACCGCGATGTTTTGATCTTCTAATTTAAACCCGTAAGCCAACGGCGCCACTGTAATCATCAGCGGCTCATGCGCCGACAAAAAGCCCTGCCAGTCGGACACGCTTTTGGCTTTCAAACCGTTTTGCTGCAAGAAACCGAGCATGGTTTCGCGCCGTCCCAAACTTTCGGCGCAAAGCAAAATTCGTCCGTCAAAGGCCGTCTGAAAATCTTTCAATGCCTGCAACGGTTCATCTGCTTGACGGTTGACGGCCACGTTTGGCAACGTATGTTCATCACCAAAAATATCCGGCAATACCTGACCATAGTTTTTCAGACGGCCTGCGAATACATCGGCAGAGAGATACAAATGCTGTGGAAGCAAAGGCGGATAAGTTTCGTCGCCCTGCGCCATGGCATAACGCGATTTGACGTCGCTCCAAAAACGGTTTGCCTCGGCATGAACGTCGCCCAAAGAGACAAACAGCGCATCTTCGCCGATGTAATCAAACAGCGTTTCCAACTCGTTTTCAAAAAACAGCGGCAGGTAATATTCCACGCCCGCACCGAAATGGCCGTCACTGACGGCTTTGTACACAGCGGCATCGTTCGGATTGCCATCGACTTCCTCGCGGAAGCGGCTGCGGAAGATTTTTTGCGCCTCGCTGTCGGTGGGGAACTCGTGCGCCGGCAGCAGGCGGATTTCGGAAACGGGAGAAATGGTGCGTTGCGTTTCGGTATCGAAGGTTTTGATGCTGTCGATTTCATCGTCGAACAAATCGATGCGGTACGGCATTTCGCTGCCCATCGGGAACAAATCGACTATACCGCCGCGCACGGCAAACTCGCCTGCCGCAACAACGTGGGAAACATGGTTATAACCTGCATCCACCAAATCACTTTTCAGACGGCCTATATCCAAAGTCTGCCCTGTTTTCAGCCAAAACGTGCGCCCAGCCAGAAACGGCACAGGCGGCAGCTTCTGCATCGCCGTGGCAACCGGTACGAACAACACGTCCGCCGCGCCGCTCTTAATCTGCCACAACGCCGACAAGCGCTCCGACACCAAATCCTGATGCGGCGAAAAACGCTCGTAAGGCAGCGTTTCCCAGTCCGGCAGGAACACCGCCGTATCGTGCGGACGGAAAAACAGCCAGGCCGTCTGAAGGCGTAGCGCCTGTTCCGCATCTTGGGTCAAGACAACCTTGAGCTGCTTATGCGGCAGATAACGCGCCAAAGCCAAGGGCAGCGAGCCTTGAGACAGATTGAGCCAACGGGATTTTTCACGGGGTTTGGGAATCGGATAGGTCATGACAAAACAGTTTGTAATAAGTAAATACAAGCACCATAGGCCGTCTGAAAATTTTTCAGACGGCCTTTAGCGATCAAATAGATTTTCAATTTTACTGGATACAGGTTTAAAAGAATATAAGGCCTTACATTCAGACGGCCACGCCGGCCAGTTTTCCAATAAATCCGGTTATCACCAATGCTGCAACGCCCCATATGCACACGCGCAAAACGGCAGGGATGACAGGTGCGCCGCCGAGTTTGGCGGAGACATAGCCCAGTCCGGCCAGTCCACACAAAGTGGAAACTGCCAAGGCCGGAACAATGGCACTAGAAGCCGTCAATGCGACCAGTAAAGGCAAAATCGCGCCAGCACAAAATGAAGCGGCAGAAGCCAGCGCGGCCTGCATGGGTTGGGCGGCCGAGGTTTCGGTAATGCCGATTTCATCACGAGCGTGGGCGGCGAGTGCATCGTGTTCCATCAAGGCTTTAGCCACCTCTGCGGCGAGCGAATCGGACAAACCGCGGCGGCGGTAAATTTCAGTCAGCTCTTCCAACTCCGCATCAGGATTATTTGCCAATTCGTAGCGTTCTTTGTGCAAATCGGCTTTTTCCGTATCCGATTGGCTGGACACGGAAACATACTCCCCCGCCGCCATTGACACCGCGCCCCCGATAAGCGCCGAAACGCCCGTCAAAAGTAGGGTTTGGAAATCTGGCGCGGCTGCGGCTACGCCCGTCAACAGCGAGGCAGTGGAAATCAGGCCGTCATTGGCACCCAATACGCTTGCCCGAAGCCAGTTGTTGCGGTCGCTGAAGTGGCGTTCGCTGTGATGTGAATACATATATGCTCCGATAAATTGGCTGTTTCCAGATGATGATAACATTGTATTGTTTTTTGAAATCAATGTCAGTTTATCCCTTCAGATCAAGCATTCGTAAATCTTTCTGCTGCCATTTCAAACCATAAAAGCCAACACTCCTCTTTGGGTTTTTTCAGACGGCCTTAACGCTTTTACAAGTAAATTTATTGTTCCAAGTCATGGCATTATCACAAGGCAGTTTTGTACTGCTTGGTTTATCGCCTTAAAGATGCTATCTTTATGAATCTTTCCACTCCTCAATCCATTGAAAGGATGTATCATGGCTGAAGAAAACAAAATCAAAGTAAACGATTTGCCTGAAGATAAAAAAGAGCAAACCGAAGAAACCGAGCTGCCCGTTATCAACAATGAAGAAAAACGCGGCGGTCACAGCGAAGGTGGTTGCTGCGGCGCATGCGGCGGTTAAGCTTCCCGATAAAGCCTCAAGGCCGTCTGAAAAGTCTTACTTTTCAGACGGCCTTTTCCTTTCTAAACATTTACAGGTAAATCAATGAAAGGATGCGGGAGAAGAATTTAAACCCAACCGCGTTTGTGCTACATTCACATCTTTACAAACCACAACAATCTGCCCTCGCAGACACACAAGGAAGAAAAAAATGTTTTGGTATATCGTCGGCTTTTTCGCCTTCATCGTTTCCCTGCTTTCCCTTTGGGTCAATGCCAGCGCATTCGGCATGGAAGAGGATGGCACGCCGCAATCCGAATATGAAAAAATGTTGGGACTGGGTGCGAAATTGAAAGATAAAGAGACAGCTGCGAAAGAGCGCGAAGCGGCACGTTTTCACCCTGACGATTAAGCCTTACCGACTGGACAATCTTGCCGAACTGGGCTAATGTTCCAAACGCATAACGCACACCAACACAACTATACGAGAAGGTAAGAGAAATGACTGTACGAATCGAACACGATTTATTGGGCGACCGCGAAATCCCCGCTGATGTTTATTGGGGTATCCACACGCTGCGCGCCATTGAAAACTTTAAAATTTCCACGCAAAAAATTTCCGACGTACCGCAATTTGTCCGCAGCATGGTGATGGTTAAAAAAGCCACCGCGCAAGCCAACGGCGCATTGGGTGCCATCAAGCCGGAAATCGCGGCCGCCATTGAAAAAGCCTGCGATGAAGTATTGGTCAAAGGCCGCTGCCTCGACCAATTCCCGTCCGATGTTTATCAAGGCGGCGCCGGTACTTCGGTCAACATGAATACCAACGAAGTCATTGCCAACCTCGCATTGGAAGTCTTGGGTCACGAAAAAGGCCACTACGACATCGTCAATCCGATGGACCATGTCAACGCCAGCCAATCCACCAACGACGCCTACCCTACCGGCTTCCGCCTTGCCGTGTATTACAGCATCGGCGAATTGCTCGAAAAACTGGCTATCCTGAAAAACGCCTTTGCCGCCAAAGCCGAAGAGTTTAAAGACGTTTTGAAAATGGGCCGCACCCAGCTTCAAGACGCCGTACCGATGACGGCCGGACAAGAATTCCAATCTTTCCAAGTGTTGCTGGAAGAAGAAATCCTCAACCTCGACCGCACCCGCTCCCTGCTGCTTGAAGTCAACCTCGGCGCCACCGCCATCGGCACAGGCGTGAATACACCCAAAGGTTATGCGGCTTTAGTCGTTGAGAAACTCTCCGAAGTCAGCGGCCTGCCTTGCAAACTGACTGAAAACCTGATCGAAGCGACCTCCGACTGCGGCGCATATGTGATGGTACACGGCGCATTGAAACGCACAGCCGTCAAACTGTCCAAAATCTGTAACGACTTGCGCCTGCTCTCTTCCGGCCCGCGCGCCGGTTTGAAAGAAATCAACCTGCCTGAATTGCAAGCCGGTTCTTCCATCATGCCGGCCAAAGTCAATCCGGTAATTCCTGAGGTCGTCAACCAAGTGTGCTTCAAAGTCATCGGCAACGACACCACCATCACTTTCGCAGCCGAAGCAGGTCAGTTGCAGCTGAACGTTATGGAGCCGGTCATCGCCCAATGTATGTTTGAAACCATTTCCCTCTTGGGCAATGCCGCGGTCAACTTGTCCGAAAAATGCGTCAAAGGCATTACGGTCAACCGCGAAATCTGCGAACGCTACGTTTTCAACTCCATCGGTTTGGTCACTTATCTGAATCCGTACATCGGCCACCACAACGGCGATTTGGTCGGCAAAATCTGCGCCCAAACCGGCAAAGGCGTGCGCGAAGTCGTACTGGAGCGCGGCCTGTTAAGCGAAGAAGAACTCAACCGCATCCTCTCCCCAGAAAACCTGATGAATCCTCAGCTATAATCAGGATTTAAAATCAAAGGCCGTCTGAAACTTTACTTTTAAAATTTCAGACGGCCTTTTTATATTCATATTGATATTTAATCGATTTTTTCTGCGAAGTTCAAAATTAAAAGATAGCCTAACCGCAGGGTTTGATTTAACATGGTGCTGCCCTATCCTGTTTCCTTCTCCAATTCACGCAAACCGGATATCGGCAAAACGGTCAAAATAACATCTTCATTTATTAGGAAAAACCAATGAGTAAAATTACACGCGAACAAATGCTGCAAGTATTCGAAAATCGCTGTTCCACCCGTTATTACGATCCCGACAAAAAAATCAGCCAAGAAGATTTTGCAGCGATTTTAGAATTTGCCCGCCTCTCGCCCAGCTCTGTCGGCTCCGAGCCATGGAAATTTTTAGTTATCCAAAACAAAACCTTGAGAGAAAAGCTCAAACCTTTCAGCTGGGGTATGCAATCGCAACTGGACGACTGCAGCCATCTGGTCATTATCCTTGCCAAGAAAAATGCCCGTTACGATACCCCGTTCTTCCGCAGCGTTGCCGAACGCAGGGGCTTGCAAGGCGAGCAGCTGGAAAAAGCGTTGGCAAAATACAAAAGCTTCCAAGAAACCGACATTAAAATTGCCGACGACCAACGCGCGCTCTTTGACTGGAGCGGCAAGCAAACCTATATTGCTTTGGCCAATATGCTCACTGGCGCAGCCGCCATCGGCATCGATTCCTGCCCAATCGAAGGCTTCAACTACGACAAAATGAACGAAGTATTGGCGGCAGAAGGCCTGTTTGATGCCAACGAATGGGGCGTATCCGTAGCGGCAACATTCGGCTATCGCGCCAAAGAAATTACCAAAAAAGCACGCAAACCGATTGAAGAAATGGTAACTTGGGTTGAATAAGCGGTTTGGATTTTCAGGGCGGCGAATACCGCCCTTTTATTTTTTTCTAAAAGAGAAGCAAATTCCGTAACAACAAAGACTGCTAAAAATCCAAATAAAAAGGCCGTCTGAAACCCTGTGTCAGAAATCCTAGATTTCATTTCACAACGTTTCAGACGGCCTTGTTTCATACGCTACTGCTTAAAACGACACTTTCAAACTGCCGTAGAAAGCACGGCCATGTTCGTTGTATGTTTGTGCGCCGGCAGTTGTGCGGTACAGTTTTTTATTGAACAGGTTGCTGACACCGCCACGAACGGCCACGCGTTTGTTCCAGTTGTAGCCGGCATTGATACCCCAAATGCCGTAAGAGCCGACTTGCGTTTGGTTATGTTCGGAAGTCAAAGGAGTAACCCCTGCACGCAGATTACCGTTTTGCTCCAGTTTATTGATCGCCACGCCACGCGGTTTGGTACGGCCGTAGTGGGTAAAGGTCAGGTTGGCATCAAAACGTTCGTTTGGTGTCCAAGACAGCGTGCTGTTGAGGGTATGCTTCGGCACCAGAGACAATGGATTGCCTTGATAATCTTCAGATTTGTGCATATAAGTGAAATTGTTGCTCCACTTGAGTGTGTCATGCAACGGAATCACCAAGTTGCCTTCGATACCCGAAATAGTCGCTTTCGGCGTATTTTCCCATTGCAAAAGCCAGTTGCCGATATTGCTGGTGGCAATGATATTTTCACCAATCACGATTTTGTTGCGGTACGCGTTGTGGAAATAAGTCGCCGAAGCCTGCCAGCCGTTTTTGTTGAACTCAAGGCCAATCTCTTTATTGATACTGGTTTCGGGTTTCAAATTATTATTACCCATGTAGTAGCAGCGGACACTGCTCGGCGCATCAATCGGACAACCTTGACCGCGCGTGTACAGGATAAAGTCAGGATTGGTTTGATACAGGTTTGGCGCTTTATACGCACGGGCAATACCGCCTTTGACCAACCAGTTTTCGCCGATTTGATGCGAGAAATTCAACGCCGGACTCCAGTTGCTGCCGCTGTCACTGTTGTGGTCGAAACGGATGGCCGGAATCAGATGGGTTTTGTCGGTCAACGAAATATTGTCTTCAACGTAAGCTGCCCAGTTGCGTTGCGATGCCTTACCGCCGCGTACTGCTGAAATACCGTCAAACACGTCAGTCTTACCTTGGTCTTTAAATCCCTGACTATTGGAAGCAGGATCATCCAGCTTACTGTCAGTAAATTCTGCGCCGACCGTCAATACATTATCGACACCGAGTTTAAACGGAATATTCGCTTCGCTGCTGAAACGCAGGTTTTTCAGACGGCTTTGAACAAAATCCAAGCCTGTATAGCTGCCTTCCGGACCACCGGCCAAACCTTCAGGCAAGTGGCTGTTGACTGTACGCTCATAACTGATCACGTTTTTGGTATCGCCCCATTCCCATGCGCCGTCATGCGTTAAAGAATAAGCGGAACGATATAAACGGGCAGTTTCGGCTTTGCCGTCAGCTAAAGAATTAACCAAAGCGGAACGTGGATTGCTGTTTTGCGTATCGCCGTTGTAGATATTGCCCTGACGGCTGTAGCTGCTGTCTAAAATCAATGTTTGCGCAGGGCTGATTTTCCATTGCAGACGGCCGGCAATGTCTTTATTGCGTACGCCTTCGACACCGGCCGCGCTGTCGTTGCCGTGTCCGGCATTGATATCGGCTGCATCTGCATCCGTTTTATTCAGGTTGCCGTAAATGCGGAAGCCCAAAGTATCTTGAATAATCGGACCGCTCAAATTGAAGCCGATACGGCGGGTTGCGCCTTCTTTGCTGTCTTGCGGTTGATTGGCGTAAAGATTGACCTGGCCTTTAAATTCCTTAGACACTTTTTTGGTAACGATATTGACCACGCCGCCCATCGCGCCGGAGCCGTAACGCGTTGCCGCCGGACCGCGCAAAACAGTGATGGATTCAATTTCTTCAACCGGCACCCAGTTGCTGTCACCGCGCGTATTGCGTTCACCGCGCATACTGATACGCTCGGACTGGCGCGAGTTTACAGGCTTACCGTCAATCAAAATCAATGTGTTTTCAGGGCCCATTCCGCGCAAGTCGATTTGGCGTTTATTGCCGCGCTGACCCGTCGCCGTATTGCCGGTCAGGTTGACGCCCGGCATGGTGCGGACAAATTCGGAAATATCGTTGACGGCCGGACGCTTGTCGATGTCGTCTTTCGAAATACGCGATACGCCCAGCGACTGTTGCAGCTGTTTCTCGGCAGTAACGTAAACGGTATCGACTTCAGCCTGTTCGGCAGCTTTCTCTTCAGCAGCGTGAGAGAATGCGCTGATTAATGCCAAAGGCAAAATGGCGAGTGTGAATGTTTTCATTGCATCGTTTCTCTTTAACTTTGTTTGTTAAAATCAAAATAAAAATTATTCGGGATTTTAAATAAATTTAACAGAGTTTTCAATGCAATTAAGAGTGATTTACAATTATTCGTTAAATTAAGCCAATAAAAATAACCAAATGCCTAATAATTAAAAAGGCCGTCTGAACCGGCATGAAAGGGAATCTGAGATTTCCATCATACCGTTCAGACGGCCTTATTCAAATTTTAATTATTTGCCTGCTGCTTTTTGCAAAAGGGCATACAATTCGTCTTTGAGTTTGAGTTTGGCTTTTTTCAGCTCTTCAATCTCTTCGGCACCGCTGGTAACAGGGTTGTTAACCAAACCGGTGATTTTATCGTCCAGCTCATTGTGCTCGTCAAACAAACGGGCAAAGTGTGCATCCTCTTGTTTCAGTTTAGAAATCAAATCGCGATATTCTGGAAACATTTTGTTTTCCTCTCTTGTTAATTAAATAAAAAAGTACTGCGGTCAAAAACTAGGACGAATCAATCTTTAGCTTCATTATAACAAACACGGGCGTTTTATCCAGTCTTTTTTAAGTTGAAACTGTTTTACATCAAAATTAATAATATCAACATAAGTTAGTGCAAAAATAGAAAGAAACGGCTTTATAGACGGCTTGCCGACTTGGGCATACAATCGGGCTTATGCGTTTACACAATGGCCGAACCACCCTATTCCGTCATATCAACGGCATGGACGGACAATTTATCCTGCTTGAGAACCATCCTTCATGGATGCCGGTCAATGATGCCGATTTCAACCATGCCGCACCCCTGCCCGACGGTTTGGCCGTACACGAAGAATCGTTTTATCCATTTGAAAAAATAGATGCCGAATCGGCAGACAATATCAAAATCTTCAGCGAAGAAGCCCTGCGGCTGGAGAAAGAACGATTAAATTCGGTAGCCTTGGTAGAACTGGCAAAAAATCTTAAAGCCGCCCAAGCAGAAGCCGATTTATCCGCGCTTCTGGAAAAAATGGATTTTCATTTAAAACAAGATGATATTTTCAAATAAACCTTTCAATCTCAAGCCGTCTGAAACCAAACACCAGACACAATTGTTGACAATGCAAGAAAAATAGTTCATCTTGAACCAATCCGCAGCACTCCATCCTATATTTTCAGCCCATCACAAAGGAATCGAGAACATGTTTTCAAAAAGCGTTACCCTCGCACAATATGACCCCGATTTGGCAGCAGCCATCGCCCAAGAAGACAAGCGCCAGCAAGACCACGTCGAGCTGATCGCCTCTGAAAACTACGTCAGCTGTGCCGTTATGGAAGCCCAAGGTTCGCAATTGACCAACAAATACGCTGAAGGCTATCCTGGCAAACGCTACTACGGTGGCTGCGAATACGTTGATATTGTCGAACAATTGGCGATTGACCGCGCTAAAGAGTTGTTTGGCGCAGAATATGTCAATGTCCAACCGCACTCCGGTTCTCAAGCCAACCAAGCCGTGTATGCTTCTGTTTTGAAACCGGGCGACACCATTTTGGGCATGTCTCTGGCACACGGCGGCCACTTGACCCACGGCGCAAGCGTTAATATCTCCGGCAAACTCTACAACGCCATTACTTATGGTTTGGATGAAAACGAAGTTCTCGATTATGCCGAAGTAGAACGCTTGGCTCTTGAACACAAACCCAAAATGATTGTGGCCGGTGCATCTGCCTACGCGCTGCAAATCGACTGGGCAAAATTCCGCGAAATCGCCGATAAAGTCGGCGCATACCTCTTTGTCGACATGGCGCACTATGCCGGTCTGATTGCCGGCGGCGAATATCCTAATCCGGTGCCATTCTGCGACTTCGTAACCACCACCACCCACAAAACCCTGCGCGGCCCTCGCGGCGGTGTGATTTTGTGCCGTGACAATACCCACGAAAAAGCGCTGAACTCTTCCATCTTCCCAAGCCTGCAAGGCGGACCGTTGATGCACGTTATTGCTGCCAAAGCCGTAGCGTTTAAAGAAGCGTTGCAACCTGAGTTCAAACAATACGCAAAACAAGTGAAAATCAATGCTGCCGCTATGGCGGAAGAGTTGGTTAAACGCGGTTTGCGCATCGTTTCCGGCCGTACCGAAAGCCACGTTTTCCTCGTTGACCTGCAACCGATGAAAATCACCGGCAAAGCCGCTGAAGCCGCTTTGGGCAAAGCGCACATTACCGTCAACAAAAACGCCATCCCGAATGATCCGGAAAAACCATTCGTTACTTCCGGCATCCGCATCGGCTCCGCCGCCATGACTACACGCGGCTTTAACGAAGCCGATGCGCGCGTATTGGCAAACTTGGTTGCTGACGTATTGGCCAACCCTGAAGACGAAGCCAATCTCGCCAAAGTCCGCGAACAAGTAACTGCTTTGTGCGATAAATATCCGGTTTACGGCGCATAAACATTTCGCCTTGGATAAAATAACAGGCCGTCTGAAACTTCAGACGGCCTTTTTTTATTTCAACTTTTCTTTTAAATTTCAAAACTGTTTGCTTTGCTGACTTTGCGTATCATGCCTGCCGCGACAGTATGGTTAGTGGCTTCGTCAATCAAAATAAACGCGCCTTGTGCATGGTTGTCTTCGTATGCGGCAGCAGCGAGCGGCTGCTGGGTTTTGAAGCTGATGCTGCCGATGTCGTTGAGCTTGAGCGTTTCGGCGGATTCGACCCGGCTGAGGGTATTGACGTCCCAAACGTAGGCAATTTCGCTGATTTTTACGGGCGTGGTTTGGGTCGTGTGTTTCAGCAAATATTTGCGGCGCAGATTGAGCGGAATATCGTCAAACCAGCAAAGCGCGGCTTGAAATTGTTGTTCGGGAACAATGCCGCTGTCGGCTGAAACAATGCTGTTGCCGCGTGAAATATCGATGTCCGTATTCAAAACAACAGTCAACACTTCCCCTGCTTCGGCAGATTCGGTTTTACCGTTGGCATTATAGATTTCGGCAACTTTGGCAACATGGCCGCTGGGTAAAACTTTGACTTCATCGCCCACTTTCAGACGACCCGCTTCCAATCTGCCTTGATAGCCGCGGAAGTCGTCACTGCTGCTGCCGTCTTGGCGCGCCACGCGTTGTACGGGAAAGTGCGCGGCTTGGTCGGCGGCATTTTGACGGTTGACAGGCAGGCTTTCAAGCAAAGGCAAAAGCGGCAAACCTTGATACCACGGGGTTTGGCTGCTGGCATTGACGATATTGTCGCCTTTCAAGGCGCTGATGGGCAGGAAGTGGATTTGTGCTTGGAGGCCGATTTGTTCCGCCAGTTTGCGGTAGGCTTCGGTAATGGCTTGATATTTGGCTTCGTCAAAGTCGAGCAAGTCGAGTTTGTTCACGGCGACGATGATGTTGGGGCAGCCCAAGAGTTTCAGAATTGCGCTGTGGCGTTTGGTTTGGGGCAGGAGGACAGGTTCATTACCTGAAAAATCGACGCGTGTGGCATCAACCAAAATAATGGCGGCATCGGCAGTCGATGCGCCGGTAACCATATTACGCGTGTATTGCTCATGTCCCGGCGTATCGGCAATGATGAATTTGCGTTTGGGCGTGGCGAAATAACGGTAGGCCACGTCAATGGTAATGCCTTGTTCGCGCTCGGCGGCAAGGCCGTCTGTCAGGCTGGCAAAGTCGGGCGTTTCACCGTTTTCGGCAGCACGGTTAAGCTTGTCAATCTGGTCGGTCAGTAAGGTTTTGCTGTCGTAGAGCAGGCGGCCGATGAGGGTGGATTTGCCGTCATCGACACTGCCGGCGGTAATGAAGCGCAAAAGCGGAGCGGAAGCTGCGGTCATGATTCTTTTCCATTTCTCGTGATTTCTCAAACTGACTGCTACTTTAAACAGGCCGTCTGAAAATGGGAAAGAATGTTTGGTTGTTAAAAAAGCTGTTTTCGTTATATCGCGAAGCTATGGGATATTGCCTCACGCCATCTGTTTTCTCCGGGTCGCCAACCAACACACAATCGACCCTAAGCACACCATTCCCGCACCCTGCCAAAACGTCATGGACAAAGGCGCGCTGATCAAAAACGAGGACACTACCGCAGACAATACCGGAATGAAATAAGATGCACCCGCCAATACGGTCAGGTTGCCACGCGAAATACCGATATTCCACACTGCATAGCCCAAGCCCATACAAGACGCGGCGGCAACGGCATAGCCGAGCGATACAGAATCAAAACTCAACGTATCCGCGCCGCTGAGAAAATACTCTATCCACAACAGTATAGACACCAGCGCAAAGAAGAAGCCGACGCTGCTGCCTTCCGCTTTCACGCGCGCCGTCAGCGTACAATATGCCGCCCAAAACACTGCGTCCGCAAATGCCATGATGTAGCCGCCGGGATTGGTGCGGACATTGTGGTAAATACCGGAAACCGACAAACCGACATCGCCGCCCAATACAGTGGCAATCCCTAAAAACGACAGCACAAAGCCGATGACTATCCACCATTTTGACGGCTGTTTGTTGAAATATACCGCCCCGACGATGGTAAACGTCGGCCACAAATAATTGACCATGCCGATTTCCACCGCCTGTCTCGCGTTTTGCGCAAAACCGACCGACAGCGACAAACACAGTTCGCAGCCGACAAAAAACACGCTCGCCCAAAACAGATAGCTGCGGTTGTAATTACGCAAATGCGGCCGGCCGAAAATCAGCCAAATCAATACGGTAGACAGGGTGTACATCATTGCCGCGCCGCCCACTGCCCCCATATGCAGGCTCAAAGAGCGTATCAGAGAAATGACAAAGCTCCACAAAGCAACGGCAAGCAGCCCGATGGCAGTGGCTTGTTTAGAGGAGATGTTTTGAGATAAGAAATGAATCATGGCGTATGTGTTGAAGATGTTATTAGGTTTATCGTAGTTTGAAAATATCGTTTCTACATTAATTATTTTAACGGTTTCAAGGCCGTCTGAAAACGATTGTTTCAGACGGCCTTCTATTTGCAATTAGTCCTAAATATGACTATAATCTGCATCCAATTAGTCAATATAGAGACCAATTTATGAATCAGCTCGACCAACTCGGTATGCGCATCAGTCATATAGACAGCGCATTCGACCAATGGATTAAACAGCAAAACACCAACTACAATACCTTCGCCGTTCTCTACACCTTGGCCACCGAAGGCAGCCGTACTCAAAAATACATAGGCGAAGAATGGAGTCTGCCCAAGCAAACCGTTTCCGGCACATGCAAAACGCTGGCGGAACAAGGCTTGCTGACATTTCAAGAAAGCGAACAAGACAAACGCGAACGCTTATTGTCGCTGACCGAGCAAGGCAAGGAATCCGCCGCACCATTGGTGCAAAACATGCAGGAATTCAGCAAACGAATTTTTACCGCCTTCGGTGAAAAACGTGCAGCCCGACTGTTTGCCGATTTGGACGCATTGGCCGAATTAATGGCGCAAACCCTCAATACTAAATAAGGAGGGCAGCCATGTGGAAAATGTTGAAACACATCGGTCAAACACACCGCCGCAAACTCATCACAACCTTCTCTCTCGTCGGCTTGGATAATCTGCTCTTGCTGGTTTATCCCGTGTTTGGCGGCTGGGCGATTAATGCCGTTATGGAAGGCAACGTCTGGCAGGCAATGTTGTATGGTGTGGTGATTTTATTAATGTGGATAATCGGAGCTGCCCGCCGAGCAGCCGATACGCGTACGTTTACCCAAATTTATACCGAAATCGCCGTCCCGGTCGTTTTGGAACAGCGCAAACGAGAAGTACCGCATTCCGCCATTACCGCACGCGTCGCCCTATCGCGTGAGTTTGTCAGTTTTTTTGAAGAACACCTGCCCATCGCTGCTACTTCGCTGGTCTCCATCTTCGGTGCATGTATGATGTTGCTGATATTGGAATTTTGGGTGGGCGTATTGGCTGTCGCGATACTTGCCCTGTTTTTATGGTTGCTGCCGCGTTTTGCCGCTATCAGCGAAAACCTATATTTCCGTTTAAACAACCGACTTGAACGCGACAACCACCTTATCCGCGACGGCAACGAGCATCAGCTCTACCGCCACATGACTGGGTTGCCAAACTACGCGTGCTGATTTCCAACCGCGAAGCCTTAGGCTATCTCAGTATCGGCATAGCGATGAGCGTATTGTTCGGCTTTGCCTTTATACACATGACGCTTAAAGGCTATGGCAGCGCCGGCCATATCTATTCCGTCAGCACTTATTTATGGATGTTTGCAATGAGTTTGGACGATGTACCGCGCTTGGTCGAACAATACGCCAATCTAAAAGATATCGGACAACGCGTTGAACTTTCGGAAGAAAACAATTTTTCCAAGGCCGTCTGAAACCTTAACACACTATCAGGACATATTATGAGTTGGTTTTATTTAATCTTAGCCGGTATGCTGGAAATCGGCTGGCCATTGGGCTTAAAGCTGGCACAACAGGAAGGCTTCCGCTGGCATGGCTTTGCCGCCGCGCTTGCCTGCATCGCCGGTAGCGGATACTTCCTTTACCTTGCCCAAAAAAGTATTCCAATGGGTACAGCCTACGCCGTCTGGACAGGTATAGGCGCGGCAGGGGCGTTTTTAGTGGGCGTTGTATTTTTCAACGATGCCGCCAACTTCGGCCGCTGGCTCGGTGCATTTCTCATCATCTCCGGCGTCGTAGTGATGAAACTCTCCAGCGGAAACTGAAAATCTCGTTTCTATCCAATCCAAGGCCGTCTGAATGAGCATGTTCAGACGGCCTAATACCTTCCCGAATATAACGAAATCATCTTAAATTAAAACCAAGCATTCTTTCCTTTTTTCAGACGGCCTGTTTAAAGTGGCGACTGTCCATTATTCAAACAATCGGTTATAGCCGTCCAACAAAGGAATCCAAATGAGCCAAGCCAATCCGCTTCCACCCGAACTCTCCGTCCAACTCTCCACCCTATCCCCCACCCAACTTGCATGGCTCTCCGGCTATTGCTGGGCGCAAAGCCAAGGCATATCCGGTATAGCAACCCAACCATCTGCCCTGCAAACAGCCGTCCAGACAGTCAGCCGCCGCGTATTAGTCCTCTCCGCCTCACAAACCGGTAATGCCCGCAGCGTTGCCGAATCCTTACACGCCAAACTTCAAGCCGCCGGCGTAGAAGCCCGCCTCAGCAGCGCAGGCGATTTCAAAAGCAAAACCCTGCCCGACGAAGACATCATCCTTTTGGTTACCTCCACCCAAGGCGAAGGCGAACCGCCCGAAGAAGCCCTGCCCCTGTACAAATTCATCTACGGCAAAAAGAAACCCGATTTCAGCAAACTGACCTTTGCCGTATTGGGCCTTGGCGACTCCTCCTATCCCAACTTCTGCCAAGCAGGCAAAGACTTTGATGCCAAATTTGCCGAACTGGGCGCAGGCCGTCTGAACGACTTGGGCATTTGCGACTTAGAATTCCAGGCCGATGCCGACGCATGGATTGCCGCCGTCGTACCCAAAGTGGCCGAATTAACCGCCCAAGCAACAAGCCCAAGTACAACCGCCGCATCAAACGGCTCAGCAACACCAAGCAGCGGCACCATCTACACCAAAGAAAACCCCTACACAGCCACCCTCTCCGTGCGCCAGAAAATCACCTCACGCACCGCAGAAAAAGACGTCGAACACATCGAAATCGACCTCAGCGGCTCAGGTTTGCATTATCAGGCAGGCGACGCACTCGGCGTATGGCCGCTGAATGCCGCCGACCTCGTTCAAGAAATCCTCGACCTCAACCAACTGACCGGCAGCGAAACCGTCCAACTTTCAGACGGCCGCGAAACCGACATCCGCACCGCCCTGACCGAATCCGCAGACATCACCCAAAACACACCGGCATTCGTCCAACAATACGCCGAATTAACAAACAACGAAGAACTCAAAGCCATAGCCGCAGATAAAGCCCAACTGGATGCCTACCTCGCCGCCACACCGCCCGTAGGCGTATTCGCAGCCTATCCGCACCCACTGGACGCACAAACCCTATACAGCCTCTTCCGCCCACAAACCCCGCGCCTTTACTCCATCGCCTCCGCACAAGACGAAGTCGGCGAAGAAGTCCACCTCACCATCGGCGTCGTCCGTTTCGACCACCACGACCACACCTACACCGGCGCAGCATCCGGCTACTTGGGTGAACGCCTCGAAGAAGGCAGCGAAGTCCGCGTCTTTGTCGAACCCAACCCCAACTTCCGCCTGCCGCAAAACAGCGATACACCCATCATCATGATCGGCGCAGGCACAGGCGTCGCCCCCTTCCGCTCCTTCATGCAACAACGCGCCGCCAATGGCGACAGCGGCAAAAACTGGCTCTTCTTCGGCAACCAACGCCTGGCTGACGACTTCCTCTACCAACTCGAATGGAGTGATTGGCGCAAAGACGGCCTCCTTACCCGCGCCGACCTCGCATGGAGCCGCCAAGGCGAACACAAAGTCTATGTCCAACACAAAATCACCGAACGCGCCGCCGAAGTTTGGAACTGGCTGCAACAAGGCGCACACATCTACGTCTGCGGCGACGCAGCACGCATGGCGCGCGATGTCGAAAACGCCCTGATCGAAGTCATCGAAACCCAAGGCAAACTCAGCCGCGACGAAGCCGAGGACTACCTCAACGACCTGCGCGAAGACAAACGCTACCAACGCGACGTTTATTGATTGGACAAGCCAAAATAAAGGCCGTCTGAAAGCTGAATTTCAGACGGCCTTTTTAAGGAACTTGCTCGGATTGTTATCAATTTATCTTGTCTTGCATTATAATTATGCAAATTTGACTCACTCGAAAGAAAATAAATTGGAAGGATTACAACAACTTGTAGATTTATTGGTGGGTTTTATCGATTGGATATTGAAATTACTGGCCTTCTTGTTTTAAACTACGTTCCATACTTTTATACATTAAAGACGTATTTTCATCATGCAAACCGCGCAATGCTCCGCTACTTTCTTCTATTGGTACCACACAAACGTGCGGTACTTTTTTGCGCTTGTCTGAAACAGACCAAATTGAAAATACGCAAATCAGAGCCGCCTCATTTGAGCGGCTTTTTTTATACCCACCATGGCCGCTTAAATCCACCCATTTTTAAGAAATAAGGAATACAGCCATGACCGCTTCAACTAAAATCCACAGCCAAACTCAAATGTTACACACCTGCCGCATGGTCGTTGACAGCAACAGCCACCACAGCATGTCCAACACGCTCACTTTGCCTGATACGCCCGACAACCTCATCAGCGAAGCCTTAATTCCGCAAGTACGCACCATCGCGACTTTGATTGCCGCAGAGCGTCACGATTTCAATCAAAGCAGCCCCAGCGTTTTTACTGATGAAGCGGATTTCTTCGCGGCGCGTATTTTGGTTTTGGGCGTACGCCGTTTCCATTTGGACATTACCCTGTTGCCCATGCTCAAAACCGCCAACAAACGCGCCGAAGCCTTCGCCAAACGCCATCACATGCCCTTCTCTCCCGCTGAAATGCAAATGTCCCTGCACACCCGCCGCCCTGCCAACCTGCTGATTATCGAAACCGAACACGAGATGCCTACACTGGGCAATCTGGCCGCCAACAGCCGTGCATTTGCCGCGCAACTTTCCAATATTATTTTGTAAAACCACTTGAAAAACAGGGAAATGGTTTAATATTAGGCAAACACACTCCGCCGAAATCTCGGCAAAGACAAACTTCTCTCAGGAAAAACAATGAAAAAACTGATTGCCTTAGCCGCCCTTTCCACTTTTGCCCTCGCTGCCTGCAAAGACAATACCCAAGCGCAGCTTGAGCAACAACAAAAACAAATCGAAGCATTGCAACAACAGTTGGCACAACAAAACGGCCAACAAGAAGACAATACGGTTTACCAGCTCACGCCTGAAGCCGTGAAAGACACCATTCCTGCCGAGGCACAAGCCAACGGCAACAACGGCCAACCGGTAACCGGTACAGACGGTCAACAATACATCTACGACCAATCCACCGGCAGCTGGCTGCTGCAAAGCTTGGTGGGCGCGGCAGCCGGTGCATTTATCGGCAACGCATTGGCCAACAAATTCACACAGGCGCGCAATCAAAACAGCCCGATTGCCCGTCAAGCCCGTACCAACTATTATCAAACCGCACGTCCAAACGGACGCACCAGCCAACAGCTGAATACGCGCACCCTGCGTGCCCAACAGCAAAATGCGCAACAACAAAACGCTCAACAGCAACAGCGTTACCGCGAAACCGCGCGTCAGCCTTCCAACTACCGCCGCCCAAGCATGGGTCGGGGCTTTGGCCGCCGTCGCTGATTCGGTTTAATATTCCATCTTTCGTGCTGAAGCACACACTTTACGCATGGATTTTAGGTTTCATGCAGGCTACAGTTTGTTTGAGAATATGTTTTTTGTATTTCTTTACACTTTTTTTGATATTCAGGGTGAGCTATTAAGAAATCAGATATTGCAATATTAAAGTAATGATATGCTAAATTAATAGGTATAATTAATTCTTCAGGATTGAAATCATCTCCAACTGAAAAATAAATAGAAGGAGCTTTATCAATATACTCAAATCCATTTACCTCTTCATAATCTCCAATCCATCTGGTAGCATCTATTTTTTCATATTGAGCACCTATTACTCCAAAATGTCCGGTAGTTGTAATATTTTTAAAACACTCTAAAAGCGTATCTTTAGTTTCAAATTGGTAAATTGTTTCAAAAAAAATCGAAATAACAAAATGGTTGTTATTTATAGATTTTTTCTTTAAGTTTAGAAAAATATTATTTTTCATAATTTTTCCTTTAAATTATTCTGGGTGAATGTTTGTAATTCTTCCTGTATTTACATCAAAATATGATCTAAATTTGATTCCGTCAAAGGTTTCTGAGAATTGAATGACATTTTTTCTTTCCGATATTGATTTAGTTCTTTCATTTTGAGCAATTTTAGAGGCTTTTGAATATCCTTGTGAAGCAGCTTTTTGAGCCATTTGAAGTATTTTATCATCAGAAAATTTTTTAGGATCATAAACAGTTTTTATACTTGAAATTTCCTTAAATCCACCATCAGGTTTACCTGTCCTGTCTAGTGTAGGAATCTCATATTTAATTCGGGTAATGCCTTCAATATCAGTTTGGGTTTCAGATTTTACGCGTCCTCCTCGTGAATTTAGTTCTGCCATAAAATTGGTGCGGTTATGGGCTCCTTTAATGCCCTGTTTTTGACTAAAACCATCAGCATTTGCCAGATGTCTTTTTAGGTTTGTATCGAAACTGATGCCTTCCGGGTATTTGACATTAGTAATAGGTGTATTTTGTTTTACAAACCCTCTTGGTATTGGAATGAATCTAGGATTAACTCCTGGATATAAACGCTCCCAATATAAAAGGCCGTCTGAAAATCAGATTTTCAGACGGCCTTTGGTTTTCTCTATTTTCTTATTGCAGACTTGTCAGGTCTGTTTGTATGCGTTATGCCCAAAAGTCTCGCGGAGCGTCCAATACAGGTTTGACGATGCCGGTACGGATGGCGAAATCGCCAAAACCTTCATCATCTAAACGGTTTCGAGACCAATCTGCTACCCAGCCTTCGACAATTTCAAGGATTTCAGGTTCGGTAATGTTTTCTTTAAACAGACGCGGGATGCGTGTGCCTTCACGGTTGCCGCCTGCGTAAAGGTTGTAGCGGCCGACGGCTTTGCCGACCAACCCAATTTCCGCCAGCATGGCGCGGCCGCAACCGTTGGGACAACCAGTTACGCGCAAAACGATGTATTCGTCTTCCAAGCCATATTTGGCGAACATTTCGTCGATTTTATCGGAGAATGTTGGTAGGAAACGCTCAGCCTCCGCCATCGCCAGCGGGCAAGTCGGCAAGGCAACGCAGGCCATCGAGTTCTCACGCTGGATGGTAATCGATTTGCTGATTAATCCATGCTCTTTGGCGATTTTATCAATCGTATCTTTTAATTCCGGCGGCACGTTGGCAACCACCAGATTTTGATTGGCCGTCAGACGGAAGTCGCCGGGATGGATTTTGGCAATTTCGCGGATGCCTGTTTTCAACGGTCTGTCGGGATAATCGAGCAGGCGGCCGTTTTCAATAAACAAAGTCAAATGCCAGTTACCTTCATGCCCTTGCACCCAGCCGATATGGTCGCCGCGATGGGTAAACTCGTAAGGGCGAATGGGCTCAAACTTAATGCCCATGCGCCTTTCGACTTCCTCTTTGAACACATCTACGCCGACGCGTTGCAGCGTATAGCGTGTACGCGCTGCTTTGCGGTCGCTGCGGTTGCCCCAGTCGCGCTGTGTGCTGACGACGGCTTCGGCGGCATTGAGGGTGTATTCCAGCGGAACGAAACCAAATTCGTAAGAAGTGTTCGGATAAGTTTTGGTATTGCCGTGTTCGCTGGATAAACCGCCGCCGACCAATACATTGAAGCCCACCAACCTGCCGTTTTCTGCAATCGCCACGAAACCCAAATCATTGGAATGAATGTCCACATCGTTATCAGGCGGAATCACAACGGCAGTTTTGAACTTGCGTGGCAAATAAGTTTTACCCAAAATCGGCTCGACCTCATCGGCAATTTCTTTATTGCGCGGCTCGGTCGGCTCGGTCGTGAACACTTTTTCACCGTCCAACCATACATCGGCATATGCCATGGTGCGCGGCAGAAGGTGCATACTGATGCGCGCCGCCCATTCATAGGCTTCTTGATGTAAAGTGCTTTGCACAGGATTGCTGGTACACAACACATTGCGGTTGACATCGCTGGCTGTGGCAATGGAATCCAAACCAAGTTTGTGCAATGCCTGATGCGCCTGTTTTAAATCGGTTTTCAGAATACCGTGGTATTGGAAGGTTTGACGGTTGGTCAGGCGGATGGAGCCGTAAATCGTGTTTTCACCGGCAAATTTGTCGATACCCAGCCACTGCTGCGGCGTAATGATGCCGCCGGGCAAACGGCAACGCAACATCATGTTTTTTAAAGGCTCAAGTTTTTGTTCGGTACGCTCGGCACGAATATCGCGGTTGTCCTGTTCGTACATGCCGTGGAAGCGGATAAGCTGAAAGTTGTCGGCAGTAAAGCCGCCGGTAAAGTCGTCTTTCAACTCTTCCTTAATCGTGCCATGCAGATAATCGCTGCGCTCTTTCAAGGCTTCGTTGCCGGACAAAGGCGTCTCAGGCAGCTTGGCTCGTGGGTCGGTTGTGGTAGCAGTCATTGAAGCACTCCTTATTTTTGGTATAGGCGTTACTTTAATGAGGCCGTCTGAAAATGAGAAAGAATGGTTTGTTTGTTTTAAAGACGATTTTGTTATATCGGTTTGAAACATAAAAAGGCCGTCTGAACTTTGCTTTCAGACGGCCTTGATATTAGACAGGACAAACCGATTAGGCTTGTTTGTTCCAACGTTCGATAGATTCTTTGATGACTTGTTTCGCTTCTTCTACATCGCCCCAAGATTCAACTTTAGTAGTACCTGCTTTTTTCAGGTCTTTGTAGTGGTTGAAGTGGAACTCGATTTGTTTGATCAGTTGTTGCGGCAAATCGGCCAAAGTTTTGTAGGCGTTGCCGTTGTTGCGGTCATCGGCTGGAACGCAGACGATTTTGTCGTCTACTTCGCCGTCGTCAACGAATTTCATCACGCCGATAACGCGTGCTTCCAGGAAAATACCGGTTGCCAAAGGCTGCTCGGTAACCAGTAATACGTCCAATTCGTCGCCGTCTTCGTCCAAAGTTTGCGGAATGAAGCCGTAGTTGGTCGGTTTGGCGAAAATTGCCGGTTCAACGCGGTCGAGTTGGAAAGCGGCCAGTTTGCGGTTCCACTCGATTTTGTGGTTGCTGCCCGCTGGGATTTCGTTGACAACGTTGATGATGCCGCCGTCCACGTCGCCCGGGGTCAGGATTTTGTTGAAGTCTGCCATGATGGTTTCCTTTGATTTTAAAGAGAGTCAAACGGCGAAAGTATAACAAACCCAAGACCGTCTGAAAATGTGAAACTGTCGTATTCAGACGGCCTTTTTGGCATTCAGCCTTTTGACCAGTTCTAAAATTGCGCGTTTATTGGAAGGGGAAAACACTTTTTCCGCTGCTTCTTCCGCACCAAACCAGCCGTAGGCAACGTGTTCGTCCGGTTGTAACATGATGGGCGTATCGCGCGGAATTTGGGCGGAGAAGATGTGTTCGCGGTTTTCAAAAACGCCTTTGGGATAGCGATGGCGCCAGTGATGATAGATTTCATAAACGGTGCTGTCGTGCCAGTTTTCCAGCTGGCCGTCTGCAAGGCGGATACCGGTTTCTTCCCACACTTCGCGCCATGCGGTTTCTTCGATGCGCTCGCCCTCTTCCAAGCTGCCGGTAACCGACTGCCAAAAACCTTGCGGCGCCGTGCGTTCAATCAGCAGGATATTGCCGTCTTTATCATGCAAAACGACCAAAGCGGAAACGGGATATTTCAAAGGCTTACCGCTCATGACTTGTCCTTGCCGGATTGATTTGGGAGGCTGATTTTTTGTAGTAAGTAAGCCAAAAGGTTTTCCATGTATCACTCAAAAATGGGAAATTGATATTCAGACGGCCTTTGCCGTAAATCCGCAAAGGCCGTCTGAAATTATACCTGATTTAATTGCGCCAGTTTCCGAGACACCAGCTCTGCCGCTTCTTCCGGCGACTTGGCCTTCAACCCTGCTTCGCCAAAATACGAAATTTTAGGCAAATCACACAAAAACTTATCTACGTCTTGCGCCGTCAAAAAGCGGCCGTGCAAATCAAATCCGACATTTAAAGCACGCCCTTTGATTTCCGCCACCCTGTCATGCAAATGGCCGTATAAGTGATACCAACCCTGATAGCAGCCGTCCCATTCCTGAATCGGATAGTGAAAGAGAACCAGCGTATTCTTAATTTCCGGCGATTTGAGTTTCAAATACGACCGTATGGACGACAGCAGCGGATGACCGTCATGCTTGGTCTGGCTGCGGAAAAAATCGGCATGCTGCCGAATCACATGATCATGATTGCCGTAAATCAAGTGATGTTGCCCGTTCAAACGCGACAAAACGCGCTCTATCTGCTTATGGTCTTGGGCAAAGGAAAAATCGCCCAAGTTGTACACCGTATCTTCAGGCGTAACGGTTTCATTCCATGTCCTGATTAAAAATTCATCCATCTGCTCCACGTTATCGAACGGTCGAAATTGCGGGCAGAATTTGGCGATGTTTTTATGTGAGAAATGTAGGTCTGATGTGAAGTAGATTTTGCTCATGCCATGCTTTCTGCGTTGCAAGCTTGAATCGTATCACGCGCGGGCGTATGCTGAATAATGTTTATTGTATGCTTCAAGGAGTTTTTATGCATTTGGTTATTGCCGCGCCGGCCAACGGCGCAATATTGAAAGACGCGCTCAAAGCGCATCTGCAAAACGACACGCGCGTCAGCAGCTTGGTCGATTTATCCTCGCCTGAAGGAACCTATCCGCAACTCTCGTTTGCCGCGGCCGAAGAAGTCGCGGCAGGACGCGCCGACCGTGCGCTGTTGATTTGCGGTACCGGCGTGGGCACGGCAATCGCCGCCAATAAAGTGCGCGGCATACGGGCGGCAACGGCGCACGATTTACTCACGCTCCGCGGCTCTGTGGAAAACTATGATGCGCAGGTTTTATGTATGGGGCAAAACGTCATTGCCGCTCCGGCCGCTTGGGCATTGGTCGATATCTGGTTGGATTTGCGCCACGACACAAGCAGCGGCTATGCACCTAAGGTTGGCGAAATCGAAGCGTATGAGCGCGGAAAATAAATACGCATTGCCCCATATATTTTCAGACGGCCTTACAACTGCTTCAAAAACGCCTGAATAAACGCGATTTTATCCAATTCCGGCATAGCATTGAACGCTTCCTGATGCTCGTGGATATAGTCGATTAAAGGATAAAACTCTTCATCAACATGGCGTTTGTCGAGTTTGCGGCTGATATTGCCCTCGTTGCTTCGTCCTAAAAACTTGGAAATCAGGTAATACGGCGATTTGAGTTTAAACAGCATTTCGCCGTTTTGAGCATCAAATACCATAAAGCCTTCGTGTTCCACGTTCTTCAGACGGCCTTTCAGCTCGCCGAATGTGATGTTTTTCAGCGTTTCGGGGCGGCGGATGCCGTATTGTTTGCCGATTTCGTCCAATTCGGCTTCGCTAAACTGACGGCCGGTTGCCACATCAATGCAGCCGATTAAGGTTTCGCCCAATTCTTCTCGTATGATGTGTACGTCTTTCGCATCTGTGATTTCAAACAAAAAAGTATGGTTCGGATATGCACGGAACAAGGTTTCGTATTGCGCGCAGTGTGCTGCGGTCATGTCGGCAAACGCGCTATCAAGCGAACCGGTAGTCGAATACAGCACTTTGCCGTCAAACGCCGCGCCTTTAGACGGATGGTCGTCTGAAAGCGAGACGAAAGTGCAGCAGCCGAGGAAGCCGTTTACTTTTACTACCGCGTCCACCAATCTCTCGTCGCCGATTCGGATCGGGTAACGGCTGCCTTTGGCAATACGTTCCGAATAATTGAACACTTTTTTAAACGGGCGCACGATGATGCGGTTGTGCGCGTCGATAATCAAGCCGCGCATTTCCAGCAAAGCATCATCAAAGCGGTTGTTATAGAACACGCTGCGTGCGTATTTCAACACGCGCAATTCGGGATAACGCTTGGATGCTTTGGCAGTAAAGTTACAGCTGCCGTGTTGCAGATAATGATCGGTCACAAAGGTTTGCTGCGCCTCATCAAACACCAGCGGCTTATGCTCGATAGCCTGCATCTGTTCGATTTTTTCTAACTGTTCCGCATTTGCCGGCTGTACGGCTTCGATATGAATTTCGTTTGCCACACGGTTTTGGTTCAACTTGATATACGCCGCCAACACGTCATGCTCTTTCACGCCGTGTAGGTTGGGATAGAAATTGTGCAGTCGATAGACCTCTGTTTCAAAACCGCTTTTCTCCGCCTGATCCAATAAATGACGGCAACGCGAAGCTTTTTGGTTGGTATTGGAATTAATGATCAAAATATTTCGATTCAGATTTTGGCGTCCAAGTCTCAAAGTTTCGGTCATCAAGGCATTACCGCGCTTCAGCGCCTTATCCACCGCTTCTCCCGACCAACGATATTCACCGTATTCATCGGTAATGAACAAATCGTTTTCAATACGGACAACTTCCGCATCCGGATATTGCGCTTTAAATTCAGCAGCTTTTTGTTCGGCAAAAGTCGATTTTCCCGAACCTTGATGGCCGCGGATTAAGATGAATTTTTGCATTTTGTTTCCTTATTCTTTTTCTCAGCTTGCCCTGAATCAATAGGCCGTCTGAAATATATTTCTACTTTTTTCAGACGGCCTTAGCTTCAGTTTACAGCTGCCAACGGCGTTTTCTCAATCTCATCTACCCAGAAATCTGTACCCATACCTCGTTCGGCAAAGGAACCAATCAGGGAGAATACTTGATCGGAGAAGCCCCCGATGTTCAGGATGTCGCGGCGGTTTTTCGCTTGTGCGGTGGTGTAGGGCTGGATGTCCAAGCAGACGAGTTTGGCTTCGGGGCAGCGTTGTTTCAGGATGTCCCACTCTTTCATCAGACCGGTTTTGCCGCTCCAATGTGGTCCGCAATCTGCCCAGCTTTCGTTGTCAGACACGATGACGACCAAGTCCACATCGGCTTTTTCGCGGTTCAACAGAGCGAGCGGTGCGCTGCATGCCGTTCCGCCGCCGCCGATATTGGCGAGTTTTTCGGCGTTGGTCATGATGCTGTCGCGCGGATTGAGCTTCACGTTTACCGTGATTTGTTCAAACGGTATCACGCGGGCTTGCGGATTAGTACGCAACATAGCGGCGGACACGAGCGCGGCAATATCGATGCAGCGGGTTTTGGTGGACGCACTGCCGCGATAGCCGGTAGCCGGGCTGTGCATGGAACCGGATACATCCGGACAAACCACGACTTTGCCTTGGATTGCCGGTACGTTTTGTACGGCGGTTTCCATCGCATCTTGCAGGGCTTCGCGGATTTCAAACGGCATTTGTTCAGATGTTGCCTGATAGGCAGTCAGCAACTGATAAGGCAAAACACGGGCGCGGGCAATGGCGGTTTCATCACGCAGTTTTTCTGCCACCATTTTGATGTTTTTGCTTTTCGCAAACACTTCGTGGCGCAGGAAAGTGTTCAGGTTTTGACGAACCTGCTGCCATGAGCCGTTGCGGGCGATTTGCGCCCAGTCGCCGCTGTTCAAGTCTAAAGCAGTGAGCATTTGGAAAGGAACGTTGGGCAATTCGCCTTCTCGGCTTTGTTTGTAGTCTTCAAAAGCGCGGGTAATGGGCGGCAATGCTTCGCGGTCGTACGGTTTACCGATCAGCCATGCAAACCATGCGGCACGCCATGCTTCACGCGGTTTGGGATGCACCATTTTGACCACGTCCGCCAGCGACGGGGCGTTGCCGATAGCGGCGTTCAACAATTGTTTTTCGGTGGCGGTCAAAAGCCAGGTCTGCATCAGTTTTTTCGGACGGTTGCCGAAGGATTTTCTGCCGACCGCGCCGCTTCGGATGATTTGCGCGAAGTTGCGCAACATTTTACCGTTGTCCGCCACTTGGTCGAATACGCGGGCAAGCATGTTCACGTCTTTTTGCGCCAACACGGCAAGCAACAGCGCTGGCATATCTTTCATAAAACCTTTTTGACGGGCATATACGGCAGTTTTGGCGATAAACTCGACATCTAGGCTTTCTGCCAATTTCAACACTTGGTCAAGCTGGCTTTGGGCATCAGCATAGAAGGTATTGTTCAGACAACCGGTAGCGGCAAGCTGTGCCAGCTGTTGTTTGGGTGTCAGCGTGTAGGCGATGCCGCCGGCTTCATTATAGGTATCGGTTTTAATCAAACGGTTTTTAATAGATTGAAACAAATTAGTATTAGCCATTTTCATTTTCTTTCATATTGTTGGTTTGAGGCCGTCTGAACTTGTTTTAGCTTTGTTTTTCAGACGGCCTTGAATGGGTGGCAGCGTGGCGGCTAAAGATGAAGAGAAGCGTTTTTAACTGAAAGCTAATGTATTCTCTTCCGGGCATCCGCCTACTGCCGTAGGGCGACCAGTTTAATTAGGATCATTCGGGTTTGTAGCAAGAAAGGAATGTAATCCTAATAGCATTCGCCCATAAGGGGTGGCACATTGGGCAACAAAGAGTGGAGAAATTTTTACGCGCTCTATCCACTGAGCTACTCTGCCATAGTTGGCGGCAGAGACGGGACTCGAACCCGCGACCTCGAGCTTTACAGGCTGTAATTCCTCCGGCATTTGCCGTTTGCACCAAAAACAGTTTTTATATCAGCCCGCCTGAATATTTCAGACGGCCTCGAATGGGTTGCAGCGTAGCGGATAAACATGAAGAGAAACGGTTTTAACGTGAAAGGTTAATGTACTCTCCCCAGGCATCCGCCTGCTGCCGTAAAAATAATATGGCACGCAACAAGTTTTTAAGGGAAACATGCCTTGGCTCTACCAACTGAGCTACTCTGCTATTGTGGATAACAGAGACAGGACTCGAACCTGCGACATAAGGATATCCATGTTGTAGTTTCCCCAGGCATTTGCCTGCCATATTGAAAAAGGGTGGGCGACTAAATAAACAAGACGTTCAACGTCTATTAGACGAGACAGGATTCGAACCTGTTAATCCAAATGTAGTCTTGTTGGCATTCGCCCTGTAACCACACAGCAACTAAATTTACGGAAAATTTTTCTCCGGTAACTGTATTTCCCGAAGCATCTGCTGTATCGTTACATTCACAACATAGCCAACAGCGTGCCAAGAATAAAATTTTTATAAAAATAATTTTTAATTTATTGAATATAAAGAAAATATATTTTAAAGTGGCTTTTATCGACAAGAAGCGTAGAATACTAAAAAATATATTTATAGATAGTTATATAGAAAATAAAATATACAAGGATATATGATGAGATTCGATGATTTGGACAAACGCTTGCGACAATACGAAACCGCTTATGACTTTTGCGTACCACAGGAAAATTTTATTGTTGTACGCTTAGACGGGCGTGGTTTTACACGACTAACCAAGGAAATTTGGCAGTTTGAAGCCCCGTTCGACATTCGTTTCCGCGACCTGATGGCGCACACCGTCCGTCATTTGATGAAATGTGGCTTCAATGTGGTGTACGGCTATTCGGAAAGCGATGAAATTTCACTATTGCTGCGTCGAGACGACGATACGTTCAAACGCAAAACGCGCAAAATCATTTCGGTATTGGCTGGTGAGGCCAGCGCCGCCTTTTCTGTGGCGCACGGGCAGACCGCCGCTTTTGATGCCAGAGTTTGCGTTTTGCCGAACGAAAAACTGGTGGTCGATTATTTCCGTTGGCGGCACGAAGACTCATACCGCAACGCGCTCAACGCCCACTGCTATTGGATGCTGCGCAAGAAAGGAGAAAGCGTATCCCGAGCCACAGAAGCGGTCAGCGGTCTCACGCGCGCGCAGAAACATGATTTGCTGTTTGAACACAATATCAATTTCAACGAATTGCCCGCATGGCAGAAACGCGGCTTCGGTGTGTATTTTCAGACGGCCTTAAAAGAAGGTTTTAATCCGAAAACTGACGAAACTGTACAAGTAAAACGCCAAATCCTGCATACGGATTTCGAGCTGCCGTTGGGCGATGGTTACGGCGTGTTTGTATTGGAAAAAATAATTTAAAGGCCGTCTGAAACATGAATACCAATCCCAAAAAACAAGTCGCCGTCAGCTTTCTCGGTACGGTATTGGACAGCGGTTTCGGTCAGGGCCGTTGGTTAAAATGGCGGCCAAACGTCGCCATGAATCAGCGTCAAGATTTTCATCTCGACCGCATGGAGCTGTTTTATGCGGAGAAATATCGCGAGCTGGCAGATCATGTAAAAGCCGATATTCAGCAGGTGTCGCCGCACACAGTCGTCAATCTCGTACCTATGGAGCTGGCAAACCCGTGGGATTTCTCCGAGGTTTATACCAAACTGCACGATTGGGCAGCAGGCTATCCATTTGATACAGAAGAAGAAACCTATCTCACCCACATCACCACAGGTACACACGTTGCCCAAATCTGCCTGTTTTTATTGGTGGAATCGCGTCAAATCCCCGGTGTTCTGTTACAAACCGCACCTCCCAAAAATCAAAGACGCAGCATGGAGGACGGCAATGTCGGCAGTTATGAAATCATCGATTTGGACTTGGCTCGTTACGACGTACTGGCCGAACGCCTTGCCGCCGTACGCGATGACGCAGTGCGCTACCTGAAAAGCGGCATTTCCACCCAAAACGCCGCCTTCAACCGCATGATTGCCGAAATCGAACAAGTCGCGCTCAACTCTCCTTCCCCCATTCTGCTCTCCGGCCCGACAGGCGCGGGCAAATCTATGCTGGCACGCAGGATTTTTGAATTGAAAAAAGCGCGCCACCTGATTAAAGGCACATTTGTCGATGTAAACTGCGCCACCCTTCGCGGCGACGGCGCAGCATCTGCCCTGTTCGGCCACAAAAAAGGCGCCTTTACCGGCGCCGCAGAAAAACGTGAAGGTTATCTGAAAACTGCCGACGGCGGCGTATTGTTTTTAGATGAAATCGGAGAATTGGGCTTAGACGAGCAAGCCATGTTGCTCAAAGCCATTGAAGAAAAACACTTTTATCCCGTCGGCAGCGACAGCGAAGTCAAAAGCGACTTCCAACTCATCGCCGGCACCAACCGCGACCTACGCCGCGAAATCCGCGCCGGACGCTTCCGCGAAGACCTGTTCGCCCGCATTAATATCTGGAATTACCCACTACCTGCACTCGCCAACCGTCGCGAAGACATCGAGCCCAACGTCGAACACCAGCTCGCCCTAGCCTCGCAAGAACTCGGCCGAACCACCCGCTTCAACAAAGAAGCCCTAGCCGCCTACCTTGACTTCGCCCACTCAGACCAAGCACCATGGCGCGGCAACTTCCGCGACCTTGCCGCCAGCATCATGCGCCTGGCCACACTCGCGCCGCAAGGCAGGATACAGGTAGAACAAGTCCAAGCCGAAATCGAACGCCTCAAATGGTTATGGTCGGAAGAACCCTTTTCAGACGGCCTCCTACATAAAAGGCCATCTGAAAAAACACAAGACTACCCCGATAAAGTCGATTGGGATACATTGGATTTGTTCGACAAACTACAACTGCAACACGTTATCGACGAATGCCGCAAACATCCCAACATGGCCGCTGCCGGCCGTGCATTGTTCAACGTCTCCCGAACAGAAAGGGCAAAAGTCAATGACAGCGACCGATTGAGGAAATATTTACAGCGATTTGGATTGGAATGGGGAGATATTTAAGTAGAGTGAGCAAGGAGGTTTTGCAAAGGCCTCCTCATGCTGATTCTAGGAAGTAGCTTATTTTAATAGTACTTTTATTATTATTTATAAAAATAAAAGGCATCAGATTGATGCCTTTTACTTTCGTTAATATGAAAATTAATGTTCATACCAACGTTTGATCGATTCACCAATCACTTCTTCGACTTACTTCAAAAATGCCGCATGATAGGCAATATGCTCACCAATAAAACTGGCGATGAAGTAATAGCTATGATCGTAGCCTTTGTGGAAGCGCACATCGGCCGGTTGATTTGCCGCACGACAAGTTTCGATAAAATCTTCGGTACGCAATTGTGTTGGCAAAAACTCATCTTCCAAGCCCTGATCAATGCGCATACCTTGTACTTTATAGCCTTGTTGAATGAGCGAGTTCGCATCATATTGCTGCCATTTTTCGCGATCTTTTCCTAAATAGGCAGAAAAGGCTTTTTTTCCCCAAGGCACAAGGCTTGGCGACAAAATAGGCGAAAAGGCAGAAACACTTTGATAACGTTTCCGGTTTCGCAGTGCCAATACCAATGCGCCGTGTCCGCCCATTGAATGCCCCATAATGGAACGTTTACCATTGGTAAGAAATTTTTCCTCAATCAGACCAGGCAACTCGTTCAAAATATAATCATACATTTGATAATTCGTCGCCCAAGGCTGCTCGGTCGCATTCAGATAAAAGCCCGCACCCTGCCCTAAATCGTAAGCAGCATCGTTCGGCACTTGCTCTCCGCGAGGGCTGGTATCAGGTGCAACCACAATCACTTGATGTTCTGCCGCATAACGCTGAAAACCTGATTTGGTAATGAAATTTTGTTCAGTGCAAGTCAAGCCGGAAAGCCAATAAATCACACCAAGCGGTCGATTCTCCTGATTATCCGGCAAATAGACGGCAAATTTCATTTCGCATTGAAGCGTTTGGGCATGATGTGCCCAAACTTGTTGCGAACCACCAAAAATTTGATGTTGTTCAATCAGTTTCATCGCGTACCTTAGTAATGAATAACAGCGCGGATCGATTTACCTTCATGCATTAACTCAAAGGCTTCATTGATTTGATCGAGTGTCATTGTGTGGGTCACAAACGGTTCTAACTGAATATCGCCTTTCATTGAATCTTCGACCATTTTCGGAAGTTCAGAGCGGCCTTTCACGCCGCCAAATGCCGTGCCTTTCCAAACACGACCTGTTACCAACTGGAACGGACGAGTTGAAATTTCTTGTCCTGCACCTGCTACGCCGATGATAATGGATTGTCCCCAACCACGGTGTGCACTTTCTAATGCCTGGCGCATTACGTTTACGTTGCCGATACATTCAAAGGTATGGTCAATGCCCCATTTATTGATGTCTAACAACACATCTTTGATCGGTTTATCGTAATCGTTCGGGTTCAAACAGTCAGTTGCACCAAACTGTTTCGCCAGCTCGAATTTTGAAGGATTGGTATCAATAGCAATAATGCGACCCGCTTTGGCTTGACGCGCACCTTGCACCACCGCCAAACCAATCGCCCCCAAGCCAAACACGGCAACAGAGTCGCCTTCTTGTACTTTTGCTGTGTTATGCACCGCACCAATACCTGTGGTAACGCCACAGCCAAGCAAACATACTTGTTCATGATTGGCTTCCGGGTTGATTTTCGCCAGTGAAACTTCGGCAACAACAGAGTATTCACTGAAAGTCGAACAGCCCATATAGTGATAGATCGGCTGACCTTGATAAGAAAAACGCGTCGTGCCGTCCGGCATTAAACCTTTACCTTGTGTATCACGCACTGAGACGCATAAGTTGGTTTTACCTGAACGACAAAACTCACATTCGCCACATTCAGCGGTATAAAGAGGAATGACGTGATCACCCGGTTTTACGCTTGACACACCTTCGCCCACAGCAACAACTACACCCGCACCTTCATGCCCAAGCACCACAGGAAATACTCCTTCAGGATCGCTTCCTGATAACGTAAATGCATCAGTATGGCACACGCCCGTGTGAGTGTTACGAATTAACACCTCACCTTTACGCGGCATTTCTACGTCGATTTCCACAATTTGTAAGGGTTGATTTGGGGCGAATGCCACCGCCGCACGAGATTTGATGGTTGAATTGGTTTGTTTATTTTCCATTATTTTTGCCTTTTAATTCATTAATTAAAGTTATCTAGCCTAAGTGAGATAACAACAGGTTATACTTTGACCTCCACTCTAAAGCAAGCATTTTTGCAATTTTCGCTCCGGCGGTAGCATGATCGCCTGAAGAGCCACCATACAACCAGCGGTTAAAGGCTTTCGAATGTTTCCCTAAGTCATGAAGCCGTCCCGTCTGGTAGGCAATTTCCTGCACACCAAATACCCGAGCAAACTTCGCCGCCATTTCGCCTACATTTACCGAATGGCTTTGCAAGGTTTGCCAATGTTCGTAAGGTAAGAGATTACCGAGTTCGTCTTGCGCGGAATGGGCGTAGTAAATTAGGGGTTTCATATTGAAATTCTAAAAAATTCAGACTGATATCATGCAATGATAATATGATATTAAATTTAATATGTAAATAGAAAAAATGCCGTCTGAAACTTTTTCAGACGGCATTGTCATTTATTAATCTTTATAACTTACTTCTAATATCCTCTACTGCTTTCACTAAAGCTTCGGAAAGCGAAGGATCAAAAGAAGAGTGGCCTGCTTGGACGATTCTCAATTCTGCTTCAGGGAAGGCTTGCGAGAGCTCCCATGCGCTTTGCATCGGGGTGCATAGGTCGTAGCGGCCTTGGACGATGATGGTTGGGATATGGCGGATTTTGTCGATGTTTGCCAAGATGGCTTTATCGCCCTGCAACCAGCCTTCGTTCACGAAGTAATGGTTTTCCATTCTTGCAATGGCAAGGGAGGCTTGCGGGTCTTCATCCACGTCTTTAGGTTCAAACTGAATAAGGTAGCTTTCCCAGTCTGCCCATGATTTGGCCGCTTTGAGGCGTGTGGCTTCATCTTCGCTGAACAGCATTTCATGGTAGGCTTTAATTAGGGCTTGGCGTTTGTTTTCGGCTACGGGGGCAATGAATTTTTGCCATTGGGCCGGATAAATTTGGCTGACGCCGCCTGCTTCGTTCAACCATGCCATTTCAGACGGCCTGCACAGGAAAATACCGCGCAAAACTAAACCGCTGACGCGCTCGGGATGGGTTTCGGCATAAGTCAGCGACAAGGTACTGCCCCATGAGCCGCCGAAGACCAACCATTTTTGAATGCCGAGCATTTCGCGTACTTTTTCAATATCGGCAACCAAGTCCCATGTGGTGTTGTCTTCGATACAGGCATAGGGTTTGGAACGTCCGCAACCGCGTTGGTCGATAATAACGATACGGAAATACTCTGGATTGAAAAAGCCGCGACAGGCAGGTGATGCCCCTGCTCCGGGGCCGCCATGCAGGAAAATCACGGGGTGACCATCAGGATTGCCTGATTCTTCCCAGTAGATTTCGTGAATGTCGGATACGCGCAAAAGGCCGCTATTTCGTGGTTCTTGAATCGGATGCATGAACTTTCTCCTTTGTCTGATGAATAGGTTGATTGTAACACTTTGCCTGCTGATTTTTCAGACGGCCTACATAGGTTTAACGCCACAAATGGCGTAAAATACCACTTTTTGACAGGATTTTTTATGGCTGACAACAAACAAACCCATGCTGCACCAGAAGGCCAACTTTTATTGCGTACGGTAGCCATGCCGCGCGATACCAATCCTAATCAGGATATCTTCGGCGGCTGGATTATGTCACAAATGGATCTGGGCGGCGGTATTTTGGCGGCAGAAATCGCACAGGGACGAATTGTAACCGTGGCCGTTCAAGAAATGAATTTCATCAGACCGGTAAAGGTCGGCAACGTTGTATGCTGCTACGGTCATTGCGTCCGCGTAGGCAATACTTCTTTGCAACTGAAAATCGAAGTGTGGGTTAAAACTTTGATGAACGATATGGTAACGGAAGACCGCCAACTGGTTACCGAAGCCGTGTTCACTTACGTCGCCATCGATGCACAAGGCAATCCACGCCCTATTCCTCGTGATGGTAATGCAAAGCTGGCACATTTGTAAGTTTAAAAATTCAAAACAAGGCCGTCTGAAACCTCAACGTTCAGACGGCCTTTTTTAATACAAAAGCAAAATGTAATAATATTTCTCTTGAGCTAAAGCAAGGCGAAGTATCTGTTTTTTAGGTTTAATTCAGGCTGATTGATAAGACAAAGACCGTACACCGGCTCCTTATAACACTGCCCTACCGCGACAGTTTGCGCCACTTTTGAAACGGCGTTCCCTCCTCAACCCACTTTAAGGAACATCATGGCTTCGCGCGATTTATACCCACAGGAAATTTTACAGGTTGTTCTCAACAAAAGCTGCGCCAAAGCACAATCCAGCATCCCCACACTGGCAATCTTGAGCGTTTTGGCCGGCGGATACATCGGCTTCGGATATCTTGCCTATTTAAAAGTAGTCAGCGGCATACCTCATGAATGGAGCGGTTTTGCCACTTTACTCGGCGCAGCCGTGTTCCCAATCGCCTTGATTTGCATCCTGCTTGGCGGCGGCGAGCTGGTAACCAGCAACATGATGATCATGTCTTTAGGCAGATTGGCCGGACGGATTTCCTCCAAAATGCTGCTGCGTAACTGGGTTATCGTTTGCATGGGCAATTTGGTGGGCACGCTGGCGATGGCGTTTTTCCTCGGATACTATGTCGGTATGATTGAAGGCAGCATGGCAGAAAAAACCATTGCCGTGGCGGAAGCAAAAGTCCATATGGATTTCGGCCGCGCTTTTGTATCGGCGGTCGCATGTAACTGGATGGTCTGCATGGGCGCGTGGTTGCACTTTGCCGCTAAAAACACAACCGGACGAATGCTGGCCATTTGGTTCCCCGTCATGATTTTCGTATTAAACGGCTTCCAACACCTTGTCGCTAATATATTCGTTATCCCCGCCGGAATTTTGGCAGGCGCAAACATCACTTGGGGGCAGTTTTTCTTCAACATGATTCCCGTATTCCTGGGCAATGTCGTCGGTGGCGCATCCTTTGTCGGCGCGTCTTATCTTTGATACTTATAAAGACACGCTGAAAGATAGTGCTGAATAGTTCTGCTTTGAAAACAACAAAACCTGCTTTGAGAAAGCAGGTTTTGTTTCAGACGGCATTGGTATTAAGTTTTAAAATCCATTCGGACACATTATTCAGATAAATCATCCAAACGAAAAAAGAGCCGTTTTTAAAACGGCTCTTTCCAATTCTTTGGTCGGAGTGAAAGGATTCGAACCTTCGACCCCTTGCACCCCATGCAAGTGCGCTACCAGACTGCGCCACACTCCGACTCGATAAGCTGTAAATTTTAGTTTCAAACGCTGATTTTGACAAGTGCTTTTTAGAAAGGGAAATTTACTCGTTTGAAAACATTTGAATTATTTGTAAGCAAAAAAAGGCCGTCTGAAATCGTTCAGACGGCCTTTGATTATTCAGTCAAAATCAAGCTTCAACCGGAATAATACCGATTTTGGCCTGCCATTGTTTTGGTGCAATGGCGTGAACCGATTCGCCGTTACTATCCACCGCAACGGTTACAGGCATGTCTTTGACTTCAAATTCGTAAATCGCTTCCATACCCAATTCTGGGAACGCCAAGACTTTAGATGCTTTAATGGCTTTGGCAACCAAATATGCCGCGCCGCCGACAGCCATCAGGTAAACAGCTTTGTTATCGGCAATGGCTTGGCAAGTCGCTGCGCCGCGCTCGGATTTACCAATCATACCCAGGAGGCCGGTTTGTTCCAGCATTTGGCGGGTGAATTTATCCATACGGGTGGAAGTAGTCGGACCGGCCGGGCCAACAACTTCGTCACGGACTGGATCAACCGGGCCAACGTAGTAAATCAGTTTGTTGGTGAAATCTACCGGCAATTCTTCGCCTTTGTTGAGCATGTCAACCAAACGTTTGTGCGCGGCATCGCGGCCGGTCAGAATTTTACCGTTTAGCAACAATACGTCGCCGGTTTTCCATGTGGCCACTTCTTCTTTAGTCAGGTTGTTGACATCGACACGTTTGCCGTTGTCAGGGCTGTAAGTCAGATCCGGCCAATCTTCCAAAGATGGGGCTTCCAATTTGGCCGGGCCTGAGCCGTCCAATTCAAATTCGATGTGGCGGGTAGCTGCGCAGTTTGGAATCATGGCAATCGGTTTGGAAGCTGCGTGGGTTGGGTAGTCAAGGATTTTGACATCCAACACGGTGCTCAAACCGCCCAAACCTTGTGCGCCAATACCCAAGGCATTTACTTTTTTGTAGAGTTCCAAGCGCAGGGCTTCGGTAGTAGACAATTCTGCACCGGAATCGGCTTTTTCTTTGAGCTCTTGAATATCGATATGGCTCATCAGGCTTTCTTTGGCCATCAACACTGCTTTTTCAGGCGTACCGCCGATGCCGATACCCAAGATGCCCGGAGGACACCAGCCGGCACCCATTTGAGGGACGGTTTTCAATACCCAATCAACGATATTGTCTGAAGGGTTGAGCATGGCAACTTTGGTTTTGTTTTCAGAACCGCCGCCTTTGGCTGCGCAAGTGACTTCGACTTTGTCGCCTTTTACGATTTCCATATGTACAACAGCAGGGGTGTTGTCTTTGGTATTTTGACGTTTGCCAGCCGGGTCGGCCAATACGGAGGCGCGCAGTTTGTTGTCAGGATAGGTGTATGCACGGCGTACGCCTTCGTTAACCATTTCCTGTACGCTCATCTCGGCATCCCACTGTACATCCATGCCCACTTTCAAGAATACGGTCGCAATACCGGTATCCTGACAAATCGGACGATGGCCTTCAGCACACATACGGCTATTGACCAAAATCTGCGCCATCGCATCTTTGGCGGCAGGGTTTTCTTCTTTTTGATAAGCCTTGTACAAAGCCTGAATGTAGTCTTTAGGATGGTAGTAGCTGATGAATTGGAAAGCATCGAAAATACTTTGGATAAAGTCTTCTTGCTTGATGACGGTCATGATTGTGTTCCTTTTCGGAGTCATGGTAGGGAGGGTTTGTTTATTTCTTAAGAGACCGATTTTTTCAGACGGCCTTCAATAGTGTAATAGTGCTTTCAAATGAATAATCCAGACAATATCATTTTCATACCTTATTGATTTAAATGAAATTTAATATCGCATTAAATCACTTGGTTATTGATAATCTATATCCACTAACCATTCACTTAAATAGAAATAAAATTACATTATTTTTAAATGATAATCTTATTTCAAGGCCGTCTGAAAATATTTGCCTTAAGTATCTGAGAAAGAAATTTAGTAGCTTGTATTTAAAAAGGAAACATCCAAATTTCAGACAGCCTTTCTTATTTTCCAATACAATACACAATTGTAAAATCCATGTCATTTTCTCCCTCAATCTTCTTAACTGATATCAAACTTGTTTGATTTTCTGAAATTTTATAACAGTCTTTTCACTTGCTTACATGTTTCAATATTATTCAATATATACAATAATCTATGCAAAATTACCTAATATTTAATAATGATTTCTACTAGCAAATAGACGGATATTTTAAATATTTATACTAAAAAGTAATTTTATTTTACTTTTAAAATCAAAAAAGTGTAATAAATTTGCCTAAATAATAGGCATATTTTGCTTACAATCCTTTATCTATAAAACCTTAGGTTATCCCTATCATCAAAACCACTAAATTCTAATACACTTCGACTCATACAGATAAATATTGATTTTAAAAGAATTTCTGAGTAAATCACTTGGATATTTCCTCACACGCAATAAATGTAATAAAAATACAATTAATCAAATTATCCACTATTCCAACTTCCAATTTCACAGGAACAAACCATGAGTGAAAATTTGTTAACCCTGACCATAGACGGCCATGAAGTCAAAGCTTCCGCCGACTCGTCAATCATCCAAGCCTATGCCCGTTCAGGCAATGCGATTACTGCCAATGTCGGCTGTATGGGTCAAGGCGTATGCGGTTCCTGCCGCTGCATGATTCGTAAAGAAGGCGAGCGCGAGGTAACGACTGCGTTGGCATGCGAGACCAAAGTCGAAGAAGGGATGCAGGTCAGCTTCTTGGACTACTTTATTCCCGAGCACATCCAATATTACGATGTCAGCGAGATTGGTGATGGATGGAACTGGTTGGACGATACCGCCAAAGCCTTCCCCGAAGCGCAACACTGCCGTCATTGCGGCGGCTGCAACCGCGCCTGCCCCAAAGGCTTGGAAGTGGAAAACGGCGTAGCGCAAGTGGTATCAGGCGATTTCGGCGCGGCTGCGCTGACCTTCGACCAATGCGTAATGTGCAACCTCTGCACCCTCTCCTGCCCCGAACACATCCGTCCGAACCACTTGGGCTTGTTCGCCCGCCGTATGAAAGCGGCGCGCACATTGCGCCCTGTGGATTTGATGCGCCGCCTGCGCGAAATCGACAGCGGCAAAATGAAAGTCGAATTTGAAGAGGAGTCAGTGTAATGGTTAACAAAATCCAAGGCATAGACTACGAAACCGCCCTTGCCAACCTACGTGCGTCCTCATTGGAGCTTCGTGGCGATTTACCTGAAAAGAACGAATTACTGAGCCAATTTCACCCTGACTATCAGGCAAATGCGCGTGTGAAACTGCCTATCGGCCCAAACCAAGGCGATTACTGCCATCCTGATTTGGCCAAACTCTTAATCAGTCAGCCTCTGATTGACGACTATAATTTGTCAGGCGCTGAACATTTAAACACTGACGTATTGGTAATTGGCGGCGGCGGTGCAGGCGCGGCGGCGGCATTGTCTGCGACTGAAGCCGGCGCACGCGTGATTATGGCGAACAAGCTGCGTATCGGCGACAGCAATACCGTCATGGCCGAAGGCGGCATTCAGGCTGCGGTCGGCGCGGAAGACAGCCTGCAACAACACTTTGACGACACCACCAAAGGCGGCCACAACGCAGGCAAAAAAGAATTGGTGGCGCAGATGGTTACCGATGCGCCATCCGCCATCCGCTGGCTAATCGGCTTGGGCATGACTTTTGACTTGGCCAAAGGCGCAGACAGCAACGGCATGTTGAGCCGCAAACGCGCAGGTGGTACGACCGTCCCGCGCATCCTGAGCTACCGCGACTTTACCGGCCTCGAAATGATGCGCGTACTGCGCGAGGCGGTCGAACTCGACGAAAACATCACCCAGCTCAACCGCCACCCCGCCATCGAATTATTGTCGGACGAACACGGCCGTTGCGTCGGCGCGATTTTGTACGATTTGGAAAAACGTTCTTTGGTATTGGTTCACGCCAAAGCCGTGGTCTTGGCAACCGGCGGCAGCGGACGGCTGCATTTGCAGGGTTTCGCCACTTCCAACCACTACGGCGCAACCGCCGACGGTCTGGTGATGGCATACCGCATCGGCGCGAAACTGCGCGACATCGATTCCTTCCAATACCATCCGACCGGCATCGCCCATCCGCCGCACTTGGCGGGCGCGTTGATTTCCGAAGCCGTGCGTTCCGCAGGCACCAAACTGGTCAACGGCTTGGGCGAACGTTTCGTTGACGAATTGCAGCCGCGCGACGTTGTTGCCGCCGCCATTTTGCGCGAGTGCCGCGAAGGCCGCGGCGTGGTGCGCGACGGACAGGTCGGCGTGTTTCTCGATACCCCGCGTCTGATTGAAAACGATCCCGACGTATTGAACCGTTTGGTTACGCTCGGCCACGTCGCCCACAAATGCGGCATCGATCCCGCAGTCGAGCCTGTAATGATTCATCCGACCCTGCACTATCAAAACGGCGGTATCGAAATCAACGGCGACGGCGCAACCTGCGTTGAAGGCCTCTATTGCGCCGGCGAAGTAACCGGCGGTATTCACGGCCGCAACCGCCTGATGGGCAATGCGCTTTTGGACATTATCAGCTTCGGCCGCCGTGCCGGTAAAGCTGCAGCCTGCATCCTTCCCGCCAAATCGGCGCAGATTTAGCCGCGTGGCGCAAAGTCGGCGGCGGCGAAGGCCTGCTGGCGGCGCTTGCCGATCCTCAAAGCATCGTTTCCAAGCTGCAAGACGCCAACCTCTGCGGCATGGGCGGTGCAGGTTTCCCGACCTGGCGCAAATGGGAGGCGGCCGTCGCAGCCCAAAGCAAACACGGCGACAAATACGTCGTCTGTAACGCCAACGAAGACGAACCGGGTACGTTCAAAGACCGCGTGTTGCTGGCGAAAACGCCGCACCAAGTCATCGAAGGCGTTCTGATTGCCGCCGTCGCCTGCCGCGCCAACAAAGCGATTATGTATGTCAACCCGCACCAGACCGAATCCGTCGCCGCCATCGTACCCGCCATCGAGCAATGGAAAAAAAGCGATTTGTTCATCCGCATCGAAAACTATCTGGGCAAACCTTTAGACCTGAAATTAGTCGAAACTTCAGGCCGCTACATCGGCGGCGAAGAAACCGCCGTGATTTCATGGTTGGAAGGCGGTTTCCCGTTCCCGCGCCGCAAGCCTCCGTTCCCTGCCGAAAGCGGCGTAGCAGGCGAACCGACCTTAATCAACAACACCGAAACCTTCGCCAACATCCCGCAAATCCTTGCCAAAGGCGCGGAATGGTACAAATCGCTGGGTTTGGGCGATGCCGCAGGCACGAAACTCTACTCGCTCTCCGGCGACGTATTGAATCCGGGTCTGTACGAACTGCCGATGGGCACGACGCTGCAATCGCTGATTTTCGACCACGGCGGCGGTATGCTCGAAGGGCGCACGTTTAAAGCCGTCTTCACCGGCGGCCCGTCAAACACGCTCCTGACCGTAAAAGATTTGGATGTGCCTTTGGACTTCGTGTCCGTGCGCGAACGCAAATCCAGCCTCGGCACGGGCGCGATGATTGTGATTTCCGAAGGAACCAGCGTCGTGCGCAAAGTGGCTGAGTATGTGGAATTTTTTGCGTCCAACTCATGCGGACAATGCCCGCCGTGCAAAGGCGGTACGTTCCAACTTTCACGCCTGCTCAACCGCGTGGATACCGGCATCGGCACTTCAGACGACCTCCGCGCCCTGCAAAGCCTGTGCCAACTGCTGCCCCGAAGCGGCCGCTGCGGCCTGATCGACGGCGCGGTTACCGTGCTGCAAAGCTCGCTGCGCACCTTCCCCGAAGAGTACGGTCTGCCGGCGGAGCAGGATTAATCCGATACGGCGTTTCAGACGACCTTTTCTATATAGGAGGTCGTCTGAAAAATACCTGTAGTATTTGTTGGGTTTCACAACCGAACCTTCCCAAACTACTTACCAGATGCTTCGCCAGCAGAAAAAACGATACGGTGTATCTTGAGGTTTTACCCTCTCCCTAACCCTCTCCCACGGGGAGAGGGAATAATGGTGCTGAAAATCGACTATTATCGGATTTTCTGCAATCTGTCCCCTCTCCCCGCGGGAGAGGGCTAGGGAGAGGGCAAAACGTAAAAGCTCAAGAAACGTCGTCTGAAAAAGATGGCAACACAAAAATACGCATGACACAAACACCCAAAAGAAAAACATAAAAACAACCACACCCAAATACGTTTCAGACGACCTCTCCCCACCAAAATCAGGCACACGTTGTCTGAAACCCAATTTCCCCAATACCTCAAATTAGGAGATTCAACATGGGCTTCAAGCCAATTCCTGCTGCGGTCTCACTTGTGCTGACGCTGCTTATCTGGTTCGTTATCCCCGTTCCTCAAGGCGTATCGCCTGACGCATGGCATCTTTTGGCATTGTTCATCGGCATCATTGCCGGCATTATCGGCAAAGCCATGCCTATCGGTGCCATGGCGATTTTGGGCATTACCTTGGTTGCACTGACCGGCGTAACCAACGAAAAAACCGCAGACGCAACCAAAGACGCTTTGAGCAGCCTCAACAACTCACTCATCTGGATGATCGGTATCGCCATCATCATCTCGCGCGGCCTGTTGAAAACCGGCTTGGGTATGCGTATCGGCTACCTCTTGATTTCCCTCTTCGGAAAACGCACGCTGGGCGTAGGTTACAGCCTAGCATTAGCCGACTTGGTCATCGGTCCGGTAACGCCAAGTAATACCGCGCGCGGCGGTGCGATTGTGCATCCGATTATGAAATCCATTGCCTTAAGCTTGCTTCGACTGCGATCCTGAAAAAGGCACGGAAGGCAAAATCGGTAAATACCTTTCACTGGTCAACTTCCACTCCAACGTAATTACCTGTCTGATTTTTATCACTGCTACCGCACTTAATCCGCTGGTAGTCGAATTGGTTGCCAAAGCCACCAATTCGCAAATCCAACTCTCTTGGGGTACTTGGTTCCTGGCGATGGTCGTACCCGGCCTGCTTGCCATGCTGCTGATGCCACTGGTGCTGTATTTCCTGTATCCGCCTGAAATCAAACAAACCCCTAACGCTACTGCATTGGCAAAAGAGCATTTGGCTGCTATGGGGCCGATGAAGCGTGAAGAAAAAATCATGCTGGGCATTTTCCTGGTTCTGCTGCTGTTGTGGGCGGGTATTCCCGAGATGCTGTTCGGCGTGAAAGTTGACGCTACCGCCACCACCTTCCTCGGCTTGAGCTTGTGCCTGTTGACCGGCGTACTGACTTGGGACGACGCGCTGAAAGAAAAAAGCGCGTGGGATACCATTGTTTGGTTTGCTGCCTTGGTGATGATGGCAAACTTCCTCAACAAACTGGGCCTCATCAGTTGGTTGTCCGACTCCATGCAAAACGGCATCGCCCACATGGGCTTGGGTTGGGAAGCCGGTTGCGCCCTGTTGATGCTGGCCTACCTCTACTCCCACTACGTTTTCGCCAGCGGTACGGCACACGTTACCGCCATGTTCGGCGCATTCTACGGCGCAGGCTTGGCCTTGGGCGCACCACCGATGCTGTTTGCCCTGATTATGGCAGCCGCTACCGGCATCATGATGTCGTTGACCCACTATGCCACCGGTTCCGCACCTGTCATTTACGGCTCGAACTACGTCAACATGACCGAATGGTGGAAAGCCGGCTTCATCATGAGCGTGGTCGAAATCCTGATTTTCAGCACTGTCGGCATCTTATGGTGGAAAGCCTTGGGCTATTGGTAATCCTTTAGTCGATTGAAAAATCAGGCCGTCTGAAACTCCAATTTCAGACGGCCTTTTGTTACAATTTCATTTTTACCGAACACACTCGATTACCGTGAAAATACTCATTCTCGGCAGCGGCCAAGTCGGCTCGACCGTCGCCCAAAACCTCGCCTCCGTTCCCAGCAACGACGTTACCATCATCGACATCGACGAAAAAGCGCTCAACCGCATCAGCAGCCGCCTCGATGTCCAAACCATCGTCGGCAACGGCGCATCGCCCTTTACCCTCGAACAGGCAGGCGCGGCAGATTCCGACCTCCTGCTTGCCCTGACCCGCAGCGACGAAACCAACATTGTCGCCTCCAAAATCGCCGCCGACCTATTCAACATCCCCAGCCGCATCGCACGCGTACGCTCAAGCGAATACCTCGAATACCCAGTTGACGGCAGCGACAACCCCGAAGAAGGCAGCCTCAACATCTTCGGCATTACCGAAACCATCA